>NZ_QYRT01000037.1 GCF_004923255.1 Subtercola vilae | reverse complement strand
TGTTAACGCCGTGCTGACCCAGCGCAGGCCCGATGGGGGGTCGGCAGGGTCGTCGCAGGCGCAACTTCTGGGGTGGTGAGCGGCACCGCCGTGGGCGCATCGATGTTCGACACGGGCACCGTGTAGGTGCTGATTCTCGGCGTCGTCTTCTGAGCCGGCGCGTCGGTCGGGAGCGGGGTCACGGGCGCATCGGGGGCGGCGGGCGTGCTCGCCGGCTCGGGTATCGCTGTGGCGAGCGGCGACGACTCCGGGCTGGGCATGGCCACCGGGGCTCCAGCGTCTGGGGCCGTCTTCACTCTGCCCGAGCTGCCGAGAATAAGCGCGAACGTCACAGATGCCCCGATGATCACAACCGCTGCGACAACGGCGATACCGGCGACGAGCCCCACCCTGGTCACCGGGGTCTTCACGGTCGCAGAAGCGAGGTGGGCCCTCGAGCCGCCCGGGATGGCGTGCACCGACCCGGTGGTCCAAACGGGCGAAGCAGACACCGCCGCGTGCGCGCCGGCTTGCGTGTAGGCCAGATATCCCCCGGCCCCGGCGACACCGGTGACAAGGGGCAGTAGAACCAGTACCAGCATCGAACTGACGTGACTGGCCTCCTCGAGCACGATCACGCAATCCCGCTCGCACACCGCGAGGTGCCGGTCGACCGCATCGACGTTCTTCTTCGCCAGGCTACCGAGCGAGTATGAGGCGAAGAAGCCGGCGACGGCCGCGCACGCGGGATCGTGCGATTTCTTCAGATGCGCCTGAACCCAGGCAGCGCGAAGCCCTGCTTTCGCGCGGATGACGAGCGCAGAAACCGAGTTCGCAGACATCCCCAGAAGCGGTGCGATCTCCCGTGGCTTCATCGCTTCGACCTCGGAGTACCAGAGAACCTCCTGCCACCTGGTCGGCAGCGACCTGAAGGCGGTGGCCGTGATTCCGCTGTCGAGTGCCGCAAGTTCAGCGGCCTCTTCGGTGGCCGGGTCGGCAAGGTGGTCAAGTTCGTCTGTTGTGATCGGGTCGGCTTTTCGAGACCAGTTGCGCGCGACATTGCGAATCGTACTCAATAGGTACGGGCGGAACCCTGCCGTCGGACCAGCACCGGCGCGCACCGAAGCGAGAATGTTCGAGAACGCTTCGATAGTGAGATCTTCTGCGTCGTAGCTCGAAAATCCTCGCGCAAACGCTTGACCAGCACCAGCGTGCCGCGCCCAGAGTTCAGCGAACGCCCGAGTGTCTCCTTCGCGCGTCAGAGCGACGAGGTCGATGTCGGAGTGGAGCTGGTCGATGGCTTCAGAGTCGTAGGCGTGTTTCACGGTCAGCCCCCAAAGGCGCGGTAGTAGGCCCCCCGACCCTCACGCTATCGGGTTCGTCGGCGCGCCGCATCTTATGCGGTCGCAAATGAAAGTTTTCGTAGCCGCGTCACGAAACGATGAACGGAGGGTCTTCCTTTACGGAAGCACATGTTGCGGGTACGGGCATCGGAGATCGAGCAGTCGCAGCAGTCCATCCAGGGGGTCGTCATGCTCAGACACGAGAACTATCGCCGGTTTCGGGGAATCTTTGTGGCAATCGCAATCTCAATCGGCATCTGGGTGGGCGGAGTCCTGCTTGTGCTGCACCTGTTGCGAGCAATCTGAGCCATCCGACGTGTGGGCAGGGCGGCGCGTCACAAAATAGGTGAATCGGTGTCTTCCTAGGCAGAGCGGGCTCGTGGCCTGCCGCGCATTCAACGACAGGAACGCCCCATGATCACTCTCTTCGCCGCCGCCGCTGGCGCTCTGATTGCAGTATTGCTCGCCGTGCTCATCGTGCTGCACGTGAACGACCGCCCTGCCCGTCGCCGTGAAGTGATGGCTCGGCGCTCGCTCATCTGCGCACTCATCGAAGCCGGCAATGTAGCGACGATCTGGCAGTTTCTCTCGGCGAGTGAGCGCGCCGCGGCCGGCCTCACCGCCAGACGGCTGAATCTGCGCCTGCGCATCTCGGGCCTGCCTGGCGCAGATGCGGCGTCGAACTGGTCGGAGCACATGCTGAGCGAGCTTCGGCGCGACTCGATGAACGGGGGCCTCCAGCCCGCCCTCTTCGACTACTTCGAAACGCAACTCCGCACGTGGCTTCGCCAACCTCGCCGGCACTCTCCGATCTTTCGCGACTACGTCGAACTGTGGGACAGGTCAGCGCTCAGCACGGCGGTGTTGGGTCAGCTCTGAGTCACCGCCCCTCGCCGATCAACTTTCGGGAAGCGCCGCGAAGTCGCGCTTGACCCCGGAGTACCAGTCCATGGACTTCTTCGGGTGCATCCATCGGCCCTTCATCGCATCGCGCGCCTCAGCATGGGTCGCATCGCCGGCCTTCACAGCCGCCTTCAGGTGGCGGTCTTGCGCCTTGATCACGTCGTCAGCGGTCGCTTCGACATAGGCCTCATCACACGGTCCGCCCAGCTGGCGGCAGGTCATGGTCTTCATTTCGGTTCTCCTCACGAGGCGCCAGAATGGCACGACTCACTCTCCTGACGAATCAGCAGTCACGAATGTGACGGCGAGTTCGTATCTGGGCTTCTCGGCAGGGTTGCCTTTCGTGGCACGACCTGCAGGAGCGTCGCCGGGGCGGCCCGAAAGACAATGCCCTGCACCTCGTGCTCGACGACCGTGAAATCGAAGGCCACCTTCGCCGTTCCCTTCTGAAACCAGGCCGCACCCGCCCGGCCGTCGATGAACACAGCCAGCGCCGCACGAGCACTGCCATTGAAGAACTCGGCGACCGCAGCCCTGCCGCGAATCGACGAAGGCGTGCCCGCCAGAATCGCCGTGGCGTCGGCGCTCACCTCTGCATCGGGGGCAAGGAGGCTGAGCAGGCGTTCGAGATCGCCGCCGCGGGCCGCGGCCATGAAGGCGTCCACAACCTGCGCGTCAGATGCAGGGCCATCCGGCTCGGCACTCGCCACCTTGTTTCGCGCTCTCGACGCCAGTTGGCGCGTTGCTGCCGCACTGCGATCCAGAATCTCGCCGATGCTCACAAAGTCAAACCCGAACGTGTCGGCGAGAACGAATGCCACCCGCTCGTTCGGGGTCAACCTCGCCATGACGATATGAAGCGCCTGGCCGACCGACTCAGCCCGCTCTGCGGTCGTCGCCGGATCGTCGTGGCCGGCGGCGACCGCATCGAGAGTCTCGGCCGGCAAAGGGATGCGCGCGCGCAGCCTGTCGAGGCACAACCGGGTGGTTACCGTCGTCAACCACGCGGGCAGACTGATCACCTCAGTCGAGGCTTCGCTCCAGCGCAGCCACGCCTTCTGCACGATGTCTTCGGCCTCGTGTCGATCGCCGAGCAGCCGCGCCGCGATGGCCGTCAACCGCGGGCGTTCGAGCTCGAAAGACTGGGCTGGCTCCACATGCTCAAGCCTAACGTTCGCTCTCGCAACTAGGGTCTAGGTGTGACCCGCACCGATCGACTCTACGCACTCGTGGAGGAGTTGCGGGCCGTGGCACCGCGGCCGAGGAGTTCCCGGTGGCTCGCCGAGAAGTTCGGTGTCAGTTCCCGCACCATCGAGCGAGATGTGTCGGCGCTGCAACAGGGTGGAGTACCCATTTGGGCAGAGCCGGGCCGCGCGGGAGGGTATTGCCTTGACCCGGCGCACACTCTGGCGCCCCTGGGGTTCACTGTCGACGAGGCGCTCGCCATGATGATCTCCCTGGGCGCTCTGGCCACCAGCCCATTCCGCGAAGCGGCGGCGTCGGCGCTTCGCAAGGTTGTCGCCGTAACCGACGATCGCCGTCTGAATGAGACTGCGCTTCTCGCGACCCGCATCCACCTGCTCGGTGAGCACCGGTCGAATGAGGCGCCGCGCGAGTTGGCTGACGCGCTCCGAACCGGGCACGTTCTGCAGATCGCCTACAGTGACCGCAACGGAATTGTCACCTCGCGGCACGTCGAACCCATGGGATTCGTCGTGAAGGGCAGTGACTGGTACCTGATCGCCTGGTGTCGCCTTCGCAACGGCCTTCGCGCGTTCCGCGGCGACCGCATCAGCACGGCGGAGTCTCTCGCTGAGCGACCACCGCGACGCCCGCTCAGCGCACAAGACCTCGGCATCGTGTACGGAGAGCTGCGAAGAGTGGGCACAGGCGAGGAATCGCTCTAAACGCCGACAGTACGTTGTCGCTCGGTCAGCCCAGGATGGACTCGTCTGGCCGCGCGGCCCGACAGACAAGGAACCCATGAACCTCGCATCGATTCGAATCATCACTCATGACGTCGACCGGCTCGCACGCTTCTACGAGGCTGTCACCGAAACGGTCGCCGTGCGGCCCGCACCTGTTTTCGCCGAGATTCGAACGGCAACGGGAACCCTCGCGATCGCCAGCACGGCAACGGTCGCGATGCTCGGCGACCACGCACCACAGCCGGGTAGCAACGACACGATCATCATCGAGTACCTCGTCACCGACGTCGACGCGGAGTTCGTTCGGCTGCACGACGTGCTCGAAGACATTGTGCTCGAACCCACCACCATGCCGTGGGGCAACCGGTCCACCCTGTTTCGCGACCCTGACGGTAACCTCGTGAACCTCTTCTCCAGACCGGCGGTCACTTCTGCTTCTCAGTGAGTCGACCCGCGAGGAGCGTGCCGAACAGACCGAATGCCGCGGTCATCCCGAACACAGTGCCGAACGCGACCGAGGTGTCACCGAGACGAGCGATGATCGCCCACCCCACCCACATTTCAGGGAGTGCGATCGTTGCACCCATCGTGATCTCGCCACCGAGCAAAGCAAGAAAGCCGATTCTGACCGACCGCGCGCGGCGGCCAGGATCGACCGCGTCGAGGCGTGCCTGCACAAACGAACCGGCTGTCCACGCAAGTGCGCCCGCGGCGAGGCCGAGACCGACGAATACGGGGCCGACCAGCGAAGGGATCGTCCACACCGAAGAGAGAAAAGCAAACATGACCGGTTGCAGTCTGCTTGGGTAAGCGATGCCGACGAGGCTGTACGCGTAGGCCATGATCGCGCCAATACCGAGCCCTTGGAGCACGCGGGCGACAACGAAGACCCACCATTCTGGAGCAAGGCCGGCGATGAGACAGCCGGTGGCGAATACGAGACTTCCGATGAATACTGCGCGGGCGGGGCCCCGGCGGTCGATGTCTGTGCCGGCGACCACTGTGCCGACAATATTTGCCAGCATGAGCGCCGAGAGCCCCCAACCGTATCCGCCCAACCCTCCGAGCTCGGTCGCGACGGCCGGCAGGATGGTTGCCACTCCGAGCGACTCGAACGCCACCACCCCGACGCTCAGCAGAATACCGACAGTGAAGGCGCGAAACCTGCGGGAGAACAGGCCTCCGCTGCCGGCCGCCACCTCAGCGAAGGGTTCGCTCGAGTCGACCTGCCAAGGCACCTCAGCGTGCATCCGGTTCAGCTGTTAATCCATCGCGCACCTCACGCAACGTTCCGCTTCGGAACGCAATGAATCTCCGCTAACGTCGAGTCATATCGCAACAGCACAGTGATGCCGCACCACACCCCGCGCGTGCCGCGCCAGGCGGTCGCCCGCGTGACAAGACCATTGATGATAGAGCGACGCAGGCGGTACTCACACTTCTCGGCCGAGGGCCCTACACCGCCCTGACCATGGAGGCCATCGCGGTCACCGCCGGCACGAGCAAACCGGCGCTGCGCCGTCGGTGGAACAGCCTGCCCGGCGTCGTCGTACACGCGCTGATTTCGGTGCTGGGCACCACGCCCACTCTCGACACTGGCTGTGTGCGCTGCGATCTCCTCGCCGGCATTTCAAACCTTGCCGACGGCCTCACCTCTTCCTCGGTCGCGAACGCATTGCCCGGTCTCGTCTCCGATTTCGCAGGCGACAGCGAACTGAAGGCCTTTTTCTTTCGCGAATACTTCGAGCCTCGCCGAAACAGCACCCGCGCCGCCCTCGAACGTGCAATTGCTCGCGGAGAAATCTACAAAACGATTGACATGGAGCTCACGCCGGATCTGCTTGCCGCACCGCTTTACTACCGAGCACTCTTCGGCCACCAACCGATCGACGCCGGCCTGGCCGAGCGAATCGTGCTGAGCGTGCTCGGAGGCATCGCCTCCCCCGACGGGAACCGTCTGCACTAAACAGGCCTGCGCCGTGTGGCGCCTCTCTCACCGTCCCGGGAATACGACGATCCAGGCCCATTTCTGGGTCCACCCAATTCTTCGAGGATTATTGGAGGGCTCGGCGTGCGGGGTGTTGTGGGGCGATGAACATCAATGCCAGCACGGTTATCAGGGCCAGAGCGAGATGCATGAGCACCAAGATGAAGACGGCGTCGGCAGGTTGACCTTGATAGAGGATCCAGGCATCGGGCGCGAATCCCACGATCGTGACGATCACCGCCAGCCCAACGTATAGTCGTTGCGCCCGGGTACTGATCAACGTGAGCGCGGGCCAGGCAAGAGAGGCCAGCACGACTCCGATGATGGTGAGTTTTCCGTAGTCGGCGAACCCATAGTGCTCGTACCCTTTCGTCGCGGGAAAGAGAACCACACCGAGCTGAGCGAGTCCGGCGCACGCGAGCAGCGACAAGGCAACGGCGACGGCGGTCGCGATGATGAACCGCGCTAGGCCCGGCTGGTTTTTGCCGGCCGGAAAATCAAGTCGGAGGGCGGTGATCAACCGGTTGCCTGACTGTCTGGCCGGTTCATTGTGCGAGACGTTAGTCACAACGAGTTTCCTGTCTGAGGCACGCGCACCTTCGGCGTGACAGCACCCACCGTATGCTTCACCCGCAAGGCTGTCGTCAGACCGACGGGTGATCTTGACATCATCCTGAAGGATGACCGTGCCCGCAAAGGAGCAGCCAGCATCTCCACCCGACCCTGCCTCACCGCGGGTATCCGTACCCAGAATGAGAAGACCACGATGGTCCAGCTATGTCATTCGATGTATGTAGCGGTGTTCATCCCCTTGGGGGACGCCACCGGCCAGGGGGCTACCTACCGTGGATACATGGTCATCCCCGCACCCCCGCTCACCGACACCGAACACGCACCGCGTCGGCGTTCGATACTCGACCGATTTTACTTTCTTGCAGTGATCGTGAAGGGTGTCGACGGGGCCGTCGAGCTACTGGCCGGACTCTTACTCTGGCTCGCACCGGCAGCCGTTCACGCCCTGCTCTCCGGAATCGTGAACGAAGCCAACGAGGGCCACACCGCTGCTCACCTCTTCATTGCAAGCAACATCGGCCATCTCGATTCACAACTCGCCCATCAAAACTCGACATTTCTCATTGCCTTCCTGATCGTGCACGGCGTCGTCAAGATCGCTCTGGTCTACTGCCTGTTGAAGCGGTTTCACCGCGCATACCCGTGGGCACTCTCAGTGTTGACAGTGTTTCTGGCGTATCAGGTCTATGCCCTCGTCACGACGCCAACTCTCTCGATGGCGATATTCACCGCTCTAGACGTCGTGATCATCTACTTGGTGTGGCGCGAATATCGCGAACTCAAATCACACGTCGCAAGACCGAACGTGCCTGCTCGAAGTGACTCCAACTGAAATGACCAACACCCCCTACGACACCCTCGGGTACCGCGTTACGGCGACTTCTCCTGCATCGAGGTCGCGGGCAAGCAGGATGCTCCACACCATCGGGCAGGCGAGCTCACACTCCGCCGCGGGTCTCTTCGCGACCGCATCGATCTTGGCCTGGGTCATCTTCGGCATCCTCACCAATTTTCCCGACTGGTGGGACAACGCGCTTTATGTCGTGAGTTCGTCGGTGACCTTCATCATGGTGTTCGCCATTCAGCACACCC
Organism: Subtercola vilae; assembly: GCF_004923255.1. GTDB lineage: Bacteria > Actinomycetota > Actinomycetes > Actinomycetales > Microbacteriaceae > Subtercola > Subtercola vilae. The sequence continues at coordinate 30,637 of NZ_QYRT01000037.1, read as the reverse complement.
AATCCCGGCAACAATCAGCGACTCAACGAAAACTCGACGAGATCCTCCGAGCAATGCCCGGAGCAGACGAGCGGCTCATCGCGGTCGAGGAAGCACCCGATGCTGAACTTGAAGCGCTAACCGAACTCAACCTCAGCGACCGCGAAAAAGCCATCGACGACAGCGGCCTTCTGAGCAGCCACCCACTCAGCGCAAAACACGATGCCCTTACACGGGAAAAACTGGAAGCTCGGCGAACCGACTGACGCACCTTCTTCGATGCGTTCCCCTCACCGCCTATTCCGCCGCGCATCGATGCTGTTCGCAACCACCGTCGCCGCGGCGCGGATCGACCCAGGCGAGGTACGAAGACAGCCTGCTGGTCTGGTCATGGTGGCGCTCATCTCTTCGCTGTGTTCAACGAGACCTTCGTGTAACGGGACTCGTTGGCAGCACTCAGTTGCACTGCTGCCAACACACGCTGTATCTGCAACGCAGAAGCGAACGAGGGTGACGGCTGCCGCCTACCGCTGATGTCTGTCACAAGATCGACGACCTGGTGGGTAAGGAGGTGCTCATAACCGAGGCCATGGCCGGTCGGCCACCAATGGGCGGCGTAAGGGTGAACGGGGTCTGTCACCTGGATGCGTCGAAAGCCTTCGGAATCTTCGGCATCCGTGCCGTCGAAGTATTCGAGCTCGTTCATACGCTCGAAGTCGAAGGCCACCGACCCTCGGTCGCCGTTGATCTCAATGCGGTTGGCGTTGCGTCGGCCGAGAGCCAGCCGCGTGGCCTCGAACACGCCGAGCGCACCGCCGCTGAGCTCCGCGGTGAACGCGACAGCGTCGATGCTCTGCCCGGTCATCCATTGGGCAGTGTCGATGCTGTGTGCCCCGATGTCACCGAGAGCGCCGGATCCGGCCTTCTGCCGGTCGAGCCGCCATGTGAGCGGCGCGAGCGGATCGCTGAGCCAGTCCTGCAGGTATTGGGCACGAACATGACGAATGGTACCGATGCGGCCGTCGTCGACGAATCGTTTCGCCAGAGCAAGCGCGGGGTGGTGCCGAGACGGTCTGCGATCAGCTCGGGGCTTCCTGACAGGGTGATGCTTTCTAGCCAGGGGCCACGATCGGTATCGTCGAGTGGTTCGCCAGAGTGCATTTTCGCGATGTTTCTCTTGGTGTGCAGGCTGCCGCCGTCGACAAATGGAACATCGAGTCGGTTTGCCAGCGCGTTTCCCACTGTTCTGGCGACTTGGGTGAATATGAGCTCTAGTAGCCGGCCGCAGGGTTGATCTGGCCGCGCATGTCGGTGCCGGCGAGAAAGTGTTTGGCGTTGCTGATGATGCGTTCTTGAAGTAGTGGCCAGATCATGTCCCAGGTGTCTGCGGTGTGGGGTGTGATGAGCGCGCGGGGTTCTTTCCAGAGAGGGTGGGAGGAGGGCAACGGTTCGGGTTCGGTGACGTCGAGGGCGGCGCCGCGAATTTGTTTATCCGCAAGGGCAGTCGTTAGCGCGTCGAGGTCGATGAGTCCGCCGCGTGCAATGTTGATGAGGATTGCGCCGGGGTTCATTGTGTGGAGCTCTGGTGCTGCGATGAGTTTTCGAGTTAGAGGGGTGAGGGCGGCCGCGAGCACGACGATGTCGGCCTCGGCGAGTTCATTGCTGAGCCTTTCGAAGGGTTCTGTCTGCTGTGCACCGGGGACAGGTGCTGGCGTTCTGCGGATGATGACAACGTGGTTGTTGAAGGGGGCCAGGAGGCGGAGAAGTTCTGTCGCGATACCGCCTGCGCCGACGATCAGAACGCGTTTTCCGTGCAGCGTAGTACCGGCAGGCTTGCCCCAGTCATGCGCTCTTGCCCGGATTGGCAGGTCTCGGAGCATCGCGAAGATGAGGGCGAGGGCGTGTTCGGCGACGGGCTGCGAGTAGGCACCTTTAGCCGAGGTCCACATGATCTTGTGGTCGAGCAGTCCGGCGAGGGCGAAGTCGTCGACTCCAGCCGAGGGGAGTTGGACCCATTCGATGTTCGGGGCTCTGGTGAGCGCGGCGGCGAGCCCGTCGGGGTCATGAAATCCGAGCCAGATCAGGCCGCGGCTGTCTTCGTCTAGGGTTCCGGCACTGATCCCGGCGTCGTAGAGGGCGTTGACGAGCCAGCGCTCTGGGTTCGGTGCGATGGCTATTTCAGCGATGGTGAATGCTCGTTTCTGAATGCCGTGGTGGTGGTGCCGTGGAGTCGCGGACGACGAGGTGTGTCGCCAGTTCCACTCGTTTTGTGGGCTGTGTTTCGCCGCTGGCGAGCCGGAAGATGGTGGCGACGGCGGTGGCGCCGATTTCTTCGACAGGCTGATGGATCGTTGTCAGCGGCGGTGCCGATGAAGGGGCGAGCATGGTGTTATCGAACCCGACGACGCTGAGTTGCGTCGGGATTGCGATACCGAGTCGGCGGGCTGCTTCCATCACGCCAAGTGCAGCGACGTCGCTTGCGGCAAAGATCGCGGTGGGGCGGTGGGGCCGGGCGAGGATGGTGATTCCGGCCTCGAGTCCTTGTTCGAAGGTGAACGGACCGTGAATGATCTCCGCGAGGTTCGTGGGCAGCCCAGCTTGGTGCATAGCTGCTTGGTAGCCGTGCGTTCGGGCGACATCGCAGGCGGCCCCGGTTGGACCGCCGATATAGGCGATGTTCTCGTGCCCCAGGTCGATGAGGTGTTGGGTAGCCTCCATGCCGCCGGCCCAGTTGGTTGCGCCGACGCTCACGGTCGCGGTTCGGGGCACATCGATCGGGTCGACCAGCACAACAGGAAGTCCCACAGATCGAAGAGCGGCTTCTCGTTCGGCGGAGAACTCGGACGTGACCTCAATCACCCCGACCCGCCCCGTTCTGGCCAAACGTTGCGCCCACTTCATCGGAGACTCGGTGGCGAGTGCGCCGAGTCTCCGGGTGACGACAGCGGCCTTCGCGGATTCGGCAGCGGCTATCGCGCCTGAGAGCAACGCCAACGCGTACGGGTTCTTCAGGGAATCGATAACGATCTCCACGAGGGGCTCCCGGAGCCCTCTGACAGGCCGTTCTCGCTCGCTGACTCCGACGTAACCGAGTTCCTCGACAACTCGTTCGATGTCACGACGGGTACTCTCCCCCACCCCGGTTCGCCCGTTCACTACCTTGGATGCCGTCGCGATCGAGACACCCGCTTCGTCAGCCACCCGGGCGAGGGTGATTCGCCTGGCCGGTTTTCTCCTCTCGGAGATGAGATCGTGTTCTATCGTCACTGACTCTTCGCTCTCGTTCTTTGCCTGAACCATTTCTAGCCGCCCCATCCTCTCACCGTCAACATACGTGCCGCGAAAGTTTTTCGCGAACATGTTGCTTGACTCTATGGGTCTAATCGACCAAATTTGTGCCGTGAAGACAATACGGTCGTAAAAACTTTCGTAATGTTTTCCTTCCATCACACTGATCGAAAGGACGAGCAATGAAGCTCACAGCAAAAAAACGCGCCACGCTCGGCGTGGCACTGCTCACCGCCGCAGCGTTAGCTCTCACCGCGTGCGGCACGTCGGGTCCCGGCGGGGGTTCCACCGGGAACGCCAGCGCGTGGGCACTGACCGGGCAGCAGAAAACCATCCAGGCGTCATTTGATACCTGGAATGCTGCAAATACGGGCAAGAAAGTCGACGTCCAATTCTTCGGCAACGACGCGTATAAGCAGAAGATACGAACAGCGATCGGCTCCGGCAGCTCCCCCACCCTGATCTGGACGTGGGGAGGCGGGGTTTTGAAATCCTATGTCGACGCGAACAAACTTGTGCCGCTTGACAGCTCGCTGACAGCCAAAGTATTCCCGGCGATCGCCGCCAACGGCGAGGTCGACGGCAAGCTCTACGCGGTGCCTAACAACACTGTGCAACCGGCCCTGATCTACTTCAACAAAGATGTGATGGCCAAGGCTGGCCTGACCGGTGCTCCGACCACCTGGGACGAGCTGCTCTCCGACGTCAAAACGCTCCGCGCGCAAGGAATCGCCCCGTTCTCGCTGGGCGGTGCGAGCAAGTGGCCCGAACTGATGTGGCTGGAGTACCTCACCGACCGGATCGGCGGTCCTACCCCTTTTAAAGCCATCCAGGACGGCGAGGCTGGTGCGTGGTCCAACCCGTCGGTTATTCAGGCGCTGACCATGATCCAGCAACTCGTCGACGCCGGCGGGTTCGTGGACGGGTTCCAATCCGTCGCCACCGACAGCAGCGCAGACTTCGCCCTGATGTACACCGGCAAGGCGGCGATGATCCTGCAAGGCGCCTGGGGATACGCCGCGATCCAGACCGCAGCACCCGACTTCATTTCGGCGAACACCCTCGGCTGGGGTGATTTCCCCACCGTCACGGGTGGCACCGGCGACGCGTCGAACGTCGTCGGAAACGCTTCCAACTACTGGTCGATCTCCGCCGACGCATCCAAGGACCAGCAGACCACAGCCGCCGGCTACCTCACAGGCGGGAACATGACCGACACCTACATCGCCGGGCTGCTCTCCTCAGGCGGTGTGCCGCCGATCACTGGGCTGGATGCGCAAATCGCGAAGAGCGCGAACGCTTCTTTCCTGACGGACGTTTATCAGATGTCAGAGAACGCGGCGAACTTCACTCTGTCCTGGGATCAGGCAATCGACCCGAGCGCTGCTGACGCGCTGCTGACGAACCTTGACCTGGTGTTCTTGAAGCAGAGCACCCCCCAGCAGTTCGCCGATGCGATGACCGCTGCGAGCAAATAGATCATGACCGAAACGCACACCGGGGTGCTGGCCGAACGTCAGGCCGGCACCCCCCGGAATGCCTCGAACAACGCCACTCGAACCGCCGCTCCGAGCGCCTGGTACGCAGCTCCCGCGCTGATCATGTTCGTCGGGTTCGCGATCGTTCCGCTCGTCATCGTCGCGGGGCTGAGCTTCACCGACTGGGATGGCCTGAACGCCATCAACTTTAGCGGGCTCACTAACTGGATCAAGGCATTCAACGACCCGCAGACGTACCACTCGCTCGGGCTGACTCTGCAGGTGATGGCACTGAGCTGGATCATCCAGACGCCCATCTCGCTTCTGTTGGGCGTGTTCACCGCCGGGAAACAAAAATACCGGGCCGTGTACGGGGTTTTCTTCTTCATCCCCCTACTGATCTCTGCGGCCGCGATCGCGATCGCCTTCAAGTCCCTGCTCGATCCAAACTTCGGTCTCGGCCAATCACTTGGCGTGCCGTGGCTGTCCCAGAACTGGCTGGGCGACCCGAACATTGTCATCTACACGGTGGTGTTCATCATCGCCTGGCAGTTCGTCCCCTTTCATGCCCTGCTCTATCAGGGCGGCGTGAGGCAGATCCCGGAGAGTCTGTACGAGGCGGCGACTCTCGACGGGGCGGGCCGGATGGCACAGTTCTTCAACATCACCCTCCCGCAGCTTCGGAACACCATCATCACGTCCTCAACCCTGATGCTTGTCGGATCGCTGACCTATTTCGACATCGTGTTCGTTCTGACCGGCGGTGGCCCCGGCACCTCAACCCGGTTGCTCCCGTTGGACATGTACCTGACCGGGTTCTCGTCCTACAACATGGGACTCGCGAGCGTCCTCGCCGTGATCCTCGTCGTGCTCGGCCTGGTGCTATCGCTCGGGCTGACGAAGTTCTCCGGATTCTCAAAGATGAGTAGCGAATTGGAAGGTGCATGATGGCCATCGCCGCCCCCGCCCGAACAACCCCCACAACCCGATTGGCCTCAGCTCCACGGGGGCGAAAACGAAACCGGGTGCTCCCCAATATCCCGGCAGGCATCACGGCCACGATCTGGCTACTCATCGCCATCGTCCCGATCTATTACGTCGTGATCACCAGCTTGAAGAACCAGACCAACTTCTTCTCCGGTAACGCCCTGCTGCCCCCCGCGTCACCGACTCTGGACAACTATGCGCTGGTGCTGCAGAACAATTTTCTGGCCTACTTCGCCAACAGCCTGATCGTGACGCTTGTCAGTGTCGCCTTCGCAGTCGCTTTCGCGTTGATGGCAGCCTTCGCGATCGTTCGCGGCTCGCTCACCAGCAGACGACTGCGGTTGTCGTTTTCGGTGTTCCTGCTCGGGCTGGCGATTCCGCTACAAGCAGTGATTATCCCGATCTACCTGATGATCACCCGCGCCGGACTCTACGACAGCCTCATCGCACTGATCCTGCCCTCCGTCGCATTCTCGCTGCCACTCTCGATTATCATCTTGGTGAACTTCCTCCGCGACATCCCCAACGAGCTGTACGAGGCGATGCGGGTCGACGGTGCGTCGAACTGGAAGATGCTCACCACGATGGTGTTGCCGCTGGCCCGCCCGGCGCTGACCACGGTAGCGATCTATGACGGACTGAACGTCTGGAACGGCTTCATCTTCCCCCTCGTTCTCACCCAAAGCCCCGATAAGCGAGTGCTGCCATTGGCGCTCTGGTCGTTCCAAGGCGAATTCACCTCCAACATCCCCGCCGTGCTCGCTGCCGTCGTCTTGTCCACCCTTCCGATCCTGGCACTGTACATCTTCGGCAGGCGACAGCTACTCGCAGGCCTCACCGCCGGCTTCGGAAAATAACACCACACCGCCAAGGGACCACCACCTCAATATGACTACCATCTTCCATGTCGCAACCACTGGCTCCGACACATCCCCAGGCCACGCCGACTCTCCGCTCCGCACGATCAACCAGGCTGCCGCCCGAGCCCGCCCGGGAGACACCGTGATCGTCCACGATGGTATCTACCGGGAATGGGTGAAACCCCAGTTCGGTGGCTCCAGCGACATCCGGCGGATCACCTACCAAGCCGCAGCCGGCGAACACGTCATCATCACCGGCTCAGAACACATCAACTCGTGGGAGCACGAGCACGGGACGGTCTGGAAGGCGGTCATACCGAACGCCTTTTTCGGCACCTTCAATCCGTTCGCTGAAGAACTCAACGGCGACTGGATCGTCTACGCCGCCGAAGACTCACCGAAGAAACACCTCGGCGACGTGTACCTCAACGGAAAGAGTTTCTACGAAGTCCTCAGCCACACGGAAGTGTCCAACCCAACCCGACGAACAACGGTCGTTGACGACTGGACGGCAACCACAACCACGATCAACGATCCAGCACAGACCTGCTATGTGTGGTACGCCGAAGTCGACGAGGACGCCACAACCATCTGGGCAAATTTTCACAACGCAAACCCCAACACCGAACTCGTCGAAATCAACGTACGCCGTTCAGTGTTCTACCCAACCGAACACCACCTCGACTACATCACCGTACGCGGCTTCGAGCTCTCCCAGTCTGCCAGCCCGTGGACTCCTCCGACAGCCGACCAGCCGGGTCTGATCGGACCGAACTGGGCAAAAGGATGGGTGATCGAGGACAACATCATCCACGACGCAAAATGCTCCGCGATCTCAATAGGTAAGGAAAAGACCACCGGCCACAATTTCGCCACAGACCGCCGCGACAAACCCGGCTACCAATACCAGCTCGAATCAGTGTTTTCTGCCCGCCAGATCGGCTGGGACCGCGAACATGTCGGCTCCCACCTCATCCGTCGGAACACAATATACGACTGCGGTCAAAACGGCATCGTCGGACACCTGGGCTGCGTATTCTCGACCATCGAAGACAACCACATCTACAACATCGCGCTGAAGCGCGAATTTTACGGGTACGAGATCGGCGGCATCAAACTACATGCGGCGATTGATGTGATCATCCGGCACAACCGCATCCACGACACGTCCTTGGGTATCTGGTTGGACTGGCAGACGCAGGGCACCCGACTCTCCCGAAACGTCCTGTACAACAACAGCAGGGATCTCTTTGTCGAGGTAAGCCACGGCCCCTACCTTGTCGAACACAACATTTTTGGCTCCTCCGCATCGCTCGAGATCTTCAGCCAGGGCGGCGCGTTTGTGAACAACCTCGTTCTCGGCAGCGTGCTGCTCGAGCCTGTAGTTGAACGCCCAACGCCCTATCACGTGCCACACAGTACCCAGGTGGCCGGCTATGCCGCCATCCTCGGTGGCGACGACCGGCACATCGGAAATCTCTTCCTCGGCAGCAGCCCCGCAAAACCGTACGGGGCGGACGCATCCCACGGGCACGGTACCTCTGGTTTCGGGTTAGCTGGATACAACGGGCACCCTGCCCACCTGGCGGACTACCTCGCCATGGTCAACGACCCTACCCGCGGCGACCACGAACGCTTCGCCGGCGCGAAACAACCTGTGTACGTCCGCGACAACACCTACGCAGCCGGCGCTGAACCATACGAGCTGGAAGCGAACCCAATCGTTTTGAAAGGGCCGGCAAGCGCCGCTATCATCGAGGCCGACGGTCATGTCTACTTGACGAGCGATCTGCCGCCCGAGTTCGACGTCGCCCAAGTCGAGACCGTCTCGGGCCACGATCTGCTTAAAGTTCGATTCGTCGACGCCGACTTCGAGGAGCGCGACGGGAGCACGGCGACTTTTCTCATCGACGTGAACGGCGTGCAGAAAGAGCACGGGTCCAGCTACCCGCCTGGTCCCATCGCACCGCTAACGAGCGGACTGAACCGAACACGAATTTGGTAATCAGTCGCAGTGGCTGAGAGCACGAACCTTCTGTGCACCCTCTGTGCTTTCGTGAATGTGCAAGCGGTTATTTCACAGTCAACCCGGGGCGGGGGGCACGGTGTCATTTTCGGAGAGGAACTCGCTGCCGTTGCTTCGGCTAGTTGCCCAACTTGCTAGGTTTGCGGCGAGCCCACGAACCACGATCGAATCGGCTTGATCGGGAGCCTCATCTGCAGGATCGGCCCGGCCAATGGCTCTGAGAACATAGGAGGTAGCTGCTCGCTCGCACGTCCCCGGGCCCATGAAGCTAGCACGTCGCGGAGTAACGCGTCGATGAGATCGTCAGGTGGGTCATGAATGCTGGCGCCGTTTCCGAGGTCGATGGCGTGCACCCATACTTCCCACGTGCGCATCCAGATTGTTTCTGACTACCTCGCAGAAGGTGTCATGTCGCCGAGATGGTGGAAGGTTGCAATGCGTTCAGCGACGTTGTCGGGGCTTCCGCCGTCCCTGGCGATGGGTGCGTCGGCTTGCGTGTCGCAGCTCTTACCGGTGGGTGTTGCTTGGCGTAGACGCGTTCCTTCGCTTCCAGCGTGGGCGGACCCGGATTAAACAAACCATCGGCCCCGCGAGACTCTCAGACTTGTACATCTCATCCTTACTGACGCCAGCCCTGTGCGAGTGGTCGTCAGCGAAATTCACGGCCCGACCCCCTCGAGGATGTGTCGTGGCTATTCTCACAGCAGCTTTTAACACAAGAGCTCATCGCACATCAGGCACCTCGATACGATCCTTCACAGCCCTTCCTCATCTCATGTGTCGCTGTCCGGGTTAAGTCCTTTTGGCTCTTGCGAGGATCAAACGCTTCAGAACCTCAGGCGCAACGGTCAGATATCAAATGGATGGCCCTCGTTCACCTCTGAGGGGCTTTGGGCTGCTCCACTGCCGGCCGGAACTTACCAACTACAGAACTCGCCTTTCTTCGCCGCCGGTCTCTCCATCGGAGACGAAATCTCACTATGTCGGTCCCGACGCCAATGCAGCAGACGCCGGAGACGCTCATCGCCCCTCAGCGCTGCGGATGCGGATCGAAGCGAGCTCCGACGAGGAGGCACCTCTCGACATTCGGCTGCGGATGCCTCAGTGGCTGGCCGGTCCAGCAGACGTGAGGGGCTGCGAGGTGGAGCCCGGCGATGGGTTCCAGGTGCTCAGGCACCCTGGTGGGCTCACAATCTGCGACGTCTCGCTACCTTTCACGCTCAGTGCAGTGCCTATTCCAGACGAACCCACCACGATCGCCTTCCGCGAGGGGCCGACGGTTCTGGCGGGTCTCGTCGACCATGAGGTGACCCTCACCGGAGATCCGACGGATGCTGCCGGGATGCTCACTCCCGACAACGAGCGATAGTGGGGCCAATGGATGACGAGGTACCGCACGCGGGCCGGACAGCCTTCGGTACGCTTTCAGCCGCTGCGAGAGGTTGTTAACGAGTCAGTCTCAGTTTATTTCCCTGTCATCGAGCACTTTGCCTCGAATGCACCGGTATGACCACATCAGTCACGTCAGGTTGAGACGTGGAATCTAGGAGTCAAACCTGGGAACGTGCTTGTGCCCGTTGGAGATTCCTGGGCTCCGTGTCACCGAATTTCGTAGGTTCCGTCGAGTCGCGCTCGGCCGACCAGGTGTCCTGCCATCGCATCCCGTAACTCGGCCAACGTGAATTTCTCGGTCAGGGTCGTGCGCCGATTGAGAGCAAACATCTGAAAAACGTAGGAATGCGGCCCGTGAGATGGGATCGGCGCGGGGCCTGCCCAGCCGAGTCGACCGAGCGGGCCCTTGCCATGTCGCACGCCACTAAGTGGGCTCGGGTTCGTCAGAGCGTTTTCAGGAATTGCTTTGAGTGACGGGTCAATGCCAACCGTCAGGTCGTGAGTGGCTGGGCGCTTTCCCGGAACATCCGGATCCTGCACTATCAAAACGAGTTCTTCCGTTCCGGCGGGAGGCGTTGTCCAGGTGAGTGCTGGTGAGATGTTCGCCGCAAATATCCGGCCACGATGGTGCTCAGGTATGGGACTCCCATACTCGAACGCGGGACTGGTTAGGGTGAAGTTCTCCGGTGCTTGGACATCTGGTTGTGCCCAAACAAGAGTGTGGTGTCCCGCCCGTCGATTGCGAAGTGCGCGTCCAACGGGATTGATCATGGGCTCTTCTTCTTTCTGTGCGTCTAGTGGCGAATCAAGGAGGCATAGTGCTCGCGATTGCCGCCGCAATGATAGGTCCACCACCCGTACCAAGTTGCGGCTTTTTAGTTATACTAAAGGTATTCATTTAGTTACACTAATGAATGATGAAAATGGATACAAGACACCTTTCGGATAGCGCCGCGACAGCCGATCTGAGCGCCACTGTGCGCTCAACTATCGGACGCCTCTATCGACGTTTCCGAAGTGAACGAGTTGATGGAGCGCTCGGAGACACCGCGCTCGAAGTTCTGACGTATCTACACAAGCACGGCCCACGCACCTTGACCGAGTTGAGCGAGATGGCTCAAGTCGCCCCTGCTTCTATGACTCAAAGCGTGAACAGGCTCACCTCTGCTGGTTATGCCGTGCGATCGCCAGACCCGAACGATCGCAGAAAAGTACTCTTCACTGCGACCGCTGCGGGTGCCGAAGTCGCTCTCGCGAACAGTGCGCAGCGAAATGCCTGGCTCGACGCTCAGCTCGAGAACTTCAGTCCTGAAGATCAGAGAGTCATTGCGCACGCTTTCGAACTACTCAATAGAGTTGCGGAGTCCTAGAGGCCGTTTCGGTGACCGGCACTCGAGGCGTCGCGACCACTCCCCCGAACCGAGTTGGCCCGAACAGCACAGATCTTTCTCTGACCAGGTATTTTTTCTGCGGAGGGCGTGAGATTCGAACTCACGAGACATTTCTGCCCACCAGTTTTCAAGACTGGCTCCATCGGCCACTCGGACAGCCCTCCAAGCTCACCGCTGGCACCGAAGCGCCGGCAAGCGAACAAGCCACAATGCTAGCCGATTCGGCGGCGGCGTGCGCGGGAGACGAGTGCGAGCATCCCGAGCACCAGCAGGGCCGCGGCGAGCGCGATACCGACGGCGGTGATGAGCACGTTGGCCCCGGTGCCGGCGAGAGCTGATGTTGCGGTGGCCGAGGCAGCGCCGTCTGCGGCCGTGAGAACGCGGTCGCGGGTCGCGACGCTTGCGCCTGTGATCGTGCCTGCATCTGCATCAGCTCGGGCTCCGGCTCCGCCAGAAGGAGCCGTGCCTGACGTTGACGAAGGGGCAGGAGTGGCCCCGCCTCCGGCCGACGACGGGGTGGGTGTTGGCGGCGGGGTTGCTGCTCCGGTCGGGCCAGCGGGTGCTGTCGATGTGGGTGTGGGTGTGGGTGTCTGGATGCCCGCGGCCGCGTTCACCGTGAGGGTGAAGTGCTGCGGGGCTGACGCCGCCACGGGGTTCGAGGCGACCACGGTGAACGTCGAGGTGGTGGCGAGGGCGGGGGTGCCCGAGATGACTCCGGATGAGGCGTCGAGGCCGAGGCCGGCCGGGAGGGCATCCGGAGCAGTGAACGACAGGGTACCGACCCCGTTCGCAGAGACGGTGGTTTCGTAGTGGGTGCCGACGGTGGCCGCGGGCAATTCTGAGGTGGTCATGACGGGGGCGAGGGGCAGAGCGTAGACGGCCGATTGGTCGGGGGCGACGACGAGCAGGGTGCCGTCGGGGGTGAGGGTCAGCCCCGCGAGGCCGACCGACGCAGGGAGGGTGAGGATGGTGTCGGGCAAGCTGGCACTGGAGGCACCGGCGGGGATCATGCTGACGCTTCGGGTAGACGGGCAGGCGACGAAGATGTTGCCGCGCGCGTCGGAGATGAGGGTGGTGGGACTGCACCCGTCGGGCAGTGCGAAGGTGTTGAGGCCGGCGGCGGGCGCGGAGGCAGCGGTGTCGAACTCGGTCACGATGTTCTCGCCGGCGTTGGCGACGAAGAGCATGCCGTCGGGGGTGATGGCGAGGGCCGTCGGGCGCGACCAGGGATCGAGTACGGCGAATCGGTCGGTCACGACGCCCGTGCCGGTGATCTTCGAGACGGTGTCGGTGCCAGAATTCGCGGTGAAGAGGTTGCCGTGATTGTCGGCCACGATGTCGGTTGGCCACGACAGGTTTGCGAGTCTGGCGAAGGTCACGGTGAGGCCGCCACCCGGGGCGAGTTGGGTGACGGAGTCACCGATGGTGTTCGCCGAGAAGATGTTGCCCGCCGTGTCGTGGGTGAGTGCCGCGGGGTTCGTGCCCGGCTTCAGGTCAAACGTCGTCGGCGCTGAATCGCTGCCGGGCTGGAACCGGCTGATGCTGTGGGCGCCCCAGTTCGCGGTGTAGAACGTTCCGTCGTCGGTGCGGGTGACGGATTTCGGATGCGCGTCGGCACCCAGGCCGACAACACCGCCCACCCCGACCACTGTGTTCGGGGTGCCGTCGGCCCCGAAGAAGCTGAGGGCGTTGGTGGCGTAATCGGCCGTGACGAACCCACCTCCCCCGGTTGAGACGATCGCCCGCGGCGACGCGCCTGACCCCACATACGCAAGAAGGGCCGCGCTTGGCGCGACCCTTCTTGGCTGTTCACTGACGCCACCCATCGGACTGGCGGCTGCGGCCACCGACCCGAGTGCGACCAGCGCCGTGATGGCGGGAATGGAAAACAATGATCTGCGATTCATAGTGGAAACCCCTGAACTTGACTGCTCTGATATCTGTCGACCCCCCGATGAGGGTGAGCATATCTCTGGTTCTGAGGTTTTCTCGGGTTTGACACAGCGACACGCGGGAGCTGGAGTGCCGCGTATCGCTGCGATGCCCTATACGGAGTGACGGCGGCGGCGGAGTGCCATGACGGCCCCACCTGCCGCGAGGAGCGCGAGGGCTCCGCCGCCGAACGCTACGGCGCGTGAGGCGTCGGCGCCGGTACTCGCGAGGGTGCGCGACGAGTTCGAGCCGGTCGACGTTCCACCGTTACCGCTGGCGCTTCCTGCGCCACCCGTGCCGCCACCGGAGCCGATGGTGGTGCCCGAGGTTGTTGCGGTCGGGGTGGGAGTGGGTGTCGGGGTGCCGGTCGTCGCTGCCGCCGCGACGGTGTAGGTAACCGTCTGCGCGGCACTGACGCCGTTCGGGGTGCGTGCGGTCACGGCAAACGAGAAGGTTCCGGCGGTGGGCGGGGTTCCGCTGAGCTGCCCGTCACGCGTGACAGTCAGCCATGAGGGCGCATTGGTGCTGGTGAACACAACGGCACCGAGGCCGGTAGCGGCCAGCGAGCCGGTGAACGGCGTACCGACGGTGAGCGAGCCAAGCGTGGTCGTCGTGACCACGGTGCTGAGATCGAGGGCCGAAACGGTGCCGAGCGTGGTATCGGCAACCAGCAGCCTGTTGTCTGACGAGACGGTGAGCGCCCAGGGCTTCGCACCCGCGGCGGTATAGGTATGGACGACGTCAGCGGTATTGATGGAACCCGCAGCGATCTCGCTGATCGACGCGGTGCCCGAGTCGGCCACAAACACATTGTCATGCGAATCGACGACCAGGCCCGACGGCTTTGCGCCAGCACCAAGCGGGAACGTCGCGACGATCGCCGACCCGGTCGTAATGCTCGGGTCGATGGCGGTCACCGAGTCACCACCGAAATTTGCCACATACAGAATGCCGTGCGAATCGATGGCAATCGCGTCAGGCGCCGCACCCAAACCAAGCCCAGCAATGCTGTACGTGACAACGAGAGTGGCTCCAGTTGTATCAATCTTCGAGACCGAGTTGTCACCAGAATTCGCCGTGTAGATATTGCCAGCGGCGTCGGTGACGATGCCTTTGGGGTTCGCCCCGGGCGCAAGGGATGCGTAGAGCGGGGTCCCGGTTCCATCAGCCGCAATTCTGGTCACGGTACTGCTCGAACCCTGGTTGACCGAATAGATCGTGTTCGATGGTGCTATCGCCATCGCCACGGGGTAGTGGCCGGCTCCTACCGAATGGACCCCCACGCCGATTCCGGGCACGAAAACGTCGATGTTACCGTTCGCCACATCTGCCGCATAGAGAAAACCAGCGCTATTACGAACGACGCTACTAAAGCTTGCGTCGGGAACAGAGAACGAGTCGCCCGGAATGGCTCCGCCGTCTCCCGCGAACGCGGTCACCGAAGGAACGCCGAAGTTGGCGGTATAGAACTCCCCATTCGGGCCCGCGATGATCGCCCGCGGTTGGGCTGTCGCGCCAACCGTGACGAGAGGGTCGGTCACGACCGGCTGCGCGGAGGCGCCGAAGGCTGATCCGGCAGCGCCCAGAACGGCGAGGCAGACGAGGGGCACTGTAAGTAAGGGCAGAAGTTTCATGAGGATGAGCATAACTCAGTATTACGATGAAGCGCCATACCGATCATCCGGAGCCCGTGTAGAAAGACGAACCTCAGCCGAGTCGGCGGCAATTCAGCAAGAAGGCCGCGAGAAGACGACCGAGGAGCGCTACGCCAACCGCGCCTGCGCCTGACCGTCGTCATAGATCGTTCCGGTGACCTCGGTGGCCACAGAGAAATGCGCGGGTTGTCATTCGAGCACAGGGTCGTGGTGCGCCGTCGAGCCGGGGGCGGCATTCATGCGGTAAGCAGAATCGCGTGGGGCACGCTGGGCCCGGAAGCAGGCGGACCCAGCGCCTCAGTCAGCGCGAGTTGCGCTGCAGGGAGAGCCGACGGCGAAATGAAGTCAAGGCAAGGCCGATAGCCATGATGGCGGCTGCGGTGCCGGCGAAACCGGCGAGCGTCGGGCCCGATGTTCCCGTGTGGGCCAGAGTCGCAGTCGCGCCACTACCGCCTGTGCCAGCGCCATTTCCGCTACCGGCGCCCGTTCCACCCGCGGGTGCCCCAGTACCGCCGGTACCACCCCCGGTGTTCACGGCTGCCACTTCGATGGTGTAGTTCTTCGAAATGCTTGAGCCGGTGGGACCGGTAGCCGTAACCGAGAAGGAGTAAGCGCCATCGGCCGTCGGCGTGCCGCTCAGCGTGCCGTCGGCGGAGAGTGTGAGCCATGACGGCAGGTCAGTCGAGGCGAAGGTGATGGGGTCGACACCCGTCGCCGTGATGGTCTGCGTGAATGCCTTGCCGACAGTTGCACTCGTCAGCGAAGTCGTCGTGATGCTCGTCGACAGGTCGAGTGATGTGACGGTGTTGTTGCCGAACCCGGTGACCAATAGCGTGTTGGTCGACGAAACTACAATGCCAGACGCCCCTGCGTTGTTCGGGAGAGTCAAGATCGTCAGGGGCGAGCTGTTGCTGCCAGCCGGAATCATGCTCACGGTGTTCGGGCCCGAATTACTGACGTAGACGTTGTCATGCATATCGACCGTGATTCCCAGCGGGTGAGCGTCTGGAGCCAGGGTGAAAGTGCCAACCACGTTCGCACCCGCGGGCTTGGTCGAGTCGACCTTCGCGACCGTTCCCGCCACGTAGTTAGCCACATACAGAATGCCGTGGCTGTCAATAGTGATCGCATCCGGCCCGTCCCCGGGCGAGAATTCGGCGAATTTGTCGGTAACCACTCCCCCCGGGGTGATCTTCGAGACGGTGCTTGTTCCCGAGTTGGCCGTGTAGACGTTGCCCATCGAATCGGTGACGATACCTTTCGGCAAGGCGCCCGCGGCAAGGGTTGCGAACTGTGAGATGGGTGATATCAAACCGCCCGACTGGGTCACCTCCCAAATGGAGTTGCCAACCGAGTCAGCCGCATAGACAGTGTCTGCAGACGCGGTGCTGGAGTGGTCGACTGCGACCGCCCCAGGGGCTCGGGTTCCACCAAGCGAGTACGTCGACGCGCTCGGCTCGCCTGGCACGTACCGCGAAACCGATGCGGTGCCCGCATCTGCTATCCAGAGGGCACCGAAGCTGTCACGGGCAATGGCTCTCGGCGCGGCGCCGCCGCCCAACGAAATCGTCGCATTGTTCAGCGATGCACCGGATGCATTGAACCCGGTCACCGTGCCAGCGCCATAGTTCGCCGTGTAGAACTCCCCGTTGGGCCCCACCGCGATGCTGCGCGGAACGGAGCCTGCACCGAGCGAAACGAGAGGATCGATGACGACCTGGGTCGCAGTCGCCGCGGTTGCGGTGCACATGCATACCAGCACTGCCACAGCAGAGCCAGCGAGAAGGGAGCGTTTACGCACGATGAAACCTTTCGAGTGTCGACCCGTGTCAAAGTCACTGGAGACTTCAGGTCATCGGTGAGCTTAGCTCATGTATCGAGCAAACCTCAACCCTCGTTGCGCAGAACCGACTGGTGCGGGAGCGACTACACCAACCGCGCCAACGCCTGCGCCAAGCCGTCGTCATAGATCGTTCCGGTGACCTCGGTGGCGACGGCGAGCACGTCATCGGGCGCCTGCCCCATGGCCACAGCCCGGCCCGAAACGCCGGCCCAGAGCAGCATCTCGATGTCGTTGCGCCCATCGCCGGCCGCCAGAACGCGGGAGGCAGGGATGTCGAGGAGCGCCCGCACCCGCTCGAGCGAGGTCGACTTGTTGACGCCGTCGGGGGCGATGTCGAGCCAGGCGGTCCAGCCGACAGAGTACGAGACGCGGTGCAGGCCCATGGTCTCGACGATGGCGAGAAAGTCTTCCATGTCGTGCCCGGGCGAGATGACCACGACGCGGGTGGCGTCGATCTCGAGCAGGTCTTCGAAGCTGACCTGCTCGCCGCCGACGCCCATCGAGCCGCTCGGAAAGTCGCCGGTGTAGCGAAAGTAGCCCTCTTCGTCTTCGACGGCGTAGTGCGCGCTGGCGAGGTGCTGGTGAATCTGGGTGAGCACGGCGCCCGGGTTGAAGGTCTCGACGATCTCGCGGCGGTAGCCGAGGGGCGCGTCGGTGTCGCGCTGCAGGGTGATGGCGCCGTTCGAGCACACTACGTAGGTGGGCGTGATGCCGAGCAGGTCGAGCACGGGCAGGGTCGCGGCAACCGAACGCCCGGTGGCGAGCATGACCTCGTGACCGAGCCCGGTGAGGCGGGCGACCTGGTCGATGACGGCCTCGGCGATCGAGCCGTCTTCGTGCAGAATCGTGCCGTCGATGTCGAGCGCGACGAGCCAGCGATCGGTCACCGGATGCCCGGCGGAGCCAGCGCCGACCGAAGCCGCCGCACTCACGGCCGCCGCCCGTTCAGCGGGGTCATGACCTCGAGGCCGCCGAGGTACGGGCGGAGCACCTCGGGAACCACGACCGATCCGTCGGCCTGCTGGTGGGTCTCGAGCAGCGCCACGATCCAGCGCGTGGTGGCGAGGGTGCCGTTCAGGGTGGCGACGGGAGCGGTTTTGCCCGATTCGGTGCGGTACCGGGCATCCAGTCGCCGTGCCTGGTATGTGGTGCAGTTCGACGTCGAGGTGAGCTCGCGAAAAGTGCCCTGCGTGGGAACCCACGCCTCGATGTCGTACTTGCGCGCGGCAGACGAGCCGAGGTCGCCCGCGGCCACGTCGATGACGCGGTAGCTGAGGCCGAGCGAGGTGAGCAGCTCCTCTTGGTAGCCGACGAGACGCAGATGTTCGGCTTCTGCCTCTTCGGGCAGTACATATGTGAACATCTCAAGCTTGTTGAACTGGTGAACGCGCAGGATGCCCCGGGTGTCTTTTCCGCCAGAACCGGCCTCACGGCGGTAGCACGTCGACCAACCGGCGTACCGGTAGGGTCCGTCGGTGAGGTCGAGAATCTCGTCGGCGTGGAACCCCGCGAGCGCCACCTCGCTCGTACCGGTGAGGTACAGGTCGTCGGCCGGAAGGTAGTAGATCTCGTCGGCGTGCTCGTTCAGAAAACCGGTGCCGCGCATGATCTCGGGGCGCACGAGGGTGGGCGTGATCATGGGCGTGAAGCCGTAGTCGAGCGCCTTCTGCAGTGCGAGGTTCATGAGCGCGAGCTCGAGGCGGGCGCCGATGCCGGTGAGAAAGTAGAAGCGCGCGCCGCTGACCTTGGCTCCGCGCTGCAGATCGAAGGCGCCGAGCAGCTCGCCTAGCTCGACGTGGTCGCGCGGCTCGAAGTCGAACTCGGGCCGGGTGCCGACCTCGCGCAGAGTGACGAAGTTCTCTTCGCCGCCGGCCGGAACGCCGTCGATGATGGGGTTCGCGATGGATCCGACGAGGCGGTCGAACTCGGCCTGGGCATCCTGAACCCGCTCGTTGGCGAGCTTCACGCCCGCGGCCATCGACTGGGCTTCGGCTACCAGCGCCTTCTTGTCGGCCGGGGCGGCCTTCGCAACCTGCTTGCCGAAACTGTTCTGCGCCTGTCGCAGGTTCTCGAACTCGGTGATGGCCGCGCGGCGCTCGGAGTCGGCGGCCAATGCCTCGTCGACGAGCTCGGTCGACGCGCCCCTCGCGGCCTGGGAGCGCCTAATGGTGTCGGGGTTTTCGCGCAAGAGTACTGGATCGATCACCTGCACAATCTTAGCGATGCCATACCCTGTGTCTTGTGGCCGTCAGAGAGCAGGGCAGAGCAGAGCAGGGCAGTTCCGACGAGGGCAGCGCCGATCAGGGCAGTGCGGGCGTGAAGCACGCGGCAGTGGTGTACAACCCGATCAAGGTCGACGAAGAGCACCTGCGCAGTGCCGTTGCCGAGCGCGCGGCGGCAGCGGGCTGGGGCGAGACGCTCTGGTACGAGACCACGGTGGATGACGCGGGGCAGATCCTCACCGGCGAAGCGGTGCTGGCCGGGGCCGACGTGGTGATGGCCGCCGGGGGTGACGGAACCGTGCGGGCCGTGGCCGAGGCGCTCCGCGGAACGGGGGTGCCACTGGCGCTTCTTCCCTCGGGCACCGGCAACCTGTTGGCGCGCAACCTCGACATGACGATGAACTTCGACGAGGGCATCCAGCTCATGTTCACCGGCTACGACCGTGCCATCGACGTCGGGCTGATCGACATCTACCGGCCGGTGCCGAGCCCCGAGGCCGATATCGCCCGCGGCGAGTCGTCGGAGAACGAGCCGCCCGCCGGCGACACGGCGCCCGACGAACCCGTCTCCACGCACGTCTTCCTCGTGATTGCAGGCCTCGGAATCGACGCCAAAATGATTGCGAACACCAACTCGAAGCTCAAAAAGGCTGTCGGCTGGCTGGCTTATGTTGACGGCGGCCTTCGCGCCATCCCCGAACTGCACGCCATCACCATGAAGGTGTCGATCGACAACGAAGAATGGCGCAGCGTCTCGTCGCACTCGGTGATGGCCGGCAATTGCGGGCTCCTGCCGGGTGGTTTGCTGCTGATTCCGGATGCCCGACCCGACGATGGCGTACTCGACTTCATGGCGCTGCGGCCCAAGGGGCCCTTCGGCTGGATCAGGGCGTGGAACAAGGTCGCCATCGAGAACGGAGTTCTCGCCAAGTCTGCCGCCGGCCGCAAGATCATCGAGCTCTCGCCCGACGTCAACGATGTCATCTACCGGCAGGGAACCGACCTGCGCCTCGACCTCGACGAGCCGCAGGAGATCCAGCTCGACGGTGATGAGTTCGGGCGGGCGTCGCAGATCCACGTCTGGATCGACCCCGCCGCCCTCATGGTGCGCGTCTAGCTCTCGGTCCGCCGCCGCCGCCCGAATCGAGTTGCCCCAGCTTGTCGGCGCCCGCAAGCCCGGGCGACAGTCCGGGGAAACTCGGTCGCGGAACGGGGCGGGACGGGACGGCAGGGGTCGGGACAGGGCGGGACGGGACGGCAGGCGCCCCGCGCTCAGCCCTGCGGCTCGCCCGCAATGAGCGAGCGCAACCAGTCGCGCGCCTCGATGAACACCTCGTCGTCGTAACGCTCGATGTACTCCACCGGAGCGCGGTCGGCGCGCGGGTACGACCCGAGAAAGATGACGTTCGGGCTGAACCGTCGAAGCCCGAGCAGGGCGTCGGCGACACGTTCATCCAGAACATGGCCGTCGGCGTCGATGACGAACCGGTAGCGGCCGAGCGCGTCGCCGATGGGCCGCGACTGCAGCAGGCTCAGGTTCACCCCGCGCGTCGAGAACTGTTCGAGCATCTCGAGCAGCGCGCCCGAGCGATCTTCGGGCAGCTCGACGATGAGGCTGGTCTTGTCGGCCCCGGTGGGCTCTGGCAGCCGGGCGGCGCGGCTCACGAGCACGAACCGCGTCACGGCGTTCTGGTTGTCGCCCACGTTCTCGGCGAGCACCCGCAGATCGTGGTGCTCGACGATGCGCGGGGGCGCGATGGCAGCGTCGGCGAGGTCGCTGTCGAACAACGCCAACGCACTGGCCACATTCGATGTCGACGGAATGTGCCCGTGCGTCGGCAGGTTCGCCTCGAGCCAGTTGCGGCACTGCGCATACGCCACCGGATGCGCGTTCACCACGTGCACGTCTTTCAGCTCGATGCCGGGCCGGGCCACCAGCGCGAACTGCACCTTCACCAGGTATTCGCCGATGATGCGCAGGTTCGGGATGTTCGCCAGCGCGTCTTGGGTGGCACTCACGCCGCCCTCGACCGAGTTCTCGATGGCGATCATCGCCGCGACGCTCCGCCCACTTGTCACATCGTCGAGCGCCTCGCCCACGTTGTTGACGCTCCGCCACACCTTGCCGACCGCCTCGGGAACCTGTGCGAGCGCCGCCTCGGTGAACGTGCCGGTGGGGCCGAGATAGCTGTAGATCTCGGGTACTTCGGCGATGCTCTGCGAGGCGGCGGCTACGGCTACGGCTTCTTCGATGGCTTCTTCGGGCGCTGCTGACATGCAGTTGAGCCTACTGCGATCACTCCTGGCAGATGGCGATGCTCGATTTACCTCTCGTGGCGGGGAAGCACGTGCGGTAGTGCAGGTTGTGCGACAGGTTGACGGCGTACGCGGAGGTGACCTGCGAACCATCTGAGCGCGCGTAGATGTGGTCATAGCCCACTATGTCGACCGAGTAGAACAGGTTTGCGACCCACGGGTCGCCGCCGCCGCTCGAGCCGTACCCGTGGCAGATTCCCTCTGAATTGCGCGCGCACGCAATGGCACCCTGCGCGTTCGCCGCCGATGCGCCGCCGACGGCGAACACCCCCGCGAGCGAGAGTACGGCGAAGCCCACTGCGGCGAACCGGCGGGCACGGCTTGTTGGCTTGTTCATGGTGGATCCTTCTTCTGATCGATTTCGGTGGCACGAAGTGTGCCTCCACAGAGAAGAGAGTGCGTGACCCCCATTCCATTACGCCGATTCCCGAATTCTCTGCACCCGGGTTTCCAACGCTGAAACCCCTCCCGAACCCCCGCGCAAGTACTACAGAAGACGCCCGCCGAGGTGCCAGACTGGACACATGAACGAGCGCGCCGGGCTGCAGGCCCTCCCCGAAGACCTGGTCGACATCGACGCTCTCGTGGGGGCGTACTACGAGCTCACGCCCGACGTGACGAACCCCGAGCAGAAGGTCATCTTCGGTACGAGCGGGCACCGCGGGTCATCGCTTGACACCGCCTTCAACGAGAACCACATCCTGGCCATCACGCAGGCCATCGTGGAGTACCGTGCCGTGCAGGGCATCACCGGCCCGCTGTTCATCGGGCGCGACACGCACGGGCTGTCGAAGCCCGCCGAAGACACCGCGCTCGAGGTGCTGAGCGCGAACGGAGTGACGGTGTGGACCGACTCCCGCGGCTCGTACACCCCCACGCCCGCGGTCTCGCACGCGATCCTCCGCTACAACCACGCCGAGGCCGGCCACAGCGACCAGGCCGACGGCATCGTCATCACCCCGAGCCACAACCCCCCGCGCGACGGCGGCTTCAAGTACAACCCGCCACACGGCGGCCCGGCCGATTCCGACGCAACGAGCTGGATCGCGAACCGCGCGAACGACATCATCGCGGCCGGCCTCGTCGACGTGCTGCGGGGCGAGGCCCAGCCCACCGATACGTACGATTTTCGCGAGAACTATGTGAGCGACCTGTCGCGGGTCATCGACATGACGAAGATCGCCGAGTCGGGCATCCACATCGGCGCTGACCCGCTGGGCGGCGCGAGCGTCGAGTACTGGGAGCTGATCGGCGAGCGCTACGGCCTCAACCTCGACGTCGTCAACACTGTCGTCGACCCGCAGTGGGCGTTCATGACGCTCGACTGGGACGGCAAGATCCGCATGGACTGCTCGTCGCCCTACGCCATGGCCTCACTTGTCGCCAACAAAGACGCCTATGACATTTCAACCGGCAACGATGCGGATGCGGACCGGCACGGCATCGTCACGCCCGACTCGGGCATCATGAACCCCAACCACTACCTTGCCGTGGCCATCCAGTACCTGTACACGCACCGTACGGGCTGGCGAGCAGACGCCGCCATCGGCAAGACCCTGGTCTCGAGCACCATGATCGACCGGGTCGCCGCATCGCTCGGGCGCCGCCTCTGGGAGGTGCCGGTGGGCTTCAAGTGGTTCGTGCCCGGGCTCATCGACGGCAGCGTGGCGTTCGGCGGCGAGGAGTCGGCCGGCGCGTCGTTCCTGCGGTTCGACGGCAGCGTATGGACCACCGACAAAGACGGCATCATCCTCGCCCTGCTCGCCTCGGAGATTCTCGCGGTGACCGGCAAAACGCCCTCGCAGCACTACGCCGACCTGGTCGAGAAGTTCGGCGACCCGGTCTACGAGCGAGTGGATGCCGCGGCCACGAAGGCGCAGAAAGCCCAGCTCGGCAAGCTCGATGGCGACGACATTCCCGCCGACACCCTCGCCGGCGAGCCCATCACCGCGAAGCTCAGCCGAGCTCCGGGCAACGACGCGGCCGTGGGCGGCGTGAAGGTCACCACCGACCACGCCTGGTTCGCCGCGCGTCCCTCCGGCACCGAAGACGTCTACAAGATCTACGCCGAATCCTTCCTCGGCCCCAAGCACCTCAAAGAGGTGCAGGCCGAGGCCAAGCGCATCGTCGACGGCGCCCTCGGCGCCTGACCGCAGCATCCACTCGGCAAAGTTTGTGGGTGCGGGGCCGTGACACCCGCAAACTTCGCCGAGTCGACGGAGTAAACGTGCAACCCGAGCAGGTGGGGTGCAGCTGTGGCTGCGGCTGCGGCCGGCGTAGCCAGCGTCAGCCGGCGTAGCCGGGGGCGGCGGGGAGCCCGAAGAACTCTTCGAGGGTCTCGACCCCCTTGGCGTGCATCTCGGTTGCGAGGGCCGTGCCCACGTACCGGAAGTGCCAGGGCTCGTACTCGTAACCGGTGACCGCCGTCTTGTCGGCCGGGTAGCGCAAGATGAAGCCGAATCGGTACGCGTTCGCGGCCAACCACTGCCCCGAGGTGCTCTTGCCGAAGCACGGGTAATCGGTCGTGCATCCGCTGGTCGTGTCGAGGATGTCGATGGCGAGGCCGGTCTGGTGCTCGCTGAAACCGGGCCGGGCGCTGGTCTGGTCGGCGCCCGCGACGCCGTCTTGGTTCACGTAGTACTGGTACGAGCTCACCTGGGTGCTGTACGAGCGGTAGCCGCTCTGCGCGATGAGCGTGGTGCCGGCCTCGGTCTTGTCGGCAGCGAACATCGCGGCCAGCGCGTCGACCGTGTCAGTGCGAAGCGACTGCCCGAACGGGTTCTTCATCTCCGCCGGAATGGCTTCGAGGTTCGGCGGCACGAAATCCGCCGCGCCGGCGATGGCCCGCTGCTTGTTCACGACCACCCAGAGACTCGTGGGGTCGTCGAGCGAGTACCGCGTCTTGTCGAAGCCGGGCGCCGCAGCGGGCGTGGTCGGCAGGATGCCCGGGGCCGGGCTCGCGCTCGGCGAGGGCGAGGGCGCCGTTGACGTGAGCCCCGACGCGCTCGCGCTCGGCGACGGCGAACCCGACACCAGCGCCAGGGCGGTCGGCGCCGCGATCTTCACCACGACCACGGTCACGATGATGAGCGCCGCCAGAATGATGACGATGAGGGAGGCAGCCACGACCCGGCGCGCGCGGAGGGCCCGGGCCCGGTCATCCGGAGCTGGCGGCGGAGTCTCGCGGCTCCCCGAGCGCGGTTGCCTGAACCTCTTCTGCGGGGGCAGGTCGGGGGGCAGATCGGTTGACACTCGCCAAGTGTATTGCCGCGCAGTGAACGGGTAGCCGAATACTGGCTACGACAACCTGGCATGCGCCCTTCAGACGCCCACAATTCGTGTCAGATGAAGAGCTGCGCCGCGCGACTCAGTCGCTGATGCTGTAGAAGTGCGCCGTTCCGCCCGGGTTGTCGACCGTGATGGCCTGGTCGAGGTCGCGGTACTGCGCGTCGAGGGTGTGGCCCACGAGTTTGATCGAGGTCGATCCGTCGGGATTGGCGATGACGGCCGAGACCACCATCGTGTGGTCGACCCCGTTGTCGTTCTGCGGGTCCCAGTCGAACATCGCCACGTCGCCGGGCTTCAGTTTTGCGCGGTCGGCCAGTTCGAGGCGGTGGGTATCGGTGCGGGAGGCGAGATAGTCGTCCATCTCGTTGCCACGGATCCAGCTGAAGCTGTAGTCGCCGGTCGTCGCGTAGTCGCTGTACCAGTCGTCGTTCTGCGCCCAGCCCCGCGCCACCAGCGTCTGGTTCACGAAGTTGCCGCAGTCGTTGTCGGAGAACTTGCCCCAGGCGTCGAGGTTGTAGTTCTGCCAGTAGGTGAAGGCGTACTGCATTTGCTTGTCGACCGACGTGACCGCCTCATACGTGAACTCCTTACCCGTGTCGACCGTCGTTCCGTCGGCTTTGGTGAGCGTGATCATGGCATTCGCGGGCTGGTAGTCGATGGCTGCGGGCGTCACGAAGGTCACCTGGCCGTCGCCGGTGCTGGTCAGGGATGCCGCACCGACGGTGCCCACGAGAACACTCACCACACCGGCCAGGTCTGACCCGGTCAGGGTGACAGTGGTTCCGCCCACCAGGGATCCGCTCGCCACGCTTGCGTCGGTAACAAGCGGATTCGGTGTGAGGGTGGGGCTCGGGCTGGGTGACGCAGCGCCGGCGTGTGACTCTTCGCCCACGGCACTGATCGCCGTGCATCCGGCGACCGCCATCAGACCGGTGCCAACCGCAAGAAAAAGAAAGGAACGACGTGTAGGCATTGATCAAGACGAACATATTTTCTTATCAATTGCCTTGGAGAGACCTACGGCTTGCACCGAACTTTCGTCGGGTGTAACTTTGCACTCTCCGCAATTTTCTGCGCGACCTCCACCGCAGCCGCTTTTCCAGATCAGGAAATCATGTCACGCACCCTCTCGACGGGCCAGGCCCGAGCACAGTCGATCAAAGATGCCGGCGGCGTCATGACGCACCGCCAGATTCTGGTCATCATCTTCGCCCTCATGGCAGGCATGTTCCTGTCGGCCCTCGACCAGACCATCGTGGGCACGTCGATCAGAACCATCGCCGACGACCTGAACGGCCTCGCGTTGCAGGCATGGGTGACCACGGCCTACCTGATTCTGTCGACCATCAGCACGCCCATCTACGGCAAGCTCAGCGACATCTTCGGCCGTCGCCCGCTGTTCATCATCGCCATCAGTGTCTTCTTGATCGGCTCACTGCTCGCCGGCCTCGCCACCTCGATGTACGAGCTCGCGGTCTTCCGCGGCATTCAGGGCCTCGGTGCCGGTGGCCTCATGGCCCTGCCGCTCACCATCATGGGCGACATGCTCGCCCCCCGCCAGCGCGCCAAATACCAGGGCTACTTCCTGGCCACGTTCGGCATCGCCAGCGTCATCGGCCCGCTCATCGGCGGCCTGCTCTCGGGTTCGCACGAGATTCTGTTCATCACCGGCTGGCGCTGGGTGTTTCTCATCAACATTCCCATCGGCGTCGTCGCCCTCGCCGTGGTACTGAAGTTTCTGCACCTGCCGCACACGAAGCGCGCCGTACGTATTGACTGGTGGGGGGCGGCCACGGTCATCCTCGCGCTCGTCCCGCTCTTGCTCATCGCCGAACAGGGCCGCGAATGGGGCTGGTTCTCGGCCGGCGCCTGGGCTTGCTACGTTCTCTCGGCGGCCGGCATCGTGGCGTTCATCTTCGTCGAGAGCCGCATGGGCGACGACGCACTGATTCCGCTGAAGCTGTTCAAGAACTCCACGTTCTCGGTGGCCACCGTGCTCGGCGTGCTGGTCGGTTTCGGCATGTTCGGCGCGCTCCTGACCGTGCCGCTGTACCTGCAGCTCGTTCAGGGCGCAACGCCCACCGAGTCGGGCTTCCTGATGCTGCCGATGATTCTCGGCCTCATGATCGCGTCGATCGTCAGCGGCCAGCTCATCGCCCGCACCGGCAAGTACCGCATCTTTCCCATCACCGGCACGCTGTTCATGGCTGTGGGCTTCGTTCTGATGACCTTCCTCACGGTCGACCGGCCGCTCTGGTACGTCATGATGTCGATGTTCTTCATCGGCCTCGGGCTCGGCCAGATGATGCAGACGCTCACCATCGCGTCGCAGAACGCTGTGGGCCCGCGTGACATCGGGGTGGCGACGAGTGCGTCGACGTTCTTCCGCCAGATCGGTGGAACCCTGGGCACCGCCGTCGTGTTCTCGTTCATCTTCACGCGCCTGCCGAACACCATCGGCGACGCGTTCGCCGACCCCACCAACACGGCCAACCTGAAGGCGGCGCTGGCCGACCCGACGGTGCTCGCGAACCCCGCGAACAAGACCATCCTGGGCCTTCTGCAGTCGAACGACCCCTCTGCGATCTCCAACGCGCTCGACGGCGACACGTCGTTCCTGAACAACTCGACGCGGGCGCTCGCCTACCCGTTCCTCGACGGGTTCTCGAACGCCATCGCTTCGGTGTTCTGGATCACCCTCGCGGTGATCACGGTTGCGTTCGTGCTGAGCCTGTTCCTGAAGGCCACGCCGCTTCGCCAGAAGTCTGCGCTGCAGGAGGCGAGCGATCTGGATGCCCGCGACGACGCTCTCGCGGCCGAAGCGCTCTCGGCGGCCAACACCATGGGTGCCCTGATCGAGCCCGGCACGTCTGACGGCGAGCGTGAGCCCTCGGCTACGGTGGCCGATACCCTCCGCGCCGCCCCAGTCCTGGATGCCACCCCCGGCACCGATGCCACCACCAGCGCCGAGGGCACCGACAGCACCACGAAGCCCAGCGGCCCGCGTCACGGCTGAGCGGGCACGCCCTCTTCGAACGACGTACCGGCCGGGAGGCGGCGCCGCATGACGGCGATCGCCTCCGGGTTCTGGTCGACCAGCAGAAACCGCCGCCCGAGCTTCGCGGCCACGGCGCCGGTGGTTCCGCTGCCGGCGAAGAAGTCGATCACCAGATCGCCCTCGCGCGACGAGGCCTGAACGATGCGCCTGATCACGCCCTCGGGCTTCTGTGTGGGGTAACCGGTCTTCTCTTTGCCCGTCGGCGACACGATCGTGTGCCACCAGACATCCGTCGGCAGCTTGCCGCGCGCCGCGCGCTCAGGCGTCACGAGCCCCGGTGCCATGTACGGCTCGCGGTCGACCGTCGCCGAGTCGAAGTAGTAGGTGTCGGGGTTCTTCACGTACACCAGAATGGTGTCGTGCTTCGTCGGCCAGCGCGTCTTCGCCTTCGCACCGTAGTCGTACGCCCAGATGATTTCATTCAGAAAGCTCTCGCGCCCGAACAGCGCGTCGAGCAGCACTTTCGCGTAGTGCGCCTCGCGGTAGTCGAGGTGGAGGTACAGGGTTCCGTCGTCGGCGAGCAGGCGCCAGGCTTCGAGTAGGCGGGGTTCGAGAAACTCCCAGTAGTTCTCGAACGCATCGTCGTAGCGCAGCAGGTCACCCTTGATGCGCGTGTAGCTGTTGCCCTTGAACCCGGTGATCGACCCGGTACCGGCGGATGCCCGAACCGCCGTCGTGCCCTGACGCCGCTGCACGCGCCCGGTGTTGAACGGCGGATCGAGATAGATCACCGTGGCAGACCCGCTGGCGAGCGTCGGAAGCAGCTCGAGGTTGTCGGCGAGGATCACCCGGCCCAGCGGCGCGGCACCGTCGCGGTCGCCGTCGCCGTCGCCGTCGCCGAGACCGTCTTCTTCGGGGGCGGAGGGGGCGGGCATCCTCTCATTGTGGCAGCCCCACCGCAACGCGGTCGCCCGGCGACGCCACAGGGCGTACCGTCGATCAGACCATGAGCACCGAATTGCAGCACAGAACCTCCCAGAACCGTTACGTTCTGCTCGTCGACGGCCGCGAAGCAGGTTTCGCCGACTACCGCCTCACCGGCAACGCGATCGTCTTCACGCACACTGAGGTCGACCCCGCCCACCGCGACGAAGGCCTCGCCAGCACCCTCATCGCGGGGGCCCTCGACGACGTACGCACGGGCTCCGGCCTGAAGCTCGTCGCACAGTGCCCCTTCGTGGTCGACTTCATCGACGCCCACGCCGAGTACCACGAGCTCGAAGAGCGCGGCTGACCCGCCGCGCGCTCTCGCCGGCCGCCAGCAGGCGGCGCGGGCCCAGAACTCGTACTTCCCTTCTCGCGGCGCGTCTGGTTCACTGTGGAGGCATGAGTACCACAAACATTTTCGTCACCGTACCGGTTGCTGATCTCGAAGTCTCGAAGGCGTTCTACACCGCCCTCGGGTACACCGTGAACCCGAACTTCAGCGACGAGTCATCTGCCTGCATCGTGCTGTCTGACACGATCTACGTGATGCTGCTCGCGAAGTCGCGTTTCGGCAACCTCACCGACCGGGAGCTCGTCGACCCGAAGACCCACACACAGGCCCTGCACGCGCTTGGAGTCGAGACGCGAGACGAGGTCGACGCGCTCGCTGCGACGGCCCTGGATGCCGGGGGCTCGGTTCCCGGCGACCCCCAGGACTTCGGGTTCATGTACGCCCGCGACATCGAAGACCCCGACGGCAACGGGTGGCAGATCACCTGGATGGACCCAGCGGCCCAGCAGAACGGCCCGCCCGCCGAGTAGCCGGGAGGCTCCGGCAGCGTGACTCAGGGCACGCGCTCGATCCACTCGCGGGTGCCGAACTTGTCGTGCACGAGCTGCTCGGCTTTGGCGTACTCGTCGTCGGTCACATCGCCGGCGGTGGCGCCGTAGAGCGACGTGAAGGTGGCCTTCATGCGCTCGATGATCTCGGCGCGGGTGAGCCCGGTCTGGCTGCGCAGCGGGTCGACCCGTTTGGCGGCCGATTTCGTGCCCTTGTCGCTCATCTTCTCGCGGCCGATGCGCAGCACCTGCACCATCTTCTCGCCGTCGATGTCGTAGCTCATGGTGACGTGGTGGAGCACCGCGCCGTTGCCGAGCCGCTTCTGCGCGGCGCCGCCGATCTTGCCGGAGGGGCTCGCGATGTCGTTGAGCGGAACGTACGACGCATCGATGCCGAGCGACTTCAGCGCCACGATCACCCACTCGTCGAGAAACGCGTACGAGTCGGCGAAGCTGAGCCCCTGCACGAGGTCGGCCGGGGCGTAGATCGAGTAGGTGACAACCGAGCCGGCCTCCATGAACATGGCGCCGCCACCGCTGACCCGGCGCACCACGTCGAATCCGAACTTCGCGGCATTGTCGGGGTCGACCTCGTTCTTCAGCGACTGAAAGCTGCCGATGACAACGGCCGGTGAATCCCACTCCCAGATGCGCAGCGTCGGCTGGCGACGACCCTCGCCCACCTCGACGGCGAGTACCTCGTCGAGCGCCATCTGCATGACAGGCGCGACGGCCTTCGAGTGAATCAGTTGCCAGTCGTAGTCGCGCCAACTCGTGGCTTTTGCCAGGGAACGCCGGATGGCCACCGCCACCGCCTCGGGTGAGAACCCGAGCAGGGTGGCCTCTTTCGGCAGTGCGGCTTTGATGGCCGCGGCGATGGTGGCCGCCTCGCTGTCGGCCGCGAGCCCGTTGACGGCCGCGTCGATGTCGCCGAGCGCGCTGTCGGGCTCGAGGAAGAAGTCGCCCGCGAGCCGGAAGTTCGAGAACCGCCCGTCGACCACGTCGAGATCAACCACCACGAGCTTGCCGCCCGGAACCTTGTATTCACCATGCATGCCTGAAGCCTACGCGGCCATCGAGTTTCCCCACCCTGTCGGCACGGCCCGAACCAAGCGACAATCTGGGGAAACTCGATCGTGGTGGGCGGGGTGGGCG
>NZ_QYRT01000036.1 GCF_004923255.1 Subtercola vilae | reverse complement strand
GACAGGGGTCGAGGGTGGCTAGGGCCGCGCGGAGGCGCACCATTTCGGCGCGGAGGGTGGCGACGGAGTTGTCGGCCGGGTAGAGCTTCTGGGCGAGCTGTTCGGCGGAAAGCCCGCGGGGATGCCAGGCCAGCAGGGTGAGGATCTCGGAGTGCCGGGCGCTCAACTGCAGCTCGCGACCGTGCACGGCGAGCCGGCCGAGCTCGCGGCCGAGCACAGAGAGTTGGGGGGCATCCAGCTGCGGAGCCCGGCGGGGGCGGCTTTGCGCGCTAGCGAACGGCACGCGGGAGGAGGACTGGGGGCGGCGGCGGGGCTCGCCGAGTTGCTGGATGCGCAGCTCGGATTCGGCCGCCGCGACAGCCGCTTCGAGCAGGGGCAGGGTGCTAGGGGAGACGGCATCGTCTCCGCCGGTGATGTCGATGACTCCGAGAACCTCGCCTGAGCGGGGGTCGTGCACGGGAACAGCGGTGCAGCTCCACGGGTGCACGATGCGATTGAAATGCTCTTCACCGCCGATCTGAATTCCGTGGTCGAGAGCGAGCGCTGTGCCTGGTGCGCTGGTGCCGACGGCGGCCTCAGACCAGTTGGCGCCCTCGACGAAGAGCATGCCCTCGGCGCGGCGGCGCAGGTCTCGGTCGCCGTCGATCCAGAGCAGGCGGCCGGCCTGGTCGCCGATCGCCACGATGAGCCCGCTCTCGAAGGTGTGCGCGATGACGAGCGAGTGGATGACCGGCAGCACCCGCGACAACGGATGCTCCCGGCGATACTCCCGTAACGCTTCGTCGTCGAGGTCGAACGCGGGGCTGAGGTGGTCGGGGTCGAGTTTTCGCTCGAGCGAGCGCTGCCACGACTCTTCGACCAGCCGGCGCACTTGCGGAGGGCGCTCGTCTCTCGGCGCCACGCGGTACGGGCTTACGAGCATCGGGGATCTCCATCGATCATGCGTTCTGCCCAGAACACTACCGCTCACTCGCTGAAACCGGGCTCCGAATCCCCCGGGGCAGGCGGCCGGGTCGGCGGCGATCGCGGCGTTCGGGGGGGCCCGACCCGGAATCACTGATTGCGTTGTCGCGTCGCGTCGCGTCGAGACGGGGCGGGGCGGGTGGGGCGCGGGTCAGGCCGGGTCGGCGGCGCCCGCGGCGTCGGCGGGGCTCGCCGCGCGAGCGGCGGCAGGCGCGGAGCGGCGCGGCATGGCGAGGGCGGCCAGCACGGTCGCGACCGCGCACACCGCCACCGCGATGAACGCACTGCCCGAGGCGAGGGCGATCACGGCCGGGCTCTTCTCGCCACCGCCGGCCGAGTTGGCGGCATAGATGCCGTTCGCGATCGCTCCGAAGATGGCCACGCCCACGGCGCTGCCGATCGAACGCGCGAAGAGGTTGGTGCCGGTGACGACGCCGCGCTCATTCCACTGCACGCTCGACTGCGCCGCGATCAGCGAGGGGGTCGCGACGAGCCCGAGCCCCAGCCCGATTCCGAAGCAGCAGAGGGTGACGACGAGCAGGTTGGGGGTGGGCGCCGACAGCGCGAGCAGCACCGACGCTACAACACTGATTGCCAGCCCGATGAGCACGGTGCTGCGAAACCCGATCGTGAGGTACAGCCGCCCCGACTGCGACGCGGCGATCGGCCACCCGATGGTGAGCGACGCCACCGCAAGCCCCGCAACGAGCGGCGAGATGTTGATGGCCCCCTCGAGGTACGTGGGAACGAACGACGTCAACCCGGTGATCACCGCGCCGACTCCGAGCGAGACCAGCGTGGTGGTCAGCAGCAACCGCCGCGAGAACACCCAAAGCGGCAGTATCGGCTCGATCGCCCGCCGCTCCACCAGAAGGAATGCTGCGAGCAGCAGCCCGCCGAGTACGAAGGCGCCGATGCTGGTGGGCGAGTTCCAGGCCCAGGCCTGACCGCCTTCGAGCACCGCGAGAATGAGTGCGCTGATGCCCAACGTCAGCAGAACCGCGCCCGGGTAGTCGATGCGGTGTCGTTGGGGCGCCACCTTCTCGTGAAACCGGCGCATCAGCATGAACCCGGCGATGAAGCAGAGCGGAATGTTCACGAAGAAGATGAACCGCCACGAGATGAACTCGGAGAACACCCCGCCGAGCGTCGGCCCGATCACCGACGAGATGGCCCAGACGCTCGCGATGTATCCCTGCACCTTCGCCCGCTCGGCGACCGAGTAGATGTCGCCCGCGATGGTGACCGCCATCGGCTGAACCGCTCCGGCGCCGAGACCCTGCACCACGCGAAACGCGATGAGCGCGGGCATGCTCCACGCGAATCCGCAGAGAATCGAGCCGAGCAGAAACAAGGCGATGCCAGCGAGGATGATCGGCTTTCGCCCCACCGTGTCGCTGAGTTTCGCGTACACCGGCACCGACACGGCCTGCGCAAGCAGGTAGATCGAGAACAGCCACGGAAACTGCGAGAACCCGCCGAGGTCACCCACAATGGAGGGCACCGAGGTGGCGAGAATCGTGGAGTCGATCGCCACCAACCCGGTCGAGAGCATCAGCGCGATGAGAACCGGCCCCCGCTTGGAACGAAAACCGATCCCGGTCGTGTCGATGGCTGCCGTAGTCGGGCTGCTGCTGTTCGCGGGGCTCGGGCTGGGGCTGTTCGCGGGGCTGGGGCTGGAGCTGGGTCTGGGGCTGGAGCTGGGTCTGGGGCTGGTGGCGTCGGTCAAGGGCGAACGAACTTTCCTGATGCGTTGTCGTTGGGGGCCTGGTTCTTCAGCACGAAATGCTGCTTCTCTGCGGTGGCGGTGTGCCCTGCTCCGCGCGAGCGCTGTATGCGCACCGCACGTTTTCGTGGGGAGTCGCAGTACTCCCACCAAATTCACAACCCTCAGTACGCCTCAGTATTCCGGGCGTGTGTGTACCGAGTGCAGGCCGGGGGCGAGGGAGCAGCCGGACGTACCGTCCGGCTAGTAAGACTTGCCGTTTGGTTCCCAAGGAGGAAGAGGGGTCCAGACGGGTTCAGGGAAGGCGAACACCGGGGGGTTGAAATACACAAAGGTGTCCGGGCCTCCGGTCGACCCCGTCGAACCCGATGACCCGGTCGACGAGGTCTTGCGATTCGCTGCCGCTGTGGCAGCTGCTGCGGCGGCCACAGCGGCAGCAGCCTCAGCCGCACGGGCATCGGTGTCGCTCTGGCGCACGGCGACCGTCGCGTTGAAATAGGCCGTCACTGCGGTGGCCAGTGCATCGGGTGAACCGACCGCGCCAGCCGACCCGAGGGCAGACAGAGTCGCGGCGGCAGAGGTCAGCGTCAGCTTGGCGGGGTCGTCGGCGAGCGACGCGGCGGCGAGTGTCTGGGCGCTGGAAGCTGATGCTGACGCTGCGACCGCTGCGAGGGTGGCCCGCGCGGCTCCGGTCTGAGCCTCGAGCGCAATCACTAGCGGAGCGTCGTGTTCGGCGAGCTGGGAGAGGTTCGCTTCGTGAGCGCGGCTGAGCGCTGCGGCAGCTGTGAGCTCTGCGGTGGTGGGCGAAGGAGGAGTGGCCAGCGACGACACGAGCACAATAGCGGAGCGGTCAGGGGCGGGCTGCGGGGCGAAGGCGGAGAGGGCGATGCTCTGGCGCTGAGACGTGAGCAGAGCAACCTGTGCGGCGGCGGCCGAGGAAGTGGCGGTGGCGTCGAGCGCTGCGGAAGGGGCGGCCGAGAGGGTGTTGAGGGCGGTGTCGAGGGCACGGGCATCCTGAACCGCGGCGGAGAGACGGGCCACCTGGCCGTCGCGCCTCAGCTGCATCGCCGTGAGGGCTGCGCTCGCGGCGGCCCGATCGGCCTCGGCGGCGCTGTGGGTGGCGTGCACCTGAGCGATCTCGGCCACGACGCCGACCGTGACGGTAGCGATGAGGGCGACGACGAGAAGGCTCGCAATGACACTCGATTTCGCGTTCCATCGGCGCCCCGGCACAGCTGTGGTCACGTTCGACACTCTCCCCGTCGCTCACAATAGTGGAACGGCCCGGTTTGTGCACAGGGTGGGGGCTCTCTGGCCCGTTTTCGGCGGTGCGAAGTACGCTCGATCTATGACAATGTCACACACAGTTCTCATTCTCGGTGCCAGCGGAGACCTCACTGAGCGCCTGCTGCTGCCCGGCATCGGCAGCCTCATCGCGGGCGGGGTCGACGCCGACAAGAAGCTGGTCGAGGGCCTGCAGATTCTGGGTTCTGGCCGGTCGGAGCACAGCCGCGACGACTGGCAGCAGACCGTCTCGAAGGCGTTCGAGGGTGTCGAGGCGACCGGCGACGACGCGAAGGCGGTGGTCGACGCGGCCGACTATGTGGTGGGTGACCCGACGTCGGCCGATGACCTCACGAAGATTCTGGGCCGCGTCGAGGGTTCGCTCATCGTGTACTTCGCGCTGCCTCCGGCCATCGTGTCGAAAGTCATCGACACGATGGGTGAGGTAGAGCTGCCGAAGGGCACCGTGCTGGCGCTCGAGAAGCCGTTCGGGTCTGACGAGGGCAGTGCATCCGAGCTCAACGAGAAGATCTCGAAGATCGTGCCCGAACAGCAGGTTCACCGGGTCGACCACTTTCTCGGCATGTCGACCGTGTTGAATATTCTGGGGCTGCGTTTCGTCAATCGGCTCGTCGAGCCGGTCTGGAACAACCAGAACATCGACAAAGTCGAGATCATCTACGACGAAGACCTCGGTCTCGAGGGGCGTGCCGGGTACTACGACAACTCGGGCGCGCTCATCGACATGCTGCAGTCGCACCTGCTCCAGGTGCTGTCGATCGTCGCCATGGAGGCTCCCACGCGCATCGACCCGGTCGACTTTCGGGCGGCCACGGCCGAGGTGCTGCGTTCGACGGCCATCTGGTCGGGTGCGCCTGTGCTGTCGGCAACGGATGCCCCCAGCCGCCGTGCCCGCTACACCGCCGGCACCGTGGGTGAGCGAACGATGCCCGCGTATGCATCGGAGGACGGGGTCGACCCCTCGCGCAACACCGAGACACTCGCCGAGATGGTCGTCGAGGTAAACACCCGGCGGTGGTACGGGGTTCCGTTCGTGCTCCGCTCGGGCAAGGCCATCGGCAAGCCCGTCAAGCAGGTCGTTCTGCATCTGAAGCCGGTCGGCTTCGTGCCCGGCGGTCTCACCGGTGCCGAGTCGCCCGAGCGCATCGTGATGGGGCTGCGGCCGCCCACCCTCTCGTTCGAGATGACCCTGAACGGCGACGGCGACCCGTTCAGCCTCGAGCGGCACGACCTCGAGGCGACCCTCCGGCCGAGCCCGCTCACCGCGTACGGCGAGGTCATGGGCGGGGTTCTGGGCGATGACCCGACCCTCTCCATTCGCGGCGACGTGGCGGAGGCGTGTTGGCGCATCGTGGCTCCCGTCATCGCCGCCTGGAAGGCGAACGACGTCGCTCTCGACGAGTACCCGGCCGGCTCGCAGGGCCCCGACGCGTGGGCCGACGACGTGTCGGAGTAATTCCAAAGCATCCACTTGCCAACTTATTCGGCATCGCACCGACGGTTCCGCTCCGCGCTGCGTAAACACGCGGTCGGGCTCACTCGGGCCGGTCACCTAGCCAGTGGTGGTTTCCGAGGTCGGCGAGAGGTGCGAATGATCGCGGAAACGCGCGAGTGCTCTGCGGCCCACCGACTGGTTTCGGGAGATAGCCAATTGAGCGCCGTGAGTAGCAATACGTGATCGTTCACCAGATCGCGTGAATACACAGGTTCGTGGTGCGCGATGCGATTGCGCAGCCGTTGGAGGCGCTGTAGAGCAGCATGAACGTCTGCGCGACGCGGGGCGGTGGGCGAGAAAATGCGCTCAAGCCCGGCGAGCCACATTCCAGCGTGGTGCCGTGTTGACAGCAGGCCGACCCAGAACCCGAATCCGATCTCGGAGATGATCTGACCAACCCCGGGTTCTCCGTATCTGGCGCACCGTTGTTCGGCCACGGCGATCGAGTTGCTCTCGCGGCCCGTGAGTGGGGTCTTCTCCCACCACCGTTCGGTACCGAAGCGATGAGTCAGTGCATCGTGCACGCGGTTTCTCAGAGTGACCTCGAGCAGGCTGAAACCCACCCAGAACGCCGCCGAGACTTCGATGTTGTAGATGTATAAATCAAGCGCCGTCTGCTCATCTCCGTCGGCGGCGGCCAAATACGGGGCGAGTCGTGACGCGCTGAAACAGAGAGTGGCTTCGTTGAGGTGCATACAGATGGATTCGCTTTCGATTTGCGAGCGCATCTCATTTTTGATACTCTGTGTTCACCAACCCCGGACGAGACGCGATAGCGTCGCCGCGCCGGGGTTCTTTCTTTATCTGCTCGTGAACATCATACCTGACGAACTATCAACTATCTGTGAGCGGGGTTCCTCCTAGTGGCAGCGCGGGTGGGCGCCGCGGTGGCCGGCGTGCTCCAGATGACAGGGATGTTGCGCATGACGTAGGCGCTGTCGAGGGTGGCGCTGCCAGGCGGGAGGGCGTCGAAGAACGACGACGTCACGGCGACGGGGGTAGCGGCTTCGAGGTGCCAGCGCGAGGTCGAGAGGGCGAGGCCCTGCAGTGCTCCGGTGCGGGTGGGTGACCAGCCGATGGGCGCGGTGCGAAAGAAGTCGGAGGCGTCAGCGAGTGTCGCGAAGAGCGGGTTTTCGGGCGCACCGGGTGCATCCGAACGGGCGGCAGCGACACGCACTTCGGCAGCGACACGCACTTCGGCCGCGACAAGAACGTCGGCCGAAACTGAGGTGCTGGCGGAGGTCATGTTGACGCGCAGGCGGGTGGGCGACTCGTCGGTGGCGAAGTGGGCGTGATGGTGGATGCCCGGGAAGAGTCGTTCGCCAGCCGCCACCGCCAGCCAAGACGCCGTGTGGCGTTCGGGAATGTAGACGCCGGTGCGAAGAGTGCCGTCGGAGTCGTTCCACTCGACCGCAATGCGGTGGGCCGCGTTCTCGGCATGCCAGCCGAGGGGGAGGCACACGAGGGCAGCGGGCCGCAGTGTGCCGAGACGAATCAGGCAGACACCTGCGACGGCGCTGCCGTCGACCAGCTGTGGGCGGAGCGAGGCGGGCAGCAGCGTTTGGGCGACGGCGGGATCGACGCGGTAGTTGATGAGGATGCGGCGCTCGATGGTCGCGGCGAGGTCGGGCAGGTGAAGTCTCATGCTCGGGCTGTCTTGTCGGTCAGGATGACCGCGCCACGCTTCTGTGAGCCGCTCGACTTCTTTGGGGCGGAGGTTTTCGCCTTCGACTTCTTCTCGCGAACGACGCGAAGAACGATCTGCTCGGGGCAGACATTCGAGAGGAAGTCGCCGACCGAGAGTGCCAATCGGTCGGGTGCCAGTGAGTACAGAATACGGTTGGCGTCGCGTCGCTCGGTGACGAGCCCGGCGCCGCGCAGCACCGAGAGGTGCCGCGAGATGGTGGGCCCCGACGCGCTGAAGGCGGCCGCAATCTCGCCGGCTGCCAGCTCGCCGGCCCGGAGGTCTTGCAGGATCTGTCGCCGGGTGGGGTGGGCGAGGGCGGTGAAGACGTCGGCATCCGTTTCAGACATGACCGCAATCTAGCACAAGTGCTAATTAGCTCGCTAGCTATAAACCGAGGTGGCTGGGTCAAAGGCGGTAGACGCGTGCCTCCCAGGGGGCGAGGGTTCCAGCATCCGGAGCCGCCGCTGAGGCAGGCAGGTTGGCGATGAGCAGGTGGGGTTCGTCGCCCGCCCACGGCGCGAGCAGCGTACCGGCACCGTCGGTGAGCGGCCAGAGCTCGAGAGGCTCGCCCGAGACGTTTGCCACGACCAGCAGTTTCTCGTCGCCGAGCGTGCGCGTGAACGCATAGAGCGTGGGGTGCGCAGCTTCGAGCAGTTCGAAGGTGCCGAGGGCCACGAGGTCACTGGTGTGCCGCAGCTCGATGAGGCGCTGGTAGAACCGGAACACCGAGCGCTCTGATGCCCGGTCGCGCTCGGCGTTCACCTCGAGGTAGTTCGGATTGACGCCGATCCACGGTTCGCCCGTCGTGAAACCGGCCTGGGGCCCGTCGTTCCACTGCACCGGGGTGCGGGCGTTGTCTCGGCTCGATGACCGGATGCCCGGCATCACGCTCTCGGCGCTGGCACCCCGCTCGCCCGTCGCTTCGAGGTAGTGGTTCAGCGTCTCGACGTCGCGGTAGTCGCTGATCGACTCGAACGGAACGTTCGTCATACCGATCTCCTCACCTTGGTAGATGTAGGGCGTACCCCGGTGCAGGTGCAGAGCGGTCGCCCAGAGCGTGGCCGACTCATAGCGGTACTCGCCGTCGTCGCCGAAGCGGGAGACGAGCCTCGGCTGGTCGTGGTTGTCGAGGTAGAGGCTGTTCCAGCCCACCGTGCCGAGCCCCTCCTGCCAGCGGGCCAGCGAGTGCTTCAGTGCCACGAGGTCGAGCGGCTGCGGGTCGAACTTGCCGCCGGGGCCGTGGTCGAGGCCCACGTGCTCGAATTGGAATACCATGTCGATCTCGGCGCTCTGCGGGTCTGTGAACTGGCGCGCGTCGTCGATGGTGACACCGGGCATCTCGCCCACCGTGATGAACTGCGCGTCGCGGCCCGCGAACACCTTCTCGTTCATCTCGTGCAGAAACTCGTGGATGCGCGGGCCTGAGATGAAGAACGGCGCGCCATCGGCCAGGGTTTCGCCGGGGGCTACGGGTGCCTCGGGCAGGTCGAGGTGCTTCGAGATGAAGTTGATCACGTCCATGCGAAAACCGTCGACACCGCGGTCGAGCCACCAGTTCATCATGGCGTAGACGGCCGCCCGAACATCCGGATTCTCCCAGTTGAGGTCGGGTTGCTGCACGGCGAACAGGTGCAGGTAGTACTGGCCCGTCGCCTCGTCGAGCTGCCAGCTCGGGCCGCTGAAGAACGAGCGCCAGTTCGTGGGTTCGGCACCGGGCTCGCCGGGCTGGTGCCCGCCCCGGGCGTCGCGCCACCAGTACCAGTCGCGCTTCGGGTTGTCAGGCGAACTCTTCGATTCGACGAACCACGGATGCTCGTCACTGGTGTGATTCACCACCAGATCCATCACCAGGCGCATGCCGCGCTCGTGCACCTCGGCGAGCAGCGCGTCGAACTCGTCGAGCGTACCGAAGAGCGGTTCGATGTTCTGGTAGTCGCTGATGTCGTAGCCGTTGTCGTGCTGCGGCGACGGGTAGACGGGGCTCAGCCAGATGACGTCGACGCCCAGGTCGGCCAGATGGTCGAGGTGCTGGCGGATTCCGCCGAGATCTCCCACCCCATCCCCGTTCGAGTCGGCGAAGCTGCGGGGGTAGATCTGGTACACAACGGCTGTGGTCCACCAGGGGGCGACGCCGCCCGGCCATACGCTTTCGGTCATACCTCGATGTTGCCACCATCGGCGCCGAATGGCCGCCAGGCGCCGTCGGCGGCGAGGGGCTAGTGATGATCTTTCGGTTAATATAGAGTTAATCTCATGAATGATCAGATGCCACCCACCGTGTTCACCGCACGCCTCAGCCGTGCCACGTCGAACAAGCTGAAGCTCACCGTGACTGACGGCCCCGGTGAGCCGTTGGCGGTAGCGGTACAGGGCGGTGCCGACGGCGTGGGCTCGAAGCTCGGGGTGCTGTTCGGCTTCAAGAACGGCGGCGTCGGCAAGCACCTCGTCACCTTTCGGGGCGGCAACACCCTGGTGGTCGAGACGCGCAGCGGTGAGCCGTCGGTGCTGGTGCAGAACGGCGAGGTGATCGCGTCGCTGGCGCGGGGCGACGAGTCTGAGGTGCTCCTGCCGACGGGCGAGACGCTGTTCGTCATTGTGCCCGACCCGGCCGGCGCCCGCACCGCCGACGCGTTTCACCTGCACGTCTATCGCTGCCACGCCGACGGTCAGGCGCGTGAGGTGGTCGGGGCGCTCGACGTGATTCTGACGAACACGGGATGGACCTTCACCGCGTACACCGTCATCGACGTGCTCGACGTGCTGCCCGACCTCACGCTTGCCAACTTCGCCCGCCCGCTCGGTACCGCCCTGCGTCTGCCGATGCAGGGGGTTCGGCTCGTTCTGAAGGGCCCGCTCTCCGACCGCGACCAGGCAATTCTGGTCGGAGTGTGTGTCGACCTTGCGATCGGTCTCCGCCCCTATGTTGCCGCCATGCGCAACAACTCGAGCCGGGCAGAGGCTCCCTCCGCGGCTAGTTGATGCAAGCACCCGACGCGTAGGTGGTGGTGGGCGCCGCACTGTCAGAGGGCGTGGGGGTGTCGGCGGGGGCAGCGGTCGCAGCTGAGCCTGAGCCTGAGCCCGACCCCGAGCCCGACCCCGACGCGGCTGAGGGGTCGACGACCTGTGTGCCGTCGGAGCCGAGCACGAGTGTCACGTCGTCGACAGACGCGACCTGAAGCGCCGCACCGGGCACATACGCCGCAACCGCCTTGGCGTCGCCCTCCTTGCCGGCCGGGTACTGGATGGTCGTGGTGGTCTGTGTGGTCGCCGAGGCGGGCGTGCCGGTCTTGAAGCCGAGGCCGCTCAGGGTGGAGGTGTTGGCGGCAGCAACACCGTCGGCGTCGCTCGCGTTCAGCACCGTCACCGTGACGTCGCCGGGTTTCGACGCGGTGGCACTGTCGTATGCCGATGGTGCGGCTGTCGCCGTGCCCGCGCCGGTGCCGAGAACGCTCGCGACGAATGCCGGCATTCCGGCGGTGTCGACCTCGACGATCGACACGTCGGTGCCATCGACCGTGATGGTCGGGGTGCCGAGGATGGGGATGGTGGTCGACGTGATCTTGTCGGCACTGAGGTTGCGCATCTGGGTGGCGAGGTCGATCAGATTCAGGCTGGAGTCGGTCTCGATCGAGGAGCTGATGGCATCCAGTACGCTCGTGAGCTTGCCGGGGTTCAGCAGCGTGTTGGCCGAGAGGATCTGCCGGGCCTCGACCGACAGGAAATACTGCTGGCGCTTCTCGCGGTCGAAGTCGCCGTTCGGCAGGCCATGGCGCTGGCGAACGAACGACAGCGCCTGGCTGGCGTCGAGCTGGGAGGCCCCGGCAGGCAGGTTGATGTTCGAGAAGTGGTCGTCGACGGCCTCGTTGAGACAGACCGTCACCGGCCCGAGGGCCTGCACCACGTTGTAGAAGCCGAGCAGCGAGACGCGAACGAAGTGGTCGATGTTCAGACCGGTGACGTTCTGAACGGTGGAAACGAGTAGCTGTGCACCGGCCGCGTCGCCCCCGCTGCCGTCTTGCGTGCCGAGAACGAAGGCCGAGTTGAGCTTGCCCTTGCCGTGGCCCGGGATATCGACCCACGAGTCGCGGGGGAGCGAGATCATCGTGGCCGAACTGCCGTCAGCGGGGATGTGCACCACGATCATCGTGTCGGTGCTGGTGCCGCCGCCGTCGTCTTGCGTGCCGAGCTGGGCGAGCTGGGCATCCGTTGCCCCATCGGGCCGGTGGTCGTCGCCGACCAGCAGGATGTTCTGGTCTTTGCCGTTCGCGCCCGTGCCGCCCGGAATGGCGTCGATGCGGGTGATGCCGTTCACGAAGCGCTGATAGTTGTAGAACACGTAACCGCCGGTGACGACGACGGCCAGAACAACGACGATGACCACCCAGCGGGTCGCCACTTGGCGTCGGCGTCGTCGCCGGCGCTGCTCGGGGGTCAGCGTGCGGTGCTGATGGGGCGGTGTCACGGTAGTCATCGGCATGAGCCTAAACAGCGGTACGTGTGCAGAGCCTGAACGACCCGGCTCTTTGCTGAAACGTTCAGGGAATATATTGGCCGCAGTCACGTTACAATGTATGCAAACGTATGAAAAGTCGCGGCACACGAAGAACGCGGCACAGACGAAGATGGGGTCAGAAAATGACAGAGCAGGTTCACGCAGATTCGATCGAGTTCGGTCTCGACACCTTCGGCGACGTCACCCAGGCGCCCGACGGCGGCCCCGTGTCGCAAGCGCAGGTCATTCGCAATGTGGTCGAAGAGGGTGTGCTGGCCGACCAGGTGGGCCTCAGCTTCTTCGGCGTGGGCGAGCATCACCGTGAAGACTTCGCGGTGTCGGCGCCCGA
The DNA here is from genome assembly GCF_004923255.1 of Subtercola vilae. Classification (GTDB taxonomy): domain Bacteria; phylum Actinomycetota; class Actinomycetes; order Actinomycetales; family Microbacteriaceae; genus Subtercola; species Subtercola vilae. The sequence continues at coordinate 27,575 of NZ_QYRT01000036.1, read as the reverse complement.
CGTGGTGCTGGCGGCCATCGCGGCCCGCACCACGAACATCCATGTCGGATCGGCGGTCACGGTGTTGAGCTCTGACGACCCGGTGCGGGTCTTTCAGCGCTTCTCGACCCTCGATGCGATTTCGGATGGCCGGGCCGAAGTCATTCTCGGCCGCGGATCGTTCACCGAGTCGTTCCCGCTCTTCGGCTACGAACTCAGCGACTACGAAGTCTTGTTCGAGGAGAAGCTCGACCTGTTCACCGAGCTGTTGAACGAGACGCCGGTGACCTGGAAGGGCACCACCCGCGCCGCGCTGGTGAACCAGTCGGTGTACCCCACAACAGAGAGCGGCAGCCTCCGCACCTGGGTGGGCGTGGGCGGCAGCCCTGAATCGGTCGTTCGTACGGCCAGCCACGGGTTGCCGATGATGCTTGCCATCATCGGCGGCTCGCCGGTGCGCTTTCTGCCCTATGTCGACCTCTACAAGCGGGCGTTCGCGCAGCTCGAGCAGCCGGAGCAGAAGGTGGGTATGCACTCGCCCGGTTTTGTCGCTGCGACCGACCAGGAGGCGCGCAACGAGTTCTTTCCGCACTACCGCGACATGCACGCGCGCATCGGCGCGAGTCGGGGCTGGCCCGCACTCACGCGTCTGCAGTTCGACGCAGAGGCGAGCCCGGAAGGTGCGCTCTACGTGGGGTCGCCCGAGACTGTGGCGAAGAAGATCGCGCGAAACGTCGAGGCCCTCGGAGTGAGCCGGTTCGACATGAAGTACAGCGCCGGCACCCTCTCTCACGAAAGCATGATGAACAACATTGAGTTGTACGGCACGAAGGTCGTTCCGATGGTCAGAGAGCTGCTCGCCGCGGTGCCCGCGAGCGTTTAGCGCGCTCGACTTTCCCGACTCTGTCGCCTGCGGGGGGTGTGAGCGACAGAGTGGGGAAAGTCGACGGGGTTGGCCGTCGCGGGCGGGTCAGGCGGAGGCGGGCGCGGGCGCGAGAGGGCGGCGCACGCGAGCCCGCACGGCGAAGCCGGCGCACGCCACGACGACAACCGCGGCCACGAGCACCAGCGCGTCGAGGTGTTCGCCGAAGAGCAGCGCCGCCCACACGATGGTGAGCACCGGCTGCAGCAGCTGCATCTGGCTCACGTTCGCGATAGGCCCGATGGCGAGGCCCCGGTACCACGCGAAGAACCCGAGGAACATGCTGACCACGCTCACGTAGCCGAACGCGATCCAGCCGCCCACCCCTGCTTCGATCGGGGCTCTGGATGCTCCGACCCCCGCCACGACCGCCATCACGGGTAACGCCACCACGAGTGCCCAGCAGATGGTCTGCCATGATCCGAGTTCGCGGGAGAGCAGGCCGCCCTCGGCGTACCCGATCGCCGCGAGCACCACCGCGCCGAGCAACAGTACGTCGCTCGGCTGCAGCCCGGCCATCCCGCCGAGCGCATCGAGCCCGCCGCCGCTCACGGCGACGAAAGCGATCACCGCGAGAAGCCCGGCAATGCTCGCCACCCAGAACCGGCGGCTGGGGCGCTCGCCGCCGCGCACAACTGCGACCACAGCTGTCGCGGCGGGCAGCACCCCGATCACGACGGCGCCGTGTGCGGCGGGCGCGGTCTGCATGGCGAAACTGGTCAGCAACGGAAACCCCGCCACGACCCCGGCGGCTACAACCAGCAGTCGAACCCACTGGGTGCCGCGCGGTCGGGCCGGCCGGATGATCGCCAGCACCACGATGGCGAGCACCCCCGCCACCACGGCCCGCCCGGCCCCCACGAACAGCGGATCGAGCGTCGACACCGCCACCCGCGTGAACGGCAGCGTGAACGAGAATGCCAGCACGCCGACGAACCCGAACAGCAGCCCCCGGTTCGCTCCTGACCCGCTCGCGTGATCCTCGCCGGCGGCCGATAACGGATGCGCGGCGGAGGCGATAGCGCTACTCTTGCTTCTCATGCAGCACGATAGCACTGAAGCGCGCCTCGAGCGCCACCTGCGCCACCACATCGCCGGCGCGCGGCCGGGCGCCCGCCTGCCGAGCACGCGCAGCCTGGTCGCTGAGTTCGCCGTGAGCCCGCTCACCGTGCAGCGCGTCGTTCAACGCCTCGCCCAGTCGGGAGTCGTCGAGACGCGACCGGGTTCGGGCACCTTCGTAGCCGCACCGCGCACCCTCGCCCGCGCCGACTTCTCGTGGCAGACCACCTCGCTCGGCCCGGCGCGCAACAGCTCCACCGCCGTGGGCACCGCCATCTCGACCATCTCGCCCGACGTCATTGCCATGCACAGCGCCTACCCGGCCGAAGACCTGCTGCCGCTGAGGCTGGTTCGAAGCGCATTCGCTCGGGCGGCACGCGGGCGGGCAACCATCGACCGGCCGCCCGTGGCGGGGCTGGGCGACCTGCGGGCGTGGTTCGCGAACGAGGTCACAGGCGTGGCTGGGGCGGGAGCATCCGGAGTCTCGGCTGACGATGTGATCGTGGTTCCGGGCAGCCAGAGCGCCCTCACCTCGATCTTTCGTGCGCTCGCGCAGCCCGGCGACGCGATCGTCATGGAATCGCCCACCTATTGGGGCGCCATTGCGGCGGCGCACCAGGCGGGGTTGGTCATCGTTCCGATCGCTCGCGGGGCTCGCGCGCCCGAAGCGCAGGCCCTCGATGACGCCCTCGCATCGAGCGGCGCGCGGCTGTTCTACGCCCAACCGCACTTTGCCAACCCCACCGGCACGCTCTGGAGCCCGGCCGAATCGCGCGCCATTCTCGAGGTGGCACGGGCCCGAAACGCGTTCGTGATCGACGACGACTGGGCACACGACTTCGGCATCGACGCGGATGCCCGGCCGCTGCTGCTCGACGACACCGACGGGCACGTGGTGTACCTACGCTCGCTCACGAAGAGCGTTTCATCGGCGATGCGCATCGGCGCGGTCATCGCCCGCGGCCCGGCGCTCGCCCGCATCCAGGTCGACCGCACGGTGACCGACCTCTACGTGAGCGGAACCCTGCAGGCCGCCGCGGTCGACATTCTCACCGACCCGGGTTGGCGCACGCATGTCGTGCGGCTGCGCCAGAACCTCCGCGAGCGTCGCGACAGCCTCGCCGGGCTCGTGGTCGCCGAGCTCGGTGCCGACGCGCTCACATTTCTGCCCAAGGGTGGCCTGAACCTCTGGCTGCGCTTCGACGACCGGGTGGATGTTCGCGCCCTCGTCGCCCGCGCCCTGGCCTCGGGGTTGGCCGTCGCGCCCGGGCACGACTGGTTTCCCACCGAACCGCCGGGCGCATTTGTGCGGTTGAACTTCTCCGGGCCGCGGCCCGACCGCTTCGAGGAGGCAGTGGGCATTCTGTCTCGGGCCCTCGCGAACGCCTGAGCGCGGCTGGTTCATGCCCTCGGTCGGTGCCCTCGGTCAGTGCGGCCGACCAGACCAGTCGGTCAGTGCGGCCGACCAGGCCAGTCGGTCAGAGCAACCGGGAAAGGGAGTCGAGCGCAGCGACCGGGTCGGGGCCGACCGGGATGAAGACCACCGAGTGCGCCCCGGCGTCGTGGAGACGGGCGAGCGAAGCCCGGGCATCCGGAACCGTGCCCACAATGGCGAGGCGATCGACCCAGGCATCCGGCAGCGCCGCCACGAACTCAGCGCGGCTGGCAGAGCGGGTGCGGAGGGCGGCGAAGTCGGCCGCGAAGTCGAGCGGAATGATGTGCGGGGCCCAATCGGGTTCGCCCACCCACTCGAGTGCCGGTCGGGCCAGGTTGCGCGCAACCACGGCGTCATCGTCGACGGCGGCCACGTTGTACGCCACGATGCGATGCGGGCCACGGGCCGCGATGCTGTCGAGGGCCGCCGCGAGGTACTCGGGGGTGACGGGTTCGGCGAGCACGGTTCCGTCGGCGTGTCGGCCCGCGAGGGCGAGCGATTTGGGCCCGCGAACGCCCGCAAGCACGGCCGGAACGATGCTCGGAGCGTTCTCGAGCTGTACCCCCGAGAGCTGCACGTAGCGCCCATCGGCGGTCACCCGTTGCCCGCGCAGCAGTTCGCGCATGCCGCGCAGCGTCTCGCCGAGCAGGGCCAGCGGGCTGGCGGGCCAGGCGCCCACCTCGCGCATCCAGACGGGCATGCCGTGGCCGATTCCCGCCGTCACCCGGCCCGGAAACAGCTCGGCGAGCGTCGCGATCTCCATCGTGACGAAGGCCGTGTTACGGGCCCCGGCGGGCAGGATGCCCAGCCCCACGTGAATGCGGGGTGTCGAGGCCAGGGCAACTGCCGCCTGCGCGATGCCGCCGCGAAAGTAGCAGTCTTCGACTACCCAGAGTTCGTCGAAGCCGAGCGCATCGGCCCGCTGGGCGAACTCGACGACGCGCCCGGCGGGCAGGTCGCGGGGCAGCATGACGCCGACGGCGCGGTCGGTGCTCCCGCCTGTGCTGGGTTGCAGGGCCAGCGGGGCATCCGGGCCGGTGCCGCTCAGGGGGTGCCCTCTTCGCTGGCCGTCATGACTCTCCTCTATGTCGTCCGCGCTCGACTCCGAGACTGTCGGTGAGCTGACTCGAGGGTACCGGCGACTCCGCCTCGCGCGATAGTGGAGTCTGTGGGCTCTCTCAGCGACACCGTTAGTGTCGAGGCATGAACACTGACGTTTCTGCCCGGCCTGTCGCCCTCGTCACGGGCGTCGGCCGCGAGATCGGCATCGGAGCAGCCATCGCCCGACGCCTCGCCCGTGACGGATTCGATCTGGTCATCACCTACTGGTCTGCCTACGACGACCGGATGCCCTGGGGAGTCATGCCCCGAGACATCGACACCATCGCCGCCTCGCTCCGCACCTCTGGTGCCCGCGTCTCGACGGTGGCGGCCGATCTCACCCTGGTCTCGGCGGCCGAAGAGATCTTCGATCACGCGGAGCGCGAGGTAGGCCCGGTGTCGGCGCTCGTACTGAGCCACGCCGAGTCGGTCGATTCGGGCCTGCTCGACACCTCGGTCGAGAGCTTCGACCGGCACTTCGCGGTGAACACACGTGCCTCCTGGTTGCTGCTGCGGGAGTTCGGTGTGCGGCGAGCTCGTGCTGCGGAGAGGTTGGGGGTGCCGATGCCTGTGCCTGTGCCTGTGCCTGTGCCTGGGCCGCTACCTGTGCCGGTGGCGTCGCCGCTGCCGCTGCCGCTGGCGTCGGCGTTGCCGCTGCCGCTGCCGCTGGCGTCGGCGTTGCCGCCCGGGCGCATCGTCGCCCTCACGAGCGACCACACCGTCGGCAACCTGCCGTACGGCGCCAGCAAGGGCGCCCTCGACCGCATCGTGATCGCGGCGGCGCGCGAACTGGCGCACCTGGCTGTCACGTCGAACGTGGTCAACCCGGGGCCCACCGACACCGGGTGGATGACCGCAGAGCTTCGCGCCGAGGTTATCGCCCAGACGCCGGCAGGCCGCGCGGGCACTCCCGCCGATGCCGCCGCGCTGGTCTCGTTCCTCTGTTCTGCTGAGGGCGGCTGGGTGAACGGGCAGCTGCTGTACTCGAATGGCGGGTTTCCGGCCTGAGCAGCCCAGAGCGAAATTGCGCACAATTTCAGCCGTACGCCAAGCTGGGAGCGTTACCCTCAGCTGACCCCGACCCGTGCACGCTTGTGCAGCCCGAAAGCGAGACGCCCCGCATGCCCGCCAGCCCGGCCTCAGAGACGCCGTACGAAGTTCTCGGAGTCGACCCCAGCGTCACTGATGACGAGCTTCGCCACGCCTACCGCCGGTTGCTGCGCGAGACGCACCCCGACACCGGGGGCAGCGCGGCGCGCTTTCACGCCGTGCAGGTGGCATGGGAGCACATCGGCACCCCCGCCGATCGGGCCATCTACGACTCGGGGCGTCAGGCCGATTCGATGGCTCCGGATGCTCGTTCACACGGGAGCGCCGGTGCGGCATCCTCGCCCTTCCGCCCTGAGGGTTCATCGCTGAAGGCTCGTTCGTACGGGCACCCCGGCGGCGACGAACGGCAGCACTACCTGACTCTGATGCGCGAGTGGGTGGGGCGCGGTGTCGAGCTGAAAGACCCGTACGACCCCGCGCTCGTGCGGTCGGCTCCCCGGGAGATCAGGCGGTGGCTCGCGAAGGCCATTGCCGAAGAGGAGACGGCGCGCATCGTGTCGACCCTCGGCATCGGGTACACCGTGTGGAACAACGTGGCGGTCGCCCGCACGGGCGGCAACATCGACCACATCGTTCTCGGCCCGGCTGGGTTGTTCGCCCTGCAGTCGCACGACTGGGGCGGCGAGGTGCGGCTCTCGAAGGGCGAGCTCGTGGGGGAGCGCATTGACGACGATGAAGAACCGCTGCATGAGCTGGCCGTCAATGCGAAGGCGCTCGGCAAGTCGGTGGGCGTGCGATTCACGGCGCTGGTGGTGGTTGTTCCCGACGGCGATCTGGCGGTGCCGTTCGACCAGGTCGAACGCGGCCGGCAGTCGGGATCGGTCGTGATTCGACGGTCGGTTCTGCCGCAGTTGCTGCGCAACGGGGTCTCGGGGGGCGAGCGCGCGAGCGTCGACCGGGTGTTCGAGTTGCGCGAGCGACTGCAGTCAGGCATCCGATTCGTCTGAAAACCGTCTACATCACAGGTTTCTGAGAATAGCGACAGCGATGTGACAAATTGGTAACGGTTGGGTAACCTCGAGAAGTCGTCTCACCTCCCGAAGGGTGAGACGGGTGCAGTGAGCAGAGGTGTGTTCACTCGTACCAGGCCGGTGAAACACGCACGGCCACATAAGCACCGCAGTGCTGGAGGACTACTACACGTGACTGATTCGAGCGAAATACCAGAAGCCACAGGCGATCTGGTACCCAGCCCGAGTTTTCAAGTACCCGTCGTGACCGCCTCTCTCTCCCGTCGCCAGTTGCGCCAGCGCGAATCGATTGCTTCAGTCGAGCCTCTCATCGAGACGCGTCGCGAACGCCGCGACCGTGAACTCGCGGCGGCCATGGCCTCGTCGATCGGCGCCGAAATGGCCGCGACCGCCGCGGCGAGTGTGCCCGAGGTGGTCGCTCCCGCGGTTCCGGATGCTCGCCGCCGCGACCGTCGTGCCGCCGTCACGAGCGACGTTCCCATTGTGGCGACCATGCCGGTTGTGGCCACGCCGGTTGACGTTGCCACCGTTGCCGCCATGCCGGTGGTTTCGACCCCCGGTGCCGCCAAACCCGTTGCCGCCACGCCTGTTATCGCCCCGGCCCCTGCGGTTGTTGCGTCACCGGCGGCATCTGTCACCCAGCCCGAACCGTTCGTCGAGCACACGACGGTGTCGTCGCTCACGTTCTCGCGCCTCGACGGCGCCTCCGAGCCGCGTGGGGCCGCTGCGGCGGTGTCGACCGCGGGAAGGCGGGTTCTTCCGCGGATGCGTCACCGGGCATCCATCGACCGGCCGCACAGTCGTAGGCGCGGCATCGTCAACACGGTGGTGATGTTCGCCACGGCGGGCCTGGTGGCGACCCTGGCGCTGCCGGCATATGCGTACAGCGATTCGAACAGTGTGAACAACCCGAATCTTGCGGCCTCGAGCCAGCTGGGCATCCAGAGCCTGACCGTTGCCGGAGTGAACGGGCAGCAATCGGTTCGTGACAGCTACACCACCACGGGCGACCTCGCGGCGATGGACTCGACCCAAGGCTCGACGGTGTCGCCCACGGTGCAGGCTCTCGCGGCCGAGCTGATGGTCGACGTGGCGTCGGGCAAGCTGGTGGGGTCTGTGCCCGATCACATTCAGGAGATCAGAAACCTCGCCAACGGCGTCGCTGTGAAGGGCTGCGGTGTCGACTACCGCATTCTGCAGGTCATCAAGGTGGTCGTCGACAACTTCGACAAGGTGGGTGTGAGCGATATCAACCGGCTCTGCACCGGGCAGATCGAGGGTGCCGGAACCGCTTCGTCGCACTACAAAGACGGCGGCGGCCACGCGGTCGACTTCTACATTCTGAACGGCCACGGGCTCACGGGTGCCGACGCCGACTCGATCAAGCTCATCAAACTGCTCGACCCGCTTGTGCCCCCCGGCACCGGCCTCGGCCAGTCGGAGTGCGGTCGCTCGATCTCGACCACGAACTTCGTGGCCTTCCAAGACACGTGCACCCACGACCACATCGACTTCGGCAACGCCAAGGGTCTCAGCCTCAAGCTGTAGGGCTGGCGCGCCGTCTGCGTCAACCCGATGTTGACGCTGTGTACTTCGCTCGATACGGTGAGGGCATGCCGACCAAGATCTTCGTGAACTTGCCCGTGACCGACCTCGAGAGGAGCGTCGGGTTCTACTCCAGTCTCGGCTGGCAGATCAACCAGGCTTTCACGAACGAGAACGCCGCGTGCGTGGTCGTCTCCGGCGAGATCTCCGTGATGCTGTTGCTGCACCCCTTCTTCGCCCAGTTCACGACGAAACCGATCGCCGAGCCGTCGACGGTCGAGATGATCCTGGCGGTGGGGCTCGACACCCGTGACGAGGTCGACGCCGTGGCCGAGAACGCGCTCGAAGCGGGAGCGGTGGCGTTTCGAGAGACGGAAGACCACGGTTTCTCCTATACGCGCACGTTCGCCGACCCCGATGGGCACCTGTGGGAGCTCTTCTGGATGGACGCATCGGCGATGCCGGGCGCGTGAAGCAGGCCTCAGTGCTCGGCGTACCAGCGGCCGCCCTGGCGACGCGTGACCTGGTAGGTCACGACCTCGGCGAGTGACCTCAGTTCGCTCAGCACCGCGTCGGCGACGATGAACGCGTGGGCGGCGTCGTCACCCGTGAAGCGAACGGTGATGCGCGCACTGCCGCTGACCACTGCGAGATCGCTCGCCTCGACGGTGGTGAGCGTGCGGGCAGCGGCTGCGGCCCGCGGTACGAGCGACGGCGGGGCGACTCCGGTCTTGAGGGCGCCGATCATGACAGTCACGCGAAACGAGGGCACTCCGTCAGCCTACCGGCGGGCATCCGGTCGCCGTGGAGCCGTGCGGGATGCTCTGCAGGATGCCGTCTGGTGCCGTTTCTCGATCGATCACGGCTTCGCGGCCCTACTTCAGCGCTCCCGGAACAGGTTGCGGGCAGGCGTGGTTGATGGCGGCCCACGCATCGTCTGACATGCTCTGGCTGATGGCGGCGAGGCTCGACGAGGCCATCGCCGACCAGGGTGCCGAATCGTAGGTGTCGAGAAATGTCTGCAGCGTGGGCGGGTCGGGTACCGAGTAGCCCGCTCTGATGAGACAGGTTCGCTCGGCCACCTCGGCGGCGTAGAGCAGGTGTTTCTGGTTGTCGTCGACCGGAAACTGCGCCTTCACCTCGGTGTTGCAGCTCCACGTGTCGGCGAGGTACAGCTCGTACTGCGCCTTCGGAATCGTGTCGCTGCCCGCGACGATTCCGCCCTCGGGGGTGATCTTCACGTTCCAGCCGCGCGCGACGATGCAGCGGTAGAGCGCGTCGGCGAGGGGTGAGTCGCTGAGCTGCTGTGCGGCCGCGGGGTTCTGCGCTGCCGCAGGGTTCTGGTCGGTTGCGGGCTGCCCGGCGGGCTGCCCAACGGGCTGTTCTGCGGCCGTCGGTTCCGGATGCCCGGCCACAGTACTGCACGCCGACACCCCCGCGAGGGCGCACAGCACAACCGAGCCGAGGGCGAGCAGCCCACGCGTGCGATTCGGTCGAAGCGGGCGTTGTGGTCTAAAAGCATGAGGCATATAGTGAGGTTTCATCATCTACAGAATCGCACCGAAATCGTCTGAGGTCAATGCGTTTTCGGTGCCGAAAGGAATCAGTATGAAACTCCTCCACTCCGCCGTCGCGGCTGGCGCCCTGGCTGCCGGGCTCGTTCTGGCCGGCACGCTCAGTGCATCAGCATCCACCGACGTCGGCTCGCAGATCTGCGGGTTCGGCGGCCCCTCGGCGGCCTCGACGGCGTACGTGAACGCCACGAGTGTGCACTACCACCAAGCCAACGGCGCCTGGTGGACCAGCCAGACGTTCGGGTCGGGGTTCCACCGCTTCGCGTCGGGCAACGGGGTCGTGACCATGCAGATCTCGTACCCCTCTGGCACCGAGACCGGGCACGCGTTCTCGTGCGCGAGCAGCTCGTTCTGATCGGGCCTGTAGCGGTGGGCCGGCCCACATCAGCCTGACGGGCGACCGCCCGACTCACGATCATCTGGACAAAAGGAGTGTGTATGCCCATGGGGCCGTTCGAAACCCTCGCCGAGGTGAAGACGAGCTGTGCGCGGGGCCGGGTGCTCGGCTCCGACGCGCTGCTGCTCGCATGCGCTGAGTCGGGGGTGCGGCTCGGGCGGTTCGACCGGCGGGTTCTCGACGAAGTGAATCAGCTCGACAGCGAGACGGTGTGGGTTCTGGCCTCGATCATCCGTCGGGCGGCCCGGGAGGAGCGGTGACGGCCAGAGCAGCCCGGGCACGCACCGCTCTGGTGGCGGTGCTCGGGATGGCCGCGCTGGTGTGCGGCACGGGGTGGGCGTTTGCGACCATCCTGCTGCCGGCGCCCGCGATCGGCGCCAATGACGGGTACACCACCGTCGAGGCCGTTGAGGGTGAGGTGGGTGCGCACCTCACCCTCAACGTGGCCGCCCAATGGTCGTCGAGTCCGGTGGCCATGAACGAGGCTGCCGGCGTCGTGACATCGGTCGACGCCGTCGCTGGGCAGCCCGTGTCGCAGGGCGGGCGGCTGTACTCCGTTGACGAGCATCCGGTGGTGGCGGCGCGGGGGCAGATTCCCGCGTACCGGGCCATCACGGCGGGTGACTCCGGTGACGACGTGCGGCAGCTCCAGTCGATGCTCGCCGACGGCGGGTATTTCGCGGGCGAGCCTGCGGGGTCGGCGAGCACGGGGGTTGTCGATTCGGTGACCGTCGATGCGATCGAACGGTGGCAGCAGGCGAGCGGAGAAGTATCCAGCGGCGGCGTACTGAGCGGCAACGTACCGAGCGGCGGCGAGGCACGCGGAACCGTCGCCTACGGCGAGGTGGTCTTCGTGCCCGACCTGCCGGCCCGACTCGCCCTGGCGACCGACATCGTCAGGCGGGGCGCCACCCTCGGTGGCGGTGAGCCCGCCATTCTCGGCCTCGGTGATGTACCAGAATTCACTCTGCCGGTCGGCGAAAGCCAATCGGCCCTCATACCCAACGGCACCCGTGTCGACATCAGCGGAAGCGGTGGAGACACCTGGCATGCCCTTGCCGCCGGCCGCAGCACCGCCGACGCGGGTACCGTTGTCATCTCGCTCACAGGCGACGGAGGCGGCTCCGTCTGTGGCACGTCGTGCGACGGCATCCCGGTGGGCGGGCAGACCCTGCTACCCGCCTCGGTGATCACGGTGCCGACCGTTCGGGGCACGATTGTTCCCTCGATCGCACTGCGAACGGATGCCGCACACACCCTCAGCGTTCTCGACGACTCCGGCGTCACCCACCCCGTGGCCGTCGCGGCCGAGGCGCAGGGCATGTCGGTCGTGACGGGCATCGACCCGGGGCTTCGCGTGCGCATCCCGTCGCCTGCTGGGGCTAGTGGGGCTGGGAGAGCTGACAGGGCTGGTGGGTCGTGAGCGCGGGCGCGTCGCTCGAGGTGCGCGGCCTGACGTTCGGCTACCCGGCAGTCGCCCCCCTCTTCAGCGAGTGGAACGCATCGTTCGGGCCGGGCGAACTCGTCGCCATCACGGGCGCGTCGGGCCGCGGAAAGTCGACGCTCCTCTATCTCATGGCGCTCATGGTGCGGCCGGCCGCAGGTGAAATCCGTTTTCGCGGTGAGAGAGTCGATCAGCTCCCCGACTCCGAGCGTGCTCATCTTCGCGCCGAGTCGGTGGGCTTCGTCTTTCAAGACGCCACGCTCGACGCCAGCCGCACCGTTCTCGACAATGTGCTCGAGTCGTGCCTCTACCGCGGGGTGTCTCGCGGCGCGAGCATTCAGCATGCGCGCGACCTGCTCAGCCGTTTCGGCGTCGAGCAGCGTGCCGAGCATCGCCCGGGCCAGATCTCGGGCGGCCAAGCGCAGCGCATCGCGCTCTGTCGGGCGCTGATGAACGACCCGGGCATCCTGTTCGCCGACGAACCCACCGGCAACCTCGACCGTGCCTCAGCCGACACCGTACTCGCGGCGTTTCGCGAGCGTGCCGCGGCCGGGTCGACGGTCATCGTGGCGACGCACGACCCCTCATTGGTGACCGAATGCGATCGAACGATGGCGCTCTGACGTGCGGCGCCGGATGCTCGGCCGCGGCCTGATGCGCGCCACACTCGGTCGCGGCGCACTGATCCCGCAGGTTCTGCGCCCCACGGCCCCGCGTCAGAGTGCGGCGCTGCTGAGGGAGGCAGCGGCCGGCGCCCGCTCGCAGAAAGTGGGGTCGCTGCTCACGATCGGTGTCATCGCCGCCCTCTGCGCAACGGTGCTGCTCACGGCCGGGCGCACGGCCGCGACCGAAAGCGCGGTGCTCGGCAGCATCGACAGCTCGGGAACACGCTCGATCGTCGTGCGAGCGCAACAGGGCGCCGGGCTCGACACCTCGGTGCTCGCCCGTCTCGCCCACGTCGACGGAATCGAATGGGTCGCGGCGTTCGGCCCCGCCGATGATGTGACGAACGCGGTGTTCGCCGGGGGAGCAAAAGTGCCGATGCGCGCCGCGTACTCCGAGAACTGGGCTCCTCTCGGCGACCCCAGCGGGCCTGTCGCGTCGGATCTGGCCGCGCGCACCCTCGGCTTCGCCGATCGCGTCGGTACGGCCGAGTCGGTTGCGAATCACCAGAGTGTCGACATCGCGGCCACTCTCCCCGTGCCCGGCTACCTCCATTTTCTCGAGCCACTGCTTATCGTTCCGCACTCGGTTGCGTCGTCGCAGCCCTCGCCCTTCGTCGTCGCTCCCGACGCTGCGCCGCCCACCGCGCTGCCCGCACCCAGACCCGAGCCCGAGCCCGCTGCCGCACCCGTCACCGCGTCCGTCACCGCGCCCGCGCCCGCCACGGCATCCGCCATCGCCGAACCCGTCGACGTGCTCGTGGTCGTGGCCGCCACCCCCCGGCAGGTCGGCAGTGTCGCCGCCGTGGTGAGCTCGGTGCTCGGTGTCACCGACGCCAGTACCGTGACCGTCACCACCAGCGAGCAACTCGCCCAGCTGCGCGCAACGGTCGGCCAACAGCTCGGAGGTTTCGGCCAGGGCCTCGTAGAGTCGGTCTTCGCGGCGACCGCAGTGATCGTCGCCGCGATTCTCTCTGCGCTGGTGCTGCTGCGCCGCCGCGACTTCGGCCGTCGCCGGGCGCTCGGGGCCTCGCGAAGCCTCATCGTGCAGCTTCTGCTCACGCAGGTCGGTCTTCAGGCCGTGGCGGGGTCGACCCTCGGCTGCGTCACCACCTCGCTGGTGCTCACGGCTCAGGATGCCCCACTCCCGCCGCCCGCATTCTTCGCCGCTCTCGCACTTCTCGCCGTGGTGACGGCTCTCGCCGCGGCCGCTGTTCCGGCGCTGATCGCATCGCGCCGCGACCCCCTGCGCGAGCTGCGGGTGCCGTGACCGCACCGAAACGGCAGAGGGGTTACTAGGCTCGGGGTATGGCTTCGAGCATCCTGACCCCGACCGTCGCGCACGGGGTGACGCGCGCACAGGAGCAGGCTAAGACGTTGACGCTCGACGACTGGCGCGCACGCGAGGCCGCCCACCAGGAGCGGGCCGACGAGTTCACGGCGGGGTGGCGATCGCGGCGGGCGACGGGGGAGCAGCATCCGGTCGATGACTTTCTGTTCACCTACTACCCGTACAAGCCGTCGCTGCTGAGGCGCTGGCACCCCGGCGCCGGAGTCGTGCTCGATGGCGTGCAGGAGTTCGAACGGGCAACCTGGCGCTGGTACGCCCCCGAGGGCGGGGGAGTCGTCGTCGACGCCACAGCGTTTCTCGAGGCTAAGCCTTCGTTGATCGGTTTTGTCGAACGCATATTGTCGCAGACCGCCGCTCGGCCGGCCCAGTTCGCGTGCTTCGGGCTGCACGAGTGGGCGATGGTCTACAAGGTCGCCGAGGGCGAGGTGCGGCACGAGTCGATTCCGCTGCGGCTCAGCGCCGCGGCGACCGACGAGGTGGTCGAATCGAACCGCATCGCGTGCTCGCACTTCGACGCCTTTCGGTTCTTCACCCCCGATGCCCTCTCAACCAACCATCTGAGCCCCACGCGCGAGCACCAGGAGCAGTTCGAGCAGCCCGGCTGCCTGCACGCCGGCATGGATGTCTACAAGTGGGCCATCAAACTCGGCCCCCTGGTGTCGGGTGAACTGCTGCTCGACTGCTTCGAGCTCGCTCGCGACATCCGTCAGCTCGACATGCAGGCGTCACCGTACGATGTGTCGCAGTTCGGGCTCGAAGCCGTGCAGATCGAAACCCGCGAGGGCAAAGCGGTCTACGCCGCGAGGCAGAAGGTCTTCGCTGCCCGGTCGAACGTGTTGCGCGCCCGGGTGCTCGACGCGATCGCCCAGGCACGCGCGGTGCAGCCCGACAACGCCTCGGGCCTCGCCGACTAGCTAACGCCCGCGCAGATCGTCGAGCTCGCGGCGCTCCCGCTTGGTGGGGCGCCCGGCCCCGCGATCCCGCGTCGCCACGAGCGCCACCGTCTCGCGGGGCGGCGGCGGGGGAGTCAGATCGGTGAAACACTCCGCGGCCACCGTTGCGCCCACGCGCTTCACGACCAGCCGACTCACCACGACGATCTTGTCGAACCCATCGACCCGAATACGCACCTCGTCGCCGGTCTTCACCGTCTGGGCGGCCTTCGACCGATCGCCGTTCACCTTCACATGCCCGGCCCGGCACGCCGCCGTCGCGGCCGAGCGCGTCTTGAACAACCGCACCGCCCACGCCCAACTGTCGACGCGCGCACTGGTCAGGTCAGCCATGGTTCGCGAGGGTCACCACCCGGTTCAGGATGCCCGGCGAGCCTCGGCCGCCGCCCCGGTGTCTGCGCCGCGGTTGCCGCGCCCGGCCGCGCGGTCGGGTTCGTTCTCGAACTCCACGTCGACCTCGCCCCCGAGCCCGGCCTCGAACTCGGCATCGGATTCCTCGATCTCAGCGAGCGTCACCGCGTCGTCGTCGGCGAGGGCCGACTCGATTGCTTCGAGCCCGTCGAGGTCGTCTGTGCTGCGGCGACGGATGACAGAGGAGACACCATCTGGGCGTGCGCCGGAGCGGTACCCGTCGCGCGGCCCGTTCACGCCGCCGGCCATCACCGTCGTGACGACGACGGTGTCGGCGCCTCGGGCGGCCGCGTCGTCGTCACCATCGACTGCAGCAGCGCTGCCGTTGCCCGGGCTGGTGCCGTCACTGCCTCCGATGCCAACGCCGTCGCTCACCGAACCGCGACCGCCTTCGCCGCTGGCCGCCGTGGTGCCGGCGGCGTCAGCCGAACCGCTGTCACCACCAGCGGTTGCCTCACCGTCGACCTCTTCACCCTCGTCGGGAGCCCCGCCGTACAGCGCGTTCAGGATGAGCACGGCCGCGTCGTTCGCGCCAATGGCATAGTCGCTGGTCTCTGACTCGTCGACGAGCTGCGAGGTGGCAACCTCTTCGATCTCATCGAGGGTCGACCGCGCCGACTCCAGCCCGCTTGTGAGGGCGAGCTGCGACTGCTCGACGAATTCGATGAGCCGGGCATCCGGTGAGCTGTCGATCGACCATTCGCCGACGTCGATGGTCGTGGCGAGGGCAGCGACCGTCTGCTGCAGCCGGTTGCGCCATTCGGAGCCCTCGGCGATGGCCCGGTCGCGCTGGGCCGTGAGCGAGCCGGTCGAGAGTCTGGCCTCTTTCAGCTGGGCCGTGGTGGTTTCGACGAGGGTAACGGATGCCGCGAGCTGCTGCTGCAGGTCGGCGATCTGTTCGGCGTGAGCCGTCTCGAGCTCTGCCACCGCCTCGGCGTGCCGCGCATCGGCCTCGTCGACTGCGCTCTGGTGGCCGGCCACGAGAGCGCCCACTGCTGCCGTGTGCTCGCCGAGCAGTCGCGCGATGTCGGCTTCGTGCTCGCCGCGCTGAGCTGTGCTGTCGGTCTCGAGCTGGCCGCGAAGCGCGCCCACCTCTGCATCGCGTTCTGCGGTGAGCTCGGCAATCGCCTGGTCGCGTTGGGCAGCCAGTTCGTTGACCGAGGTGTCTCGCTCTGCGGTGAGTTCGGCGAGCGTCGATTCGTGGGCAGCGGCCGTGTCGGCCAGTTCAGCCGCGTGTCGCGAGTGCAGCCCCGAGATCTCCGTTTCGAGGCGGCCGGTGAGCACGGCGACCTGCTGGTCGGCTGCCTGAAGTTTGTCGGTGGTTTCGGCCAGGTCGCCTTCGAGGCCGGCCACATAGGCGCGCAGCTCGCTGAGCACCCGCTGGCTCTCTTCGAACTGGGCCGTGGTCTCGATGCGGGCCTTGTCACGAGCCTCACGGTCATCGACCACCAGTGCGACGTGCGACCGGATGATCTCCAGCGGGTCGCTGTCGGCGTCGAGTTGCTGCACGCTGACGAGTGCCGGCGGCACGAAGGCCGGCTTCGCGGTGGGGTCGATGAAGTGGTGAGTGAAGAGCTCGTCGGTGACCGGGCGGTAGTGCGCCTGGAATTCGGGTGTGCCGAGCTTCACGGCCCAGTCGACGAAAGTGATGGCGGTGCGGTCGCGCCGCGTGAGCACGTACCCGGTCTCTGACCGGGCGGAGCTCGGAGGCAGGGCCTCCGGAGCCCCCTGGGCCTGGTCGGCATCAGAGGCTGACACTCCGGTGCCCGTGCTCGCCGACAGGTGCGTCGAAGCCGACACCGGCCCAGCGTATACGGGCCCCGCGAACGCACCTTCGCCGGGGGTGCCGTCTTCGGCCTCGTCGTGCGGTCGTGTGGTCGAATCGTCAGTCATGGTGCTCCTCGTGGCTTCGATACGTCGACAGGGGTGGGCTGTGGTCTGCCCTGCCCCAATCTTAACCGCCGGGGCTGATCGATCAACCGAAAGAACCCAGACGTCGCTTTGTGGCGAACCCTCAGCGTGCGTTGAGCTTCGGATGCTTCTCAGCACTCCCACCGGCCACTCCCAGCTAACCCGATTCCGGTTCATAGCTTCTCCATAAGTTCGGGGGCTTATCTGGTTCTAGCCCAGTTGGGGCGCCGAGAGGAAGCCATGACCACCCCGCAGTCCGACCAGCAGTTCGACCCTGAGCAGCCCGCCCCCGAAGCGCTGCCCGTCACGAAGCGGGGCGTGTGGCGCCCCCGCAACTTTTTGATTCTCGGGGCAACGGCAGCGGCGATCGCCGTGGCCTGCACGAGCGTCGGAGTCACCATGGCCACCGGCGTTCCCGTCGTGCTGCACGCTCTGGCCGGTGCGTCGACGTCGACCAGCACCGGCTCGTCGAGCTCACTCGGCGGCGGCAGCAGCATCGGCGGCGGTTCGTCGTCGGGCACCACCACCGTTCCCGGCTACCGCAACGGCCGCGGCGGTTCGACCGGCAGCGGATCGACCGGCAGCGGCAACACCGGCGGTGGATCGACCAGCACCGGCTCATCGACAACAGCGGCAACGGCGGCCACCGAGGCGCAGGGCGCCGGAGTCGTGTTGATCGACACCAAACTCGCCTACCAGAACGCCGAAGCGGCCGGAACCGGCATCATCCTGACCGCCGACGGCGAGATCCTCACCAACAATCACGTCGTCGAAGGTGCCACGAGCATCAGTGTGACCATCGCCACGACGGGCAAGACCTACACGGCAACCGTGGTGGGTACCGATGTCAAAGACGATGTCGCGGTGCTGAAGCTTGACGGGGCATCCGGTCTCACCACCGCAAAGCTCGACACCTCAGGCACCGTCGCAGCGGGTGACGCGGTCACCGGTGTCGGCAACGCCGGGGGCACCGGCTCGCTGTCGGCCGCGGCCGGCACCGTCACCGCGGTGAACCAGTCGGTCACCACCCAGGCCGAGGGCAGCTCGGCGGGCGAGACGCTGAGCGGCATGATTCAGATCGCCGCCGACATTCAGGCCGGCGACTCGGGCGGCCCTCTTTACGACGCGCAGGGCGAAGTGATCGGCATCGACACGGCTGCCTCGAGCGGAACGGCGAACGTGACCGGGTTCGCCATCCCCATCAGCACGGCGATCGGTATCGCGAAGCAGATCGACTCGGGCCAGGAGAACACGAACGTCAGTCTCGGCTACCCGGCGTTCCTCGGCATCGAGGTCGGCACTGACTCCAGCAGCTCGGGCCTCGGCGGCAGCTCACGCGGTTCGACCGGCGGCGGCAGCACGGGCACCAGCACGGTAGCCGGCGCGGTCGTGGCCGGCGTCATCGACGGCACTCCTGCCGCAACCGCAGGCCTCGTCGCGGGCGACACCATCACGGCTGTCGACGGTACCTCGATCGCCAGCGGAACCGCTCTGACCAGCACGCTCGCCTCGTACAACCCGGGCGACACGGTGAAGATCACGTATACCGACGCGTCAGGTGCGAGCCAGAGCGTCAGTGTCACGCTGATGGCAGGCCCCGCCGCGTAACCCGCGGATTCTGCCCGGGCCTCCCCGGTTGCAGTGCACCATTCGAGTGGCAGCCCCGTTTCGACGGGTGCTGCCACTCGTTCGTTGTTCAGGCCGCGCTCATACCGTGCGTGACGCGAGCCCGGCGTTGATGGCCTCGGTGAGCTCGGCGTCGATGGCGCGAGGTGCCCCGTCGACCGCATTCACGGGCGCAGCGTTTCGCACGCTCGACACCAGCCACGCCGCATCGGCCCGCCGTAGGTCTGCGGGGGTCAGCACCTCGTAGGCTGTCTCGAAACCATTCACCCGGGCGATCTCGAAGATGCTCTCCTGCGTCGTACCGGGCAGGATGCCCAGGGTGGTGCGCGGCGTGACGAACCGGTCGTCGAGCTTCAGTACAACCGTCGACGTGGGGCCCTCGAGCAGATAGCCGTCGCTGCTGACGAAGATCACATCGTCGGCGCCCCGTCGCTCGGCCTCGCGGAGCGCGGCGCGGTTGACCGCGTACGAGAGTGTCTTCGCGCCCTGCAGCAACCATGGCGACGTCTGCTCGACCGTGCTCGCGTACCCGCGGTCGAGTAGCACCACACGGATGCCCTCGGTTCGAGCCTTCGTGAAGTCGCCGCTCTCGGCCAGCCACACCCATCCGGTCGGCTGGCCCGAGCCCTCGACACCGCGCGAGTACAGCAGTTTGACGAAGGCTTCGGGCACCAGTTCGCGGCTGTCGATCGCCGCGAGCAGCGTGTGCTTCCATGCCGCCGCATCGGGTTCGGGCAGCTCGAGCATGCGCGCCGACCGCGCGAACCGTTTCAGATGTGCGTCGAGGGCCTGCGGCATGCCGTTGATCACCGTGATGGTCTCGAATATTCCGTCGCCGCGGGTGATGCCGAGGTCGAGCGCGTTCGCCACCGGTGCGGCGGTGTCGTGCTGGGTGAAGACGGGCTCCACAGGGTCGGCCGCGCCGGCAGCGGGCTTGGCGGGGGAGTGCAGTACCAGAAGAGCGGGTTCGAACATGTTCACCATTATCGACCGGCCGCCGCACCCGATGTCGGCAGAGGCTCCGCGGTGACGAAGTCGATCAGCTGTTCCACCCGGCCGAGCAGCTCGGGTTCGAGGTCGGTATAGCTGCGCACGCGGCCCAGAATGCGTTGCCAGGCGGCGGCGATGTCGGCCTGATCTTCGTGCGGCCAGCCGAACGCTTCGCAGATGCCATGCTTCCACTCGATCGAGCGCGGAACAACGGGCCACTTCTCGATCGAGAGTCGCCCAGGCTTCACCGACTGCCAGACATCGATGTACGGATGCCCCACAATGAGCACCCCGCCCTCGAACCTGCCCCGCATCACCTGCTCAGCGATTCGGCTCTCTTTCGAGCCCGCAACAAGGTGGTCGACCAGTACGCCCACCCGGCGTCTGGGCGTCGGTGCGAACTCGGTGAGCACCGCGTCGAGGTGGTCGACGCCTTCCAGGTACTCGACGACGACGCCCTCGGCGCGCAGGTCGTCGCCCCAGACCTT
The DNA here is from genome assembly GCF_004923255.1 of Subtercola vilae. Classification (GTDB taxonomy): domain Bacteria; phylum Actinomycetota; class Actinomycetes; order Actinomycetales; family Microbacteriaceae; genus Subtercola; species Subtercola vilae. The sequence goes on along the minus strand of NZ_QYRT01000036.1, from coordinate 7,646 downwards.
CTCGACCAGCTCGGCATCGTGTCGCCCCTCGACGAAGATGCGACTGGCGCGGGCGACGCGGGCACGGGCATCCGAAGCCTTCACCGAACCCGAGGCCGTGCGAGCCGTACCCGGGCGCTTGGCTGTAAGAGGAGCGACGAGGATGACCGGGGTGCCCTCGAACAGAAAACCCCCGCCGAGCGGAAACATGCGCCGCCGGCCGTGCCGGTCTTCGAGCTGAACCATCTTGCCTTCGACCGCGGTGACAGAGCCGCAGAAGTCGCTGGCGATGTCTTCGACAACGAGGTCGAACGTCGCCTCCTGCGTGGCGACCTGGGTGCGAACCGGGCGGCGGGAGAAGTCGGCGAGGGCGTCTTGGCCATAACGATCGAAGGTCACCGTTCGACGTTAGTCGAGAGGCGAAGATTCGATGCGGCCATTCGTCGGCTATTCGCTGGCCTCGTGGCGGTGAACCGATGGGCGACTTCTGATCTCGGCAGTGTTCGTACAGGGGCTATCGGCTACGCTTGAGAAAAGGTAAGGAGGTTGAATATGCCCAGCGACACCGGTTCAGAACGCATGACGCAGCACCGAAGCGATGCGACCGACACGACACTCAATCTCACCGGCGAATTTGCCGCCCAGATGGCAGCTCTCGAAGGTGGCGTCACCACTGAGGAGCTCGATGCCATTGCGGCTCTGCCCTCGGGCTCTGCCCTGCTGATCGTGCGCCGCGGCCCCAATGCCGGGGCTCGGTTTCTGCTCGACAAGCTCACCAGCACGGTTGGCCGGCACCCCGACGCCGACATTCTGCTCGACGATGTGACGGTTTCGCGTCGGCACGCCGAGTTCTCACGTTCGGGCACCACGTTCATCGTTCGCGACCTGCACTCGCTGAACGGCACGTACTTCGACGGGGTGCGCGTCGACGACGCCCTGCTGAGCGACGGGTCAGAGATTCAGGTCGGCAAGTTCAGGCTCACCTTCTACCCCTCACGTCGTGACGTGGCGGCGAACGCGCCCAGCTAGTGGCAGCGGCTTCTGCCCGGCCGCGTTCGAGCGTCTCGGGTGTCACACCCGTCGCGTCTGCGCCCATGCTCAGCATCGGCCAGGTCTTGGCGCTGCTCAGCCCCGAGTTCACCGACATCAGCCCCTCGAAGCTCCGTTTTCTCGAAGAACGGGGGCTGGTGAGCCCTGCTCGAACCCAATCGGGTTACCGAAAGTTCTCACAGGGCGACGTCGAGCGGCTGCGGCTGATCCTCGCCATGCAGCGCGACTGCTACCTGCCGCTGAACGTCATCAAGCAGTACCTGTTCGAGGTGGATGCCGGGCTGAACCCCGCCGTTCCCGGAACCACGATGGCAACGGTGCCGTCGATGCTGAACGGGGCCAGGCGGTACTCCCGCGACGACGTGCTGCGGGAGTCGGGCGCGAGCCCCACGCTGTTGAACGACGCCGTCAGCGCCTCGCTGATCGCTGCGAGTGAGACCTACGGCGAAGAGACACTCGCTGTGCTGAAAGCCCTGGTCGACCTGCAGAAGGTGGCCATCGAGCCGCGGCACCTGCGCGGATTTCGCGCCGCAGCCGAGCGGGAGGTGGGGCTCATCGAGAGCGCCCTGATGCCGGAGAGCCGCCGCAACAAGGTCTCGAGTCGTGCGCAACTCGCAGAGCGGGCATCCGAGATCGCCGCGCAGCTCGAAGTGGTGCGAACCAGTCTCATTCGCTCGGCGCTCGGCAAACTCGCTCCCTGACCTGCCCGCTGCGGTGCCCAACTGGCCGTAAAGTGGGGTGCGGCACCGCACGTTCTGCGACACGCCGGGGGCACTTATGCGAATGTCGTTGCTCGTGGCAACCGACCTCGATAGCGTGAGTGAAGCACAACGAAAGGCAAAACCGATGACTGAGCGTGTCCACGGCGAGCAAGCTCGCTACGACCAGGGCCTGCTCTTCACCGACGGTCTGCCCGAGCTCGACGACGCGGCGGGGTATCGCGGTGCGGTTGCCGCCCGTGCCGCTGGAATCACCTATCGCCAGCTCGACTACTGGGCTCGCACCAGCCTCGTCGAACCCACTGTTCGCGGCGCTGCCGGCTCGGGTTCACAACGGCTCTACGGTTTTCGCGACATCCTCGTTCTGAAGCTCGTGAAGCGACTTCTCGACACCGGCATCTCGCTGCAGCAGATTCGCACCGCCATCGAGCAGCTGCGCGAGTCGGGTGTCACCGATCTCGCCCAGACCACGCTCATGAGCGATGGTGCGAGTGTGTACCTCTGCACGTCGAATGACGAGGTCATCGACCTCGTCAGCCGCGGCCAGGGCGTCTTCGGTATCGCCGTGGGCAAGGTTCTGCGCGAGGTCGAGTCGAGCCTCGTCGAGCTCGGCACCGATGTGGCCGACCCGATGGACGAGCTGGCCGCCCGTCGCGCTTCGCGCATCGCCTGACCCAGAAGTACTCTTCAGGCAAGACAAAAGCCCGAGCCGATGAGGCCCGGGCTTTTCTGTCTGAGTGGAGGTTCTGGGAGTACTAGTTCGCCGTCGAGGCTGCACCGGCGTACTCGCCGAGTCGCCCGGTGCGCATCACACGCTCGAGCAGCAGATCGAAGTTGCGCGCCATCTCCTGCGCGCCCTCGCCTGGCCACACGTGCAACGGCTTGGCGGCACCCTGCGCCTGCTGCAGCGACGTGCGCTCGGGGAGCTGCGGAGACAGCACGAGCGGCCCGAACATGTCGCGCAGCTCTTTGATACGAAACTGGTGCTCGAGCGACTGCGAACGCACGCGGTTCACGATGATGCCGAGCGGCTGCAGCCGCGGCGACAGCCCACGACGAATCTCTTCTATGGCACGGAGGGCGCGGTCGGCTGCGGCAACCGAGAACAGCCCGGGCTCAGTGACCACGGCCACGCGGTCGCTGGCTGCCCACGCCGTGCGCGTGAGAGCGTTGAGCGAGGGAGCACAGTCGATCAGTACCAGGTCGTAGTCGCTCTCAACGGTGGCGAGGGCTTCTTCCAGCTTCCAGATGTCGCGAATGGAGGGGTGCGGCCCGTCGAAGTTGAGGGCAGACGGCGAACCGATGAGCACGTCGATTGTGCCGCCGCGGTCTTTGGTCCAGCCGCTGGGTGCGATGGCCGCGCGAACGATCTTCTCCTTCGGCGACGCCAGCACGTCGGCCACGTTGAGGTGGCCCGCCACGTTGATGTCCATCCCGGTCGAGACGTCAGACTGCGGGTCGAGGTCGACAACGAGGGTGCGCAGGCCTTTCGCGAAGGCCGCCGAAGCCAAGCCGAGCGTGACGGTTGTCTTACCGACACCGCCCTTGAGTGAGCTAACGCTGAGTACATGCACAATCGTCTACGTTACCTTCAGTAGGCTGGGAGAACCTAACTGTCTCCTGTATGCCGCATGGATGCCGCACTGCCCCGGAAGGTCTCAATGTTCGCGAAGATATTGGTTGCAAACCGGGGTGAAATCGCCATCAGGGCGTTTCGCGCCGCATATGAACTCGGCGCGAAGACCGTGGCCGTGTTTCCGTACGAAGACCGCAACTCGATGCACCGCCTCAAAGCAGATGAGGCCTACCAGATCGGTGAGATCGGGCATCCGGTGCGGGCCTATCTCGACGTGAGCGAAATCATTCGTGTCGCGAAAGAGAGCGGCGCCGACGCGATCTACCCCGGCTACGGGTTCTTGAGCGAGAACCCCGAACTCGCCGCCGCTGCCGCCGAGGCCGGCATCACCTTCATCGGGCCGCCCACGAGCGTGCTCGAGATGGCCGGTAACAAGGTCACGGCCAAAGAGCATGCCATTGCGGCAGGCGTGCCGGTTCTGCGCTCGACCCCGGCGTCGAAAGACGTCGACGTGCTACTGGCCGGTGCCGCTGGTATCGGGTTCCCGCTCTTCGCCAAGGCTGTCGCCGGCGGCGGCGGTCGCGGAATGCGCCGCGTCGAAACGGCTGACGACCTGCAGGAGGCGCTCGAAGCCGCCATGCGCGAGGCTGACAGTGCGTTCGGCGACCCCACCATGTTTCTCGAGCAGGCGGTGCTGCGACCCCGCCACATCGAAGTGCAGATTCTCGCCGACACCCACGGCCACACCCTGCACCTGTTCGAGCGCGACTGCTCTGTACAGCGCCGCAACCAGAAGGTCGTCGAGATCGCCCCGGCGCCGAATATCAGCGACGAACTGCGCGACGCGCTGCACGCCGACGCCATCAAGTTCGCCCAGTCGATCGGCTACGTCAACGCCGGCACCGTCGAGTTTCTCGTCGACACCGTGGGGGAGGGCAAAGGCAAACACGTCTTCATCGAGATGAACCCGCGCATCCAGGTCGAGCACACCGTGACTGAGGAGGTCACCGACGTCGACCTCGTTCAATCGCAGATGCTCATCGCCTCTGGTGCCTCGCTCACCGACCTCGGGCTCACGCAAGAGACGATCGTGCTGCACGGCGCAGCCCTGCAGTGCCGCATCACGACAGAAGATCCGAACGCCGGGTTCAGGCCAGACACCGGCAAGATCACCACCTACCGCTCACCGGGCGGCTCGGGCATTCGCCTCGATGGCGGTACCGTCGCATCCGGAGCCCAGATCAGCCCGCACTTCGACTCGATGCTCGTCAAGCTCACCTGCCGCGGACGCGACTTCGCCTCGGCCGTGCGCCGCTCGAAGCGGGCCCTGGCCGAGTTTCGTATTCGCGGCGTTTCGACGAATATTCCCTTTCTGCAAGCCGTGCTCGAAGACCCGGCCTTCGCCGCAGGCGACCTCAGCACCTCGTTCATCGACGAACGCCCCCAGCTGTTCTCGACCCATGTGTCGAAAGACCGCGGCACGAAGATCGTCAACTGGCTGGCCGATGTCACCGTGAACCAGCCGAACGGCAAGCGCGTTGGTACCGTCGAGCCGGCCGCCAAACTGCCGAAGATCGACCTCACGCAGCCCGCGCCCCCGGGCTCGCGCCAGAAACTGTTGGCCCTCGGGCCCGTGGCCTTCGCCGCCGACCTGCGAGCACAGACCGCGCTGGCCGTCACCGAGACCACGTTTCGGGATGCCCACCAGTCGCTGCTCGCCACCAGGGTTCGCACCAAAGACCTGTTGGCCGTGGCGCCGTACGTCGCCCGCATGACACCCGAGCTGCTCTCGGTCGAAGCCTGGGGTGGGGCGACGTACGACGTCGCACTGCGCTTTCTCGGCGAAGACCCGTGGGAGCGGCTCGTGACGCTCCGCGAAGCCCTGCCCAACGTCAACTTGCAGATGCTGCTCCGCGGCCGCAACACGGTCGGCTACACGCCATACCCCACCGCCGTCACCGACGCCTTCGTGGCCGAGGCGGCCTCGTCGGGCGTCGACATCTTCCGTATCTTCGACGCGCTCAACGATGTGAACCAGATGCGGCCTGCCATTGAGGCCGTGCTCAACACCGGCTCCACTCTCGCTGAAGTCGCCGTGTGCTACACCGGCGACCTGCTCGACCCGGCAGAGAACCTGTACACGCTCGACTACTACCTGCACCTCGCAGAAGAGATCGTGGCATCCGGAGCCCATATTCTGGCGATCAAAGACATGGCCGGCCTGCTGCGACCCTTCGCCGCAGAGAAACTGGTCACCGCCTTTCGCGAGAACTTCGACCTGCCCGTGCACGTGCACACGCACGACACTGCGGGTGGCCAGCTCGCAACCCTGCTCGCCGCCTCGCGCGCCGGAGCTGACGCCGTCGACGTGGCCAGCGCGCCCATGGCCGGCACCACCAGCCAGCCCTCAGCCTCCGCGCTCGTCGCCGCGCTCGCTCACACCGAGCGCGACACCGGCATCTCGCTGCAGGCCGTCTCAGACCTCGAGCCCTATTGGGAGGCCGTGCGCGAGCTCTACCACCCCTTCGAATCGGGCCTGCCCGGACCCACCGGCCGCGTCTACAAGCACGAGATTCCCGGCGGCCAGCTGTCGAACCTGCGCCAGCAGGCCAAAGCGCTCGGCCTCGCCGACCACTTCGAGCAGATCGAAGACCTGTACTCGGCGGCCAACGAGATTCTCGGGCGCATTCCGAAGGTCACCCCCTCGTCGAAAGTCGTCGGTGATCTGGCCCTGCACCTCGCGGCTGTCGGCGCAGACCCCGCCGACTTCGCCGAGAACCCCCAGAACTACGACATCCCCGACTCGGTGATCGGCTTCATGGCCGGCGAACTCGGCGACCTGCCCGGAGGCTGGCCAGAGCCGTTCAGAACCAAGGTGCTGCAGGGCAAGACGGTCAACATCGGTGTCACCCCGGTCAGCGACGCCGACCAGGCCTTGCTCGCCGGCAGCTCAGCCGAACGCCGGCAGACCCTCAACCGCTTGCTCTTCCCCGGCCCCACCGCCACTTTCGAGCAGCAGCGTGAAGAATACGGCGACCTCTCCGTGGTCGACACGGCCGACTACCTGTACGGCCTCCAGCAGGGCGGCGAGCACGTCGTCGAGATCTCGAAAGGTGTGCGACTCTTCGTCGGGCTCGAAGCCATCGGCGAGGTCGACGAAAGAGGCATGCGCACCGTCATGGCCATTCTCAACGGCCAACTCCGCCCTGTTTCGGTTCGCGACCAGAGCGTCAAAGTCACCATCACGCAAGCCGAGAAGGCCGACCCCGCTCGCCAGGGCCACGTCGCCGCGCCCTTCTCCGGCGTCGTCACCCTCAAGGTCGAAGAGGGTACGGTTGTAGCGGCCGGAGACGCCATCGCCACCATCGAAGCTATGAAAATGGAGGCGGCCATCACCACCCCTGTTGGGGGAGTTGTGAAGCGTCTGGCCATTCCGCACACGCAGCAGGTTGAGGCCGGCGACCTTCTGGTCGTGGTCGAATAAGGAGAACCACCCCCGTGACAGTCCGCGAGATCCGCACTTTCGGTGACCCCGTGCTCAAGACCGTTTCAGACCCCATCGGCGAAATAGATGACAGAGTGCGGGGGCTGGTGGATGACCTGCTCGACTCGGTGCGGCTCCCGGGCCGCGCCGGGGTGGCGGCTGCTCAAATCGGGGTGAACCTGCGCGCCTTCAGCTACAACGTCGACGGCGAGATGGGCTACCTGCTGAATCCTCGCATCGTCGAGCTGTCGGGCGAGCCAGAACTGGTCGACGAGGGGTGTCTCTCGGTGCCGTACCTCTGGTTCAAGACGCTTCGGTACCCGTATGCCCGTGCTGTCGGGCTCAACCTCGAGGGTGAAGAGGTCGAGGTGTCGGGCACCGGGGTCATGGCGCAGGCGCTGCAGCACGAGATCGACCATCTCGACGGGCTGCTGTACCTCGACCGTCTCGACAAGCCCACGCGGCGCGAGGCCATGCGGCAGGTTCGCGAGTCTGACTGGTTCTGAGGGCTGAGTTCGCTCGCATTCTTGGGTTCGGATTGGCGTCCCCGAAAAGTTTCTTGAGATTCTTTTCTGTGGGGGCCGATTTGGGCCCTAAATGTTGAGTGAATGTCAGTAGTTGGTGGTTGACTTGGGTCATGAACGAATCGACCACCACTTCTCCCGCTGCTGACGCGGCTGCCTTTGACGAGGTGGTTGGTGTTGTGGCGGGGTGGTGTGGGGCTGCCGCGCCCTTCGGGCTTGCCGATGAAGCGTTGTTGTCACGGATCGCAGACGCAGAGAAGCTGGGCCGTCTTGTGGACGGGTTGCGTGTGCGGTTGGCTGGGGAGGTGGCTGAG
>NZ_QYRT01000035.1 GCF_004923255.1 Subtercola vilae | reverse complement strand
GGGCGGCGCGGTTGCCGGGGGAGGGGTGCCGGCGGGAGCCGGAACTCGAGTGACCTCGGCGGCCGTTCCGAACGGGGATGACCAGGGCAGGATGCGCGCACCGCCCTGATCTGGCGGCGTTCTGTGCGGGTCGATACTGTCGACCCACGCGTAGTACCCGGGCGCGGGCAGGATGCACGCGGGGGTGTCGTACGTGCCGGGCCCGTCGGCGGCCACGGTGTCGACGGTGCAGGCGACGGGGGCACCCGGCGGTGCAGCGGCTGACTCCACCGGTGCAGTGTCGAACGGCCCCAGAAGCGAACTCGTCACTGTGACCGGGATGGGCTTGGCGGAGCCGTCGGGGGCTTCGTAGAGGCCCCACTCCGTGAGTTGCTCACCGGTCGTGAACCCCGGTGCCGACTCCGACCCCGAACCTGGCACCGACCCTGGCGCCGACGCCGACGCCGACGCCGACGCCGACGCCGCCGCAGGCGCCCGCGCCGCGACGCGAGGCGCGGCGGCCAGCGTCAGGTGCAGGGTGTCGTGCACGGCGGCGCCGGGTACGGCAAGCTGCGAGCTGGTCTCAGTGCTCACGGCGGGAGCGAACGGCAGCGGTGAAGCGGCCGTGCCGCGAGCGCTCGCGTGAGCTGACGAGAGAAAGGCCGGGGGCACGAGCAGGCTCTGCCCGTCGTCGGTGTTCTGCGCCACCCAGAGCGCGTCGCCGAAGGGCAGCGCGGTGTAGTTCACCTCAGCCGACACGTCGGTAGTCGGGTGCCCGTCACGAGGGGTGATGCTGTACGACTGGCCGTTGCTGACCTCGCGCGAACTCGACCCGTCGTCGAAGGTGGCGCCGGTGAGCGAGAGGATGCCCGTGTACTGCCCGGGCGACAGCTGCGTCACCCCCTGCCCCACATAGTCGACGAACAACTCGGTGCTCACGCTGTTCGCTGAACCGTCGCCGAGGGTCAGGTAGGCCCCCGCCGAGACCCAGTGCGAGGCCCCCGTCGGAGCATCGACCGCCGCGCGTATCTGCGTCGCTATGCTCGCGACGGCACCGGCGTTCGCCCCGGCGCGGGCGGCGTACCAGCCGGCGTCGTGGCCGTTGAGGCCCGTGATGCCCCAGACCGCGAGTTGCGCCCCGGCGGCCCAGTTCGGGTCGGTGCTCGGCAGCCAGGTTCGGGCGATGTCGGCGAGGCGCGCCGAATCGTCGGAGCTGTACCAGCTGAGGCTGTCGCCGCGCTGGTAGAGAAAGTGGTTGCCTTCGGGTGGATGCTTCGAGACATTGAGGCAGAAGCCGAGGTTGCCGTCGTCGAGCCGGTGCGAACCGAGCCACGAGTGGTCGGGCGTGGTAGCCACGAACCCGTAGGCGTGTTCGAGCGCGCGGAGGGCGACGGCGGCCGGGCCGACCTCCAGCGCACCGGTGACGACGAGCAGAGCGGCGGTGAGGGCGAGGAATATGCGGGAGAGTTGGTTCATGGCCCCAGATTGCCGCCGGGCGCCCCCGGGCAGGCGGGGAACGCACGAATCTGTGGAGAGAGTGGAACGGCTGCCGACCTGTGGAGAGTAGGCTTTGAGGCGGTCAAGATGTCTCGATCTCGAGAGACATGGAGTGTCGCGACATCCGGCTACCGTTTTTCAAGCAACCAGGCAACGCATGCCCGTAGAGGCTGCATGCGGATGGGATGAGCAAGCGTGGATCTATTTGAATATCAGGCCAGAGACCTGTTCGAGAGCTATGGCGTACCGGTTCTGCCCGGCATCATCGCTGACACTCCTGAAGAGGTGAGGGCAGCCGCCGAGAAACTCGGCGGTGTGACGGTCGTCAAGGCGCAGGTCAAGGTCGGTGGCCGAGGCAAGGCCGGCGGCGTGAAGGTGGCGAAGAACCCCGATGAGGCCGAAGAGGCAGCGAAGTCGATTCTCGGCCTCGACATCAAGGGCCACGTCGTCAAGCGCGTCATGGTCGCCGGCGGTGCCCGCATCGCCCAGGAGTTCTACTTCTCGGTGCTGCTCGACCGCTCGAACCGCACCTTCCTGTCGATGACCAGCGTCGAGGGCGGCATGGAGATCGAGCAGCTCGCTGTCGAGCGCCCCGAGGCGCTGGCCCGTATCGAGGTCAACCCGCTGGCGGGTATCGACGAGAAGACCGCCACCGAGATCGCCATCGCCGCGAACTTTCCGGCCGACCTGGTGCCGAAGGTCGCACCGGTCATCGCGAAGCTGTGGGATGTCTTCGTGGGCGAAGACGCCACCCTGGTGGAGGTCAACCCGCTGGTTCTCACCGAAGAGGGCGACGTCATCGCTCTCGACGGCAAGGTGACCCTCGACGAGAACGCCGACTTCCGTCACCCGAACCACGAAGCCCTTGTCGATCAGGGTGCTGTCGACCCGCTCGAGGCGAAGGCCAAGTTGTCGAACCTCAACTACGTGAAGCTCGACGGCGAAGTCGGCATCATCGGTAACGGCGCGGGCCTCGTCATGTCGACGCTCGACGTCGTGTCGTACGCGGGTGAGCGTCACGGCGGCGTCAAGCCCGCCAACTTCCTCGACATCGGTGGCGGAGCATCCGCTGAGGTGATGGCAGCAGGCCTCGACGTGATTCTGAACGACCCGCAGGTGAAGAGTGTCTTCGTCAACGTCTTCGGCGGCATCACCGCGTGTGACGCCGTGGCCAACGGCATCGTGGGCGCGCTCGCGACGCTCGGAGCTGCCGCCACCAAGCCTCTCGTCGTGCGACTCGACGGCAACAACGTGGTGGAGGGCCGAGCGATTCTCGCCGAAGCCAACAACCCGCTGGTGACCGTCGTCGACACCATGGACGAAGCCGCCGACAAGGCAGCCGAACTCGCTCACGCCGCTGCGTAAGTGCACCCCTTCACCGCTACTCACGCAGGAACAGGAAGAGAATAACCATGTCGATTTTTCTCGACGAGAACTCCAGAATCATCATCCAGGGCCTCACCGGCTCTGAAGGAACCAAGCACGCCGGCCGGATGCTCGCTTCGGGCTCGAAGATCGTCGGCGGCGTCAACCCCCGCAAGGCCGGCACCGAGGTCGAGATCGAGGGCGTCACGCTTCCGATCTTCGGTTCGGTGGCCGACGCGATGAAGGCGACCGGCGCAGACGTGTCGGTCATCTTCGTGCCGCCGGCGTTCGCCAAGGCGGCCGTGCTCGAGGCCGTCGAGGCAGAGATTCCCCTTGCGGTGGTCATCACCGAGGGCATCCCGATTCACGACTCGGCCGAGTTCTGGGCCTTCGCCAAGAGCCGCGGCAACGTGACCCGCATCATCGGCCCGAACTGCCCCGGCATCATCTCGCCGTCGAAGTCGAACGCCGGCATCATTCCGTCGAACATCACGGGCCCCGGCCCCATCGGCCTGGTGTCGAAGTCGGGCACCCTGACCTACCAGATGATGTACGAGCTGCGTGACCTCGGCTTCTCGACCGCGATCGGTATCGGTGGCGACCCCATCATCGGCACCACGCACATCGACGCGCTCGCCGCGTTCGAGGCCGACCCCGAGACCAAGGCGATCGTGATGATCGGTGAGATCGGTGGCGATGCTGAAGAGCGCGCGGCCGACTTCATCAAGGCCAACGTGACCAAGCCCGTCGTGGCCTACGTCGCCGGCTTCACCGCCCCCGAGGGCAAGACCATGGGCCACGCCGGCGCCATCGTGTCTGACGGAGCGGGCACCGCCCAGGGCAAGAAGGAGGCCCTCGAGGCCGCCGGGGTCAAGGTCGGCAAGACGCCGAGCGAGACTGCAGCCCTGCTGCGTGAGGTCTACCTCGCCCTCTGAGGGTGAGTGCACCAGCAGTTGAGTAAACCCACAGGGCCCTGAACCGGCGCCCGTGACGTGTCGGCCCTCCATTCGCGTGGAGGGCCGATACGGTTAACCGGTGACAGACACAGCAGTACCCGCCGCGCCCTCGCCCGAGCCGCTCACCCGTTACCAGCGGTGGCGTCACCGGTTCGTCACGCCCCAAGCGATCTACGGCACGTTGCTTGTCAGCGCCATCATCGGCAACGCCTCTGAGAAGGCGACCGACCGCGAGGTACTCATCACGACGGTCGGCACGATGCTCGTGTTCTGGATCGCCCACGTCTTCGCCGACGGCATCGCCCACTACGGCCGGCGCGGAGTCGATGGCCTGCCCGTCTCAGCCTCGCTGAAGCACGGCGTCGATGACTCGGCCGGTCTGATTTATGCGGCAGTTGTGCCGTGTCTGTTTCTGCTGCTCGGAGCCGTGCACATCTTCGATGACAGTGTCGCGTACGACATCTCTCTTCTGCTGCCCATCGGACTGCTCGGGCTGCTCGGCTGGTTCGCCATCGGCGATCGTGGTGGCACCTGGCCGGTTCGCCTACTTGGCGGCATCGTCACAGGGCTGCTCGGCGTGCTCGTCATCATTCTGAAAATCGTGTTCCACTGATGAATCGCCCCACCACCGCACTTCTTGCTGCCCTCGATGCGCTGCTCGCCGTAGCCATCGGCATCGGCATTCCGCTCGTGATGCTCACCATTCTGTGGGCCGTGCAGTTCGACCTCGCCATCGACTGGAGCGTGTTCTGGCGCTCAGCGGTCGATTTCTGGATGCTCGGCAACGGTGTCGACCTGCGCATTGCCCTCGACCCGCAGACCGCTGCCCAACTCGCTCTCGACCAGGCCGCCGTACCCTTCGAGATCGGCATCGCCCCGCTCGGGTTCGCCCTGCTCACGGTCTTTCTCGGTCGGCGCAGTGGGCTTCGCCTCGGCCAGTCGGCCCACCCGGTGCTCGGGCTCGCAGTGGGAATGCTCACGGTGGCGGCGCTCGCCGCCCTGGCCTGGCAGAGCGCCCAGTCTGATGTGGCGACCCCGTCGCTCCGACAGGCCGTGTTGTTCGTTCCGTTCGTCTACGGTCTCGGCCTGCTGCTCGGCATCGTGCCGAGCGTGCTGCGCGAGCGCACGGCGCTGTTCGCGTGGTTCGCGCGCCAAGTGCATCGAATTCCCGCGCCTGAACTGCCGCTGGTGGCCACAGCGCTGCGCGGGGGCGCCATGATCGCGACCGGGCTGGTCGCCGTGGCGGGGCTGGCCGTCGCGCTGCTGCTGGTCATCCAGTACTCCACCGTGGTGTCGCTCTACGAGTCGCTGCAGTCGGGTATTGCGGGCGGCGCGGGGCTCACTCTCGCGCAGCTCGCTCTGATGCCGAACATCGTCGTGTGGGCGGCCAGCTGGATGCTCGGCCCCGGCTTTGTGCTCGGCACGGGTTCGGCGGTCACTCCTCTGGGCACGCAGCTGGGGTTGATTCCGTCGCTGCCCGTGTTCGGAGCACTGCCCCAGGGATCGCCGCTCGGTTTTGCGGCGCTCATCGTTCCGGTGGCGATCGCGTTTCTCGTGGCGGTAGTGCTGCGCCCGCGGCTCCGCGGAGGCGTCGGCGAAGATCGTGCAGCGGGCCGAGCCGCCCGGCCCGGGTTCGGGCCCGTGTCGGTGGGTCGGGTCGTGGCTACCGGCGTCGGCATGGGGCTGGTTGCGGCGAGCATTCTCGCGCTGCTGGCGCTGTGGGCGGGCGGCGCAATGGGGCCGGGCCGACTGGCCGACGTGGGGCCTGACCCCGCGATGGTGTGGCTGTGGGCCGCCGTCGAGTTCAGCGTGGCCTGCACGGTGGGGCTGCTGGCCAGCGGTGTGCGGTTCGGTGCCAGCGAGACGAAGAGCGCAGTCAAACCCACGACGGCTGATGACCCCCTCGGGTACCGGCAGAAGTGAAGGCTTCGACACCCCGGTAGGCTGTGTGGGTGCTGTCGATTGTTGTGCTCATCTCGGGCGGGGGCTCGAACCTCCGCGCCCTTCTCGAGGCCTCGACAGACGCCGAATTTCCGGCCCGCATCGTGGCCGTCGGCTCTGACACCGACGCACCCGGGCTCGCGTACGCCGAGCAGTTCGGTGTGCCCTCGTTCACCGTGGTTCCCACCGCGTTCGCCGACCGGGCGTCATGGGGCGACGAACTGCTGACGCAAGTCGAACAGTGGTCGCCCGACCTCGTGGTGTGCGCGGGCTTCATGCGCATCCTGCCGCCCCGCTTCGTCAGGGCCCTCTCGCCGAACCTCATCAACACCCACCCCGCCCTGCTGCCCGCGTTTCCCGGTGCGCACGCTGTTCGAGACGCACTCGCTACCGGCGTCACAGAGACCGGCGTCACCGTGCACATCGTCGACGAAGGCGTCGACACCGGCCCAGTGCTCGTTCAGCAGGCGGTGCCGGTTCTGCCGGGCGACTCCGAACACGACCTGCACGAACGTATCAAGACGGTCGAGCGTGAACTGCTCGTTCAGGCCGTGCTCGACATCGCCAACACCCACTTGACCCTCACCGACCACCTGAAATCCAATGCAACACCAGGGAGCTAACCGATCATGAGCGGCCCACGCCACGACCCGTCACTGTTTCACCACCGCGATCTCGTACCCATCAAGCGTGCGCTTGTCTCGGTGAGCGACAAGACCGGGCTCATCGACCTCGCCCGGGCGCTCAGCGAGTCGGGCGTCGAGATCGTCTCCACCGGCTCGACCGCGAAGACCATTGCCGAAGCAGGGTTCGCCGTCACGGAGGTCAGCTCGATCACCGGCTTTCCCGAATCGCTCGACGGCCGGGTGAAGACCCTGCACCCGTCGGTGCACGCCGGAATCCTCGCCGATCTGCGCCTCGAGTCGCACATCGCGCAGCTGCAGCAGCTCGAGATCCAGGCCTTTCAGCTCGTCGTGGTGAACCTCTACCCGTTCGCCGAGACCGTTGCCAGCGGCGCCATCGGTGACGACGTCATCGAGCAGATCGACATCGGCGGCCCCGCGCTGGTTCGGGCCTCGGCGAAGAACCACGCCAACGTGGCCATCGCGGTGTCGCCCGCGGCCTACCCCGAGATTCTCGCTGCCCTCGCCGCCGGTGGAACCTCGCTCGAGACGCGCCGCACACTCGCCGCGACCGCTTTCGCGCACACCGCCGCCTACGACACCGCCGTCGCCGCCTGGTTCGCCGACGAGACCCAGGTCGCCGCCGGCGAACCCTCGCACGCCTTCGACCCCACGGCGCCCCTGCAGGCCGACGGGTTTCCGCACGAGTTGCTCCGCACGGTCTCGCTGTCACACGCGCTGCGCTACGGCGAGAACTCGCACCAGCTCGCCGCGCTCTACGTCGAGCCGGTGGGCCGGGGCATCGCCCAGGCCGTTCAGCTGCACGGTAAAGAGATGTCGTACAACAACTTCGTCGACGCCGATGCAGCCGTTCGCGCCGCCTTCGACTTCGCCGAACCGGCCGTGGCCATCATCAAGCACGCCAACCCGTGCGGCATCGCTGTGGCCTCGGGCACCGCCATCGACCCCATCGCCTCAGCACACCTGCGCGCGCACGAGTGCGACCCGGTGTCGGCCTTCGGCGGCGTGATCGCGGCGAACCGAACCGTGACACTCGGCATGGCCGAAGCCGTGAAAGAGATCTTCACCGAGGTGCTGGTGGCTCCCGGGTTCGAACCGGATGCCCTCACCCTGCTGCAGACCAAGAAGAACCTCCGCATCCTCCGTCTGCCCAGCGACTACTCCCACCCCGCTGTCGAGTTGAAGCAGATCAGCGGCGGCGTTCTGGTGCAGACCGCTGACTCGTTCGACGAGTTCAGCACCGACGACTGGGTTCTCGTGTCGGGCGAGCCGGCCGACGCCGACACCCTGAACGACCTTGCGTTCGCCTGGAAGGCCTGCCGTTCGGTGAAGTCGAACGCCATTCTGCTGGCGAACAACGGCGCCTCGGTCGGCGTGGGCATGGGCCAGGTCAACCGGGTCGACTCGTGCCACCTCGCGGTGTCGCGCGCGGGCAGCCGGGCCGCGGGCTCGGTCGCAGCCTCTGACGCCTTCTTCCCCTTCGCCGACGGGCTGCAGGTACTGCTCGACGCCGGCGTGGGGGCCGTCGTACAGCCCGGTGGTTCGGTGCGCGACGCCGAGGTCATCGAGGCCGCGCAGAACGCCGGCGTCACCATGTACACGACCGGTGAGCGTCACTTCTACCACTAGGCCTGCCGTTCGCCGATGGCCTGTCGACAGCTGAGCAGAAGCTCGTCGATAGGTCGAGGCGATAGGGTCGTCGGCATGAAGCTGTTCAGCCTGCGTGCCCTTGTCGCCTCCGCCGTCTCGGCGGTCGTCGTCGCTGCCATCGCCCATGTAGTGATGCTGTTGGCGTTCTTCATGGCGAACGGGTTCAAACCTGACTACTTTCCTGAAGTCAACGCGTTCTTCGTTCCGCAGACCCTGTTCACGCTGCTGTTTCTGGCCGTTCTGGCCTGGGTGGGCGCCTACGCGACCTGGTACCTCGCCCTGGCTGCCGGGCTCGTGGCAGGCGTGCTCGGCGCTCTCATCGGCACCGGTGTGCCGATTGTGGTGAGTGGCACGCCTCTCGACGGCACCGTTGTCGACTACCTGGTGGCGACGCTGGTGGGCATCAACCTGATCTTCGTGCTGCTGGTCATTCTGACGACGGCGACGATCGGTCGCCGCGTGTACGCGGGCATCGCGGCATACGGGCCGCGCGGAGTGCGAGCAGCGGGGGCTGTGGAGCGCCGCATTGCGATCATCCGGCGCCCCCCGGCGACACTGGCCGACGGGCATGTCACGCATCTCGAGAAGAGCGAGATCGACCTCGAGCTCGCAGAAGAGCAGTGGGAATCGTACGTGTCGGTGCTCGAAACGGCGGGCTGGTCGACGGTGGAGGTCGACACTGCAGATCACCTCGCCGATTCGGTGTTCGTCGAAGACGCGGTGGTGATCTTCGGCGATGTAGCCGTGCTCGGCAGCCCGGGCAGCGAGCATCGCGTCGAAGAGACCGACGCCGTCGAGAAGACCGTGACCGAACTCGGGCTGAAGCTCGCCCGCATCGTGGCTCCCGGCACGCTCGACGGGGGAGACGTGCTGAAGGTGGGCAGCACCGTCTACGTTGGTCGGAGCAGCCGCACGAACGCCGAGGGAATCCATCAGCTGCGCCACATCGTCGCGGCCCTCGGCTACACCGTCGTCGCCGTGCCCCTCACCAAGGTGCTGCATTTGAAGAGCGCGGTCACCGCAATGCCCGACGGCACCGTCATCGGCTATCTGCCGCTGGTGGATGATCCCCAGATCTTCGACCGTTTTCTGAGCGTGCCCGAAGAAGGTGGCGCGCACGTCGTCAAACTCACCGATGACACTGTGCTGATGGCCACGTCGGCCCCGCTCACCGCCCTGCTCATCGAAAACCTCGGATACCGCGTGATCGCGGTCGACATCAGCGAGTACGAGAAGCTCGAGGGCTGCGTGACCTGCCTCTCGGTACGCATTCGCTGACGCATTCGCTGACGCCGTCAGCGCTCTCAGCTTGCGTGTCGCACGCGAACCTCGATAGCCTCAAAGGCTATGCCTGCACAGAACCAGCAGACGACGATTCGCACCCTCGCCCGCCTCTACACCTATGCGAAGCCGGCCATGCCCCGTATCTACGGCGCGATGGTCGTTTCGTTGACGGCGAGCGTGGTCTCGCTCATCATTCCGCAGATTCTGCAGGTGCTCATCGACGGGCCGCTCTCCGCGGGCGATTCTGCGGAGATCTGGCCCGTGGTGCTGGCCGTTCTCGGCCTCGGCGTTCTCGAAGCCGTGCTCATCGCGCTTCGCCGGGTTCTCGTGCTCACACCGGGTACCCACGTCGAGGCGCGCATGCGCAACAGCCTCTTCGATCACCTGCAAGACCTGCCGGTCGAGTTTCACGACCGCTGGCCGAGCGGCCAGCTGCTGTCGCGGGCAGTCAGCGACCTGAACCTCATCCGGCGCTGGCTCTCGTTCGGCATCGTCATCCTTGTGGTGAACGTGGTCACCATTGTCATCGGCTTCGCCATTCTGATCAGCCTGAACTGGGTGCTCGGGCTCATCTTCGTGGTGGCCTCGGTTCCCCTGCTGGCCTACAGCTACGTGTTCGAGGGCAAGTACTCCGACGCTGCCAGGCGGAGCCAAGACCAGGTGGGCGACCTTGCCACCTCGGTTGAGGAGTCGGTGCACGGAATCCGCGTGCTGAAGGCGTTCGGGCGGGGCTCGTTCGCGCTGAAGAAATTCCAGACCCAGGCCGAGCAGTTGCAGGGCACCGAGATCGAGAAGGCGAAGGCCGTCGCGAACATCTGGCTGTGGCTGCTGATGATTCCCGACATCGCGTTCGCGGTGTGCCTCGTCACGGGTGTGTGGCTTGCGTCGACCGGGCATTCGTCGGTGGGGGAACTGGTGGCGTTCTTCGCCACAGGCACCGTGCTGCTGTTCCCGGTGGAGTCGATGGGCTACTTTCTCGCGATGACGCTCGATGCCAAGACCGCCACGGCGAGGTTCTTCGATGTTCTCGATTCGGTGAACACCATAGAAGACCCGGTGTCGCCCACGAGCATCCAGAACCCGCGCGGTCAGCTCACGTTCGAGAACGTGCACTTTCGCTACCACGACTCGCCCGACCGGTTCAGTGATCTGCTGAACGGTATCGACCTCGTCGTCGAGCCGGGCGAGACCATGGCGCTCGTGGGTCTCACCGGTTCGGGCAAGACCACGCTGACGGCGCTCACCACCCGGCTCTACGACGTGACAGGTGGTTCGGTTCGCCTCGACGGCGTCGACATTCGCGATCTGAGCCGCAGCGACCTTCGCACCAACATCGCCATGGCGTTCGAAGACGCCACTCTGTTCAGCGCCACAGTGCGGGAGAACGTGGTTCTCGGGCGCCCCGACGCGACCGATGCCGAGGTGGCTGAGGCGCTGCAGATCTCGCAGGCGGCCTTCGTCTACGACCTGCCGTTCGGGCTCGACACGCGGGTGGGCGAAGAGGGGCTGAGCCTCTCGGGCGGGCAGCGGCAACGGCTGGCCCTTGCGAGGGCCGTGGCGGCGCGCCCGCGCGTGCTGGTGCTCGACGACCCGTTGTCGGCGCTCGACGTCGACACCGAGGCGCTGGTCGAGGCGGCGCTTCGGCAGGTTCTCGCGTCGACGACGGCGCTCATCGTGGCCCATCGCCCGTCGACGGTGGCGCTCGCCGACCGCGTCGCGTTGCTCGAAGACGGCCGGGTGACGGCCGTGGGCACCCACGCCGAACTGCTCGCCGGCAACGAGCACTACCGCTTCGTCATCTCGAGCTTCGACGACGAAGAGCCCCTCGAGAAGCACGAGAAGGAGACCACCCCGTGAGCCAGGCAACCGTCTCGGGCGTCGGCGGCGAAGAGCGCAACGATTTCACCGCGGCCGAGAGCCGCCAGATTCGCGAGCGTTCGACGCGCCTGCTCGGCTCGCTGCTGCGGCCCGAGCGCACGCGCCTGCTCATCGGCCTCGTGGTGGTCGTCATCAGCACGGCGGCCCAGGTCGCCGGCCCCGCCCTCATTGCCTTCGGCATCGACAGCGGGCTGCCCGCCCTGCTCTCGAACGATTGGATGCCCCTCGGCCTCGCCGGCGTTGCCTACCTGCTGACCGGGGTGGTCGGTGCCGTTCTCATGGCGTGGTTCACCGTTCTGACGGCCCGCATCTCGCAGGCCGTGCTGCTCGATCTCCGAAAGCGCGTCTTCGTGCAGACCCAGAAGTTGAGCCTCGAATTTCACGAGACCTATACGTCGGGCCGCATCATCTCCCGCCAGACGAGCGATCTCGACGCCATTCGTGAGTTGCTCGATTCGGGCATCAACCAGCTGGTGCAGGGCCTGCTCTCGATGCTCTTCATCGGTATCGCCCTGTTCTCGCTCGACTGGGCGAGCGGCGTGATTCTGGTGGTGGCGCTCGTGCCGCTCGTGATTCTCACGCGCTGGTTCCAGCTGCGCTCGCAGACGTTGTTCCGCCTGACCCGCACCACGTCGGCCAAGCTCATCGTCAAGTTCGTCGAGACCATGACGGGCATCCGTGCGGTGAAGGCATTTCGCACCGAGAAGAGCAACAACGCCGAGTTCGAGGGGCTCGTCGAGGGGTATCGCTCGGCGAACGCCCGCGTGATTCGGCTGTTCGGAATCTTCGATCCGGGTCTCGTGCTCATCGGCAACGTCACGGTGGCGGTGGTTCTCCTGGTCGGCGCCTTCCGGGTGATCGACGGCCACGTCGCCATCGGGGTGCTGTTGGCGGCGGTGCTCTACACCCGCCGCTTCTTCGACCCGATGGAGGAGATGGCGATGTTCTACAACTCGTATCAGTCTGCCGCCGCAGCCCTCGAGAAGATCTCGGGCGTGCTCGAAGAGAAGCCCAGCGTTCCCGACCCCACGAGCCCGATCGATCTCTGGAGTTCGAAGGGCGAGCTGACCTTCGACGATGTCGAGTTCTCGTACCAGAACGGCAGGGTCGTGCTGCCTTCATTCACCCTGCATATTCCCGCAGGCCAGACGATCGCGCTGGTCGGTTCGACGGGCGCCGGTAAATCGACGCTCGCCAAACTCATGTCCCGCTTCTACGACCCCACCCAGGGCATCCTCACCCTCGACGGCATCGACCTGCGCCAGCTGCACCCCAAAGATCTGCGGCGCGCCATCGTGATGGTCACCCAGGAGGCATACCTCTTCTCGGGTACGGTCGCCGACAACATCGCCATCGGCAAGCCGGGTGCGTCGCGAGACGAGATCGTCGCCGCGGCGAAAGCAGTTGGGGCTGACGCCTTCATCGAAGGCCTGCCGAATGGCTACGAGACCGACGTCAACAAGCGCGGTGGCCGGGTGTCGGCCGGCCAGCGCCAGCTCATCTCGTTCGCTCGGGCGTTTCTCGCCGACCCTGCTGTGCTCATTCTCGACGAGGCAACGGCTTCACTCGACATTCCGAGCGAGCGCCTGGTTCAGGATGCCCTGCAGACCCTCCTCAGCGACCGCACGGCTGTCATCATCGCCCACCGCCTGTCGACCGTGGCCATCGCTGACCGGGTGCTGGTCATGGAGCAGGGCCGCATCATCGAAGACGGAACCCCCGCAGACCTCATCGCCGGCACGGGCCGGTTCTCGCAGCTGCACGCCTCGTGGCGCGAATCGCTGGTGTGAGGCGCTGGTGCCACGCGCTGGTGTGAGTCGCTACGACTTCCAGGCGTAGAACTGGTTGCCGGCAGCCCAGAGGTGCCAGTCGCCCGAGCAGGTGATGCCGTGGTCGGGCAGGGCCTGCGGCCACCAGGTCTGATCCATCACCGGCAGTTTCGCCATCTGGTCGGGGGTGCAGGCCTCGCCGGTGGCCACGACAGCGGGCACCGCGTAGGTCATGATGGCGGCGTTTCGCGAGTCGAGGGTGACGAGACGAATCTGCGTGGCGTCGGCCTCGACGAACGACGGCAGCACCAGCGAGCCAGACGCCCCCGCGGCATCGGCCGTCGTTTCGTACAGTGCCGACTGGATCGGCGGCGAGATTGTATCGGCGATGCCGCACGCAGAGAGCATCAGTGCGCTCGCGGCAACGATCGGAAGCGTGATCAGCACGCGACGCTTCACAGCTTCTCCCGGTGTTCGGTGGATTCAGGCACAGGTTCTGTCAGGTACAGCTTCTGTCAGGTACAGGTACACGTCAGAGGTGTTAGACAACCAGTGGATGCTACCCGCTCGCATTCCACTTCGCCAAAGCGTAGTCGACTCGGTAACCCGCTTCCTTCAGTGAACCTGTGAGCGGCGTACCCTCGCCCTCGTAATGTTCGCGCGCAGCAGCTTCGTGTCCAGGCGCCGGATGCCCGCCCGAACGCACCACGCGCCACCACGGATGAGCACCTCCCGACCGCGCCAGAACTGTACCGACGGCTCGTGCCGCCCGTGACCCGAGCAGCGCAGCAACGTCGCCGTAGGTGAGCACACATCCGGGCGGAATCGCGTCAACGACTTCGAGAACGAGTGCGCCGAAGTCGACTGCTTCAGAGGGCGAACTCGCAGTCACGTCAGAGCGTGAGTGCTGCGATGGTCTCGCCATACTGCGTCTCACCGATCGGAACGAAGCCCACAGCGAGGAAGAAGGCCTCTGGCCCGTCTGCACCCGGCTCGAACATCACGGTCAACCGATCGAACCCACGTGAGCGCGCCTCTTCGGCCAACGACACCACAGCGAATCGCCCGATGCCCCGGCCCTGCGCATTGGCGGCGACGTTCATGCGCCAGATGCAGCCGCGAAACTCGTCATGCGGGCTGTCGGGGTCGAAGTTGCCCATGATGAAGCCGACGACCTCGTCGTCGTCGAGCACGACCCGGGGCCAGGCTGTGGACGGGTTCACATAGGCCTCTGCAATGGAGTGCGAGACCGGAGCGACGAACTGTTCCTGGCCGGGCTTGAGCGTCAGCGTGTTGGCGGCGACGATGTTGGTCGCCGACAATTCTTCGAGTCGCAGATTTCCCATGCAGACAGGCTAGTGGGGCACACCTGCATTTGCCACAGCGGAGCCAGGGCATCCGGCGCCCGACCTGTGAGTTCGGCGTCAAACTCTCTCTACGTCAAGACAGTTGTGAAAGCGAGTAGGCTACTCTTTGGCTTGTTTCTGTACCACCGGTGTTACTTGGGTTAGGAGTTTGAATGTCGAAAATTCACGTTGAGGGAACGGTCGTCGAGCTCGACGGCGACGAGATGACGCGCATCATCTGGCAGTCGATCAAAGACACCCTCATTCACCCCTACCTCGATATCAACCTCGAGTACTACGACCTCGGCATCGAGCACCGCGACGCGACCGACGACCAGGTCACGATCGACGCCGCCCACGCCATCCAGAAGCACGGTGTGGGTGTCAAGTGCGCCACCATCACGCCAGATGAGGCCCGCGTCGAGGAGTTCGGCCTCAAGAAGATGTGGAAGAGCCCGAACGGCACGATCCGCAACATTCTCGGCGGCACCATCTTTCGTGAGCCCATCATCATCTCGAACATCCCGCGCCTCGTTCCCGGTTGGAACAAGCCGATCATCGTCGGCCGCCACGCGTTCGGCGACCAGTACAAGGCGACCGACTTCCGCTTCGAGGGCAAGGGCACGCTGACCATCTCGTTCCAGCCCGAAGAGGGCAGCGACGCCGAAGCGCAGTCGTTCGAGGTCTTCCAGTCGCCCGGTTCGGGTGTGGCCATGGCCATGTACAACCTCGACGACTCCATTCGCGACTTCGCGCGTGCCTCGCTGAGCTACGGGCTGAACCGCTCGTACCCGGTGTACCTGTCGACCAAGAACACCATTCTGAAGGCGTACGACGGCCGCTTCAAAGACCTCTTCCAGGAGGTCTTCGACGCCGAGTTCGCTGAGAAGTTCGCCGAAGCCGGCATCACGTACGAGCACCGCCTCATCGACGACATGGTCGCTGCGGCACTCAAGTGGGAGGGCGGCTACGTGTGGGCCGCGAAGAACTACGACGGCGACGTGCAGAGCGACACCGTTGCCCAGGGCTTCGGTTCACTCGGCCTCATGACCAGCGTGCTCTTCACCCCCGACGGCAAGACCGTCGAGGCAGAAGCGGCTCACGGAACGGTCACGCGCCACTACCGCCAGCACCAGGCCGGCAAGCCCACCTCGACCAACCCGATCGCCTCGATCTACGCGTGGACGCGTGGGCTCGCCCACCGCGCCAAGCTCGACGACAACGCCGAACTGGCCACCTTCGCCGACACCCTCGAAGACGTTGTCATCAAGACCGTCGAGTCGGGCGCCATGACGAAAGACCTCGCGCTTCTCGTCGGGCCCGAGCAGGCATACCAGAGCACCGAGGAGTTTCTGGCAACGCTGACCGAGAATCTCAAGACGCGCCTGGCGTAGGGCGCACGGGCTACAACGTATGGGCCACCGGTTCGCCGGCGGCCCATACGTCGTCTACGTGCCAGTCGGGGCTCATCAGCACGAGGTCGGCTGCAAAGCCGGGCGAGATATAGCCGAGGGCCGCGTCGAGCAGCAGTGCCCGTGCGGGAGACGCGGTGAGGGCACGTACGGCGAGCACCGGGTCGATACCCGAGTCGATGACGGCCGACCGCAGTGCGGCATCCTGAGTCAGAGTCGAACCGGCGATGGTCGTGGTGCCTGAGAGCATCGCCCGCCCGTTCTCGACCGACACGTTGAGGTCGCCGAGCTTGTAGTGCCCGTCAGACGAGCCCGCGGCGGCCATGGCATCAGTGATGAGAAGAATGCGCTGGGGGGCGGCGAAGAACGCCACGCGGGCGACTTCGGGATGCACGTGAAAGCCGTCGAGAATGAGTTCGATGGCCACGCGCGGGTCTCCGAGCGCGGCCGTGACGGGGCCGGGTTCGCGATGCTTGATACCCGGCATCGCGTTGAATGCGTGCGTGAGCAGGGTGGCGCCGTGATCGAAAGCCTGCTTGGTGAGCGCGAAATCGGCGTCGGTGTGGCCCACGGCCACCACCACGCCGGCCTCGACGAGCTGGTCGACGGCGTCGAGCGCACCGGGCAGCTCGGGGGCGAGGGTGAGCTGGCGGAGGGTGCCGCGCGACGCCGCGAGCAGCGACTCGATCTCGGCGCGGTCGGGCGAACGGAGGTAGTCGGGGTTGTGGGCGCCGCGGTGGTTTCGTGCGAGGTAGGGGCCCTCGAGATGCGACCCGAGAATCAGCGGGTCTTGCTCGGCGAGGTCGGCGATGACCTCTAGCGATCGGCAGAGCGTGTCGAGGGGGTTCGCCACCAGGCTGATGACCGAGCGGGTGGTGCCGTGCTGGCGGTGAACGGTGAGAGCTGACCGAATCTCATCGGCGCCGTTGTCGAACGAGTGCCCTCCACCGCCGTGACCGTGAACGTCGATGAAGCCCGGGGTGAGGTAGCGGCCGGCGGCGT
The DNA here is from genome assembly GCF_004923255.1 of Subtercola vilae. GTDB lineage: Bacteria > Actinomycetota > Actinomycetes > Actinomycetales > Microbacteriaceae > Subtercola > Subtercola vilae. The sequence continues at coordinate 22,986 of NZ_QYRT01000035.1, read as the reverse complement.
TGACCACTGTGGCGCCGGGTGCTGTCGACCAGCCGTGCCAGCCGGTTCCGATGCCGGTGGCGGCGATGGCCGAGCCGGAGGTGGCCACCCAGAAGTCGTCGACCTGGCCGTCGGCGTCGACCTTCGTGGCCCCGTGGATGACGACGGTCATGCGATCTCCTTGCGGCCGGCGATGATGCCACTGACGACGGCGACGACGCCGAAGACGATGGCAACGATCGGTTGCCCGATGACGAGCCAGGCGAGGGCGCCGGAGCCCATGATGACGATCTCGATGAGCGCCTTGCCGAACGGGTCGAGGGTGATCACCGCGCGAGGCGAGCGAAACAGTGCCCAGAGCACGATGGCGAACAGGGGGGCACCGATTCCGAACACGAAGTTGAACAGCGGGCCGGGCCAGGCGAGAAAGCCCCACAGCCCAATGGAGATGAAGGCGAAAAGCTCCAGCACGAACCGAAGAACGTCATTCGGGCCGATGCGCATGGGCAGGGCGGGTGGGGGATTCACGGTTGTCATGTTACTTGGGCTGAGCGGGCTACCCGTGGCCGGGGCATCCGGAGCCGGAACCCGGACGGCTGGGGTGGCGCAGCGGCACCACCTGCCGATACCATTGACCTCGGTGGGCGGTCAACGCTCACCCCGGGCACAAACCACGTGGCGTTTCGGCTCGCAAGCTTGTGCCCCAGAAGTGTTTTGGTTCCACCGTGACGACTACCGTCAAAGCTCCCGCTCGTTCCTCTGCGGCTCCGACTGCCGCCCGTTTTCCGCTCGGCGGCCTCGCGGTTCTCGCCACCGCCGTGTTCATGGCGGTCACCGCCGAGGTGCTGCCCACCGGGCTGCTGCCCGAGATGAGCGCCGACCTGCACGCCAGCGAGTCGCAGATCGGGCTGCTGGTGACGTACTTCGCGGTCGCGGTGGTGTGCTCGGCCGTTCCGCTGGTGGCGGTGACGAGACGGTTCCCGCGGCACACGCTCATCGTGGGGGTGCTGCTGGTGGTCGCGATCACGAGCATCCTGTCGGCCGTCGCGCCCGACTACACGTTTCTCGCCGTGGTGCGGGTGCTGGGCGGCATGGCGCACGGGCTGTTCTGGGCGGTCGTCGGCACCTACTCGGTTCACCTCGTGCCCAAACACCAGATCGGCCGCGCCGTGGCCATCACATCGGGTGGAGGAACGGCTGCGTTCGTGCTCGGTGTGCCGCTCGGCACGATGCTCGGCCAGGCCTTCACCTGGCGGGTTCCGTTCGCGGTCATCGGGGTGCTCGCGCTGTTCGCCGCGCTGCTCATTCTGAAGAAGCTGCCGCGCGTGTCGCCTGCCGAGCGCGAGCGGTCGCGGCGGGGTGGTGTGGTGTCGGGTGCGGTTCTGGATGCCCCGCCCACGCTCGCCGCCCACCGCGGCCGTTTCGACGCGACCGTACCGGCCGTCGCGCTGCTGTGCCTCGTTGTAGCGACGCTCATCGTCGGGCAGAACACGCTCTACACGTACATCACGCCGTTCATGATCTCGTCGATGGGGGTGCCGGCCTCGTCGGTGGGCCTGCTGCTGTTCGTCTACGGTGTGGCGGGTGCGCTCGGGCTCGTGCTCGCCGGAGTCGTCTTCTCCCGCCGGCCCACGCTGGGCGTCGCGGTGGGTCTCGTCTGCACAGCGGTCTCTGTGACCGTGCTGACGCTCTTCACATCGAACATCGTGGTGTCGGTGGTGGCGTTCGCCGTGTGGGGAGCATCTTTCGGGCTGATTCCGTCGTTGATGCAGGCGCGGCTGCTGCACATCGCGTCGCCCGCCATTCGCGATACGGCAAACGCGTTCTACTCCACCTCGTTCAACGTGGGCATCGCCGGGGGCGCGTTTCTCGGCGGCATTCTGCTGAACGGGGCGGGGCTCGGCGCGCTGCCCGTGACATACCTCGTGCTGATGGTGGTCGCGGGCGTTCTGTTGGTGATCAGCTGGCGTATCGCGCGCCGGCACTGACCTCGGCTGGCCGGCTCGTTCGTCGGCGCGCCGGATTATGCCTGAGTGCTGCGCCGGTGGCCCCGAGTGCTGCGCCGGTGGCCCCGAGGAGGGCACCGGTCAGCTTGCTGCCGGAGCTGAGACGGTAAGGGTGCCTTCGGCGAGCGGGCCGAACCGCCCGGTCAGCGGGTCGATGTACCGCAGGGCGACGGTGGCACGGCCCGGCGGGGTTCCGGTGGGGGCCGCGATCGTGCTCGAGAACAGGCCATTCTCGTCGAACTGCAGAACCGACAGTTGTCGTACGCCGTTGAAGAATGCTTCGAAGGCCGCGTTCGCGACACCCGTTGCGGTGACGGTGAAGCTGGTGGCAGCGAGGCTCTCCGCGCTGGCGGGAGTGGTGAGCGTCAGTGACCGAAGTACGACAGGGGTCGCTGAGGTCAGGGCCGAGGTCTCGCCGGTCTCGCTCACTTGGCGCACCGAGAGGCTGTGCGACCCGAAGCCGAGCGTCGGGAAGTCGCTGATGCTGTAGTGCCCGTCTTCGCGGTTGGCCACGGTCTGGGCGACGACCGACTGCGCAGAGGCCGTGGTCTCGACAACTTCGATGGTGGAACCGGGTGTTCCGCTGCCCGTCACGACGGGGAACAGCCGCTCGCCCGGGTCGAGAGTGAATACGGCTGTCGGTGTGGGCGATGGGGCGGGTGTGGGTGGCGTTGATGGGGTGGGCGTGGGTGTCGGGCTCGGCGCGGGCGTCGGAGTCGACGGCGGAGTGGTCGGCGGTGGAGTGGGGCCGTTGGTCGGCGGGTCAGTCGAAGTCGGCGGTGTCGAGGCGGGGTTCGAGTTGGTCGGATCAGGTGCGGGTGTCTCGGGTGCGCTCGGAGACAGCGGTGACGACACCACGACACCCGGTGCGCCGGTGCCGAATGTCGGCGGTACGGGCTCGACGCTGCGAAGCCCCGAGCTGGTACCCGTGGCGGTCGTTGTCGCGTGGGATCCGGGGGCCACCCCGGTCGATGGTGAGCCGTCGCCCGGCGAGCCGGCGGGTGCGCCGCCGGCGGTGCTGGCGCTGGGAGCGCCAGCACCGGGCGCAGCGGAGAGCGTTTCGGCTTGGTGGTCTGCGGCGGCGGGGCTTGTCGAGCGTGCCCCGCTTGCGGCTGCGCCAGGGCCGGTCGTCGACGAGGCGCCCGCGAGTGGAGTGGCAGGTGTCGCGGCCAGAAGGGGCCCGAGGAGAAACGCCGCTCCTACCGCGGCCGCGCCGAGGAGCCCAAGTGTTGCAAGAACGACCGCCGACGGAGCGCCAGACCCTCCGCCTGCTCGGGCGAACCCGCGCGCACCGACTCGCCCGAGACCGCTCCCGCGCAGACCGCTCCCGCGCAGACCGCTCCCGCGCAGACTGCTCCCGCCGGGGCCGCGGGGGCTCCGCGGGGAAGATGCTCCGCGGCCCGACCCCGCTCGACCCGCCGGACTCACGGTCGATGCAGGGCGAGGAGGCACCGGAGTTGCCGCCGGAACCGTCGTGGAGGGAGTCGATATGGCAGGAATGGTCGCGGCTGGTGCCGCGGTGCTGACCCCGGCTGGCGCAGTAAGAGCGGTCGTGACGGCACTCGCCGCGGGGGAGATGCTCACTGGTGCAGAAGCGGTCGAGAGGTGCGCGGTCGCCGCAGCAGTGCTGGCGAGGTGGGTGGCGGGCAGAGCTGCCGCGGCGAAGTGTGACGCGGGCAAGGGTATGGCAGCGAGATGCGCCGCCGCGAGGGTGGTGGCGGCGGCGTGGGCCGCGGTCTGCAGGTAGACGGTGTAGGCGGTGGCGCCGGCGATGCCGGCAACGAGCGGGAGGAGCACGAGCGCGAGGCGGGAGCCGACATCGCGCGCTTCGCCGTCGACGATGGTGCACGAGGGGCAGTCGGCCAGATGCTCCCGCACCTTGCGGGTCTCCCGGGGGCCGAGGCTGCCGCGCGTGTAGGAACCGAGCTTCTCGATGATGGCGGCGCATCCGGTGTCGGTTGCGCGAATGAGGTGCGCCTGGATCCAGGCCTGGCGGAGGCCCTCGCGGGCCCGGAACGTGAGCGCCGACACCGCGTTCGGGGTCATGCCGAGCAGGGGCGAGATCTCCTGCGAACTCAACTGCTCGACCTCGCTGTACCAGAGCGCCTCCTGCCAGCGTGTGGGGAGGCTGCGAAAAGCGGTGGCGGTGAGCGACTTGTCAAGAGCCAGCAACGTTTCGGCCTCTTCGGAGTGCGGGTCTGCCAGGGCATCCAGCTCGTCACTCGCATCGACGATGTTGCCGCGGCGCCACTGCATGGCCACGTTGCGGATGGTGCTGAACAGGTACGGCCGGAACGCGGTCGTGGGGCCGCCGCCGCTCTTGATGGCCTGTAATACCTTCGCGAAGCTCTCGGCCACGACGTCGTCTGCGTCGAGCCCGTAACTGCGGGCGACGGTTCGGCCGGCACGAGAGTGCCTGTTCCACAGCTCGGCGAAGGCCTTCGAGTCTCCGGCACGAGTGCGTTCCACGAGGTCGAGATCGCTCGGCCCCGACAGGCCGGGATGGGCGTGTGCCCCGACGGGATCGCCCGACCCGAGGGCCTGGCCACCCGACCCGAGGCCCTGCCCGGCCGACGGCGACCCGAGGGCGCGCCCCGCCGACTGCGAACGCAACCGCGCCGAAGCGGTCTCGCCACTCTCGCCAGGGCCGCCAGGGCCGCCAGAGACGCCTGAGCCGCCAGAGACGCCAGACCCGCCTGAGCCGCCTGAGCCGCCCGACTCGCCCCGCTCGTTCGCGTTGACCATGCTGCACCTGCCTGAATTCTTCACGCTGCTTGAGAAATATTCATTACCCCCAATCTTAATGAACAATACTCAAGAGCGGCGAGAATAGCAACGCTGCTATGCTGACGAAGTCGCAACTGGCGTTCAGATGGTTACCATCGGGAAGCGACTGACACGGATTCGGCCGCTCGCCTGGGTCGCTACGGAACTGCAGTACCTCTTTCCGTCTGTCGAATAAGGAGCCATCGTGCCGAGTCAACTACCGTCAACGTTCAACCACGCCCTCTCGAGCGTCGATCCTGAGATCGCCGAGGTTCTGAAGAACGAACTCGGCCGCCAGCGCGGCACCCTCGAGATGATCGCGAGTGAGAACTTCGTTCCCCGCGCCGTACTTCAGGCCCAGGGCTCGGTGCTCACCAACAAATACGCCGAGGGTTACCCCGGCAAGCGCTACTATGGTGGCTGCGAGTTCGTCGACGTGGCCGAGAACCTGGCCCGCGACCGCGCGAAGGCCCTCTTCGGCGCCGAGCACGCCAACGTTCAGCCGCACGCCGGCGCGCAGGCCAATGCCGCCGCGCTCATGGCGCTCGCCACCGTCGGCGACACCATCCTCGGCATGGAGCTCAGCCACGGTGGCCACCTCACTCACGGTATGAAGCTCAACTTCTCGGGCAAGAACTACCAGGCCACCGCCTACGGAGTCGATCCCACCACCTACCTCGTCGACATGGATGTCGTTCGCGAGAAGGCCCTCGAGCACCGCCCGACCGTGCTCATCGCCGGTTGGTCGGCGTACCCGCGCCAGCTCGACTTCGCCGCGTTCCGCGCCATTGCCGACGAGGTGGGCGCGAAGCTCTGGGTCGACATGGCGCACTTCGCCGGCCTCGTCGCCGCGGGCCTGCACCCCTCGCCGGTTCCCTACGCCGATGTTGTGACCTCAACGGTTCACAAGACCCTCGCCGGTCCGCGCAGCGGTGTCATCCTGAGCAAGGCCGAGTGGGCCAAGAAGGTCGACTCGGCTGTCTTCCCGGGCCAGCAGGGCGGCCCGCTGATGCACGTCATCGCAGCGAAGGCCACCGCCTTCAAGCTTGCGGGCGAGCCCGAATTCGTCGACCGTCAGCAGCGCACCATCTCAGGTGCGAAGATCGTCGCCGAGCGCCTGATGGGCGCCGACACCGTGGCGGAGGGCATCAGCGTTCTGACCGGGGGCACCGACGTGCACCTCGTGCTTGTCGACCTGCGAAACGCGAAGATCGACGGCAAGCAGGCTGAAGACATCCTGCACGAAGTGGGTATCACGGTGAACCGCAACGCGATTCCGTTCGACCCGCGCCCGCCCATGGTCACCTCGGGCCTGCGCATCGGCACCCCGGCGCTCGCCACCCGCGGTTTCGGCGACGAAGAGTTCACCGAGGTCGCTGACATCATCGCGAACGCTCTGAAGCCGGCTCCGGATGTCGCGGCCCTGCGTGCCCGCGTTCTGAAGCTGACCGACGGCTACCCGCTCTACGACGGCCTCGAGGGCTGGTAGCCCCGCCGATGCGTGCACCCACCGGGCAGCAGTTCGCCCTCACTTTCACCGGTGAAGCCGGAGTCTCGACGGCCATCGTCACCGAATTGGCCGCGAGCCTTCGCGAACTCTTTCTCGACGGCATCGAGTCGACCCAGTCGCACACCGAAGACGTACTGCCGCCCATGGGCGACGGCATCGTTCTGGTGCCGTGGCCGAATCGCATCAAGGATGCCCGGTGGGTTCTCGACGGCACGACCCAGCAGCTCGACATCAGCGAACCCGCCACGGGCAACGCGATTCACGGGTTGCTGCGCAACACCGCGTACCGCGTCGCCCGGCAGACCGCTTCGTCGATCACGCTCGAGGCCACCGTTTTTCCGCAGCACGGCTACCCCTTTCTGCTCGACACCAGCGTGGAGTACTCGCTCGGTGACGACGGCCTCACGGTCACGCACACCATCGTGAACCAGTCGGCCTCGGTCGCCCCGGTTGCCGTGGGCGCCCATCCGTACCTGAAGGTCGGCGATGTGCCCGTGGCCGACCTGGTGCTGCGGGTCGATGCATCCACTCAGTTCGAGGTAGACGAGAAGGCGATCCCCACGGCCGAAGTCTCGCTCGACGGGTCGGAGTTCGACCTGCGAGGCGGGCGACGCGTGGGAGAGGTGACCCTCGATCACGGGTTCGGTGGGGTGGGCATCCAGAACGGCGAACGCGTTCACTCGGTGACGGCGCCCGACGGTTCGCGAACCGAGCTGTGGGGCGATGAGCACTTTCGCTTCGTGCAGGTCTACACGCCCACGAACTTTCCGCTCGAAGACGGCACGAAGGGCCAGGCTGTGGCCATCGAACCGATGACCGCGCCGGCGAACGCCTTCAACACCGGCGAGGGTCTTCGCCAGCTCGCGCCGGGCGAGACCTGGGTACTGCGGTGGGGTATTCGCCACCGGGCACCCGGCCTCGCCACTGTGCTCGACTAGTACGAGCTGGGCTGGTACCGCCGTACAGCCGTACAGCCGTACAGCCGGTTCGGCTAGTTGTCGACGTTCGGCGGGGTGGCGTCGACTTCGCCGACGAAGTTGTACGCGATGGGCTCGACGGTGCCCTCACCGAGCGCCCAGGTGCGAACCGACGTGGTGCCGGCGGCCTCGAACGTGAGCTCGACGAGGTCTTGGTACGCGCCGTTCACGTACGGCAACTCGACGATCTCGTTGTTGCCGATGACGTTCGGGCCGATGAGTTCTGCCCGGTAGGTCTCATTGTCGGTCATAGCTTCCCTGCTCTTTCCGTTACGCGCGTCGCGGATGCGCGTCGCTGCGATCGCTACCCAGCGTAAAGGTCGCTGGTCTGCCGCGTAAGACCCGCGGTGTGCACGTTCTCTCAATTCATGGCTGGGAGGCCTGTGGGCAGTGCCGCGACGGGCTGAGCACCCCGGCGCACGCATAAAATCGGGGTATGCCCTCCCCTCTGTACGACATCCCCATTCAGACCGCCGCCGGCGAGAGCACCACTCTCGCCGGCCTCAGCGACAAGGTCGTGCTCGTGGTGAACGTGGCATCGCGGTGCGGCCTCACACCGCAGTACGCCGACCTGCAGCAGCTGCAGACCGAGTACGCCGATCGTGGGTTCACCGTAGTGGGGTTTCCCAGCAACCAGTTCAACGGTCAAGAGCCGGGTACCGATGAGGAGATTCAGGCATTCTGCTCGGCGACGTTCGGTGTCGACTTCCCGGTGTTCGCCAAGATCGAGGTGAACGGCGAGGGTCGCCATCCGCTCTACGAGCTGCTCACCACCGTCGAAGACGAGAGCGGCGATGCCGGCGACGTTGCGTGGAACTTTGAGAAATTTCTCATAGCCCCCGGCGGCGAGGTCGTCTCGCGCCTGCGCCCGAAGACCAAGCCCACCGACCCTGCCTTCGTCGCGAAGATCGAGCAGTACCTGCCCGCCTGAGTCTCTGCCCCTGCTTCGGCCACGCATTTGGCCACGGGTCGTACACGCCTTCTTCACGTGTTGGATGCCCGTGGTCAACCCGTGGGCGGCACAGTACAGGCTGAGCCTCGTCGCCCGATTGGGCGTGGCGTCGGCGACAGTACGAGGCGAGGTGACTGTGACAGCGAACCCGAGCATCTTCTTCTCGCAGTTCGCCTCGCGAAACGACCCGGTGTTACTGGGCTGGTCGACCTTTCGGGAGCACGTTCGCCAAGGCGCGCGCGCAAGCGCAGCGAGAGCGGGGCGCACGCTCCAGCCCTCTGGTGAGCCCCGCTTGGCCCCGGTCGCCCGGTCGCCCCGTGCGACGGCCCTGACACCGGATGCCCGTTCAGGCATCTGGCGACTGCTCGCGTCGAACAACCGCGAGGTGGCGCGCAGCCTGTTTCTCTACGAGTCGCTGAGCTCTGCCCGCGCGCACGTTCTGCAGCTGCGGCAGCAGACAGACGAGATGACCGTCATGCCCATCACCGGCCCCGGCGCAGGCCAGCACGGCTGGTACGTGACGATCGACAATGTTTCGGTGATGTCGTGTGGCCGCTGGTATGGGGCCGCGGCGCTCAGCCGGGAGTCGGCAGCGTACTCAGTGCACGCGCTGGCGTCAGCATTCGTCTCGGAGGGCTCGCGAGCCACTCGCTCGAACGCGCCGGTGCGGAGCGCCCAGCACGCGCTCATGCGCGACGGGGTCGCCGCGTGGTGAGGGCGCTGCTGGTGTCGGCGCTGGTGCTGTTCGGTCTGTTCATCGGCGTGGGCCTACTCACGCCACAAGCGCGCGGTCTGGCGGCCACGGGTGGTTCGCAGGGGGCTGGGGTGGCTGAGGCTTCCGCGGTCGGATCGAACACCGCAGCTGCAACGCAAAGTGCGGGCGGCGCGGGCGGCGACGCAGCGTTGGTCGACCCGACGTGGGCGACCGCGAGTGCGGCCCGCACGGGCATCCCGTACCGTGCGCTCGTGGGCTACGCGGGCACGGCGCTGGCGCTCGCGAGGGAGCTGCCCCAGTGCCACGTCGGGTGGAACACCCTGGCGGCACTCGGCTCGATCGAGTCGGCGCACGGAACCCACGCGGGATCGACGATCACTGCCGACGGTGCCGCGAGCCCTGCGATCTACGGCCCCGCGCTCGACGGCTCAGAGTATCCCGCGGTCAGTGACACCGACGGGGGAGCCCTCGACGGCACCGCGAACGGTGACCGTGCCGTGGGGCCTCTGCAGTTCATCCCGTCGACCTGGATGCGGTGGGGAGCCGACGGCAACGGCGACGGCGTGAGCGACCCCCAGCAGATCGACGACGCCTCGCTTGCGGCAGGGCGCTACCTCTGCAGCTACGGCGACCTGTCGGGTGCGGCGGGCTGGCGGGCATCCGTGTTCGCCTACAATCATGTCGAATCGTACGTCGATGCTGTGGCCGAGACCGCCAATCGGTATGCCGCTGCGGTCGGCTGAGCCGATGGATGCTCGACCCCCCGGCCTCGTCTCGGCCCGTTTCGCGCTCGGCGACCTGCTCGGCAGCGGAGGTTCTGCGTCGGTGTTCGAGGCGGTCGATGTGCTGACCGACGAACGGGTGGCGCTGAAGATCCTGCACCCGCATCTGTCGCACTCGCCCGAAAGCCGCGAGGCGTTCTTCGTCGAGGCGCGGGCGGCCGAACCGCTGCGACACCCGAATATCGCCGGTGTACTGGGTGTGGGCGTGCACGACCCCGACGGCGAACCGCTGGCGTGGATCGCGCTCGAGCGCGCGCCCGGCACGACTCTGGCCGAGTACATCGAGTCGAACGGAGTGCTCGGTGTCGGTGAGGCGCTGGCGCTGGCCGATGGCATGCTGCGGGCGCTGTCGGCTGCGCACGCGATCGGCCTGGTTCACCGTGATGTGTCGCCCGCGAACGTGATGGTGTCGGGTGCGGGTGGTGTCGCTGCTGGTGCTGGTGGGGGTACCGCTGGCGAGGGCGCTGGCTACGGCGTTGGCGTTGGCGTTGGTGCTGGCGTTGGCTACGGCGATGCGGCTGGCGTTGGCTACGGCGTTGCTGGTGCGGCTGCGCGTGCGCGCGGGGCCGACGGCCGCGTTGCTCTGGTGGCCGACGGCGTGCGGCTGGTCGACTTCGGGCTGGCCGATGCCGCCGGCCGGCCCGCGCTCGGTGCCGACGTGCTACGCAGTGCCGTGAGCGACCGCTCGCTCGGAGTACTCGGCAGCGTGAACTACATGTCGCCAGAGCAGGCGACCGGCTCACCCGTCGACGCACCGGGCGACCTCTATCAGGTGGGCGCGGTGCTGTTCTTCGCGCTCACCGGCCAGCCGCCCTTCGTGCGTGATCATGCTCAGGCCGTGATGCGTGCCCACCTGACGGCGCCGCCACCCGTCGCCTCTGTGCTTCGACCGGGGCTGCCGAGAGCAGTCGACCGGATGCTCGCCAAAGCCCTGCTCAAAGACCCTGCTGCCCGCTTCGCCTCGGCCGAGGCCATGCGTGCTGAAGTACTGCGCATAGCGGCCGTGCTGCCCGGTGCGCCCGGCACCATGCTGACGGCTGTGGCTACCGCTGTGGCTACACCTGTGGCTAACTCCGTCGATGGCGTCACTGGCGCCAAGGATGGCTTCAACGACGTAGCGCTCGCCGGCGCATCGGCAGCGATGCCGGCGGGTACCTCCACCGGGTTGGCGAGCCTTCGGGGCACTGTCGGCCCGCGTCGGCGAAGCGGCGGCGCGGTGTGGCTCACCCTCATTCTCACGGCGACAGCGGTAGGCGTGGTGTGGATGCTCGCAGCCAACGGGTCACCTCGAGGCACCGCGGCAGCCCTGCCGCCGGCAGCGAGTGCGACGGGCTCGCCCGCCGGCAGTGCCGATGCGCCGGGTGCGACCACCGTCACCCCGCCCGCCACCCCACAACCGAGCGCTCTGCCGCTACCCACCGCCGCGGCGAGCCCGGTTGTGGCGGCGGCGGCAATGGTGCCCGTTCCGGAAGTCGACGGCATCACGCTGGCAGAAGCGCAGCGGCAGATCGAGGCCGCGGGCCTCAGGCTCGGTACGGTGACGCCGGTGAATTCTGCGTTGCCAAACGACACGGTTCTCGAAGCTTCGCCGGTGACGGGTGGGCAGGCAGCACACGGCTCGGCAGTCGACCTGACGGTGGCGTCGGGGTCGAACAGCGTGCCCCGGGTGGTGGGGCTGACTCAGGGTGACGCGGTGCCGGTAGTCCAGCGCGCCGGGTTCGCGGTGGTCGTGGCAGCGAGGACCAGTGGCAGTGTGCCGGTCGGAACGGTGCTTGCCGTCGAACCGGGGGAGGGTTCTGAGCTGAGGCTCGCCACGTCGGTCACCCTGGTCGTGGCAACGGCGCCCACCGCACCAGCGCCTACCCCGGCGACGACCGTGCCGACCACGCCGCCCACCGCCTCCGGCGCGCCGCGCCCCTGACCGCCCGCACCACTCCGGCCCCATCCCTGCCGCGCGTGTGCCCACAACTGGGGGAGCCCCTCGTGCTCTCAACATGCTGCGTCTGCCGCTGCTTCACGAACCGGGCACCCTGTGTTCACCCGGGGCCATGACCATCAGACCTGTCGTATGCGGGCCGAGTGGCGCGCGGGCAGAGAGGGAGGTGCGCCATGGTCGAGAAGAAGTTCGACTCGCTCACCGACCTTCACAACATTCTGACGCGTGAAACCACGGAGAAGATGGTGGTTGCCCGTGTGATTGCTGAAGAAATCGGAACAATCGCACCCGCACCGATGCACACGGGTACCGGCAGAACCCGTCAAGACAACCCTGAACCCCTTGTGCACCCGGGCGCAGCCCGACGCTCACTCGCGGCGCGCGCCTCCCGCTCAGACTCAGTATTCAAGGGCGTCTCGTTCACGGCCGGCGCCACCACCGTGGGCATCATGCTCGCCGTCGGGTTGTTTCTGACCCTGCGAGCGAGCGACGCCCTGCAGGTGGCCGGCATCAACTTTCTCCTGGAGCAGCAGTGGTCGCCTGAGACTCACCAGTTCGGCATCGCCGCAGTGATCTTCGGCACTTTCAGCATCGCCATCATCGCGATGTGCGTCGGAGTTCCCCTCGCCGTGGGTACAGCACTGCTGCTGTCAGAGGTGGTGCGCGGCCCGCTGCGCTCGTTCCTGGTGTCGCTGGTCGACCTCATGGCTGCCGTACCGAGTGTGGTGTACGGGCTGTGGGGTCTGTTCTTCCTCCAGGCCGCCGTCATTCCGGTGTCGGCCTGGATCTCGACCTATTTCAGCTTCATTCCCGCGTTCGCCGTCGAAGACGGCACAGGTGCGAGGCTCACCGAGGCCAGTGCATTCACCTCCTCAGCGTTCATCGCCGGCATCGTCGTAGGGCTCATGGTCGTACCCACGCAGACCTCGGTGATGCGCGAGGCATTCTCTCAGGCACCGATCGGCGAACGCGAGGCAGCTTTTGCACTCGGCTCCACCCGTTGGGGCATGATTCGCACCGTTGTGCTGCCGTTCGGTCGCGGCGGGATGATCGGGGGCATCATGCTCGGCCTCGGGCGCGCCCTCGGCGAGACCATCGCCGTGTACCTCATCATTTCGCCGATCTTCACGATCAACTGGGAGGTGCTGAAGACCGGAACGAACTCGGTTTCGGCGCTCATCGCCCTGCGGTACGGCGAAGCGAGCCAGTTCGGTCTGTCGGCGCTGATGGCCGCCGGCCTGGTGCTCTTTCTCATCACTCTCGCGATCAACTTCACCGCGTCGTCGATCGTCGCCCGGTCGCGCTCTGGCGCAGAGACGAGCTGACCGTGACGACAGCGACAGTGACGACAGCGACAGCGACAGCGACCGCGGTGACGGTGACGGGAGAACGGGCTGCCCCGGCGGCCCCGGAGGCACGTCCCACGAGCGTCCCGAACCGAACGGGAATCGAGGTGGGGCCGAAGAGGCGCCTGCGTGAGTCGACGCTCGACGAGAAATTCAACGTGCTCGGGGCTCTCGTGGCCGGGCCCACCGTCACCACCCTGCTCTTCGGCTGGTTCACTCCGCTGACCGGGCCCATCGGCTGGGTAGTGGTGTCGTTTGTGCTGTTCATCGCGTTCTACAGCCTGCTTGTGTCGCTGAGATCAGACCGTGAAGAGGTGAAAGACCGCATCACGACGGTGCTGCTCATCAGCGCGGGCGTCGTACTGTTCGGAGCACTGGTGTTCGTGGTGATCTACACGGTGGGTCGTGGAACCATCGCGCTGCCGCACCTCAACTTCTTCACTCAGACCATGCAGTTCGCCGGGCCGCTCGACGGGCTCGACGTGGGCGGAATCGCGCACGCGATCGTGGGCACGCTGATTCAGATCAGCATCGCGCTGGCCATCACGATTCCGCTCGGCATCACGACGGCGGTGTTCCTCAATGAGGTGGGCGGTCGGTTCGCGCGGTTCGTACGCACGATCTCAGACGCGATGACAGCACTGCCATCGATTGTTGCGGGATTGTTCGTGTACGCGGCGATCATCCAGCTCATCACCCACCAGCGGTCGGGCTTCGCGGCGGCGCTCGCCATCGCGGTGATGATGCTCCCGATCATCATCAGGGCCTCTGACGTGGTGTTGCGCCTCGTGCCCGGCAATCTGCGCGAGGCCTCGTATGCACTCGGGTCGACGCGGTGGCGCACGGTGTGGGGCGTGGTGCTGCCCACGGCACGGTCGGGCCTCGTCACGGCGGTCATTCTCGGAACGGCTCGCGGAATCGGCGAGACGTCGCCCGTTCTGCTCACCTCGGGTATCACCGCGGTGATGAACCTCAACCCGTTCTCGGGCCCGATGATCTCGCTGCCACTGCAAGTGTTCGACTTCGTGAAGTCGCCGGAGCCGAACATCATCGCCCGCGGATTCGGAACAGCTGCCGTGCTGATTCTGCTCGTGCTGCTGCTGTTCGTTGTTGCCCGCCTCATCGGTGGCAAGGGCCCGGGGCAGCTCTCCGACCGCCAGCGCCGTCGGGTGGCAGGCCAGTCGGCTGACGATGCGCGGCGAATGAACCGCACGCCCGCAGCCTCGCCGGCTGCCCCTCTCGCAGCCCAGCCCACCGGCACACCCGCCCCCGCAAACCCCGAGGAGACGTCTCAGTGACGCCGCGCATCCGTCTCGTCCGCCTGCTCACCGCTGGCTTCGCCCTCGCTCTGATGCTCACGGGCGTCGGCGGTGGCGTTGCAGTGCAGAGCGCCTCGGCTGACACCTACACCCCCATCAGCGGCAGCGGTTCGACGTGGTCACAGAATGCCCTCGACCAGTGGCGCAAGAATGTGGCCTCGAACTACGGCATGACCGTCAACTACTCGGGCAGCGGTTCCTCGGCCGGTCGCGCCGACTTCATCGCCGGTACCGTCGACTTCGCCGTGAGCGAGATTCCATTCCAGGCGAAGCCCGAAGACGGCTCTGCCCCCGAGGCCCCGGCGACGCCCTACGCCTACATGCCCATCGTGGCGGGCGGCACCTCGTTCATGTACAACCTGAAGATCGGCGGCAAGCGGGTCACCAACCTGCGGCTGAGCGGCGACGTCATCACGAAGATCTTCACCGGTGTGATCTCCAAGTGGAATGACCCCGCCATTCAGACAGACAACCCGGGCCTGGCGATGCCCGACAAGTCGATCACGCCCGTGGTTCGCTCTGACGGCTCAGGTTCGACCGCCCAGTTCACGCTCTGGATGTCGAAGCAGCACCCTGACCTCTGGAATGCCTTCTGCACTTCTGTGAAGCGCAGCGTGCCCTGCGGACTCACCTCGCAGTACCCAGAATTCTCAGGGTCGAAGGCTCAGAGCGGCTCGCTGGGCGTTTCGGGCTACGTGAGCCAGGACTACGGAGAAGGCGCGATCACCTACGTCGAGTACTCCTACGCGCTGAAGTCGGGTTTTCCCGTGGCAAAGGTGCTGAACTCGGCCGGCTACTACGTCGAACCCACTGCTCCGTCGGTCGCCGTTGCGTTGCTCTCGGCACAGATCAACACCACCGTGGGTTCGCCCGACTATCTCACCCAGATTCTCGACGGTGTGTACAACAGCGCCGACGCCCGCACCTATCCGCTCTCGAGTTATTCGTACATGATCGTGCCCACCAAGGTGGGCGGCGTCTTCACGGCAGAGAAGGGCAAGACCCTCGGCGTGTTCACCAACTATCTGCTCTGCGAGGGGCAGCAGCAGGCGGCAGCGCTCGGCTATTCACCGCTGCCCCTGAACCTGGTGCAGGCCGCGTCGGATCAGATCAAGAAGATTCCGGGAGCCTCTACCGCCGGTGTCAACCTCGCCACCTGCAACAACCCCACCTTCGACGGCAAGAACCCGGCGAGTAACAAGCTGGCTGACACCGCCCCCCAGCCTCAGGCCTGCGACCAGCGTGGGCCGAACCAGTGCGTCACCGGAACCGGTGGGGCCACCGCGACCACCGACGTCAGTGGCTCGGGCTCGGGTGGTGCCGCCGCGGCTCTGACCACAACGACCGATACCGCAGCTTCGGCGGTGGCCCCCGCTGCAGCGACCGCCGCCGACCCGGCGGTAGCCGCTGCCTCGAACACCGCGGTCTATGACGCGAACGGATCTGTTGTCAGTGGTGCCACGAGCGGCTCGGCAGTGGCCGTCTCGAAGCCCCTCGCCCTCTCCGACACCGGTTTCGGTGCCCAGCAGATTGTTATGACAGTGGCCGGAGCGCTGCTGCTCATCGCCATCGTTCTGCCGCCGTTGCTGTCGCGCCGACTCAAACGAAACTCTCCGAGGTAGGCCCCGCCATGCCCATTCTGAGCCTGAAGTCTGCCTCCGTCTCTTCGTCTACCTCTTCTACCTCTTCTACCTCTTCCACGCCGTCGGCGCGGCACCGGATGCCCCGCCGCCGCTCCGCCATACTGCAGGGCCTTTCCGGTGTGCTGGTCGGCGGCGCCGTGTTCGCCCTCGTCGCCCTCACCGGCGCCGTCATCCCGGCCCAGTCTGCTCGGGCCGATGTCTCGTCGGCGGTCACCGTCTCGGCGTACTCCCAAGACGCCGACATCGCCGACGCGCCGATGAAAGACCTCGTGGTGACGGTGTCGCAGACCAAAGACCTGATGGCCCAGGGCATCCAGGTCTCGTGGAAGGGCGGGCTGAAGTCAGAGGTGCCGAGCGGCCAGACCGGCGGCGCCAATTTCTTGCAGATCGCCCAGTGCTGGGGCGACCTGAACGGTCATACCGATGAGCCCGACCGTACAACGTGTCAGTATGGCGCTTTCAATACGCCCGGTGCGTCGCGAGACTCTTTCATCAGCCCGGGCACGACGGCTACAGCCGATCTGCAGTACACGGCGCCCAGCAGTGGGCCACTCGACCCTGCCTACACCTCGATCCCCTTCGTTTCGGCCACTGGCGTCACCGTCGCGTCGGTGGTGAACCCCCCGAAGGCGTACCCGAAGGGGTCGCCCAACATCAAAGACGAGTCGGTCGACGTCAACAACAACCAGTTCTTCACCAAGCAGACCAGCAACGAGATTTCGTGGGCGGGGTCGGGTGCCAACGGTTCGGGTTCGGTCAAATTCGAGGTGCAGACGGCCGCGCAGTCACCGGGTCTCGGGTGCGGTACCCGCATCGCAGCCAGCGACGGCACAGAGACCGGCAGCTCGTGCTGGCTCGTGATAATTCCGCGAGGCACCGCCGATACGGGCGAGCAGAACATCACGAAGTCGGGCCTCTTCTCCGATGCCTGGAAGCACCGCGTCGCCATCCGTCTCGACTTCAAGCCCATCGGCGTGAGCTGCACCATCGGGTCGGCCGAGCGCCAGTTGGCCGGCAGCGAGCTCGTCTCGGGGGCGGTGTCGTCGTGGCAGCCTGCCCTCTGCGGGGCGGCAGGCGGCGCGGCGTACACGATCATCTCGGGCAGCGAGTCTGACGCTCTGCAGGCGGCGAGCAGCACTGTGGAGCAACCCATGGCGCTCACCTCACGACCCTTGTCTCAGACGGCCGACACGGGTGATCCGCTGATCTATGCGCCCATCGCTCTCACCGGTATCTCGATCTCGTTCGCCATCGATCGCGAACCGAGCGCCATCAAAACCATTCCGCAGACCTCGACAGACAACGCCCGAACTCCTTTCACCTCGCTGAACCTGACTCCGCGACTGCTCGCCAAACTGCTGACCAACTCGTACCTCGACTCGCTTCCGACCGGTGCCGACAAATCGCAGATCAACTACAAGAGCCCGACCGACCCGGGCAACAACGCCCGAAACCTCACGCTCGACAAAGATTTTCTGGCCATCAACGATCCCGAATGGGCCGACCAGCAGATCACCTCGCCTGCCCTCGCCGACCTGCTCGAGCCGCAGGGCCGCTCCGACGCGGCCTTCGCGCTCTGGAGCTACGTGCTCTCTGACCCAGAGGCCGTTGATTTTCTGGCCGGCAAGCCCGATCCGTGGGGCATGATCGTGAACCCCTACAGCTCGACCGATGCGTCGAAGAACCCAACCGGTGTCGCTCTCGTTCTACCGCGCGACAACTTTCCCAAAGCCGACCCGGTTGAACAGCCCAAAGACCCGGCCGGAGCCGCTGCCGTGAACGTGGTCACCTGGCGCCCGTACACCAACGACTTCGACACGAGCGGGTACCTCATTCTGCGAGGCGACGGCCAGATTCTGGGGCCGTGGGATTCGCTGGCGGCGACACCGAAGTACACCAAGACAGCGCGGGCCCTGGCCGGTCTGCAGCGTGTGATCGGAATCACCGACACGGCGAGTGCGGCGAAATACCAGACCTTCTCCGCGTCGCTTCGCAACTCGGCCGGGGTCTTCGTCGCCCCCACCACGGCCTCGCTCAGCGCGGCCGGCGCGGCGATGACAGAGAATGCCAGCCAGGCGCAGGTCAGTCAGTTCGACCCCACATCGTCTGCCGCCCGTGCGACCCCGACGGCCTACCCTCTGACGCTGCCCGTGTACGCCGCGGTGAACCCGGCAATGGGCGACGACAGCCTCAGGGCCGACTATGCGGCGTTCATCCGGTATGCGGTGACCACCGGGCAGGTGTCGGGCACGGCGCTCGGGCAGCTGCCGGAGGGATACGCGCCCATTCCGGCCGCGTGGCAGGGGCAGGCGCTCGCCGCCGCAACCATCATCGCGAACGGACCCCTCGCGACTCCCGTGGCGAGCCCCTCGCCCAGCCCGGTGTCGGCTCCTGCCGCCGCCGTCTCGAAGCCCGTCGCGGTGGCGGCCCTACCGGCGGTGCAGCCGGTCACGGCCGCCGCCCCGACGATCACCGACCCTGCCGCCACGGGCCAGACCGCCGCACCCCTGCTCGGCGCTCCCACGCCCGCCGACCCGCAGAACGGGGCCATCGCGGCAGCGGTACCGGCGAGCATCCTCGCCGGTCTTGGCGCAGCTTTCGCATTCCCCTTCATGTCGCGCATCAGGAGACGACCCTGATGCCCCCCATTCTTGGCCCGTTCACCGGCACCCTCGCGGGCTCCCGTGCACCCAAGTCGGCGCGCTCGCACCTGCGATTGGCCGGTCACCCCCGAAAGGAACTCATCACAGTGAAAATGAAGAAGATTGTCGCCATCGGCGCGGCAGTGGGCGTCGCCATCGCCGGTTTCGCTTTTGCGGCACCGGCCAACGCAGAACCGGTCTCCAACAGCTACGTGCTGGTGGGCTCCGACACGCTGCAGGACTCGGTGAACGCGCTCACGAACGGTACCTCGATCAGCGGCTCGTTCGTTCGCGTGACCTCGGCCGGTGCCACCGTCGGTTCGTTCGATGCGTTCGGCTCGTCGTCGATTCAGACCAAGCCCAACGGCCCGTACTTCGGCCGCCCCTCAGGCTCGGGTGCTGGCGTCAACGCGCTTCGCGCCTCGATCAACGGCACTGCGCTCTACTCGGGCAACGCTGCTGTTCCCACCAAGACCATCTCGGGCCAGGTCGACATCGCCCGTTCATCCAGCGGCCCCGGCGCCAACGCGAACGCCGCCGGCCTGCTGCTCTACGTGCCCTACTCCCGTGACGCCGTTTCGTATGCCTACAAGGGTGACAGCGCGGCCATCGGCGCGCTGACCACCGCTCAGCTCAAGCAGGTCTACGAGAGCAACACCCCGGTCACCATCAACGGCGCTGTCGTTGTTCCGCGTCTGCCGCAGGGCAGCTCGGGTACGCGTTCGTTCTTTCTTTCGGCCATCGGCGTGACCACGCTCGGCTCGACGGTGAACGACGTCAACAACACGACGCCGGAGAACGACGCTTCCGTGCTCGGCGCCAACGAGATCATCCCGTTCTCGGCCGCCAGCTGGGTCGCCCAGTCGAACGGCGCCACCGGCGTCAGCACCATCGGCACCACCGGCGTTCAGCTCGGCAGCACCAACGGCATCGCGCCGTTCACCGGAACCGGCACCGCGCTGGTTCCCAACTCGGCCTACTACTCGAGCACCCTCGGCCGCGACACCTACGTCGTCGTCGAGTACAAGCGCGTCAACAGCAACGACCCTGCGTACGACGCCAACCTCGCCGCGCTGATCGACCCCACCGTCGGCCAGAGCCTCACCAACTTCGGTTCGTTCGCCACCACCTCGGGCGCTGTGAAGAAGAAGTTCGGTTTCCTTGCCCCCGTCTCGACGACGGCGCAGCGCGCCTTCGCCACCATCTAACCCCCCGCGCACAGAAACTTAAGGAATACATACCCCTCATGTTCAAGACAAACGCCATTCGTGTGGCCTCGGTCGGCATCGTCGTCGCCGCCCTCATGGGTGCCACCACGACGTCTGCCTTCGCCGCTGACCCCGCTCAGCCGGTCAACTCCACCGCGCCGATCTTTCTGCTCGACGCAGCAACCGGCGACCCCATCGCGGCCGGTACGACCCTCGCCTTCAACAAGCAGGTCGTCGCTTCTCCCACCGCGACCAACGACGGCACCGTCGTCTACCCCGGTGTCGCCGACGCGACCGACGTGCGCACGTTCATCGCGCCCGTCGGCTCAGAGCGCACTCCGTCAGCCTGGAGCGCCATCGCGCCCGGGGGTTTCTACCCCGGAACGCACGATGTGCTGCTGCCGACCATGACCCTCGACTCGCACACCAACGGCAACCTGGCTTCGGTCAAGGCCAACGGCGGTACGTACAGCCTCGGGTTCGCGCTCACCAACAACAACGCCCTGTCGATCGCCTCTGGCGCGGTCTACTACACGACCATCACGGTCACGCCGGTGACCGGTGCCTGGACCTTCGCGACGCCTGTCGCGACGGGCCCGGCGACGCCTCCGAGCGGTTCGTTCGACCAGAACCTCGCGGCGACCACCGTTGCTGCGCAAGACGGAACGCTGAACCTCGTGTCGTCGGCCAAGACCACCAACGTCTTGAACGCAGCGACCCTGGTCAACAACCTGTCGACCTCCACCGGCACCGTCGGTAATTTCACGGTTCAGGATGGCCGTGTTGTGTCGCACCCGGGGTGGACTGTCACCAGCTCGGTGACCGACTTCACCAACGGCACCACCACCATCGACAAGAAGCAGCTCGGTATCACCCCCAAGGCCGGAGCCACCGCTCTTCCCGCCGGTGTGACACTCGCCGTTGCCCAGGCTGCCGGCTCTGCCGTCAACCCGGCGCTTCTCGCCTCGTCGGGTCTGACCGCCGCGATCGCCAGCACCGACCTCGATGCTGACCTCACGTTCGTCGCTCCTGCCGACAAGCCGGCCGGCACCTACACGGCCAAGCTCACCATCACGCTGGCATCGAAGTAACACCCGTTTCACCGTACTGATTGTGTGAAGGAAGGAGGGGCATCCACTGGGTGCCCCTCCTTCTGGGGTGCAGTCGTCTCTCACCGGCAGAGCTCCGTTCACCTCTGGTTCAGCTGATTCACCCCGCCACGCCAACTCGATTTGGATCAATCTACTGTGCCCCTTCTCAGCCACGTGACTCGCCCGGTTCGCCGCCCCCTCGGCCTCGCCCTTTCGGGCCTCTTCGTGGCCGGGTTGCTGCTCGCGGCGGCACCGACTCCTGCCGCCCACGCCGACGACGACACCTCTGGCATCTCCGGCGCGCCGGCCGGGGTGAACGGCGCCGACGGCCGTTCTCGCTTCAGCTACCAACTCTCACCGGGCCAGCATCTCGACGACCAGTACGTGCTTCGCAACACCGGTACGACACCAGAGACGATGAAGGTCTTCGCGACCGACGCCTACAACACCGACGACGGCGCATTCGGCCTGCTCGAAACCGACTCTGTACCCACCGACGCTGGGAGCTGGGTGTCGTTCACGGGTGGCGCGAAGACGCTCGAGGTTCCGCTCGACCCCGGCGCTACCAAGGTCATTCCCTTCAGCGTGGATGCCCCCGCCGACGCCTCACCCGGCGACCATGCTGCCGGAATCGTCATCTCGGTGCAGTCGGCGCAGGGCGCCATTCTCGTCGACCGGCGCGTTGCCACCCGGCTCTACGCTCGCGTGCCGGGAGCGCTCCAGTCCTCGCTCACGATCAGCAGCATCTCGGCGTCGTACAGCTCGGCACTGAGCCCGCTGCAGGGCTCAACCACTCTCACGTACACCATTCGCAACAACGGCAACATCGCGCTCTCGGCTCACATGGTGGCGGGTGTGAACACCTACTTCGGAATCGCGGCGGCCAGCCCTGTGCGCCAGGATCTGGCAGAGATGCTACCAGGAAGCACCCGCACGGTCTCGCTGACGGTTCCCGACGTGGGTCAGCTCGGCTACCTCAATCCGTACGTCAGCATGGCGCCGTTCGTCGACGGTGACGCGCTCGACCCGGGGGCGCTGACGAACGTCGACCGCGACACCGTCACGCTGGCCATGCCGTGGTGGCTCATCATCCTGCTGGTGATCGCTCTCATCGTGTACGCGATCATTCGACTGCGTCGCCGTCGAGACGAGAAGATCGCCGCGGCGTGGCTCGAGTACACCGAGGCAGAAGCGCGTCGCCACGCGGTGGTGCAATGACGCCGAAAGCCACTCGGGTGACCCGGCGGATGCTCGTCGCCACCTCCCTCGGTGCGCTCACTCTGGCAGCAGCACTTGCCGCGGGTCTCGTACCGGCTGCAGCGTTCGCAGCCGATGACCCATCGATCGGAATCACTGTGACGACGGTTCCCGTGGCGCCCGGTGCCGCGGCAGCGGGCGCTGCTTCTGCGGGCTCTGCGGGTTCGGGTTCGGGCACGGGGACCGGCTCAGGCGCGGGCTCGGTCGGCAATGGCAGCACCGTTGTCACACCCACCGCCCAACCGAGCGCCGCACCCGTGGCCAAAGCCGGCGAATTCGACCTCGGCGGCCTCATCTTCATCAGCGGCGTGAGCTCTGAATACAGCTGGAGCATCAACCCGCTGGCGGGCGAGCAGCACGCCCTGTTCACCGTGCACAACGTGTCGAGCACCACCATCGACTCCACGGCCACCTTTTCGATCGTCGGCCCGTTCGGAAACCTGATCGGCCGCCCCCAGACGGTGGCCATCGCCGGTCTGAAACCCGATGAGACCCGCTTGATCGACGCGACTCTCACCGGGCTCGGGCAGTGGAGCTTCTTCACCACCCACGCCACCTTCACGCCTCCGGCAACCGTGCAGGGTACCGCCCTCTCGCCTCTCACTCGCGATGGTTTCATGTTCGTGCTGCCGTGGTTTCTGCTCGTGCTCGTCATCGTGGCGCTCGGTGCCTCTTCTGTGGTGCGCATTGTTCGCGGTGCCGGCGAGGAGTCGGCGGATGCGGGTGCCCCCGAACCCGTCGGTGCAACCGGGCTCACCACATGACGGTCACGTTGTCGGCCGGTGGGCCGCCAGCCGACGCACCGGCGCTGCTGCCCTCTTCGCCTCCACCGCCCCCTGCGGCCCCCGGCCCACCCC
>NZ_QYRT01000034.1 GCF_004923255.1 Subtercola vilae | reverse complement strand
GGGCAGGGAGGGCAGGGCGGGAGCGCTCATGACGTGCTGGTGGATCTCGGTGGTGAGCTGGTGCACCTGCCGGGTGAGGTCGGCGATGGAGGTGAGCTCTTGGTCGGACTTAGCGAAGTCGTGGTCGGCCTTGGCCTGCTGAAAGGCGGCCTGCCTGTTCTGGGCGATCATGACGAAGGTCGACAGGAAGATGGCCTCGAGCGACACCACCAGGGTGAGCGTGGGCCACGGGCTCTGCTCGAAGACGAGCATCCAGAGCGCGAAGAGGGCGGCGTGCAGGTAGACGAACCTGATCGACCCGGCAAACGAGGTGATGCCGTCGGCAACCCTCAGCTGCACGCTGCCCGCGCGGCGGCGCGCTTCGGCCAACACGAGTGGGTGGTGTGGCTGGCCATCGCGCAGGATGCGGCGGGGCACGGTGGCGTGGCCGAGTGGCAGCGGCGACCGGGTGGGGGCGGGAGCCATCGCCGGAGCGGCTGGTGGCGCAGTGGCCGGCGCCGGCGCACTGGCCGGGCGAGGCGGATGAACGGGGGCAGACATGCGTCGAAGTTTAGGCAGCCCGACGCTGACGTTGGCCGATTATCTATGCATTCGAGCAATACTCACATCAGAGATTCAGCGTCAGCTGGAGGCCGCCGTGGCACCGATGACGCCGTGCAGCGCCGAGCGGAGGTGCTCGAGCTCCGGCACGGGCATGCTCAGCGCCTCAGCCACCCGCGGCGGAATGGTGAGCGCCTCGGTTCGGAGTGCGGCCCCGCGGGCGGTGAGGGTGAGGTCGAGCATCCGTTCATCTCTGGCACTTCGGGAGCGAGCGAGGTACCCGGCCGCCTCGAGGCGCTTCAGCAGTGGTGACAGGGTGGCGGGCTCGAGACTCAGCGCGTGACCGAGGCTCGTGACCGAACGTGGGCTCTGCTGCCAGAGCGCGAGCATCACGAGGTATTGGGGGTGAGTGAGGCCGAGCGGCTCGAGCAGCGGACGGTAGAGCGCGATGACATTGCGTGCGGCCACCGCGAGCGCGAAGCACACCTGATTCTCGAGCGCGAGCGGATCATCCGACATAGTTAGTACACTAACAGTATGCGCACGAAACGACCACGCAAGGTCACACTGAAAGAAGCCGGCGGCGTTGGCAACTGGCTGAATGCCCGGCTCTTTCCCTACCTGGGCCCACCCCCACTGGGCACGGTCGATCAGCGCGAGCCCGCCGAACGCGCGGCCGAGGCGCTCACCCGAGCCTGCCCGCTCTGCGGGGCGCCGATGTCAGAGCACGAGGTCGACCGCTCGGGTGAGCGTACGCAGCTGTACTGTCCCTGACGGCTGCCTGAAGAGATTTCGGCTGAGTAGGAATATCCAACTCAGACAGTGGTTGAGATGAACACGCCTCGGCGGCGACCGCACGAGCGGGAGCAGCCGGGCATCCGATCACTCGAGCACAGGAGTCAGCTATGTCAACCACCCTCAGCGGCGCAACCGTTCTTGTCACCGGAGCGAACGGCGGCCTCGGCGCCGAGTTCGTTCGCCAGGCGCTAGACCGCGGCGCGGCGAAGGTCTACGCGACCGCCCGCACGCCCCGCGAGTGGAGCGACCCGCGCGTCGTACCGCTGGCCCTCGACGTGACCTCTACGGCATCGATTGCCGCTGCGGTCGCCCAAGCGGCAGACACGAGCATCGTGGTGAACAATGCGGGCGTGCTGGGTGCCGGCGGCATTCTCGAGGGCACTCTGGATGACCTGCGAGCCGTCTTCGAGACGAATTTCTTCGGCGCGGTGGCGGTGGCGCGCGCGTTTGCACCGGTCGTGGGCGCGAACGGGGGCGGCGCCTACCTCGACGTACACTCCGTTCTCAGCTGGATCGGCCTCGCCGGCGGCTACAGCGCCTCGAAGGCGGCGTACTGGTCGGCCACGAACTCGCTGCGCCTCGAGCTCGCTCCGCAGGGCACTCAGGTGGTGGGGCTGCACCTCGGCTACACCGACACCCCGATGACGGCCGGCATCGACGCCCCAATGAACGACCCGGCCGACGTCGTGCGCGCGGCCTACGACGGGCTCGAGGCGGGCGAACTCGAGGTGCTCGCCGACCAGCTGAGCGCCGACGTCAAGAGCGGCCTCGCCGGCCCGATCGAGGCGCTGTACCCGCAGTTCGCGCGCGTCTGACCCGGGCCGGCATCGCCCGCTGTGCGCCGGGGCAGCGGGTCAACCGGCTGGAGACGAGACGGCCTCGAACCTGAGGCAGCTGGTGGCCGCTCGCACGCAGCGACAGCACGGCCCGCAGCACTGGCCTCAGGGCTCAGGCATCAGGCATCAGGCATCAGGCATCAGGCATCAGGCCTCAGGCCTCAGGCCTCAGGCATCAGCCGATGCGGCCGACCGTCACCGCGATCGACTCCACCGGTTCGCCCGCAGCGGCCAGCAGGTCGGCGATGACGTCGTAGACCCGGCGGCAGGCCTCGGTGGCCGAATCTGCCTCGTCGACTCCGATGGTGACCGAGACGACAAGCCCCCCGGGGCCGTCTGACACGCGAACGCTGTCGCGCGCGGAAACGGCTTCGGCCGTGATCGCTGAAACATCGATCGCCGACGCGTCGAGCACGGCCGCGCTCCGCGACACCGAACCCGCCACCCTTCCGCCTACCGAACCCGCCACCGCACCCACGACCGAGGCTGCCGCTGTGGCTGCGACGGTGGCTGCCACCGAGGCTGCCACCGAGGCCGCCGACACGACGGCGGGTGCACTTGCATACACGGCGGTCACCCCGGTAACGGTGCGCACGGCAGCGGTGAGGGTCGCCGAGAGGGAAGCCAGGTCATCCATCAGTCGTCCTCGTCTGTTCGAACCAGCAGAGCCTCGGGTGCGCGGGAGCGGTGCACGTCGTGCACGGTCACGTCGATCGAGGCGACGGTGAGCTCGGTGTGCTTCAACAGTTCGGCGTAGATCGCCTCGCGCACCCTCGCGGCCGCCGCCACGATGGGTTCGCCCCAGAAAACGCTCGCATCGACGAGAACGGTGATGGGTTCACCCGCGAGGGTGACGTCGCCGACAAGCCGTACCCGCCCGATGAGCAGCCCGCCCACGGTGTCGCCGGCCGCCCGGATGAGCCCGCGCACGGCCCCCTCGGTGAGCGTCAGCTTCGCCGCCGGCGACGGGTGCTGCACCGGAATGTCGCGCCCCGCCCGGGCTTCGAGCCCGATACGGTTCAGGATGCCCGACACCCAGGTATCGGTGGGCGCCGGCTCTGACAGCACATCGGTCTCCAGAAGCGTGCGCGACATCTCGCGCAGGCGCAGCATGGCCGACAGCGCTATCTGGCAGCCCGGAGAGTTCTCGATCGAGGGGTCGAGCGGCTGCCGCCCGGCGTCGAGGTAGTCGTTCAGCTGCTCGATGGTGTGGCCGTCGAGGTCGGCGGGTTCGAAGCCGTCGAGTACAGCATCCGGCGCCTCGAGGTCTACGGGCAGCACCGTGTCGACGGGCAGCACGGCGTCGGTGGGAACACCTCGGGCCTGCAGGGGTTCGTCGCTCATCGCCACTCCTCCATCTGCCGGATCAGGTTCTTGCGCGCACGAGCCAACAGGCCGCGAACAGTCGAGAGGGGCAGATCGAGCTCGCGGGCGATGTCGTCGTAACTGTACTCTGCGAGCTCTTTCAGCACCCAGCACTGTCGCTGCTGCTCCGGCATCGCGTTCAGCGCGGCCGAGAGCGCCGTCTCGCGCGAATGCACCTCCGCGACGTGGTGAGGGGAGGCGGTGTGGGGCGCGGCCTGCTCGTGGTCGTCGATGTCGAGGTGGAGTTTGCGCGCACGGATGCGGTCAATGCTCTTGCGGCTCACGATGCGCATCAACCAGCTCTTGACGACTCCGCCGTCGTTCAGGCTCGGAAGCTGCTGCCAGGCAGTGATGAACGCCTCCTGCACCACATCGTCGCTCTCGCTGTTCGAACCCAGAACTCGTGTGGCGTACGCGCGCATCAACGGCGAGTACCGCCGCACAATGACCTCGAACGCTCGAACGTCTCCGTCGGCCGCCCGGCCCGCGAGGGTGCGGTCGTCGGCCTCGTCGAGCACCGAAGCACGCGCCGGCGGGAGGCTGGCAGGGAGCCGGCTGCGAACATCCACCCTCGCTCCCCCACTTCGAAACTTCTGCACGCTCTGCGTGACGAATCTGACACTGGCTGCGTCTCAGTAGTGACTATCTCATAGCCGCCCTGCAAGGTGCAGGGGTTGATATAAGGAGAAAACTGATGGCAAGCACCACAGCAGCAAGCACCCCCACCACCGTCATTCCGAACTCTGAGACTGCGATCGGCAAGACCGTCATCAACGACAGCGTTGTTGCTAAGGTCGCCGGCATCGCCGCCCGCGAGGTGTCAGGCGTTCACGCTCTGGGTGGCGGCGCAGCTCGCGCCCTCGGCGCCATTCGCAACGTCATGAACAACACCGACCTCAGCCAGGGCATCAGCGTCGAGGTCGGCGAGACCCAGGTCGCCGTCGACGTGACCATCGTCGCCGAGTACCCGGTGCCGCTGCAGACGGTTGCCGACGGCGTGCGTTCGTCGATCATCCGAGCGATTGAAACCCTCGTCGGCATGGAGGTCACCGAGGTCAACGTGACCATCGACGACGTGTACATCGCCTCTGACGACGACACCACCGAGCCGGCCGAGGCGCGAGTTCAGTGAACCCCTCAGGCATCGGCTCGGCGACCCGCACCGGCATCGCGATCGGCGCGGTGCTCGCCCTCACCTGGATCCTCTTCGGCTTCTGGGCGTTCGTCTTCGTCGGCGTCGCCATGGCGATCGGCGCGCTGATCGGCCGCATCGTCGAAGGCAAGCTCGACCCGTCGGCCCTCGTCGGGGCCCTGCGCGGCAAGCGGTCATCGTCATGAGTTCGGTCGCAGCGGCGGGCCCCGGGGTGGGGTCGCTCAGCGTTCCCGCCCAGACCGACGCTGACGGCCGAACCCGCATCACCTCACGGGCACTGAACCGCGTGGTCACGGCGGTGGCCGCCGATGCTCTCGGCGTCGAGGTTCGAAGCGTGAGCGTCGACCTTGCTGACGAAGCGGGCCAGTTGGTGGTCACCGTCAGGTCGCCGCTTCGCGTGGTGTCGCTGACCAGGGTTCAGGATGACCTTTCTCTGGTCGCCCGCACCTCTGGCACCATCCTCGAGCGTGCCGCCGCCGCGCAGCAGCAGATCCGTCGCCAGGCCGCCGATCTCACGGGCTCAGAGATCGCCCGCGTGGTGATTCGGCTGACCGGGGTCGACATTCGCACAGAAAGGCGTGTCTCATGAGTGACACCGTCATGAAGCCCGCAGCGGCGGGCGGCAGCGCCGGCTCAGGGCGGCTCTACCGCCGGCTGCTGCGCCGCGAGACGCACTCACCGAAGTCGGGCCTGGCTATCGTTCTGGCCGTCATCGCCATTCTGATGCTCGTCTACGTGGGCACCGAATGCGTGTTGCGCCTGCTCGGCCAGCCGGCCCTGCTCGTCGCGCCCGCCCGGCTCGCGCAGGCGGTGATCGACGCCCCCACGTACCCAGCGGGCGCGCTGATCGCCGGCGGTATTGTTGCGGCCGTGATCGGTGTCGCACTCGTGATCGGCGCCTTCGGCGGCGGTCGTCGCGCCCGGCACACGCTGCCGGGGTCGCGCGCGGCAACGGTCGTCGACAACGAAGTGATCGCCTCGGCACTCGCCCGGCACGCGGCGAAAGCGGCACACGCCAGCGCCGACAACACCATGGTGTCGGTCTCGCACCGTACCGCTGTGGTTCGGTTGACGCCCACCTCGGGCCGGCCGGTCGACCGTGACGCCGTGGTTCGGGCGGTCGATGAACAGCTCGCCTCGTACGAGGTGAAGCCGGGCATCCGGTCGCGCGTCATCATCAGGGAGCACGGGAAGGTCGGCGCATGAACTCCACCAATCGAGGGGCGAACCGCGCGGTCATCCTGATCGCCGGGCTCGTACTGCTCGTCGCGGGGGCCGCCGCTGTCGCCGTGGGCGCTGTGCCGCAGTTTCGTGACGGCTGGCAGCAGCGCGCACCCGAGGTGCAGAAGACCGTGACGGGCTGGCTCTACCAGACCCCGCTCGGCGATTCCGGGCACAGCTGGCTCTGGATCGTCGCCGCCGCCGTGGCACTCGTCGTCTCGGTTCTGCTGCTGGTGTTCATCCTGCGCCAGGGCCGCGGGCACACGCGTGCACTTCTGAGCGACGCCCCGACCGACGACGGTCGCACCATTGTCGAAGCGTCGGTGGCCGAACAGCTGCTGGCCGACGGTCTGAGCGGGCGCCCCGAGCTGGTTTCATCGCACGTGTCGACCTACTCGGTCAGGGGCACGTCGGTGCTCAAAGTGTCGGTGTCGTGCCGGCGCGGTGTCTCACCCCGGGAGGCGGGTCGGATGGTCGAGCAACTGCTGCTCGCCCTCGACGCGCTGCTCGGGTCAGAGGTTCCCGCGGTCGTACAGATCAGCGGGGGCTTCAGGGTTCGAACCGCCGGATCGACGCGGCTGCAGTAATTCCGCATCGTTTCACCCCCCACACCCCACAAAAGATCCCCCACAAAAGAAAGGAAGAACTCATCATGAGCGCTTCAGACAAGATTGAGAACGCCGCGCAAGATCTCAAAGGCAAGGCAAAAGAGGCTCTCGGCAACGTCACCAATGACGACTCGAAGGTCGCCGAGGGCAAGGCCGACCAGGCTGCTGCCAGCGCGAAGAAGGCCGGCGAGAACGTGAAAGACGTCTTCAAGAGCTAGATCGATCGCGACGCCCGTCGCGCCTCCCACGATGATCTGTCGGTCGGCTTCGCAGTGTGCGAGGCTGGGGCCGTGTCAGACGATCAGCTGGGCGGCGCGGCGGGCGTTGTCGTCGTTGCGCGGCCGTTTCGGCCCAACCCATTCGAGCTCGTGCTCTGGGTGATGGCCCCGGTGCTCATCGCGGTGTCGATCGCGGGGGTCTTCACCTCGGCGGCCGCCCAGTACGAGGTCAGCCAGCGGGTCACCTGTAGCCCGAACGGTGGATGCGATGTGCCGGCCAACTTCGTTCTTCGCCAGATTCTTGGCACGTTCGCCCCCGAGACGTTCGCCGTGGGGTTGCTCTGCATTGTCGTTGCCTTGGCGTTGCGGGCGTTCGACAGGAACGCCCGGCGGCGTGCGGCCGAGGCCGACAGCAACGCCGCCCGCTCAGGCGGAGGCGCGCCAACCGCCCGCCCCAGCCGCAGGCCCATCGACCCCGACCTTTTCAAGCGGCCGCCCGGGTAGCTCCTGGCCCGCGGTCGCCGGACCCTGCCGCTGCTGGCTGCCGCTCGGTGGCGGGGTCTGAGGAGGGATGGAACGGAAACGTCCTCTACGGGCTCGGCTTTCTTGGGTGAGTTGGCTTTCAGTTGCGGCGTAGGCGAAGTTTCCATGGCATGAGAATGGATTCGAATTGCACGGCGAAATTCATTTTCGATGTGCCGTTGCTTCGTTCTTCGAACCGGATCGGGTATTCCGCCACGGAGAGTCCGTGTCGGATTGTGCGGTAGTTCATCTCGACTTGGAAGGAGTAGCCGTTGCTGCGAATCGAAGACACGTCTATTTTGCGAAGGGTTGCTGAGTCCCAGACTTTGTACCCGGCTGTGGCATCTTTGATCCCGAGACGGAGTACGGCGTTCACGTACCAGTTCGCGCCTGCGGAGAGCGTCTTGCGAGACCATGCCCATGCCGCGTCGACGGATCCCCCTGGCACGTAACGTGATCCAATCACCAAGGCGGCATCTGATCCTTGTAGCTGGGCAATCATCGCCGGGATGACCTCCGGGGGGTGCGAGAGATCGGCGTCCATTTGGATCACTATGTCGGCGCCCGCCTCGAGCGCCCGTGTGATGCCGGCAACGTAGGCGCGTCCCAGTCCGTCTTTGGTGGTGCGATGCAGGACCGATACGAATCGGTCAGGCTCCGCTGCGTACTCGTCGGCGAGTTGGCCCGTGCCATCCGGTGAGTTGTCATCGACGACGAGTACCTCAAGACCCGCGACGTCTAGTGCCTTCAGGCGGCTGATGAGGTTGGGGAGGTTTTCGCGTTCGTTGAACGTTGGCACGACCACGACCACTCGCTGCTGCACGTTCGCCATACATAACCCCTATTTACCTCTGAGACGTCGAAACCCGACCGGATCGGACTCCGCAGCGAGCCTAGTGGAGCGTCCTCAGCTCTCAGAATTGGCCGCGCTGAGTGAACCGCTGGGGGCGTCACGAGGGGGATGGCGCGGGAGATGGGTGCAGACGCTAATCTGGGCGAATATCCCCAGATTCGTGGAGGCCCAACCCATGCCCGATGTCAAGATCTCTGCCCGACCCTCCAGGATCGTTGCGGGGAGGTACACGGCGGACGATGGGCTGTTCGGGCCCGACAGCATCACGTGGAAGTTGCATGCGCAGCCGAGCATGGCGTTTGTAGGCATTCTCGCTGCGACCACCCAGATGCTGCACCCTCGCGTGATGCGGATGATCGACCAGGCGTCATCGTTCCGCACCCATCCCGAGTCGCGGGGGTATCAGACCTGGCTGTACACCATGACGATCACTTATGGCGATGTGGCGGCAGCGAACCGGGCGGCCGCGACGCTTCGGCGCATCCACCAACACGTGAAAGCGATTGACCCAGATACCGGGCGAGAGTACAACGCCGAAGAACCCGATCTGCTCATCTGGGTTCAAAACTCGCTGACCTATTCGGCGATCACCGTCTTCAGCCGGTACGTACCCGACCTGATGACCGACGCCAACCGCGACCAGTATGTCGACGAGCAGCGCACCGCGGGTGAGCTGATCGGCATGAACCGCGACGACCTGCCAAAGACCTACGCCGAGCTGCAGGCCTACATCGACTCGGCGCTGCCGAGGCTCGCCACTATTCCCGAAGCACTCTGGTTCCGCGACGCGATGACCTCCCGCACAGTCGCGGGCGCGGCGAAGCAGAAACTGCCTGATTATCTGTTGGGCCGAATCATCAAAGACGAAGCCCTCGGAATGATGGTCACGTCTCACCGCGAGCTCTTCGGTATCTCGTTCCCGGTTTGGCGGCGGGTAGCCGCACGCGTGGGAGCGTCGTTGCTGCTGAAGGCGGCCGCCTCGAAGGCGCCGGTAGGACCGACGATCTCGAAGCTGCGCGAACAGGTCGACACCGAAGCCTTCGGTTCTCCGCGGCACTCTCGCGTGCCCGGCGGCCACTGATTGGCCCGGCTGCTCGACTGCACGCGACGAAGAAGTCTGGGCGGCTTGTGAATTCGGTGCCCGGTCTGGGCCGACTTCTGCGCTGGTGGTTGAGGTTCGCACGGGTGCCTGTTGTGGAGCAGCGGCCTCAAGCTCGCTTTCACCGTGCGATGGGCCCCCTCCCCTGCCCAGCGATCCGCGCAGACTGTGGTCAGCCGGTGGGGGGGCTTAGACCGAGGCGTGGGTAGAGGGCGCCGTATCCGGTCTGCAGTCCGAGTTGTAGCGCCGGGCCGTCATGGCCGGCGTTGGGAATCTCTGTGTAGCTGGATTTCCAGCTGGCTTTGACAGCCGCGTTGAAAACGGTTTGGACGCCGGTTTTGATCTCGCTGTCGTCACTGCCAGCCGTGAACACGGCGAAGGTGTCTGGGTAGGCCTTTTTCGCCATAATGTTCACTGGCCAGGTTGACTCGTACGTTGCCTTATTGCCGCCGAAGTATTTCCGGACTGCCCCGTCATCGCCGTATGCGGGATATTGGTCTCCAGAGATGTCGACGACGTTGCCGAAGGTTTCTGGGTACTTCGCGGCGAAGTAGGTGGCGCATTCTCCGCCATTAGAGAATCCGACGAAGCTCCAGTCTTTCGGGTCGTCGAGGACGTTGAAGTGCGACCGAACGTATGGCACAACATCTTTCATGATGTATGTCTCGGCTTTGTCGCTTGTCACGTCCAGGCAGAGCGGGTCTTTGCTCGGGTCGCCGAGCTGGTCCGGGTTGATCACGATCGGCGCGAGGCCGCCATTTTTGGCGGCCATACCGTTCAGAATCGCTGCGGTCGCGGTCAAGTCGGGGCTGCCAGGGGATCCCATCAGCTGGATTACGACAGGCAGCCTTGGGGCATTCGGTACCAGTGCGGCAGGTGGCAGGTACGCCAGCGCTGGCCGAGCGACGAAACCAGAATTTGCATTCGGAATGCTGAGAGAGCCCAAACTCCCTGCGGCAGGCATGTCCGCCGGAGGCGACCAGGTCTCATACAGCGGCGCGGACACCGGAATCGGGCCAGATGCGGCTGGGGTTGTTGGCGTGGGCAGCATTGGGCTTGTCGCGGGGAGGGCGAGGGGTTGGGCGGTGCTGATATCGATGAGTGCGCCGAGGGTCGTCAGGAGCCCGATGCTGGCGTTCACGCCGAGGACACCCGTCACGGCGAACACGACAATTGCTATGCCAGCGATCGTTCGCCTCCACCACCGTGCTCGCCACACGCTCACCAGCGCCAAACCGATCGCCGCGAACGTGAAAACGATCACCAGGACCGAGGTCGTGGACAAGCCGACGTTGAAAATGTCCCACACGTTTATGGTGAGCAACACGGTGATCAGCGCGATCAGGGCGCCGCTGAGAATCCCTGTCAGAGCGACCAATACCCATTTTCGTGTCGGTCGACGTGCCAGCAGGAAGATCACGAGGGCGATGCTCAGAGCGACTACCGCATGAATCGACGCGCCGTCAATGATGTTGAGGTTGAGAATGGTGTCGGTCACCGAACCTCCGAGCTGAAACGAAAAGGTACGCGTCTACCGTACCGATTCCAAACCCACGCTTACTGACAACCAGCCCGACGGTGGTAGCTCACATCGACGACACGGTTTCGGCCTTTGACGGTGATTTGGACTGAGACGGGATCGGCGCTGGTTCTAAGCCAAGCCCATCTCGAGGACGAGTCTTCGCCGTATCCGACTGCTCCTGAACGGAGGCTACCCTCACGCGAAACTCCTGACCAGTGCGACGAGAACCTGCCCATCGGGGACCTGCTGCGGAAGGGGTCCACGATCAACACGACCTCGTGGGATGGACCGAGGCGGAAACGTGGCTCCGCTTGCGCCGCAGCTCACTCTTGTCGAACTTCGAACCGCCAAGACCCTGAGCAGACGTCTTCGTTCCGTTACTACTACTGCTCAGACCCCGTGGTCCTTGGCCGCGGTCAGCGAGCCAGAGTGGCCGCGAGTTGCGCGCGCAGCTCGCGGCGCACGGAGTCGGCCATGAAGCCGGCCCGCACACTCGTCTCGGCCAGGTCGGCGAGGGCCGCGGCGTCGAAGCCGAGCTGGTCGCTCAGAACGCGGTGCTCATGGCTGAGGGTCGACCCGGTCTGGCGTGGGTTGTCGTCGCCGAGCACCAACGCCACCCCGGCCGCCCGAAACGCGGGTGCCGGATGCCCGGCGATGGCGCCGATCGCCCCGGTGTACCAGTTCGATGTGGGGCACACCTCCACGACGATGCCGTCACCCGCGATGCGTTTGAGCGCTTCGGGGTCGTCGATGAGGTGGGCTCCGTGCCCGATGCGGGTGGCGCCGAGCAGGGTGACCGCCTCGAGCGCCGCCGATGCCGGGCCCGCCTCTGCCGCGTGGCAGGTCACCCCGAGGCCGGCCGCGCGGGCGATGCCGAAGGCCCCGACGAACGGCTCGAGGGCAGCGAATCGCAGCTCGTCGCCGGCGAGATCGAACCCCACGACTCCGGCACCGGCGAAACGGGCAGCCGAGCGCGCGACGGCCTCGTTGAGCTCGGAATCGTGCAACCTCAGGGCTGCCACAACGACGCCGGCGGGCATCCCGGAGGCATCGGAGCCCTGCCGGGCACCCTCACACACCGCGGCGATGACCTCGTCGAGACCGAAGTTCTCGGTGGTGTGCGTGGCCGGGCCGAAGCGCAGTTCGAGGTAGCTCTGGCCGTCGGCCGCGGCGTCTTCGACGGCCTCGCGCGTGATGCGGGTGAGCGATTCGCGGTCGGAGAAGAGCGGGTAGGTCGAAGCGACCTTCTCGAGGTAGATGGTGAGGTTCGATGGGGCGTCGAGCTGCAGGGCATCCACCCAGCCGCCGGCCGGCTGCGAAAGGCCGAGCTTCTCGGTGAGTGCACCGGCGGTCGCGGGGCGAACGTTGCCCTCGAGGTGGGTGTGCAGGTTCACGAGCATCAGCGGGCGCCTTCGGTTGCGGGTGGGTGTGCGGGTGGGCCCGCGGGTGGGTTCGCGACAGCGGCGGCCGAGCGCGGCCCGGGGCGGGCACGAAGGTGGATGCGCTGGCCCTGCTTGCTGAAGATCATCAGCACGTTGACGTCGGTAGGGCCGGCCGCCGACATCCAGTGCGGGGTTCGGGTGTCGAATTCGGCGGCCTCCCCGGCGCCCATCACGAGGTCGTGCTCGCCGAGCACCAGGCGCAACTCACCGTCGAGCACGTACAACCACTCGTAGCCGTCGTGCGTCCGGGGGTCTGCGACCAGTGGATGCCCGCCCGCCTCCAGCGCCGGC
Source organism: Subtercola vilae (assembly GCF_004923255.1). Taxonomy (GTDB): domain Bacteria; phylum Actinomycetota; class Actinomycetes; order Actinomycetales; family Microbacteriaceae; genus Subtercola; species Subtercola vilae. The sequence continues at coordinate 28,646 of NZ_QYRT01000034.1, read as the reverse complement.
ATCGTGACCTTCACCGTCTGAACCGGTGCCGATTCGGGCGAGAGCGGCACGTAGACCATTCCGTTCGCGCGCCGCTCAGCACCGTGGATGCGCGGATCAGGCGCCGCCCGTGGCACAAGATCGTCGAGCTCGAGTCTCAGGGCCCGGGCGATGGGCACCACCAGTTCGAGATTCGGCGCACGTTTGCCCGACTCGAGCCGTGACAGGGTGCTCGCCGAGATGTCTGTGGCCACCGAGAGCTCGTCGAGCGTGAGCCCGCGTTTCTGCCGCCAGCTCTTCAGCCGCGGCCCGAGGTCAGCGAGCGAGGAATCGACCACAGCGACCTTCTCTCTCGTGCCTGAACGCGAATCACCAATGCTGCCAGCATAGCCGCAGCCGGTTGGTAAAAGTTGCCACTTCGGCACAGCGGCTTGCCAATCAGTGCGATTTGCAGCGACGCTTGACCCATGATCGAGAACAGCTATGAAGATGCCGCAACGACCGAATCCCGCGAGATCGACCACTCCCAGCCATGGGAGGTGGTGATCGTCGGGGGCGGTGCCGCCGGGCTCAGTGCCGCCCTCATCCTGGCGCGGGCCCGGCGCCGCGTGCTGGTGCTCGACGGAGGCGAACCCCGCAACCGGTTCGCGCCGCACCTGCACGGCATGATCAGTCGCGACGGATACTCGCCGCTGCAGCTCGTCGAAGACGGCCGCCGCGAGGTTCGCGCGGCCGATGGTGTCATCGAGACGGCACACGTCGTGTCGGTGCGGCGGCTCACGCCCGCCGAGAGCGCTGACGCAGACGCGCGCGCCACCCCAACTCCAACCACAACCAACGTCACGGGCGGAGCCACCGCCGCAAATCTGGGCACGGCAACACGCGCAGGCGCAGCCGCGCTGACCGGCATAGCCCCGGCACGGTTCGAGCTCACGACAGAGTCGGGCGCGAGCATCCGGGCCGGCCGCATCATTGTGGCGACGGGCATTCGCGACGAGCTGCCGCCCATCGAGGGGCTCGCCGAACACTGGGGGCGCGGGGTGGTCGCCTGCCCGTATTGCGACGGATTCGAGGCGCGCGGCCGTGCCATCGGCGTGCTCGCGGGGTCGGTGCCGGCGCTGCACAAGGCGCATCTGCTGCGGGCCTATTCTGACGATGTGACCGTTTTCACTGCCCTCGCCGGGCCCGTTCCCACCGACGACCTGCGTGCTCTCGCCGCGCGCGGCATCGCCGTCGACGACCGTCCGATAGCCCGCATCGTCAGCACCGATGGCCGCCTCACCGGGGTCGCCCTCGATGACGGCACCATCGTCGCCCGCGACGTGATGTTCGTCGACGGTCGGATGATCGCCCTCGACGCCCTGCTGACCCAGCTCGGTGCCCAGCAGAGCGACACCATGGCCGGGCCGTGGACAACGGTCGACGCCACCTTCAAGACCACCGTCGACGGGGTGTGGGCCATCGGCAACTCGGCGAGCCCTTTCGCTCTTGTGCCGATCGCGGCCGCGTCTGGAGTCGTGGCGGCCGCCACGATCAACGCCGAACTCGTGCAAGAAGATGTCGCCCGCGCCCTCGCCGCCTGGCAGGTGGCAGCGTGAGCGCCCACGAGCCGCGCGGCCATGTCGAGCACGATCCGCCTGCCGGGAACGCCGGGCCGCCCAGACCTGGGCCGCACGATCACGACGGCCAGCACCCCGCACCGCGCCCGTTCGTGCCGAACGAGGCGCACGGCAACGACGCAGAAGCCGTCTGGGAGGAGCTCTACCGCGAGCGCGGAAAGGCCTGGAGCGGCCGCGTCAACGCCGCCCTGGCCCGGGAAGCCGCGGCCCTCGAACCAGGTTCGGCGCTCGACCTCGGCAGCGGCGAGGGCGGCGACGCCATTTGGCTCGCACAGCGCGGCTGGTCGGTGACGGCCGTCGACGTGGCACCCACCGCACTGGCCCGGGGCGCGGCCGATGCCGACGCTGCGGGGGTCTCCGAACGCATCCGGTGGGTGCACTCAGACCTCGCGACCTGGCAGCCCGCTGAGACGTTCGACCTGGTCACCTCGCACTTTCTGCATTCGCCCATCGAGTTTCCGCGCGAGGCCGTACTTCGGCGCGCGGCGGCCGCGGTCGCCACCGGCGGCCTGCTGCTCATCGTCGGTCACGCCGCCTTTCCCTCGGGCCACGAACACGACACCCTCGCGCTGCCGTCGCCCGACGAGGTGCTGCAGTCACTTGCGCTGCCGCCCGGCGACTGGATGATCGTCACCAAGGCCCCCGTCGAACGCCCCGGCTCCGGCCGGCCCGGGGAGCCCGCCACCCTCGTCGACAGCGTGCTCAGCCTGCGCCGCCTCTGACCGAGCCGCCCCCGCCGGCGGGCGACGAAGTGGGGCAACTCGATAGGAAGAGTGGAGTGGGCAGGGCAGGGGGGAAGGGAGGGGAGGGGAGCGCTAAGCGCGACCCTTCAGAATGAGGTTCCAGTAGACCCACGGCAAGACGTAGCGGTCGGCGACCCAGGTGAGGCGGCGCTCCTTCGCGAGGCCCCTCCAGAAGGGAATCGTGGGCTTGGGCTGGTAGCGGTCGTCGAACTCGGCAAAGACCACGCTCGAGCGCGAGACCGTGAACGGGCACACCGAGTAGCCGTTGTAACGCTCGGGCAGGGGCTTGCCCGCGAGCGCCGCCGCGAGATTCTTGGCCAGCACGAGCGTCTGCTGGCGGAGTGCGCCGCCCGACTTCGAGTTGGTGGTGGCCGCCGCATCGCCCAGCGACCAGACATTCGGGTAGCGCGGGTGCCGCAGGGTCAGCGGGTCGACATCGACGAAACCCGTTGCGTCACCGTCGTTGCCGTCGTTGCCGTCGTTGCCCGCCTCGGCGGCCAGCCCCGTCGAGGCGATCCAGTCTGGTGCCGACTGCGGAGGCACGGCGTGCAACACGTCGTACGAGAGCGACCGCCGCGAGACGCCGCCGGAGCCTGAGTACGCGCCCACACCGGCGATGACGAGGGTCTTGGCCTGGGCATCCACTTCGACCAGTTCGCTGCTGTACTGCACCTCGATGCCGTACTCGGCGACCTTACGTTCGAGCTCGCGGTCGATCATCGGCATGCCGAAAAGCGTGGGCGACGAGACCACGAGCACCACGCGGATGTCGGCGAGCACCCCCTGCTCGCGCCAGTAGTCGCACGCCAGGTACATGGGTTTCTGCGCCGCACCCGCGCACGTCGCGGGGCCGGCCGGCTGGGTGAAGACGACTGTTCCGCTTCGGGTGCTGCTCAGCACCTGCCACGCTTTTGGCGCGTACTCGAGTTCGTAGTTCGACACACCTTGCGGCGTTGCCATGGCGTCTGCCAGGCCGGGCACGGCATTCCAATTCTTCTGGATGCCCGGGCACACCACCAGCTGCCCATTCGTCACCCTCGCGCCCGACTCGAGCATCACCGTATTCGTATCGGGGGCGATCGTCTCGACCCTGTCTCTGATCCACCCGACGCCCCGCGGAATGACCGACGCCTGTCGCCGCACCGCCATGCCGGGCGCGGCGGTTCCACCGGCGATGTGCGAGAACATGGGTTGGTAAAGGTGGTTCTCGCGAGGCTCGATCACCGTGACATCCGAGACGCCGTACCGGCGCAGCCGACCGGCCACCGAGAGGCCGGCGTTGCCGCCGCCGATGACGACGACGTTGTGGTGGGCGCTCTGTGGTGCGGGCATGCTCGTCGCCCTCCGTTCCGGAGGCGATGCCCCGCACTCGAGGTTACCCGGGGCGACAGATACCCGAAAGCGGTTGCGCGCTCCCTCGGATGTGAATACAAGCGGCGCGCGCCGACGCAGCACAATGGAGGCATGACCCGCGTCTGCTTCCAGCTCTCTGTCTCTCCCGAACACCTCGATGAGTACCGTCGCCGGCACGCGGCCGTGTGGCCGGCGATGCTCCGCGAGATCGAGGCGTCGGGCCGGCGCAACTACTCGCTGTTCCTCCGACCCGATGGGCTGCTGATCGGGTACTACGAGACCGACTCGGTCGAGGCGAGCGACGCCTACCTCGAGGCGTCGGCCGCGGCCGCCGAGTGGGAGGCCCACATGGGCGACCTGTTCGACGGCCTCGACGGGCGCGCCGACCAGGCGGCCACCCCGCTCGAGGAGGTCTTCAACCTGGGCGACCAGCTGGCGGCGCTCGGCGAGTAGCTGGCCGGCACCCTGCACGACCGCTCGCGCACACCGGTTCGCTCAGCGACCGCCTTCGAGCTTGCGCGCGCGCTGCTGCTGCCCACCCGGCCCGTACGGGTAGTCGTCGAGCTGCGGTTCGCTGGCGACGGTGAGCCGAAGCAGTTCGTCGGGAGTGAGGTCGAGATCGGTTGCACCGAGGTTGTCGTTCAGCTGTTCGAGGGTGCGGGCACCCAGGATGATCGAGGTCACGGCCGGGCGCGACGCCAACCACGCGAGCGACACCTGCGACGCCGACGCCGAGTGGATGCGCGCGATGTCGGTGACAGCATCCAGAACCTGCCAGGTGACAGAGTTCGAATTGCGCTTCTGCCAGGCCTCGAACCCGCGCTCGGGGTTGTCGCCGAGGCGCGTGCTGCCGGCAGGGGCCTGGTCGCGCACATACTTGCCGCTCAGCCAGCCGCCGCCGAGGGGCGACCACGGGAGCAGCCCGATGCCTGCGTCGAGCGCCGCCGGAACGATCTCGTGCTCGATGTCGCGCACGAGCAGGCTGTACTGCGGCTGCAGGGTGACGGGGGCCGCGAAGCCCTGCGCCCGCGCGACGTGCGCCGCTTTCGTCAGCTGCCAGCCGAGGTAGTTCGAGAAACCGTAGTAGCCGATCTTGCCGGCCGTGACCGCGTCGTCGAGAAACCGCAGGGTCTCCTCGATGGGCGTGAAGGCATCCCAGGCGTGCATCTGGTAGAGGTCGATGTGGTCGACGCCGAGCCTGCTCAAAGACGCGTCGAGCGCGGTGCGCAGGTGCCGGCGGGAGAGACCGAGGTCGTTCGGGCCGTCGCCCATCGGAAAGCGGCCCTTCGTGGCCAGAACCACTTGCGCGGCCTCGGTCGGATGCGCGGCGAGCCACCGCCCGATGATCTCCTCTGAGACGCCCGCGCTGTACACGTCGGCCGTGTCGACGAAGGTGCCGCCGGCTGCAACGTAGGCGTCAAGGATGGCGTGGGAGGTCTGCTCGTCGGCTTCGGCGCCGAAGGTCATGGTTCCGAGGGCGAGCTCGGAGACGGCGGCGCCTGACGCGCCGAGGGTGCGGTACTGCATGAAATCGTGCCTTTCGGTTGAGGCGAAGATCGCGTTCACCGGTCTTCGGGAGCACCTTCGACGCTACACCCGGGGGTTCGGCCGCCGCAGCACTTGCGCGGGCTCCCGCCCTCGCCCTCAAGTCGATTCAGGTGGGCCGCGGCGAGGGGCGAGGGCGGCGACGGCAGAGGCAGAGGCAGAGGCAGCCTACTCGCAGCCCCAGCCGTCTCCGTTGCCGTCGAGTTTGTAGATGTCGGTGCCGATGACGTGCACGGGACCCTTGACGTACGCCGGCCCATTGCCGCTGCCTCCGGCGCAGTCGACATCGCTGGCGATCGGCACACAGGCGTGGTCGTAGTTCGGGTCGCAGCCCGACGTGTCGGCAGCAGGCGCCAGCGCAGCGGGCGCAGCGGGCGCAGGCTCCGGCGCAGCAGCGGGCGTCGGCTGCCTGGTTCCCTTCGAGGTCGTCTCGTCGATCGGGGGCGTTGTCACCGCGCTGCCGACCTGCGCGCGTGACGTCTCGACGCCGTCGGTCATCGTCACGTCGTACGTGGCCGCTGACTCCCCGTTCTGCCCCGCTCGCGTGATCGCGCTCGACCCGGCATCACGCGACGGGTCGTCGACCGTTGTCTTGGCGAACGGAATCGTCGTCTTCACCGTGACCGTCGAGTGCGTGACAACCGGGGTGTGCGTCGGAGCCGGGGTGGGGGTCTGCAGCGCAGCCGCACTCGGTGATGCCGGGGCGCCCGCCCGGGCATCCGGAGCCGACGCATCGGATGGCCCACCAGCCGGCGTCGTCACCGACGCATCGGCTGAGGTGAGCGACGGATGGGAGGCCTGCGACACTCCGACCGACACCGCGACGACGACCGCAGTTGTGGTGAGCAGCAGCACGGCGCCCCCAGCGATCAGTGCGCCGATGAACAGGCGAGCCCCCACCGGCATACGTCTGGCCGTCGAATTCTGCTTCTGCACTTTCAACCCCCGTTGCGATGCCTCAACTGTAGGCACGCGTCCGCGCGCTGAACAGAGATTCGAGCCGATGTGCCCCGCTTTGGGGGTACCCGAACCGCGCTCAGCGCGCGCGAACCAACGCGGTCGGCGCGGCGACTGCGAGCGACCCGATCGGCCCCGACGGCACTCCCGTCTCGGGGTCGAGCTCGAACGCGGTCACGTCACTCGATCGCTCGTGGGCCACCAGCAGCAGCCGGCCCAGAACGGCATGGTGGCGGGGCCAGTCACCGCCGCTGTCGGTGTCGGCTACCGGATGCACGGCTCCCGCCTCGTCGATTCGCAGCGTGCTGACGAGGTTCGATCCGCGCACCCCCACGTACGCGAACCGCGCATCGCCCGACAGCGCGATTTCGGCCGCGGAGTCGCCCGCCCGTGCGCCCCCGTTCGTGGCCGGGCCGACGCTGGCGATGCCGTACCCGCCGCCCGACGTTGGCGCCGCGCCCACACGCACCACGACCACCTCGATCGAGTACTCGGTCACCACCAGCACCGACCCGTTCGGATGCAAGGCCATATGGCGCGGGCCGCTTCCGAATGGAAGCTCCACTTCGTGGTCGAGCACCAACCCGCGTGCGACACCGGTTTCGGGCGTGGTCACGGGCACATAGTTCCAGACGCGCAGCAGGTCGAACCCGAGGTCTGTGGTCATGATGCGTCCGTCGGGCAGCATCAGCGACGCATGCGCGCGGCTCACGCGCGGCGGCAGCGTTTGGGGCAACCCCGCCTCGGCGAGCGCGACAGCGGCGGCGCGGGCGGTGGCGGCGTGCGGATCCACCGCTGGAGCACCCTCGAACCGCGACCCGATCGACCCGTCAGCTCCGAGCTCGTACAACAGCACGCGGCCGTCGCCCCAGCACGTGACCGTGAGGTACCGGGCATCCGGAGCCACCGCCACATGACACACCGCTGCCCCCGCCGGCCACGGCTCGCCGAACGGTTCGAGCGTCGGTGACGCGGCGTTCGGCTGCCGGTACGCGGCCACCGTCTCGGCGGCTTCGGCTACGGCGTACACGACAGGCAGCTCCGGATGCACGGCCACGAACGAGGGCGACGATGCCGCTGCTCCCACTCCCGCCCACGCGACTTGCCCGTCGGCCGACACCGTCAGCGCGCCGACCCCCACCCCGTCGCGCCCCGCATCGGCGGTGTAACTGCCCACCCACAGCGCGGTGGATACGGATGCGGCGTCTGCTGTCGTCATTCCCCAATCTAACCAGCAGGAACATTCTTGGGCACAAATGGAACCTTTCGCCGGGCTGTGCACACTATGAGGTATGGGGACAGAAATATTTGACGAACCAGCAGCGTGGGAGCTGGCTCGAGACGGTGACGCCGAAGCCTTCGCGCAATTCTTCGACGCTCATCACGGCCGCGTGTTCGGGCAGGCTCTTCGACTCATCCGCAATGCGCACGATGCAGAAGAAGTGACGGCCGTCGTCTTTCTCGAGGCTTGGCGCAGACGCGCCGCTGTTCGCATCGTCAACGGAAGCATCATCGGGTGGTTGCTCGTGACGACCAACAACGTGTCGCACAATCTCAGACGCAGTCGGCACCGTTACCGAGCGGCCATCGATCACCTCTCGCATTCTGTAGCCGAAGAGGGGCCCTTCGCCGAACTCGACGAACGGCTCGACAGAGTGGGCCGCGATGCGACGGTGCGGTCGATTTTCTCTCAGCTCACTCGAAATGACCAGAACGTCATGACGCTCTGCGTGATCGAAGAACTTTCACTCGCGGATGCAGCAGCCGCTCTGGGTGTACCCCTGGGAACCGTCAAATCCCGGCTGTCCCGCGCAAAACAGAGGCTGGCCCGGCTTACGGCCGAAGCATTCGACGAGAACACGACCACATCGGGAGGTGTGAAATGAGTAAAGATGATCGATTCGACCCCCAGCGCAGATCTGAGATTCGGCAACTGCTCATCGAGACCGTGAATGCAACACCGAGGCGCCGACGAAACCGGCACATCATTCTCACGGTAGCGGTCATCGTCGTTGCCGGGCTGACAGCAACGGGTACCGCTGCGGTCGCTCTCAACGGCGCTGCGCTCTTCGGCCAGCCTGCGCCGGTGACAGCTGCACCGGCCGCGACCGTCACGCCCCCGCCCACGCCGCACACACCGCAGCCGACCGCAGCCCCGACGACAACCGCTCCCGTTGACACGAAGCCCCACATCTCGACGCCGACAACCCGCTTCACTGCACCGAGCTGGGGCGCCGGTGTGACGACCAAACTGACCGGGCTCAGCGCAGATTCGGCGTATTCACTCTCGATCGACTCGAGATATCGTGGCGAATCAAAGATTCCCGGTGGATACTTTTCGCAGTTCAGTACTGCCGTCGTCTTCACCACAGATGACGCTGGAAATGCGACCGTGACGTGGACTCCCGACGTCTTTCCCCGAAACTTCACCGACAGTGGGGAGAGTGGCTATCTTCTGGGCAGCTACATCCGAGTCGACGAAGGGAGTTCACCTCGGAACGACAACTCGACATCGGGAATCATCGTTCCCATAGCCGTGAGTGATCAATTGTCGCTGTCCTTTCTTCCAATCGACGACGTGCAGGTGAAGCCAGCCGCCTGCGTCGAGCCCGATCAGCTGATCGGTGATGGATCGGGCCTCGCCGTCACAATCACCGGACTGCTGCCGAACGAGTACGTGATGGTCAGCGGGCAGCAGACCAATAGCCTGGGACTCTACTACTTTCTCGACATGGGCTATGCCGACGACTCGGGTCGTATCACTCTGTTCGCGCGCAACACGTCACCCGACACCACCATCCCAACGTCGGCGTCAATCGAACCCGCTCAGTGGCGCCTGATCTGGTCAGGCAACTATCGGGTCACACCGACTGCCGCTCACCCCGACGGGTCGCTCCCGCTGACGGTCGGCAACTGCTGAGGAGCGATGCGAGTCAGCCGGACTGACGCGCACCGAGACAATCGACTTTCCCCAGATCGTCGGCGCGGAGGGAGCCGCCCGACGATCTGGGGAAAGTCGGCGAAGACCGTGGCTACGGGCTACGGGCTACGGGCTGTGGGCTACGCGGAGGGCGCGAAGAACGCGGCGATGGCCGCGGAGAGCGCGGCCGGGTCGTCGACGTGGCAGAGCTCGCGGGCCGAGTGCATCGACAGCAGGGCGATGCCCACGTCGACGGTGCGAATTCCGAGCCGGGTCGCGGTGAGCGGCCCGATGGTCGATCCGCAGGGAACCGAGTTGTTCGAGACGAACTCCTGGTACGCGACGCCCGCGTCGGCGCACGCCGTCGCCCAGAGGGCCGCGCCGTGCGCGTCGGTGGCGTAGCGCTGATTGCCGTTGATCTTCAGCAGCGGCCCGCCGCCCGCGATGGGACGGTTGGCGGGGTCGTGCTTCTCCGGGTAGTTCGGATGCACGGAATGCCCGGCATCGGCCGACACACACCACGAACCGGCGTAAGCCTGAAGCCGTTGCCCGCTGGTGGCTCCGAGCCCGCCCGAGATACGGGTGAGGATGTCGTCGAGCAGCGGCCCGCTCGCCCCCGACCGCGACTCAGAGCCGAGCTCCTCATGGTCGAACGCCGCCAGCACGGTGATGTGCCTGGCCGCCCCCGCGCCGCCCGCCGCCCCAGCGCCGCCCGCCGGTCCCGCGCTTGCCGCGGTGCGCGCAGCAGTACCACCGCGCGCACCCGCCACCGCGATCAGCGCCCGCAGCCCCGCGTAGACCGACGAGAGGTTGTCCATGCGCCCAGCCGCAAACAGCTGGCCGCCGAGCCCGAACCGGGCCGGCGCCGCGGTATCGGCGGTGAGAATGTCATACCCCGCAATGTCGGCGCCAGTCACAGCAGCACCGGCTAGCCCTCCGCCCGCACCCGCGGCCGTGAACGCGCCACCAGCACCGCCAGCACCAGCACCAGCACCAGCACCAGCACCAGCACCAGGCTTCCGCCCCTTCCCCTTGGCGGGCACAGCCGCCTCCACCAGCCCCGCGAGGTGGTCGAGCAGGTCGGCCTGCGACACGTCGCCGACACCGAAGACCGGGCTGGTGTGCCGCTGCCGGTCGAGCGTGAGGCCGCTGTTGGCCTCGCGGTCGAGGTGGATGGCCAGCTGCGGTATGCGCATGAACGGCCCCGTTCGCACGAGGTGTTCGCGGCCGTCACGGGTCACGATGCGCCCCGCCAGCTCGAGTTCGCGGTCGAGCCAGGAGTTCAGCAGCGGGCCGCCGTAGATCTCCACGCCCGCCTGCAGCCAGCCGTTCGACCCGATGGTCGGCTTGGGCTTCAGCTTGAAACCGGGCGAGTCGGTGTGCGCCCCGAGGATACGGAACGGCGTCGTCGGCCCGGCGCCCTCGGGCAGCGCCCACGCGATGATGGCGCCGTCGCGCACCACGAAGAACGTTCGCGGCGGCTCCTCTGACGCACCAGCCGCAGCCGCAACGCGCCGACCCCGCCCCGGGGCGCCCGCGGTACCCCAGTCTGCCTGCTCGTCGAGCCGCACGAACCCGGCCGCTTCGAGCTGCCGAGCCGCCTCGGCGACGGCGTGGTACGACGACGGTGAGGCGGTGATGTAGTCGGCGAAGTCGGCGATGTAGTCGGGTGCGGCATCCATGCCCCCAGTCAACCACTCCCCACTGACGCGCAGGCCACCAGCGCCGCACCGCACAGGCCTCACTGCTCGAGCAGCGCCAACCCCGCAGACACCGGATGACCGCCCTGCACCGCCCGCGTCACGAACTGCTCGAGCGTCACACCGTCTTGCGTGGCCGAACCGAAAAGGTCGCCCGTCGCGAGCAGGCCCGGCGTCTCGCCGTGCGCGTCGGCTCCGTAGTTCGTCACGAACACCGTCGCCCCCACGTCGCTGGCAGTGAGGGTGCGCAGAGCCGATTTGAGCTGAAAGTTCCAGTCGGCCCCCGCCTGGGGCGAGTAGTAGCCGTCGTCGAGTTCGGCCGAGAATGCCGCAGATGAGCGGTCGAGCAGGGTCTGTGAGAGGAGGGTGGTGAGCCGACTGCCGAACAGGCCGGTGTTGTAGACGGTGGCCGCGGTCAACGGCGACCGGGTGGGCGAGAACCCGAACCGGTGCTCGAAGTTCGCCTGCCACACCCCGTCGATGACGATCGGAAACGATGACGCCTCGATGAAACTGCTGTCGGAGTATTCGGTGAGCGGCTGGGTGCGGTAGTGCGCCCCAACGTCTCCCAGCCAGATGGCCGAGCTCAGCCCGCCGGTGCCCGTTCCGGCCACCATCACGGTGTCGGGAGACGGAACATTCGCGTACACCCAGTCGAGGGCGGCACGCGTGTTCGCGTAGCCGTTGAACACCGAGGTGGCCGCCTGGCCGCCCTTTGAGACGGTCGACGTGGTCGTGTCGCCCACGCCGAGGTCGCCCGTCGTGGTGGGGATCACGACCGTGGTGTACCCGGCGAACGGGTTCTGGTCGCTCGCGCTCAGCAGCCCGCCGAACGTGTTGACCTCGTAGAACGGCAGGTGGTCGCTGTAGAAGTTGTCGCCGCCGAAGATGGTGGTCGCGAGGCTCACCGGCTGAACGGCCGTCTCTGCGGTGAAGTTCAGCCCGCCGTCGCCGAAGAACACCATGAGGCCTTTGCCCGTGCCCGGTTTCACGAAGATGTTGTACGCCGAGCCGTCGCCGTTCCGGGCCGGGCTGCCGAGCGTGACGCTGCTCCACGCGCCCGCGTGCGCCTCCGACAGCGAGGAGACAGAGGGGGCCCGCTTCAGCACCACGGCGCCCGTGACGACCACTGCGAGCACCACGACCAGCACCGCGCCGACGACGATGAACGGCCAGCGACGGCGTCGACGCTGACGGGGAGGGGGCGCGGGTGTCACCGGTTCATCATGCCATGCCGCCCGGCCCTCACGCCGCGCGCAGGTGGTCGAAGCGGCGCAGAATCAGGCCTTCACGCAGCGCCCACGGGCAGATCTGCACGGCGTCGATTTTCAGTGCGCTCATCGCCTCCTCTGCCACGAGCGCAGCGGCGAGCAGCTGCTTGGCACGAACATCCGAAACCCCCGGCAGCTCGGCACGGTCGGCGGCCGACATCGCGGCGAGCCGGCTCGACCAGAGCGTGAGGTCGTGCAGCCGCAGTTCGCGTTTCACGTACAGCCCGGCCGCCCGCGGTGCAGCACCCGTGATGCGCGCCAGCGACCGGAACGATTTCGACGTACCGGCCACCACATTCGCGCTCTCGCGCGCCGAGAACGCGGTGATCGAGTCTTCGAGTGTGGCCCTGATGTACTTTCGCAGCGCCTTCACACTCTTCGCCGTGGGCGGGTCTGCCTCGAGGTGATCCCATGTGAGGCGCCCGGCACCGAGCGGCACCGATGCTGCCAGCTCCGGATGCTCGTCGGCACCCATGGCGAGCTCGAACGATCCACCGCCGATGTCGAGGTTGAGGATGGTGCCCGCGCCCCAGCCGTACCAGCGCCGCACGGCGAGAAAGGTCGAAGCGGCTTCGTCGTCGCCGCTCAACTCTTCGAGCCGGATTCCGGTCTCGGCAAGCACCCGGGCGAGCACAGCCGACCCGTTGGCCGACTCACGGATGGCCGAAGTGGCGAAGGCGAGCAGGTCTTCGGCGTTGTTCGTGCGCGCGAACTGGGCCGCCTCGGTGATGAAGTCGATCAACTCACGCTGCCCGGCCTCGGTGATCGCACCCTTCTGATCGAGGTACGCCACCAGCTGCAGCGCCCGTTTGAACGACCCGAACGGAATGGGGCGGGCACCGGGGTGCGCGTCGACGAGAAGCAGGTGAACCGTGTTCGAGCCGATATCGAGAACGCCAAGTCGCATGTGTCGAACCTATCGTGCCGGGTGCCCTCTGAATTTGAGGCGACCCCTCATTTCGGTGTACTGTCGACAAACGACAGTCTTCGTTAGCGCACGATGCCCTTCGCCAACGAGTCACAGAGCTAGGAGCCCCTATGACCACAACCGCCCCCCTGACGGATTCGGTTGACAAGATGCCCGGCTCGCCGAGCGAGCGTGTGCTTCGAACCCACCTCCCCCAGCGCGAGGCGGCCCCCGGGGTCTCGGTGCGGGCGGCCGACCTGTCTCTGCGGCTCGACGGCGGCGGCAACGGGTTGCTCGACACCACCCACTTCGACACTGTCCGCTTTCCGCCGCCACCGTGGGTCGCGGCCGACATGGCAGCCGCCATCGACAACGGAGCCTGGGCGTATTCTCCGTACCGCGGTGACCCGACGGTGCTCGAGGCACTGTCGGCACCCATCAGCGCATTTCTGGGATCGCCTGTGGCCTCGAGCAACCTCGCCCTGACACCCGGCACCCAGGGGGCACTATTCACCACGCTCGCCGCCCTGGTGAACGAGGGCGACCTCGTGCTGCTCGCCGACCCCGACTACCTGTTCTGCGAACGCATCCTCGCGTTCCTCGGCGCGCGCGTCGAGCGGGTGCCGCTGGTCTTCGCCTCAGCCGAGCCGAGCCTCGACCTCGACGTGCTCGAAGAACTCATTCTGCAGAAACCGAAGCTGCTGCTCTTCTCCCACCCCAACAACCCCACCGGTGCGGTGTACTCCGAAGCGATGATCGCCCGCGTGGCCGAGCTCGCGGTCGAAGGCGACTTTCTGGTCATGGTCGACGAGCTCTACAGCCGGCTCGTCTACGAAGACACTCCCTTTCACCACCTGCGCGTGCAGCCGGGCATGGCCGAACGCTCGATCACGCTGCTCGGGCCGTCGAAGACCGAGTCGATGAGCGGGTTTCGCATCGGGGTCATCGTGGCGCCCGACGCTGTCATCGACACGGTGGAGCAGTGCCTCGCCATGACGTCGCTGCGAGCTCCCGCGTACTCGCAGCACCTGCTGGCCCGCTGGCTCGTCGACGACCACGCGTTTCTCGCCGAACGCATCATCGAGCTCGAGAACCTGAAGAACCTGACGATCGAGAAGCTCAGCACCGTTGCGGGCCTCGTTCTGACGCCCCAGAAGGCAACGGCGTATCTCTTCGTCGACGTGACGGCGTTCGGCGCGACCGATGTCGAGATCGCAGCGGCCCTGCAGCGCGAGGCGCAGGTGATCGTGTCGCCCGGCTACCAGTTCGGGGCCCGCGGCACCGGCCACTTTCGTATCTGCTACGCCCGCGACGAAGCCGAGTGGGAGGCCGCTCTCGACCTCATGGTCACCTGCCTCGGGGCGTTCGCGGCCCGCGCCGGAATCACGTCGTGAGCGCGCCCCAGGCGGCGGGGTCGTACTCCGTCGCCCGCGCGCTGGGGGAGCTGGTCTTCACCGCCGGCATGACCCCGCGCCGCGACGGAGCCCTGGTGACGACCGGACTTCTCGGTGCAGGCATCGGCGACGACGAGGGGCGCCAGCTCACCGCGCTGGCAACGGTTCGGGCGCTCGACGCGGCGGCGAGCATCCTGAGCCCGGGCGAGACGATCGCCGAGGTGCTCTCGCTGACGGTCTATGTGGCGAGCACGCCCGAGTTCACGCGGCACAGCCACATCGCCGATGCCGCGAGCGCCGTCGTGGGCGACCGGATGCCCGGCACCGAGCTGCCCGTTCGGGCCACCGTGGGGGTCGCCTCACTGCCCGGCGGCGCCCCTGTCGAGGTGCAGCTGATTGCGCGGCGTGTGGTCGAGCCGAGCGCTGCCCGCTAGAGCGACGCCGTTCCGGCAGAAGCTCTGCAGCTCAACGCCCGCCGAGCGCGGCTCAGTAGCCCCGCTCGCTCACGAAGAGGTTCTTCAATGGCTCGCCGGCCCGCCAGCGCCTCAGGTTGTCGATGAACAGCGCTGTGAGCGTCTCGTTCTCTGAGGCGAGGGTCGAGGCGGAGTGCGGCGACAACATCACGTTCTCGAGTTGCCAGAGCGGTGAGTCGTCGGCGAGGGGTTCGTGGTTGACGACGTCGAGGGCCGCCCCGAGCAGCTTTTTGCTTTGGAGCGCATCGATGAGGGCCTGCTCGTCGATGACCTGGCCCCGCGAGATGTTCACCACGATGGCGCCGTCGGGCAGCAGCGCGATCTGGTCGCGGCCGATCAGCCCCTCGGTCTCGGGCGTCAGGGCCGTGCAGAGAATCAGGATGTCGGTGCGCGGCAGTACCTCGGCGAGGCGGCCGATATCGCTCTGCTCGACACCCGCCGGCAGCTCGTACGACCCGCCGACCCGGCCGATGCCGGTGACCCGCGCACCGAGGGCGTTGAACACCGCGATGACGTTGCCGCCCATGCCCCCGATGCCGAGAACCGAGACCCGCATCCCCGCCAGCTGCCGGGTCGTGTACCGCCGCCATTCGCGGCGGCGCTGCTGGTTCTTCAGGTGCGGAACACCCTTCACGAAGTGCAGCGCCCCCGTGAGGGCGAACTCCGCGAGCGGAATGGCGTGCACGCCGGCCGCAGTGGTCGCTGTCAGCCCCGTGGAGTCGAGGCCGGTGCGCTTCATGAAGGCACCGATGCCGGCACTCGTGGCCTGCACCCATTTCAGCCGGGGAGCATTCACCGGCAGCGCCGCGGGGTCGCGCCAGTCGAAGTCGAATGCCACGTCGGCCTGGGCGAGCAGGTCGAGCCAGCGCTTCTCGTCGTCGGCGCCCAGTTGGAGCGCGACACCGGTGTGGTCGGAGGCATACCGCGGCACGGGCACCAGTTGGGGGGCGTAGAGCACCTCGACGTCGGGCTCCGCTCTGATCAGGTCGACCAGGGCAGGCTCGAGGTAGGTGGAGATGAGAACCTTCGTGGTCATGAGCGGGCCCTGGAGGGGAGAGCCGCCAGCACGGCGTCGGTCAGTGCGGGCGCGGCGTCGGCATCCTGAACCTCGAGACGGAACGCGCTCCGCGGGCCGGTGACGATGGGCACCAGGCCCGGCCCGTGCCCCGGCAGCGGAGAGCCGCCGTGGCAGATGATTCCGAAGGTGACCCAGTCGCGCCGGTAGCCCATGTTGTGGCGCACATCGAGGTGTTCAATGGCCCAGAGTTCGCCGAGGCGCATGGTTCGGCCTCCGAGGTCGGGTGAGTCGGCGACCACGGCCAGGTCGACATCCCACATCTGCGCGGGGCGCCCGATGCCGTTGCCACAGACCTTGCTCGGCAGCACCCCCGCGACCGCGACCGTGACCGACACGGCATCTGAAGCGACCGCACCAGCACCGGTATCGGCATCGTCGTCACCAGCACCGGTAACCGCGAACGGCAGCAGCGCGAACAGCTCGGGGTCGACGTTCAGCACCGCGACACCCTGCGGCACACCGTCGGGAACGAAGCCCTGGCCCACCGCACGCACGCTCAGTTGATCGCCCGGCAGCAGCTTCGCCATGGCGTCGTCGTCGAGCAGCGCGATCACCCGCCCGCTCTCGCCGCGCTTGCCGGTCACCCGCCCGATGCTGCCGGCGGCGAGCCCCGACCGCACGATCACCTCGTTGCCGATGCAGGCGAAGGCTGTGAGGGCGAACCGGGCACCGGCATCCGGATGCACCAGCGTGACCCCTGGGGCCACATGGTCTCCATCGGTGGCGAACACCGAATCACCCAGCCGCACGCCCTGCACGATGCCGCCGTCGCCGATGGGCACGTAGGGGTGCCCGTCGCGATCGATGCGGTACGCCACCATCGGCGTGAGTGCGGCGTGCTCGGCGATGCCCAGCAGATTGTTCGCGACGAGGTCAGGCATGGGTGCGCTCCGGGTTCGAGGTGGGGTGTGAGGTGGCGGCAGCAGTGGCGGCAGCAGCAGCGCCCGGCACGAAGTGTGCGGCAGCGGCCGGCGACAGCGCGTTGGCCAGGTTGGCCGAGTCGCTCTCGGTGACGGTGAAGGCCGACGCGGGCCCCGACAGCAGAGTCGAGGGGCCTGGGCCGTGCCCGAACAACCGGCACTCCCCCGTGGAGATGAGGCCCACCGTCACCCAGCCGGGCCGGTAGCCGCGGCCGTACGAGTGGTCTTGGTCTTCGAGCAGCACGAGGTCGCCGATGCGCAGCGTCTCGAGCCCCAGCGACAGGTCTTCTGAGAGCCCCGGGTACGCACCCATCAGGTCGGTGTTGGCGAACTCCGACAGCATTCCGCCGCCGGCGCCGGCCGCCTCTGCGGGCACGCGCCGGGCCACCTCGACCGCCAGCGTGCCGTCGGGCGCGGTACTGAACGGCAGGCGGTCGACCAGCGCCGGGTCGAGGTTCTTGACCCGCACGTCGGGGTGATCGAGAAACCGCAGCCCCTGGCCCACGGCGTCGACGCTCACGCGGTCACCCGTCGTGACGAGGCTGAGCACGTCGTCGGCGAAGTCGGCGAGCACGTACGCGTGCTGCCCGAGCACTGTTCCGGTGGCGCCCGTCGCCGGGCCCGACCGCACGGTCACCCGGTTGCCCACGCAGCTCAGAAACTGCAGCGCGGCGTTCGCCCCTTCGTTGGCGTGCCTAATCGACAGCCCCGGTTCGAGGTGGTCGCTGGCATACCCTGTGGCGGCCTGGCCGATGTGCGCGGCCATGCTCACCCCGCCCATGCCGGGCAGCAGAAACGGATGCCCGTCGGCATCGACCCGGTAGCCGTGCCGGTCGGCCAGCGGAGGCCACACCTCGCCGGTCAGGGTCTGGGTGACGAGCCGGTCGGCGTTGGTCGCGAGGGGCATCAGGCGTTTCCTTTCGAGACCGGGGCGGTGCCCAGCGAGAAACCGCGCACCCGGATGGCCGGCGACGAAGCCGAGCCGTTGAAGACGTTCATGAGCGGTTGGCTGAGCGAATCGGTGCCCACGCCGTCGACGCGGGCCAGGGCATCCAGAACACTCATCGTGAACCGCATCGACTCGACCGGGTAGGCGATGCGCCCGTTCTCGATCATGAAGCAGGCGTCGCGGGTGACGCCGGTGATGGTGGTGTTCACCGGATCGACCGTGCGGGTGTACCAGAACCGCTGCAGGTACACGCCGTTCTCGATGCCGGCGATGAGGTCGTCTTCGGTGGAGTCGGATGCCCGCAGCACGACGTTCATGGGAATGGCGTGCGGAGCCTCTTCGCGGGCGATGTGGAAGTTGCCGGTCGACTCGGAGCCCAGCGCGAACGCGGTCTCGCGGTCGGTGACCACCGACTGGGCGCGCCCGTTCGAGATCATCGGCACGTCACGCTTCGAGGTGCCCTGAAAGTCGAACGGAAACGGCAGGCCGATGTCGGCCGTCGCATCGTCGTGCACCGAGACCAGGGGAGAGGCGACCTGTTCGCCGCCGCGGGTGGCCACGGTACCGAAGCCGGCCCCGAGGGCAGACCCGGTGAACCCGAAGGCACCGAAGAAGTCGAGCAGCTCACCGGCGGCCAGCGGGCCGAGCACGACGTCGTATCTGCCGGGCTCGAGTTTCGCGCGGCCCCGGGTACGAGAGGCCTGAGAAAGCGTTCGGTCGATCGCGGCGTCAGCGCCGAGCCGGTCTGAGAAGCGGGTGAGGTCTTTCCAGTGCGACGACCCATCGTCGATGCGCACAGTCAACGAGCCCTGCGCCTCTGACGCGAAGGCGTGCCGGGAGAGGTGCGCCTCCCGATCGTGGAACGCCACCTCGGTCACCGCTCGGCCGAACATGCCGGCCGCCACACCGCCGAGGGCCTGGGCTTCGTTCATCGCGCGGTCGGCCAGGCGAGCGTGCTCACCGACCGACCATGCAGCGGTGTCTTCTCCCCACAGGATGCCCGAGTCGAACGAGCTCGCACCGAGATCGGCCCCAGGGTCGGCCAACGGCGTCTGCCGGGGAGCCGGCGTCACCTTGTCTGCCGCCTGCTGCGCTGCGGCGGCGCAGCTGCGGTCGACGGCGGCCCGCAGCGCACCGAACGAACTGGCCGCGGCACGCGATACCCGGCCGTCGACCTCGGCGCGCACCATGATCTGCACCTCGTCAATGGCCTGGCTCTGGTGGATGCGCTGGCCGGCGAACCGGGTGAAGTCGCCTCGCCGGGAGGTGATGAACGCCTCGATGCGGTCGGCCGGTGCCGATTCGAGTGCCTCTTCGAGTGCGCTCGTCGCGCGGTCGCCACCGAACGCGGGGGCGAAGATGTCGTTGGCCGTGTCTGTCATCTGTCCACTCCGATTCGAACGTTGCGCACCAGCGTGGGCGATGCCCCGTGGCCGAGAAAACCCCACTGCTTCGGTTCACCCTTGCCACAGGGCATGCCGAAAGCCTTGAACTCCGACGGGCCGGCCACGGCTTCGACCGAGTTCCAGAACTCGACAGTCGTACCACCGTAGGAGAAGCCGCGGTGCAGTTGGCCGCGCCGACCGTTCTTCACCTCGTACGCCACCTCGGTGCCGAACTGAAAGTTGTGGCGCCGTTCGTCGATCGACCAGCTGCGGTTGTCGTCGACGTAGAACCCGTCGCCGAGCCGCTCTTCGAGCTCGGCCGTCGTACCCTCGCCGGGCTCGAGAAAGACGTTCGTCGCGAAGCAGACCGGCAGGTAGCCCCAGCCGTCAGAGCGCGCCGCACCCGTCGTCTCTGCACCGATGCGCGCCGCCGAGTCACGGGTCGAGAGAAAGTTCGTGATCACTCCCCGCGAAATGAGCGGCTGCCGGGAGGCCGGCACCCCTTCATCGTCGAAACCGAAGGAGCCTCGAGTGCCGGGCACCGTCGGGTCGGAGGTGATGTTCACTGCCTCTGATCCGTACTGCAGGGTTCCCACCGCGTCGGCCGTGATGAACGACGTGCCGGCGTAGTTCGCCTCGTCGCCCAGAATGCGGTCGAGCTCGAGGGCATGACCGGTCGATTCATGGATCTGCAGGGCCATCTGCGCCGGCCCGATGATGAAGTCGGCGTAGCCCGCCGGGGCGAGCGGGGCGGTCAGCAGTTCGACCGCCTCCCGGCCGATGCGGTCGGCCTCGGCGACCATGTCGAGGCCCTCGACGTACTCCCAGCCGGCCTGAGCAGTGTTGCCGTGGAACGAGTTCGGAAACGAGCGCCGCTGCATCGTGCCGTTACCGACCGCATTCACGAGCGCCATGGCACCGCTCTCGATGAAGTGCTGGTGCTGCACCGACCCCTCAGTGTTGGCGAAGTGCCGGTGCTGGCGTTTCGCGTTCAGGCCGGCCTGCGCCATCACGATCTCGACTGGCGCGCTGGCCGCCGCCAGAATCTGCCCGAGCAGCTCGTAGCGCTCTGAGGCAGCCACCGCGAACGGGTCGGTCTCGACCGGGCTGAGGTAGCTGCCGCTCGCTGCCGGCAGGGGCGGCAATTCGGTGCGGTACGCGTTCGCCACCGAACCCGCAGCCCGCGCGTTGCTGAGCGCCCGTTCGGCTGCCAAGGTGATGTCGGCCGTGCTCGAAACCGGTACAGAGGCGAACCCCCAGCTGCCGTCGACGAGCACCCGGATGCCCACGCCCAGGTTGTTCTCGATTCGCTCATCGAGCCCGGCATCGAGTGTGGTGTAGAGCCGCAGTTCTTCGGCCTCGATGAGGCGAACGTCGGCGTAACTCACACCCCGGGCATCCAGGGCCGCCAGGGCGAACTGCAGCAGTTCGGCCGCCGCAGCGTCGTTCGCCAGATCGCCCCAGTGATGCGCCGCGTGGCCGACGCTCGGCCGCGCCAGAGTGCGCTCGGCGCTCATGAGCGAGCGAGTTCGAGGTTCTCGGCACCGTCGCCGGCGGCAGCACCCTCGACAACAGCGGCCTCGACGGCCAGTGGGAAGTCGCACCACGCACGCGTGCGGAACGACTTCTCGAAGGCGTTGATGGTCTCCTGCACCAGCGCGCCCTGGTCGAAGTTGCCCTGGTTGAAGTCGTCGCCGCTCAGAATCTCGGTGGCGAAGTCTTTGACCAGGTTCGAGTAGAAGAGGAACGGCCACTGCTCGGTCGACACGCCGCCCTCAGGAAAGAACTCCTGCGGAATCTCGAGTTCGACGAACTCGACCGAATCCTTCTTGGCCACCTTGATGGTCTGGCAGATGCCAGCCTCTTCGACCAGGCGCACGATGATCGCACCCTCGGAGCCGTAGATGCGCGCCTCGATGCCGGGGTAGTTGCCCACCGTGACGTACGACGACTGAATCGACGCGAGCCGGTTCTTCTCGAATTCGGCGATCCACATGTCGCCGTCGTCGATGTTCATCGCCTGCATCTTGCCGGTGTCGCGCACCATGCGCTCTGGCACGAAGTTGCGCATGGTTCCGACGACACTCGTCATCGGGGCATCCACCCACCAGTGCATGATGTCGATGATCGGTGCGCCATAGCCTTCGATCGACGAGACGGCGATGCGGTCGGGCGAAGCCTCGAGGTCGACCTGGCGAAGCGGGGTCTGCGGGTCGATCCACTGGCTGTTCTGCTCGTAGCCGTTGAACATGTACGGCTCGCCGATGTACCCAGTGTCGATGAGGTGCTTGGCGAACTGGATGGCCGGGGCGAACCTGAAGGTGAAGCCGAGCTTGGTCTTCACACCCATCTCGGCGGCCAGGGCGGCGGCGCGGCGCGTTTCGAGGTAGTCGCTGTTGACGGGCTTCTCACAGAGCACGTGCTTGCCGGCGGCGATGGCCGCCATCGAGATCTCGAAGTGCATGTGGTTGCCGGTGGCAACGTCGATGACGTCGATGTCGGGGTCGTTGATCAACTCGCGGTAGTCGGTCACGGCGCGGGCGATGCCGAACTCCTCGGCGGCCGCGGCCAGGGCTTCTTCGTTGATCTCGGCGAGCGCGACCACCTCCACGCGCGGGTCGCGCTGCCAGCCGGGGATGTGCGAACGTACGGCCCAGCGGCCAGCGCCGATGACGGCCACGCGAAGTTTGGGTGTGTTCATGGGTGAATCTCCTTAGGTGGGGTGCGTCAGCTGTTCAGCCGCACGCGCGGATCGATCACGGAGTACAGAAGGTCGACGATGAAGTTCACGACCACGATGAAGATCGCGGCGAAGAGCACTGTGCCCACGATCATCGGGGTGTCGAGGTTCGAGATGGCGTCGAAAGCGAGCCGGCCGATGCCGTTCAGGCCGAAGACCGTCTCGACGATCACCACGCCGCCCAGAAAGTAGCCGAAGTCGAGGCCGATCATGGTGAGCAACGGAATAGCGATGTGCCTGAAGCTGTGTCGCCAGAGAATGACGCGTTCGGGCATCCCCTTCGCCCGCGCCATGCGTACGAACGGCGAGTCGAGGGTCTCGATCATGTTCGTGCGGGTCATGCGGGCGTACCACGCACCACCGCCGGCACCGAGGGTGAAGGTGGGCAGTACGAGGTACCAGAACACCGGGCTACCGAGTCCGTTCAGCGGAAACAGGCCCCAGGTGAACGCGAAGTAGTAGATGAGCAGCAGCCCCAGCCAGAACGGCGGAGCCGAGAGCCCGATCAGCGAGAGAAAGGTGATCAGCCGGTCGACCCAGCTGCCACGGCGGTATGCGGCGAAGATGCCGGCGGGCACCCCGAGGATGATCTGCCACAGGATTCCGCCGACCGCCACCATCAGCGTGGTCGGCAGCGCCGCGACGATTCGCCCGAAGACCGGTGTCTCGCGCAGCACATACGATGTGCCGAGGTCGCCGGTGAGCAGGCGGCCGATGAAGCCGAAGTACTGCTGCCAGAGGGGGTTGTCGAGCCCGAGCTGCGCGTGGATCGACGCGATCGTCGCCGCGCTCGCATTCGGGCCGGCCAGGGTCGACGCAGGGTCGGCCGGCACGGCATAGACCAACAGAAAGGCCAGGCTGACGACGCCGAACAGAACGATCAGCATCTGCCCGAGCCGTCGCAGAATCCACCAGATCATGCCGTCACCTCGCCAGCGGGGTCTGGGAGTTCAACATGTCAGAGAGCCAGTCGCCCACCAGGTTGAACGCCATCACGGTCAGAATGAGGCAGATGCCAGGAATGAAGAGCATCCACGGGGCGATCTGAAAGTACGTACTGCCGTCGGAGATCATCTGGCCCCACGAGGGTTGCGGTATGGGAACCCCGATGCCGAGAAACGACAGCGCGCTCTCGATCAGAATGCTCGAGGCCACACCGAGCGTCGTGTACACGATGATGGCCGGCACCAGGTGCGGCAGAATGTGCCGCCACATGATCGAGCGGTGCGAGAGCCCGAGCGTCTGCGAGGCCACCACGAACTCGCGCTCCTTCAACGACACCACCATGCTCCGGATGATGCGGGCGAGCGTCGTCCAGTAGATGAGTGCGATCACGATGATGACGTTGAACGTGCTGCGCGTGGTCACGGCAATCAGCGCAGTGCACAGCAGCAGGATCGGAAACGAAATGACCACGTCGGTGATTCTCATCAGAATGGCCTCGACCACGCCGCCGAAGTACCCGGCCACGATGCCGACCAGAACTCCGAAAGCCGTGGCGAGCCCGTTGGCCACGATGCCGATCACGAGCGAGACCTGCGCGCCGTAGATGAGGCGAGAGAGCACGTCGCGCCCGAGCGCGTCGGTGCCGAGCAGAAAGCCGGGGGTTCCGGGCGGCAGCGGCTGGCCCTGCGGGCCGAGCCCGATGTCGGGAAACGTCTGCAGGGGGTCGTGCGGCGAGAGCAGCGGGGCGGCGAGAGCGATCACAGCGAGCGCGAGCAGAACCACGATCGAAGCGAGGGCCGCAGGGTCTTTCTTCAGGCTGCGCAGCACTTCGCGGGCTCGCACCGGCTTGTCACCGAGGGCGAGCGGGTCGACGGCCGCCGCGGCGGGAACTGCCTCGCTCATGCTTCTGCCACCACCAATTCGGGTTCGGCGAAGTGGCAGGCCGCGAGCTGGCCCGACGACGTCACCCGGCGGGCGGGGGCGGTCGTTCGGCAGATCTCCTGGGCCAGCGGGCAGCGCGGGTGAAAGCTGCAGCCCGTCGGCGGGTTGGTCGAACTCGGCGGCTCACCCGTCAGCCGCACCCGCGGCAACCGAACCGTTCGGTCGATGACCACGGGTTCGGGCACAGCCGAGAGCAGGGCACGCGTGTACGGGTGCTGGGGGCGCTCGAAGATCTCGTCACGGGTGCCGAGCTCGACGATCTTGCCGAGGTACATGATGCCCACGTAGTCGGCCATGAACCGCAGCGTCGAAAGGTCGTGCGAGATGAAGAGGTACGCGAGCCCCAGGTCTTCCTGCAGGTCCTTCAGCAGGTTCAGCACCTGCGCACGCACCGAGACGTCGAGTGCCGAGACGGCCTCGTCGCAGAGAATGAGGCGCGGGTCGACGCACAGCGCACGGGCGATCGACACCCGCTGGCGCTGGCCGCCCGAGAGCTCGCGCGGTCGCCGGGAGGCGAAGCTCTTCGACAGCCCTACCTTCTCGAGCAGCTGGTAGACCTCGTTCAACGGGCTGGCCGGCTTGTTCTTTCGCAGCTTGATCGCCTCGAGCAGCGTCTCTGACACCTTCATGCGTGGGTCGAGCGAGTCGTACGGGTCTTGAAAGATCATCTGCATTGTCTGGCGGTACTGAGCAAGTTCCCGGCCGCGCAGAGCCCCCACATCGGCGCCGTTCAGCCGCATCGACCCGCCAGAGGGCTTGTTGATGCCCATCAGCGTGCGGGCGATGGTGCTCTTGCCCGAGCCGGACTCCCCGGCGATGCCGAGCGTGGTTCCAGCCTCGAGCTGAAAACTCACCCCACGCACTGCCGGAACCGATGCCGCCCGTCGACCGGGGCCGGCCGAGCGCCGAAAGGTGACCTCGAGGTCGTCGACCTCCAAAAGAACGGTGCTCATGCTGCGGTCACCTCATCTGCCAGTTCGAAGGCTGCAGGTGCGGCCACTCCGCACGCCACCCTCTGGCCCGGGCTGGCGTTCGACGCGGGCACGAGAGCAGGGTCGAGGGTTCTGCAGGCATCGATCGCCAGAGCGCATCGAGGGGCGAAGGAGCATCCGGATGCCCGCTGACCCGCCAAGGGCGGGGCACCGCTGATCGGCTTCAGTCGCCGGGGGATGGGTTCGGAGAGCCGCAGAATGGAACTCAGCAGGGCCTTTGTGTAGGGATGCTGTGGGTCGCCCACGATCTGCTCGGCAGTGCCCTCTTCGACGATGCGGCCCGCGTACATGACCAGGATGCGGTCGCAGAAACTCGAGATGACGCCGAGATCGTGGCTGATCAGAATGACGCCGGTGTTCAGCTCGGTGGCCATGTGGTCGAGCAGGTCGAGAACCTGCGCCTGCACGGTCACGTCGAGGGCCGTAGTGGGCTCGTCGGCGATGATCAGCTTGGGCGAGCAGGCGGTGGCGATGGCGATGCACACGCGCTGGCGCATGCCGCCCGAGAACGCGCCCGGAAAGTCGCTCAGGCGCGACTCGGCATCGGGAATGCCTACGCGCTGCAACAGTTCGATGGCGCGGGTGCGGCTCTCGGCCTTCGACAAGCCGAGGTGCTTCTGCAACGATTCGGTGATCTGACGGCCGATACGCATCAGCGGGTTGAGGCTCGACATCGGGTCTTGAAAGACCATGGCGGTCTGTGAACCGCGCCACTTCTGCAGCTTCTTCGCGCTGAACGCCATCACGTCGGCGCCCTCGAACAGCACCGAGCCCGACGAGACCGTACCGGGTTCGGGCACGAGGCGCATGAGCGCCTGCGAGGTGAGTGACTTACCCGAACCGGATTCGCCGACAATGCCCACTCGCTCGCCGGCACTCACTGTGAACGAGACCGAATCGACGGCGTGGAACACACCGTCTGCAGCGGTCGGAAAGTCGACAACAAGATCGGAGACTTCGAGAAGAGCTGACATTGCGCTTCCTTTCGGGAGGGAGCGCCGTTGCCGATGGCAGGAGGGCCACCGGCAACGGCGCGGTTTCGTGGCGAGGCTGCGGCGCTGTGGCGCCGCTACGAGCGAGAGCTCGTACCGTCAGCCTTCCAGTACTCGGCCATGTCCCAGCCCCAGATCGGCTGCGGGAAGTAGTTGCCCACATTCGCACCGCGGATCTCGGTCTTGGTTCCGAAGTACAGGGGAACAACCGGGTTGTCGGCGAGCATGAGCTTCGACGCATCGGTGTACTTCGCGGTGGCCGTGGCCGGGTCGGTTGCGGCGAGCGCCTGCTGGACATCCGCATCCATCGCAGGGTTGCAGTAGTAGGCGAAGTTCTGGCCCTGGGGCACAGCCGTCGCACACGAGAGCAGCGCTTGGAGGAAGTCAGAGCCTTCGGGGTAGTCGGCAACCCAGAAGGTCAGCGCCAGCGGCGCCTTGCCCGAACCGGCCAGCTCAGAGAACGTGTTCGGTGCGAGAGTCTGAAGGTCGGCGTTGATGCCGATGGCCTTCAGATCTTGCTGCATCTGCGGCGCGAGTGCCGAGAAGGGTGCCACGTTCCAGGCGTAGAACTGCGTGTCGAAGCCATTCGGGTAGCCGGCTTCGGCCAGCAGCGACTTCGCCTTGGCCACGTTCTGATCCTGCGTCATGGTCTCGCCCGAGTTGCCGAGCACTCCCGGCGGAATGAACTCGGTCGCCGGCTTGCCCTGGCCATTGACCAGCTTCAGCAGGCCCGTGCGGTCGAAAGCGTACGAAACGGCCTCGCGAACCTTCGGATTGTTGAACGGAGGCGTGTTCATGTTCATCGTCAGGTAGTACGTGCTCGGCTTCTCGATCGTCACGATCTGGGCCTTGTACTTGGCGTCTGTGGTCACCTGAAGAAACTTCGCCGGCGGAATGGGGCTGCCCATCAGGTCGATGTCGCCCTTCTGCAGCATCAGCACCTGATTGTCGGGGTCGACACCGAGAATCATGTGCACGTGGTCGACGTACGGCCGCGGCGAATCCCAGTACTTCGGGTTGCGGTCGAGCATGACCTGCACGCCGGGCTCGAACTTCGCCAGCGTGAACGGGCCAGAACCAACAGGAGCGGTGCTGACGGTCGAACCGGTACCCGACGGGATGATCGAGCCGGCCGGCATCGCCAGCACGTACTTGAACGACGAGTTCGGTGCGGTCAAGGTGATAGCGAGGGTCAGATCGTCGACGACCACGATGCCGCTCGGCAGACCGGTCGGGTTCGCAGCGTACGCGTCAGCACCGGCGATGCCCTTCCAGAACTCGGCGAGCCCGGCCTTGGTGGCGGGGTCGAGAACGCGAGCGTACGAGTAGGCCACGTCTTTCGCGGTGACAGGGGCCCCGTTCGAGAAGGTCAGGCCCGACTTGAGCTTCATCGTGTACGTGAGGCCATCGGCGCTGACAGAGGGGAAGTCAGCTGCGGCCTGCAGCTTCAGGTTGCTCGTCGAACCGTCGTAGTCGTACAGGCGGTCGAACACCATGCGCATGATGTTCCAGCAGGTGGCTCCGGTACAGACGGCTGGGTCGAAGGTCTCCGGATCAGACGCAGCGGCGGTGGTCATTGTTCCGCCATAGAGGGCAGTGGCGGCGCTGGCCGAGCCTCCCCCCGCGGTGCTGGAGGTGCCGGAGGTGCCGGCTGCGGTGCAGGCTGTCAGTGCGATCGCCAGAGCTGCTCCCAGCAGCCCGACTCGCAAGCTTCGTTTCACGAATTACCCCTAATCTCTTGGAGTCGGACTCCTGAGGGAGCAAGCAACCGACTGATCTGAAGCGCTGTTGATTGAGCCACGCTAGCACAAATCTGCAGACTGTCGACAATCTACTACGCAGCAGATTTTGTCGGTAAGGTATTCGCATGGACACACTCTCCCGAGCTGGCCTCTCTGGCGCAGCAGTCAACGAGTTGCGCGAAGAGATACTCGAAGGGCGCCTCACCCAAGGCGAGCGGCTCAGCGAAGTGAGCCTCTCGACCACCCTCGGTGTCAGCCGGGCCCCCATCCGCGAAGCGCTGCTGCATCTTGAACAAGAGGGCCTCGTCGTCTCACTCCCTTACAAGGGCGCGTCAGTCGTCACGCTCTCCCAGCAAGACTTTCTCGAGCTCTCCACCCTGCGCATCTCACTCGAGAAGCTCGCTTGGGCGCGCGCCATGGAACGCGTCACCCCCGAGGCCATCACCGACCTCAACGCGATCATCGCCGACATGCAGTTCGCCGTGAAAAGCGATCAGAAGGCCAAACTCGTGCGCCTCGACCTCGACTTTCACGAGCGGGTCTTCATCATGGCTGACCACTCCCGCCTCTACACCGCCTGGACCGCCATCAAATGGCAGGTCGCTCTCTTCCTGCTGGCTCGACGGGTCAAAGTCGACGACTATCACAACATCATCGTCGAAGAGCATGCCGAACTCATCGAGGCCATCCTGAAGCGGCACGACCCCGCGTTCGAGCAGCTCATCGACGTGCACATCGGGTCGGGGTATGGGCGGCTCAGCACCATTGTTTGAGTCGTTTGAGTCGTTTGTCGTTGTTGCTTGACCTGCCGGAAAAGAATTTTGAGATTCTTTTCTGAGAGGGTCGATATGGGCCCTAAATGTTGAGTGAATGTCAGTGGTTGGTGGTTGACTTGGGTCATGAACGAATCGGCCATCACTTCTCCTGCTGCTGACGCGGCGAGCTTCGGCGAGCTGGTTGGTCTGCTGTCGTCGTGGTGTGGGGCTGCCGCGCCCTTCGGGCTTGCCGATGAAGCGTTGTTGTCACGGATCGCAGACGCAGAGAAGCTGGGCCGTCTTGTGGACGGGTTGCGTGTGCGGTTGGCTGGGGAGGTGGCTGAG
>NZ_QYRT01000033.1 GCF_004923255.1 Subtercola vilae | reverse complement strand
GGCATGGGAGGAAGGGCGAGCAGTCGGCATATGGAGGCAGCTCATCCGTTCTGATGAGGGTTCAGCTGCACAGGATCGTTACGACGCCAAAAACCCCAACCCTTACACCCACCCAACCCCAGAGGAGCAGTAGAAAATGTCACGAACAATTGAAAGCATTGTCGCCAGCGCAACCGCAGCACGCGCTCTCCGAGATGCGGGCAAGCTTGCATGGCCATACAAAGTGTTCGCGGTGCGTGACCCGGCCGAGTCGTTCGAGGTCAACCGCAACGCTTTCGCATGGGCGCTGAAAGCTTCGAACTGGTTCCGCGCGAAGGGCGGCGAAGACTACACGAACGAGTTGTGGCAGCTCTGGGACGAGATCAAAGACGCCGACGACGTTGACCACTTCGATGCGGTTCTCGACGCGCTTTACGACCTCGCAGACGAAGACCGATGCTGGATCCGGTTTGAAGCCCCCGCTACCCCAGAGGAGACACCGTGAAGTGGTATCCGCTTGACAGCATCCGCTACGGCCACCGCGACAAACTCGCTGAGGGTGGCCTCGTCGCTTACGACTTCAAAGCCTGGCGGGTGATCGAAATCCGCCCGATGGATGACGAGTCACGTATCTCGGTCAGGTTGCGCCCGGTAGCAGACGACTGGACAGCGCTTGGGCGGAATGACATTCACCTGTCGGCGGGCAAATATCACCAATTCGACCGACTCCCTGAGCACTACTCGGTGTGTGTGAAATGCGGCGACATTCAACCCTGCCGGGAGGTGACCGCAGAACGTGATGCTGCCGAGGCAATGGAACGCGCTGAACGTTACGACGTGTTCCTTCGCTGCCCTGCCTGCCTCGAAACGGTCACACCACGGCAGAAGCAAATCTCATTCCAAGAGAACGTGGTTGCGATTCTCGGCCCGATGGTCACGTTTCATCTGCGGTCGAAATGCCAAGGGTGGGCCGTCGACTACGAGAAGAAGTGGGCGAAAGTCACGGGCGGGAAGATCACGCTCAGTTGTGAAGGCCACCAGATAGGCCACCATGACGGCACAAGAACGTGCTTGAACATCGAGTGCCCATCACCATCTGAGGCCACTCATGGACGCTACAGCGCCTGCTGGGTGATGAACGCGGCGTGCAACCGGCCTGAGTGCATGGCCGTGATTGACGAGTACCTCACAAAACGCGAGGCGAAGCATGCGTGACCGCCGTATCCGTCTTGTCAGCATGGTCGGTGGTGGTGTCGAGTTCCGGGTGAAACCGAAAGACATCGCAGACCTGACGAAGGCCGATATTCGTAAAGCCGCCGACGACTGGCGCGTACAGATCGGTGAACCTTTCCTCGCCGGCGGGAGCTGGCATGTACCCATTCAAGGAGCGACTGATGACTGACCTACTCGACGCCGTGCAGAATTTGACTCGACCGACGAGATCGAAGGTGCTGCAAACCAACACGGCAGGCATCCAATGCTTGAGTGACGTGGAACAGTTACCACTACTCGTGCAGCTTGAGGCTGCAATCAAATCGTCTATGGGAGGCGCATCCACATCGGGTGCGTCTCTTGCTTTTGAGGGGTCGATGCTAAACACTGCCGCCCTGTTCGAGGCGGTGAAGATCGGTTCGCAAATCAAGTCGTGGTGCCGCGATCAAAAGTTGTTGCCAACGAAGAACATGGGCACAGACCTAGACGCTTGGTATGTGGCGACACTCCGCACCGAGCACGCCACCGAGTGGGAGACGTGGCATGTCAAGACGCTCAGCTCGTGGGCGGCCCGTATCCGCAACATGCTCGCACCGCCACGAGAGCGAGAGCACCCCGAAGCGTGCCCTGTTTGCCTCAGCGGGGATTGGTGGAGCCCACGTGACGGCCTGCGCTACCTTCACCCGCTCGTGACCTACTACAGGCTTGACGACGAGGAGATGCTGGTGGACAACGCCAGGTCGCTGTGTCGTGCATGCGCGGCAACATGGTCACCGCGCGAGCTGGCATTCGAGCTTGAAGCTAAGGGGCGAAACACCGAAGCAATTATGTAGCGAAACTTTACGATCTGTGATTTAATTGTAGTCACGCGGCACAATTGCGCGAACTTCTGGAAAGGCCCTCTGCTAACGCGGGGGGCTTTTCGCATTTAACTTCCCGCGAAGCAGTCCACACTCTCCCAATGAAACCGGGCTCGACTTTCGCGGGTCACACTTCTGGTAGCTGTCGTGCACACGCAACGGCTCGCTTGCAAGGCCAGAAGACACACGAAAGTCCCGGTGTTCCACTCCCGACGGGGATAGCGAGAACTCAAAGGCCGACATACAGGCAATGTCAACGCCGGGCAAAATTTATGCAGGTTCGACTCCTGCACACTCAGCGAAGCACAGCTAAGGCGGCGGCAATGATGCCACTCACGATCTGCTCCACCGACCAGACACACCTAGTCTCATCACGGGATCAGTACGTGAAGCTCGGGTACCGTACACGCCTCGCAGTGGGGACGTTGACGGTGTTCCTCTCCAAGGGCGTGCACCCACGGCATGCAGGATGCCCGAGGTTCTAGGTGCGTGAAGCTTTCTTGCCGATGATCGCATTCACCCGAGACCTTGTGAGCCCTGTCGCCTGACCAATAGCGCTTGGCCCGATACCAGCCTTCGCAGCCTCACGCATTCGCAGATCCCTACCAAGCGTGTTGTCGGTCAGGATGGCTTGTGTATCGCGTACGGAGTCGGCCCAATCGGTCAGCTCGGCTAGTTTCACATCGATATCCATGCGTCAATAGTACAGCACGCAGGACGTTTGATGTAGGCTTAGACGCATGAGCACAGAGACCATCTGGAAGCCGATCCCAGGGCACACGAACTACGAAGCCTCCACCCTCGGCAGCATCCGCGTAACTACCCCCAAAGGGCTCAAGCAACTCAGGTTCGGTCGCAACACCTCAGGCCACCTCACAGCGCCGATCAAAGACGACCAAGGCGTAACGCGCAAGATGTACGTTCATCGCCTCATCGCACTCACGTTCCTCGGTCAGCCAGCACAAGGCCAAATCGTCTGCCACTACGACGACAACCCCGCAAACAACGCTCTAAGTAACCTTAGGTGGGACTCATACCGGGCAAACTTCGTAGACATGGTACGCAACCGCAGGTTCGACCACCTACTGACCCAGTAACACCCAGGAGCGCCATGCGCCGATCACAAGTCACCCGAGATGACTACGTGGATGAAGAAAGCGCACACATTACAGAGATCACCAAATGTTCCAGTGAACCCTTCCCATGGCTCACGTACGCGATCAACACCACCGTCGGTGCAATCTTGCTCACCATCGGAATAGTCGCAACAACCCACTCATAACTGAGTCGTGGTCGGCGCGGCTACTTGAGCGGCTGAATCCTCTGTAACCCCGCGTGTTTGAGGCTGTGGATAACTGGCACAGCAAACACTCATGACCGACTAAGCAGACTGCCAGATCGGCACGTGTTGACGTAATTGCAGTTATCAGCGTTATTTCGACACAGAGCTTTCCCATTGGTGGACTGTGGATAACCCGAGATGTCCAACCGGTGTGGTCACGGCGACAACCCAAGCTTACTGCAGGAGCGCTGATGAGTGACGATGTTGAGTGGACGCCGGCGTTCCCAGGTCAGCGTCCACCGTTCCAGCCGGGCAACAAGCTCGCCGTCACACACGGCACCTACAGTCCGGCCCGTGTCGACCCTCTAGCCCATGAGTACATCGCAGAGGTCATAGCAGACCCAGCAACCGCATACCTAGGGCAGGCACGGTTCAGCGCTGCCCTATGGTCATGGGCTACCGCACAAGCCAAGGTACAGCTACTTACCACGTGGGTCGACGGCATGGACATCAGCGTCTCAGGCTCAGCCAAGGCAGGCCAGACCTCACCCCTCGAGCTGCTACGCAAGTGGATGGCAACAGCACAGACGTGGGCTAGCAGGCTCGGCCTTGATCCGTTATCGGCGGCACGGCTGGGCAAGGACGTAGCGCAAGGACAGCAAGCATCAGCAGCGACGATCCTCACCGAGCTTCGCACTCAGGCTGAGGCCGGCAGGACACCCCCACCCCCCCAGGATGGTTGACGGTCGGGCCCGGTATACCCCGAAAAATATCAAACGTGTTTCTCGTTTTCACTTTCCCCTCGAGTGTCATGTCGTCATTCCCCTCTGGCAACGTCTGCGTATGCCTTTGTGCAGCTTTTCTTCCCGGTTTGGCTAGTTAGTACGTTCGAGTATTCCTGTGGCTTTAGAGCGCCGTTCTCGAAGGTGTATTCCCCGCTGGTGTAACGGCAGCACGGTTGGTTCTGAGCCAACTTGACGAGGTTCGAATCCTTGGTGGGGAGCGTGGGTAACCGGGTGTCGGGTAGCTCCCGAAGGATGGCCCCGTGTGGTGGACGGCTCTTAGCGGGGCAAGGTCGCCACAAAATAATTCGAACGCTTCGCGTGGTCAGGGGGCATGTTCCGTGACCACGTATTCTCCGGCGACCGATCCTGGCGCGTTTGCGGATGTTTTGCTGGGCGAGCCGATGTGGGATTACCAGTTGGCGTTTGCGCGGTCTTCGGCCCGGTTTCGGGTTGTGGCTGCGGGGCGGCAGGTTGGTAAGTCGCGGACGTTGGCGAAAGTGTCTTTGTTTGAGGCGTCTACTCGTGCTGGGATTCTGATTCTGGTGGTCTCTGCTGGTGAGGAGGCCGCTAAGCGGCTTTTGGCGGATTGTGTGGCGTTGGCGTCTCGGTCGGAGTTGTTGCGCGGGTCGATTATTGATGACGGCAAGTCGTTGTTGACCCTCTCGAATGGTTCAACGATTCGGAGCGTGCCGGCGTCGATTCGGCAGATTCGTGGTTGGCCAGTTGATCTGCTGATCATTGATGAGGCTGGGTTTATTGATAATGAGATTTGGGATGCTGCGTTGCCTGCGATTATTTCGCGGCCTGGTTCCCGGGTGGTTGTTGCTTCGTCGCCGTGGGGTTCGTCTGAGCATTGGTATCGGCAGTTGTGGGCGCGGGGTATGGATGCGCCGAATGAGAATTATGAGTCGTGGCAGTGGTCGTCGTATAACTCGCCTCTTGCGGATAAGGCTCTGCTGGATGAGTTGAAGGCGTCTCGTACGGCTGAGTGGTTCGCCCGTGAGGTTATGGGTGAGTTCACTGAGGACTCTGGCGCGTTCTTCGGGCAGGCCGAGCTGATGGATGCTGTTGCCGATTACGAGTTGTGCGCTCCTGAAGACCTCGAGTGGTGGAGTGATCGCAGGTATGCGGCTGCTGGCGGTGTCGACTGGGGTTACGCGCATGACGCGAACGCTTTGACGTTGGTGTCAGTTTTGGAGGATTACGGGCTGAACCGCGGCCTTCTGGGCAACAAACTGGTGCTGTTCATCCCATGGTTTGAGTACAAATACCGGTGGGCGTACACGGATTTCATCGAACGGGTTGTGGAGACCGGCAAACGGTACTATCTACCGGTTGTTGCATCTGAGGTGAATGGGGTTGGGCAGTATCCGACAACGATGTTGGGTGACAAGTTCGCTGAGGCCCGCCTTTTTCCTGCTGTCGCCCCGGTTGTGACCGATATTCGCCGTAAGCAGTCGGGTTTCGGGATGATCAAGGGCCTTCTGCAATCGAAGCGTCTTGTGCTGCCTCGTGACCCTGAACTTCTCAAGCAGCTCCGCGGGCTCGAGTTCGAACAACTCCCTGGCGGTTCAATGCGGATCTCGGTCCCTGATCGTGTTGGCCATGACGATGTTGCGATGTCGTTCATGCAGGCGGTGTCGGCTTTGCGGCTTGATGGTGCTGTTCGCCCACATGAGGTGTTCGGGAACGCCGTACCTGTTCCTGTTGATCTTGAGACGGTGATGACAAAGAACGGCTTGACGATTCCTGTCCATGCCCGCCCGGTCGCATTTCATCGTGACGCTTTTTCGTATCCGAAGGGTTCCGAGTCCGGTGAGGGCTGGTAGCTCCATTTCTTCGCCCCGTTTGGGGTTCTCTACGTAGCCGCCCGGAAGGGGTGCCATGCCTCTCCCCATCAGCGACCCGAAAGCAATTTGGCCTCCCGAGAATCTGACCCCCATTTTTCAGCACATGCGCCAATGGTCGGCGTGGTACTCGAACGAGCTTGCGACGCTGCAGTTGGCATACGGTGGCGGTGTTGCGCAGGACTCTACCGGGTTCTTCGCATCGGACCAGGGCGGTTTCAAGGCGACCGTTGGTCGTACGCTGCAGCGGTGGTTCGTTGGCCAGCGAACGTTAGGCCCGAACCGTAACGAGAAACTGCCTGTCCCGATCGCTGCGATGATCTGCCAGGCCGTCTCGGACTTGTTGTATGCGGAACCGCCGACATTCACTGTTCGTATCGACACCGACAATGACGGTAATGGTGCGTCTGCATCCGAAGCGAACCCGACGCAGGAACGCCTCAATCAACTTGCCGACGACATGCTCTACGGAACTCTCGCGCAGGGTGCCGAGCTCGGGGCCGTTCTGGGTGGTCACTTTCTTCGTGTGGTGTGGGACATGGCTGTTATCCCTGATCGACCATTCTTGGACGTGGTGGATGCTGATCAGGCTCTCCCCGAATTCCGTTGGGGTCGCCTCGTTGCTGTGACATTCTGGCGGGTCATCGCGCGCGAGGGTAATACGGTGTGGCGTCACCTCGAGCGACACGAACTCGACACTCGCGGATACGGTGTCATCATCCACGGGCTTTATGAGGGCGAAGACGACAAACTCGGCATCCGCGTGGACTTAGCTTCACGCCCCGAAACGTTCGCGCTGTCCGTTCTCACGCAGGCGTCTGCGGTCGCCGGCCAAGTCGATTCGATGTCGCCCGGCCTTTGTGTTGAGTACATTCCGAACCTCGGCCCGAACCGGTTGTGGCGCACGGACTCTGTGGGCCGGTATTTGGGCCGCTCAAGCCTTGACGGCGTAGAACATCTGATGGACCAGTTGGCGGAAACGCTCTCTGACTGGATGCTCGCACGCCGTTCAGCCCGCGCGAAAGTGTTCTACGACAAATCGTTGACGTCATCTGCTGGCCCCGGTCAGGGTGCTGTGATCGATCTTGACCAGGATGTTTTCGTAGGCGTTTCGGAGAAGATCTCTGGCCCGAACGTGAAAATGTCCGACAAAATTCAGGTTCTGCAGCCCACATTCAACACGGCAGAGTATGAGTCCACGGCGACGATGCTCATTCAGCAGATCCTGCAAATGTCTGGTTTTGCTTTGCAAACTTTCGGCTACCTGCCGTCTGGTATGCGTACACAGGCTGACACGACTGCAACTGAGATTGAGTCGCGCGAACGGCGCACGTTCCTGATGCGCGGCCGGGTGATTCGTACGGCGATCCCTCACCTGTCGTCTGTGTTGTCCAAACTGCTCGCGGTGGACCGGGTTGTGTTCGGTACCCCGAACGTGGACGCGCCTATCTGGGTTGAGTTCCCCGATTCTGTTACCGAGTCGCAGTTGCGTTTGGCGCAGACGGTGCAAACCCTGTTCACGGGCGAGTCGGCGTCGCGGATCGAACGTATCAAGATCATGCACCCTGACTGGAACGACGACATGTGGGACGCCGAACTCAAGCTTCAGGAGAAAGAGTTCGCGGCCCCCACAGTCGTTGACCCGATGGCGGTTCCTCCCGAAGCTCCGGTGGTGAGCGGTGACGGATCAGCAGCCGAATGATGATCACACCCTCGAGGTCATCCTTGCGGCGCTGTCAGCAATTCTGTTGGCAACATTTCTTGAGGCCGAGACGGCGCTGATCAAAACTTTCGCGGCAATGATCGCAAAGTACGGTGTCGGCGACTTGTTGCGGTTCAAACTGCGTCGCGCTGCCGCTGAAACATCGGCTGGTTTGGCGTCTAATACTCCGGCGTTGGTGGAACGGGTCATAACTCGTGCCGCGCAGGATGGTGCTGCGGAGGGTGTGATCCCGAAAGGGCTCACCCCGCCACGGTTCTTCGATGAGACGCACGCGGAACGTTCCGCACGGGCGATTCGCGAGGATCTGCTGGGGAAACTGAACTCATTGAGTGTCGGCATCACCCGGTTCGCGGACGACATTTACAAGTCGGTGGCTTCCGATGCTGCACTCGATCAGGTGCAAGGGCTCACCCCGGCGTTGTCTCAGGCGAAAGCGTACAAGGATCTCACCCGCAAAGGCGTTGAGGGGTTTACGGATTCGCGTGGCCGCAATTGGTCGCTATCTGCGTATGTCGAGATGGCGGTCAGAACAGCCTCACAGCGGGCCTACAACGTCTCACATCTTGATCGGATGCAACAGGCCGGTGTGCAGTACTTCACGGTCTCAGATGACGGCCACCCGTGTCCATTGTGTGCTCCATGGCAGGGCGAAATCTTGACTGCTGGTGCGCCTGACGAAATTGCCGCGTCAACGATCGAAGAGGCAACCGCGGCAGGACTGTTTCACCCGAATTGTCGCCATATTCTCGTCGGCTACTTCCCCGGCGTGACGGAGATCCCGCCACCTCACGTGTGGAGCGCCGACGATCAGGCCAAATACGACGAATCGCAGAAGCAACGAGCACTCGAACGTGGTGTGCGGGCAGCGAAGCGCCAACTTGAGGGCTCTTATACCCCTGAGCAGACGACCGCAGCGAAGTTCGCGGTTCGGCAGGCGCAGGCCAACATGCGGCAGTTCATTGACCAGACGGGCCGTGTGCGCATTTCACGCAGAGAACAACTCAATTTGGGCAACTAAGGAGCCTTTCATGACCTACACCCTTACGTACGACAAGCCGGATGGTAATTACCATCCGGGAGAGACGATCACAGCAACCCTCACGAACGACGCTGCACCGCAGCCGCTCACTGACAGCCCGATCTTCAGTGTCGGCAATGAGCAGGTGCAGGCCGTTCAGATTCAGATCGTCCCGCAACTCCCCGAGATTGTGCTCAGCGACTCAGTTCTGTCATGGGCTGTGGTTTCGCAGGATCAGAACACCATCGTCCTCAGCGCAATCGTTCCGTAACCAACACAACTTGAAAGGCCCCGTCAACTCTGGCGGGGCCTTTCGCATTTAACGCCCGTCTGGCACGGGTTTCCCCCACCACCGAAAGAGCCTGGCGCTCGAAGGAGACAAACCATCATGACCGACGCACCCGCAACCACCACCGCACCTACCCCAGCCGCGCCTGCCCTAGATGCGGTAACACCCACCGCGCCCGTTGTGACTGCCCCGGTAGCTGAGAACGTCGCAGACCTCCCCGCATGGGCGCAGAAGGTCATCATCGACGCGCGCAAAGGCGAAGGCGACCAGCGAGTGGCCGCGAAGACTGCCGCTGAGAATGCGCAGAAGGAACTCACGGACAAGCTCGCCGTCGCGCTCGGGATCAAGCCTGATGCCGCCGCCGACCCTGCCGCGCTCACTGCCTCGCTCACTGCTGCGCAGGCCACAGCAACCCAGTCGGCCCGTGAACTCGCGATCTTCAAAGCGGCCGCAGCGACCGGTGCCGACCCGTCGCGTCTTCTCGATTCCAACTCATTCATGTCTTCCGTTTCAGGGCTGGACCCTGCGGACGGTGCAGCCGTCACAGCTGCGATCACGGCGGCTGTTGCTGCCAACCCAAATCTCAAAGCAGTCCTGGCGGCTGGCGCGAGTGGCGTGGAACTCGGCGGGACCGGGGAGACAGGCCAAATCACCGAAGCGCAACTCGCGCAAATGAAACCCGAGCAGATCGCAGCAGCCCACAAAGCGGGCAAGCTCGCGCATTTGCTCTAACCCCGAAAGGACACAATCGTGTCAATCAACCGCTTTAGGCCGGAAATTTGGAGCGCGAATCTTCTCGTCGCGCTCCGTCAGAACCTCATCTACTCTGCGTTCATCAACCGTGACTACGAGGGGGAGATCGCTGAAGCTGGCGATACCGTTCGCATCACGTCGATCGGTCGCCCCACGATCAGCAACTACGTGCCCAACAGCACCGTGATCGTTCCCGAGCAGGTCAACGACTCGCAGCGCACCCTCGTGGTCGACCAGTCGAAATACTTCGCGTTCGCGGTCGATGATGTTGACCAGCGTCAGGCGAAGGGCAATGTCATCCCGCAGGCGATGGATGAGGCTGCTTTCGCAACAGCCAACGTCATCGACCTGTACCTGTCCTCGTTCTACACGTCGATCCAGCAGAGCAACCAGCTCGGCGCGATCACCGTCAACTCGTCTACGACCCCGACTGACGCCTACGACAAGGTTCTTGTCCCGCTGAAGATTCGGCTCGATAAGGCGAATGTGCTTTCGCAGTCGCGTTCCGTTGCGATCTCGCCCGACCTGCATGGCTGCCTGCTCCGCGACAACCGCTTCATCAAGGTCAACGAGTCCGGCACATCCGAAGGTCTGCGAAACGGTGTTGTTGGCCGTGCTGCAGGGTTCGACATTCTTCTGTCGAACCAGACCCCCACGACGGGTTCTGACTCGGTTGTGATCGCCGGTAATGACCGTGCCATCACGTTCGCTGAGCAGATCAGCAAGGTTGAGGCTTACCGGCCCCAGTCGTCGTTCTCCGACGCAGTGAAGGGCCTCTGGCTCTACGGTGCCAAGGTTGTCCGCCCCGACTCGCTGGCGAGTGCTCTCGTCACCGTCTCCTAAGAAAGGTTGGTGTAGCTCATGGCTCGCGTAACTCTCACTCCCACCGCCCTCACAGGCGTCACCTCGGCTGGCGCTAACGCTACTGCCGACCCTTCTGGTACTGCCTCTGTGGCTGGTGCTGGTAACGGTTTCACCATCTCATACACCGGTTCGAAGGTTGTGCTGCTCCGCGTCTCGAACGCTTCTGGTGGCACTGGCACTGTCTCTGTTCTAGGCGGCAGCCAGCCTCTCGCCGTCTCGGGCGGACAGGGTGCGGCCACCGCATCGATCGCTACTGCTGGCACGTCATGGATCGGCCCGTTCGAGTCGGCGCGTTTCGCCCAGCCTGACGGTTCGTACACGATTGAGACTTCGGTCATCATGACTGTCACGGCGTTCACCATCGATGGGCGGCAGTCGGCCTGATGTCTAAGACGGTTCACATCCTCGGGGAGGGCGGCGTCATCTTCGCGATGGCGTTGCCTCTTTCCGAGCCGATTGAGGATCGTCTCCTGAGGGGGTACCTGAAGCGTGTGAACGCGGACGGTACCCCCTATCAGGAATCGGCGATCCGGGAAAAACCGACACCCTACGCCTCAAAAGCTGAGTGGGTTGGTTGGTCAGTTCATGCCTCCCAGCAGACTGATTCACCGATTACCCCTGATGACGCTGAGGCGTTGACGAAAACGGATCTGATCGAACTTTACGGTCACTGAGAGGGGTTCTGATGACTTTCTATGGTGACTTTGTTGTACCTGCCGCGTTAGCGTCTCCGACTGATTTGGCGGCGTGGACTGGTGCGGCTGCCCCGGCGAATGCGGCGAATCTGCTGCGGTCTGCCACGATCCTCGTTTTGGATGCCACCGAGTCTGCATATTACGCAATCGACCCTTTGACAGGGTTGGCGACGAATGCGCAAACGAAGCAAGCGTTGAACGATGCGACGTGCATTCAGGTTGCCGCATGGTTGGCGTTCGGGTATGACCCGCTCAGTGGTGGCGTGATGGTTGCTGGGGTGGCGTCTTCGTCTGGTATTGGTTCGGCGCGCGAGACGTACGCGGATGCGCTGTTTGCTGCGCAGGCGAAAGCGGATGCAGTGACCGGGCTGGTTCCTGAAGCTACCCGCGTATTGCGGCGTAAAAACCTTCTCGTTCCTCAGGCTTGGACGTTCGGATGATCTCCCGATTTTTTGTGCACACGGTCACCGTTGAGACGTTCCTTG
The DNA here is from genome assembly GCF_004923255.1 of Subtercola vilae. Classification (GTDB taxonomy): domain Bacteria; phylum Actinomycetota; class Actinomycetes; order Actinomycetales; family Microbacteriaceae; genus Subtercola; species Subtercola vilae. The sequence continues at coordinate 29,552 of NZ_QYRT01000033.1, read as the reverse complement.
GGCAGACAGGTTTAGGTGCCGACACTTTTTCCGCGCCTGTTATTCTCGCGCCGCCCATCGGATGCCTAGTGGAGAACCAGACCGTTCTTGTGCGTAACGGTGCAGGCGAAGAAGTCGTGTCCTCCACCCAGATTTACACCTACCCAGGCACCTCGGCATTGTTTGCGCCTGACTCGCGGGTTACCACCACTGACGGTCGCACGTCACGGGTCATCACGACTAGCGACAACGGATTCGGTTCACCTGTCGACCACACGGCTGTAGCACTCAAGTAGGGGGCCAAAATGGCTGGTTTGGAGTGGGACGCTTCTGATTTCCTTTCCATGCTCGCCGGGGTAGATGCAGGAGTCGCTGAAAGGTCGCTCCCCGCGCTACTGAAGGCCGCTGAGCATGTCAGGGGCGTGTCGGTGGGACTAGCACCCATTGAGACGGGCGATCTGCGTGGCAAGGCGGCAGTGAAACCTGATGGCGAATCCGCTGAGATCTACTACCCCGGCCCGTACGCCCGCAATCAGCACTACTCGCTTGACTTCCGGCACACCGAGGGTCAAGCGCTGTACCTCGAGCAGCCGATGCTCACAGAAAAAGACGCGGTGATGAAGATCATTGCCGATGAACTTGGGGGCGCATTCTGATGAGCGTCAACTCTGTTCTTCTCGACGGACTCGCGAAGTTCGCTGCATCCGCAAATATTGGCTTCACGTACACCCCAAATGGCCTGTATTCGGCATCCCAGACAGGCATTTACGTCGTAGCCCTCCCCGACAAGCCCGACCGGGCTATGACGTTGACGGCGGTGAATCAGGGCGACGATATCACGAACGCTTTCGGGCAGGTGATGGTGCAGGCCCGGTTCCGTGGACTTCCAAACCAGCCGCTCGATACGGAGAACCTCGGCGATTCTGTGTTCGATGTTTTTCATGGCACCACGAACCTCATCTTTGGCGGGGTCACGGTCGTGCAAATGAACCGGCGCGTGTCTATCCCGATGGGTCAGGACGCGGCGAAGAGATTCGAGCGAGTCGATCAGTACTACCTCGACGTGTCCACCCCGACGACCACCAACCGCCCTGCTGGCGGCTCGTGGTGACCTTTTAGACCACCTCCCCCACAGGTAGCCGCAACCGCGGCCTTCCGACCCCTCGGCATCCGTCTTGGGGCTTTCTTTCATGCCCTGATGCCTTTAGGAGGCAACAATGTCTGTCGCTCTTGCGCGCCGATTCCGTGTCGATATTTCCACCGACAACACCACGTGGGTGAAGTACGGCGGTATCACCGACTTCGCCTCAACCGAGAACCCGACCACTCAAGCCGCCGACACGTACGACACCAACGGTTTCAACGGTTTTGAGAAAACCATGACCGGCTGGCAGAACGTCGTCAAGGCACTCATGCCAACCACGGCGGGAATTCCGTCTGACCCGGGCCAGCTTCTCGCCGACCAGACCCGATTCCAGTTCGGTTCATTAGCTCGTCTCTACACGCGCTGGTACGACCGTAACGGTGGACTCGACGCTTGGACGGGTATCGCGCTCGTTGACTGGAACCAGTCGAAGACGGGTGTTGCTGATATTGACGAGGTGACGGTGACATTCAAGGGTGACGGTGCGTTGACTCGCATCTCCAACCCGTTCAATGCTCCTGTCGTTCCTGTCGTCACGTCGGCTTCACCTTCTGGTGCTGCGGCTGGTGCCCAGGTCACCATCGGTGGTTCGGGATTCCTGACCACCATGGCGACGACCGGTGTGAAGTTCGGCGGGGTCAACGCAAGCTCGTGGGTCATCATTTCCGACAGCGTTCTCGTCGCAATCATGCCGACCGGTTCTGCCGGCTCTGCGCCTGTCACCGTCACGAACGGTATCGGCACCTCGAACGCGCTGGCATACACCCGCTCGTAACCGCAGTCTCCTGGCCGGCCCTGTGGGGATGGGGTCGGCCAGGTTATCCCCGATCAAAGGAGCATCCTCATGGCTTTACGCCCGTACGAAGAGTTCGACGTTGACCCGCTCGTGTTTCCTTACAAGGAGGCCGAGTACGTGTGCCCGCCGTTGAGTATCACCGCTGGTTTGAAGCTGGCCGAGATGCAACGCGACAGCGAATCGGAGGCGGCACAGCAGGGCCCGGTGGAGTTGTGGAAGATGCTGCTCGGCCCGCTCTGGGATCGGCTGATAGAAGATGACGTGCCTGAACAGTTCGCGACTCGATGCGGGCTAACGGCTCTCGCCGACTACCAGTATGGCCGCAACGTCGCAGAGGCTACATGGGAGGCCGGTGTCGACCCAAAAGCGCTAGCCGAACTGGTGATCCAGAGGGCGGCACAGGCGAACAGGGCTACGCGCAGATCGCAAAGTACGGGTGGGGCGACCAAGACCCCATCACGGGCGCGTTCGAAGGCTACGACCTCCCCAAGCAGTTAGCGAAGCCTGCCGGGAAGCCGGTTGCGGTCACAGACATCATCGATGTTTGGCCGACCGTCGTGTACTCGTTCACCAAGCTCGGCGTCGATTTTGAGCGCGAATTTCGTACCCGTACGTGGCGATGGTTCTTGGCTCATATCGCGGGGATGCTCAGTGACCCCGATTCGCCCCTTGGGCAACATTTCAGACCCGAAGACGAAACACCCACGGAGGCAGTGAATGGCTAACGAGGGCGCAACGACTGTTGGTTCTATCAAGGGAATCCTTGATCTTGACCGGGCGAAGTGGATTGAGGCTATCGGTCTGACGCGGCGGGATGTCGCCGAGTTGGGCCAGATGCAGCCGACTATCCGGGTTGATGCGAATGTTTCGGAAGCGTTGGCCGCGATTGAGGCTGTCCATGTTGCTGAGGCGGGGTTGGGCAGTTCCAATGCGAACGTCACCGTGCGCGGCTCTTCGGCTGGTGCTGTTGGGGCGACCGCTGCGGCTACTGCTGCAGAGCGGGCGCATGGTCGTGCTGCCGCTGAGGCTGCCGCGTCGGTGGCGCTTCTTGACCGGGAGCAGGACGCGGCATCGACTTCGGCCCTTCGTGAGGCTGTGTCTCAGGACGTTGTTGCGGGCGCTTCGAACAGGGCTGCGAATGCGAATCAGAACAACGCGGGCCAAATCACGACGATCATCGCCGCGGTTGCCGCCCTTGTCCCTCTCGCGTCGCCTTTGGCTGCGGGCGCTATTGGCATTGCTGGCGCTCTGGCTGGCATGGGCGCTGCGGGCGTCCTAGCGATTTTCGGCATCAAAGCCGCTATGGCGGAGGGTTCCGCTGAGGGCGTCGCGTATTCGTCGTCGCTCAAGACTCTGAAGTCTGATTTCAATACTTTGGCGCAAACGTCGGCTGTTCAGTTCCTTTCCTCGTTTCAGCAGATGACTGCTACCGCGAACAATGCGATGCCTGTTCTGAATCATGAGATTTCGCAGTTCTCGGGTCTGCTTGGGCGTACGACGGTGAACCTGTTCTCGGGTGCCGTTACTTCGCTGATCACCTTGAATCCTCTGCTACTCACGGCTGGTGCGTACATTGAGGGTCTGTCGGCGAAGTTCCGGGCATGGACGTCTGGTGGTGGGCTCGAGAAGTTCACCGCTTACGCGATGCAGAACCTTCCCACTGTGGAGGCGGTGCTTGGTGCCCTGGCTACAGCGGTGATGCACATTCTTGAGGCTCTTGCCCCGATGGGTGCGGTGGGTCTCACTGTGCTTGGCGGGATCTCGAACGCGATCGCTTCTATCCCGGTTGAGGTTCTTGGGGCGCTGATCTCTGCAATCACGTGGGGCACTCTGGCGTTCAAGGCGTGGGTGTTTGTTACACCCATGGTGGAGGCTATCAGTGCTGCACTCACGGCTATGGGCGTCTCGGCTGATATCGCTATCGGCCCGATCGGTTGGGTTATCGCTGGTGTTGCCGCTCTGGCCGCTGTAGTGATTTCGTTGACGGCGGCGAACAACACTGCCACTCAGTCGCAGGTCGACTATACGGCTGCGATCACGGCTGACACGGGCGCTATTGGTGAGAACGTACGGGCTAAGGCTGCCCGTGCGCTACAGGATGCAGGCGCATTCACTGCGGCTCAGAAGCTGGGCATTTCGACGCAGACCTTGACCGAGGCCACTCTTGCTGATGGCGCTGCCCGCCAGCAGGTCACCGGCATCATAGACAAAGCTCGTGGCGTGCTTGAGGGCTCACTGCAAACCGGCGCGAAGGTGACCGCGTCGCAGGCTGCTCAGGCGGTAGCTGCGGGCACGGTGCGTGACGCGATGACATCGCAGTCGGCTGCAATTCAAACGCAGGTGCAACTGAATCAGCAGTACGCCGCTTCAATCCAAGACCAGACCGGGGCGACTCAGACCAACGCTGCTGCGGCTCGTGTTTCTGTCGCGGCATATCAGGCAGCTGCGGCGTCTATGGCTGGAATGGCTGACCAGACGCAGCAGACGACGGCGAAAATGTATCTGCAAAATGATGCTGCGGGTTTGTTGAAGCAGTCACTTGACCTGTTGAACGGTAAGGCGATCTCGTACGCGCAAGCACAGAACCAATTCGACTCTCAAATCGCATCAGTTACGTCTTCGCTGCAAGGCCAGAACGGAGCTTTGAAAGATGGGGCTGCGAGCCTCGATTCGAACACAGTTGCGGGCACGGCGGCTCGCGGTGAGCTGCTAAACCTGACGACTTCGGCGCAGGCGACCGCGCAGGCATTCCGTGATCAGGGCGGGTCTGCGCAGGACACCGAGAACAAGCTGAACGACATGAAGCGGTCGATTGTGGATAACGCTGTCGCCCATGGTGAGAACCGTGATGCGGTACAGACGTACATCGACAAGATCTTCGCTATCCCAACCTCAGTGCCGCCGACAAAAGTTGAGGTTGATAACGCTGCAGCTCTCGCCGCCATTCAGGCCACGAGGGATGCGATCAACTCGTTGCCTGCTTCGAAGTCGATTCACATTTCGACCGATAACACGGTGACGTACTCGGATGCTCGAGACACCGCGGCGGCGGGCACGAAAGCGTTCGGTGGCACTATCGAACGTCACGCAGCCGGTGGAACGTCGGGTGGTACGGCGTACGGCCCCGGGTCAGCGTCGTCTGACTCGATCCACACGCTTCTGTCCGCTGGTGAGGAAGTCATCTCGAACCGCAAGGGGCAGGCGACAACATGGCGGCCAGTGCTGAAGGCGATCAACGCAGGAATGCCGTTGCCGTCAGTTGCCTCATCTAATGCCACCGGCACGCAGTCCCAGGCACCGAGTGAGCGACCTATCTATATGGATGGGACGCTGTTCGGGGTGATCAGGCAAATGGCGAACGGTGAAGCCCAGTTGGTTGTCAACAAGGCCGCAGCTCAACGGCAGGTTGCGTTGTCTGCGGGCTTGAAAGCGACGGCCCTCGCATGATGGTCAATGGAAGGGGTGCCTGAATGCCATACGCGCCAACACTCACCCCTTTCGTTGACAACAACCCTGCTGCGAGGGTGCTGGTCAACTTCCCCACTCTCGCAACGGGTACGCAGACGATCAATGTTTCGAAGATCATCGAAGGTCGCACATACAAGGTGCGCGGCGGTGTAAAACTGTTCGCCGTTGGCACTGCGGCTGTGATGGATTACGAGACACCTCCGGGTGTGACGATCACGTACCAGGCTGAGCAGTTCGATGTGACCGGTGCGTCGTTGGGGTTCACCTCGACAACTTCTATCGGTTTGAACTACACGGATGCGCTAATCTCTCAGCCCCTGAATCCTGGGTTGGTGGTGAAGGTTCGAATTCTTATGGATTCGGCCAATGACATCGTGCGGCCTATTCCCGGGCAGGTCGTTTTCTCTGAGGGCGGCACGGTCGGTCGGATGATCGGCGGCAGGCGTCACGGCATCACCGGAATGCAGCTGAACGTGCGCCTGTCGAGCCTGGCCGATGTTGCCACGTTTGAGCAGATGTTCGGCAGCTACTCCACGGACTACCCCGCCGTGCTGTGCATCAGGACACCGCCACCGTTGCAGATCCCGCGCCTATTCTTCGCAGCCTGTACGGAGCCTCACCTTGTCATCGGCGGCGTCAACTCGTTACTGACGTACCAGATGAGTGTCACTGAGGTTCTGCCACCGGCCCCGGGTCTGGTTATTCCTCTTCTGAGGCGCGAGGACATCGACGCAGCCTATGCAACACGTTCCGCACGAGCTGCGGCGTACGCGACCCGAATTCAGCGCGATAACGACTACAGCAAGGCCGGTTTAGCTGGCTGATAGGGGGCTCATGAGGTACGGCAGCTCAACCCTTTCCGATGTTCTCGCGTCGGGTTCGTTCAATCACAGATACTACGTGGATGTTTTGTATGACGGCGTGCGGATCATGCAAGACCTTCCCGTAACGAATGTCACATTCCAGGAGGATGACAGCGCTCAGGTCGAATGCACAGGGTCTTTGACGGTCGTGTATCAGGGTGACTTCGCTGACAGCATCGCACCGCAGAATATTGGGGACATCCTGTCGCCGTTCGGTACGGTGCTGTCCCTGTCGGTGATTGTTTCGGCGGGCCCGGGTTTCAGTGAGCGGGTCATGTTGGGGCAGTTCCTCATATCAGATACCCCGAATATTGTCACTGAGGCGTTCCTGTTCAACACCGCCATTCTGACCCGCGGCGACAGTATCGACTTGTCGTTCACTGACTATTTCGGTGCTGTTTCTGATGACAAGTTCGATGTTCCCGGTTCACCGCCCGACCTGTCGAGCGTGTGGAACGAAATTCAGCGCCTCACCGGGTTGCCGATCACCCGCACGATCACTGATGGCACAATCCCGGCTTCTGTTGCGTATCAGCAGGAAAAACTGCAGGCCGTGTACGACCTCGCAACCGTGCTGGATGCGACCGCTTACATGACTTCGGCGGGCACAGTGTCGATGCGCCCCAACACGTGGCCCGCCCCAGTTGACACGATCAGCGGCGGTGACGGAACACTCATTGCCGTGGTGCGCGGCATGTCGAATGCGTCGGTGCGGAACAAGCTTGTTGTCCGGTCGTATGCGGGCAACGGGCAGTCCGTCTTGTCGTCGGGCGAGATCACAGACGGCCCCCTGCGCACCCGGAACAGCGATGGAACCGTCTCGCCGTACCGCAGCCGCCCACAGTTCTACTCGTCGCAGTTCATCGTAACCAGCGACCAGGCTGACGCTTTCGTTCAGAACAACCTGTCTCGGGTGTCAGTGCTGCGCTCGGTGAAGGTAGTGGTGACGGAAACGTTCAACCCTCTACGGCAGGTCGGCGATGTGGTGACGGTGGTTCGAAAGGTCGACCAGACCGTCACCAGCAAGTTTGTCGCCCGCGTATCGAACATCGTTCGGACGACGGATGCGACGCAGCAAACGACAGTGACGGTGGGTCAGTAATGGATGACATCACCCAGATCCTGCAACTGCTCTCCAAGAAATCGTTGGTGACGGTATTCGCGGGCACGCTGGTTTCGATTGATAGCAGCGGCTGTTACGTCGATTGCGGTGGTGGTCGGACGCCGGCGCGGACGGTGGGGTCTTATCTGCCGGAGATCAACGAACCGGTGTGGGTTTTCTATGTTGACGGCCAACCGTACGTTTTCGGTTCTGCCGTTCCGAAGCCGGGTCAGGGTCAGGTCGTTTCGGTTGCCGCGAATCTGGTCACGCTGTCTACGAGCTTCGGGAATGTGACTGTCCCGTTCATGCGGGGCATCACCCCGACTGTCGGTGATATGTGGAAGTTGTTGTGGCAGGGCGGCGGGTTCGCGGTCGCCCCCATGTCAACGTCGCCACTGCCGCCTGTCGCACCGCCAGCGCCGGGCGGTGGTGTTTCGAACCATGTTGATACGTTCCGTGCTCGAGGCGATTCGGGTTCATATTCGTCGTCGTATGGGGGATGGAATCAGGCACAGATCATCTCGGCCGATCATTGGCAGGGGCTGTGGACGTTTGGTTCTTCGGTGTCTGACACTGTGCCAGCTTCGGCGGCGATATCGCTGGTGGAGCTTTACATTTCCGTGCAAACGGTGAATGTGACGGCGAACTCGAACATTTCGTTGCACGCATACCAGACACGCCCGGGCGGTGCTCCATCGTATGGGGCGTCTGTTTCGTTGCCGCTCACCCCGGGCTGGTTGGTGCTTCCCAACTCGTTCGGCGACTCACTCAAGTCGGGCGGCGGGTTCGCGGGGGTAGGCCTCAACCATGGCGGGCAAACGTATCTGTCCAGCATCACCCAAGACGGCCAATCGGGCGCTCTTCGAATCACTTCCAGCTATTAGGAGTCCACTGTGGCACATGACAGTCTCGGCCCGAAGAACGAGCCACAGTATGCGGGGACGGGCATCCCAGCAGACGCCGCCGACCTGACCGAGCTCGGGGCGTTCGCCGCCCTGATGGGCAACAGCATGGCGGGCACTCACGCCCAACGTGTTGCGTTGACGGTGACGTGGGTGGGGTTGGAGTTCCGGGAGACGGACACCGCGAACCAGCCCACATACCGCATGACTTCTTCGGGCTGGCAGATCGCATCGATTCTGATCGGCTCCAAGTCGTGGAAGTACTTGCGGGTCGGGAGCGCCACTGACACGTTCGCTGCGGGTTCCGCAACCGCCCTGATCGCGGGGACTTTGACGGGTGCCGCTGCGGGACAGTACTTGGTGGGTTGCAACCTGTCCTTGTTCGGTTCGGCGCAGTCCGAGGGAAACCTTCGCCTCATCGCGTCTTCCACGAACCTGTCTGCTGACATGCAGGCGGGCGTGAATTTGGTGTCGGGGAACATCGACTATGTTTCCCCGTTCACGTGGACGGGCGGCGATCTGGCGTTCACGGTGTCGTACATTCTGGCTGCTGGCACCGGCTCGATCAACAAGAACGGTTCATCTATCTGGGCCACATACGTAGGCCCGTAAGGAGCACTGATGGTTGCTATCGACATTTCCTACGCCCAAGGTTTTCCTAACTTCGATGGTCTCGCGGATGACATCTCTCTCGTTATCGCCCGCGCAGGGACCCTTGAGGGCGGTGGGATGCTTCAAGATTCGAAGCTCATTTACAACCGCGAAAACTGTCGCCGCGTTGGCCGCCAGTTCGGCACATACCTGTTCAACGGCCCCGTCAACCCGACCGTGGCTGCGAAATGGTACCTCTCGATCATTGATTGGAAACCAGGCGACGTAACTGCAATCGATGTGGAATCACCGAACGCGTGGGGGCCCGCCGAGGTTCTTGAGTTCAATAGTTTCGTCCGTGGGGAGATTGGGCAGACGCCATGGACTTACGGTTCTACCAGCCTTCTGTTTCAGCCGCAGTGGAAGGCCGTCTCTGACGACGGGTCACTGCTATGGGGAGCCAACTACGGGGCGAACACGGGGACACCGGGGAGCGATCCGGGCAACGGGCCGTGGGCTACCCGAATTCTTTGGCAGTACACGTCAGTCGCGCAGCACGCGGGATTGTCGGGTTCCGTCGACACGAACATGGTCAACGATGCCGCACTCGCCCAACACCTCAACCTCACCCCAAAACCCGGAGATGAAGACATGCCTCTGAACCAGACCGACCTAGACAGCATCACCAGCATTGTTCGCGAGCAGGTCACCGGCGCGATGCTCGACCTCGTGAAGGTCGCACCTGTCGGCCAGCGCCCCGAGTTTTTCCAGTACCTCCAAGAGGCCGCGTGGTCTGCGCTGAACTACACGTTTCTCTCTGCGTACAGCAAGGGGGCGGACGGGCAGCCGCTGCCTGTGACAATCAAAGACCTCACTGACGCGACGCACGCGAAACCGTAACCCACTTCCACCTCGGGAGGGGTTCTCATTTTGCCTAGTCTCAATTTCTCCGATGCGTGGCCGTGGCTGCAGTGGGTGATAGCTGTCTCTGTTGTCCTTGGCGTCATTGGTGCGGGGGTGAAAGTCGTTCCTGCTTTGTGGCGTATTTTGCAGGCATCTGTGACGTTCACCCAGTCGTTGACGATGCTGCCGGATTTCATGAAACGCACCGACGCCACCCTGCAAGGTCAGGATGCCACCCTGCAGGGTCAGGATGCGACGTTGCAGGACGTTGTGAAGACGCAGAGGAAGATCGCATATCAGGTGGGGCCGAACGGTGGCGGGTCGTTGAACGACTCTGTAACTAAGGCCGTGCTGGAACTGGCCGAGCTGAAAGATGGTCAAGGCCTAATCCGCGAAGACGTGTCCGTTGTGAAAAGTGATATCGGGCATGTAAAACGTCAGGCGATTGCACTGAAAAAGACCACCACCGATACTGCCGCGAAGCTCACTGAGCATATTGAGTTGTCGGCAACCAATCGCATCATCGACAAGAAGGACTGACCAATCATGAATAGCGTAAATCTCGGCGTGATCGTCACCAACGCGACCGCCCGCAAAACCATTTACGGCATCTACATCATCGCCGTTCTCGCCGCGTATGGCATCCAGGTGGGTTTCTCTTCCATTTCGGTTGCTCAGCCTTCATGGCTAATCGCGACGATCTCGGTTCTCGCATATCTGGGTGCCCCGGTCGGCGTTCTCGCGGTAGCTAACGTCGTCGCGACACCGGCTGCGGCACCTGTGGTCGACGCCCCGATCCATTCCGATGCTGTGGCGGCGGTACGGACCCTCTTCGCGCCAGCACCTGCACTTGTCCCGCAGGCTGTTGCTGCTGTGACTGTCGATCCCATCACGGGACTCGTCACGCCAACCCAGTAACACCCTTCCATCGTTCATGCCGTCCTGACTGGGGCGGCTTTTTTGTTGCCCGAAAGGTTGTTCCGTGGCTCAGCGCATCGTTACTATCACCGCAGTCATCGGCCCGAACCTGAAGTTGGCCGACAACACCAACATTGGGATCGGGCCGGCGCGAAACTACACCGACTCTTCGGGCGTGCAACACCTCCCATTGCCGGCGACGTATACGTTTCATAACGGGTCGTTGACGGTGACGAACATGGACGACACTGACGGGTCAGGGAATCCTGTTCAGTGGGTGTTCGTGATGGGTGCCACTGACCAGTTCGGGCAGTTCGCGGGCACACAATCCTCGGTGAAGACGTTCCCTGCGGGCGATCCCACGGTGGCTGTGGACTTCTACACGGGCATGGTTGCGGTCACCACCCAGATCACACCGGGCTCGTCTGTTACTGCTCAGGCACAGAGCGTCGTCGCCTCCCAAGCGGCATCCACGTCTGCAACACAGGCAGCAGCATCCGCTGTAACTGCTGCTGGTTCCGTTACGGGCATCGGTAACTCAGTCGCCGCGGCGGCACTATCGGCTGGGTCTGCAGCTACGGCAGCGGGCACAGCGGCTACGGCCGCGACAACCGCGACTAGCGCGTCGGGCTCCGCCACTACGTCGGCTACGAACGCAGCGAGTTCCGCAGTGTCAGCGGGCAACTCGGCAACTTCGGCGGCGGGGTCTGCCGCAGGCGCAACGGGTTCGGCGTCGGTAGCATCAAGCTCTGCTGGCACTGCTGCTACTGCCGCTACGAACGCTGGAACATCGGCGGCGGGGTCTGCCAGTTCGGCTACCGCGGCCGGCTCAAGCGCAACCGCTGCGGCGGGCTCCGCGTCAAGCGCCGCGGGTTCCGTCACCACGGCGGGTAACTCTGCTACCGCGGCCGCCAATTCGGCCACGTCTGCCGCCAACTCGGCCACGCAAGCATCGAACACTGCTGCGGCGATCCCGACGACGAACGACCCGATTGTGGCGAACCTCGCAGCATCTCCCGGGTCTGCAACTGACCTCGCGCTGCGCGCCCGCATGAAGATCGCCGCCGTGAGCACCACATCGAGCCCCGCAGTCATCTCGCAGCACAACGCGACCGATGCCACCGCGGGCGTGCTCACGCGCACACTGCCGACAGGCCAACCCGAAGGCACCGTACTGTCGGTCGAGAAGGCCGACGCCTCCACAAACGTCGTGAACATCACGGGCAACGTGCGGGGCGTAGCCTCCGTTATCATTCCACTTGCGCTGCCGAAAGAGACAGTCGAGTTCCGTGCTGACTCTTCCGGTTCGTGGTGGCCCGTCTCAGGCCACAAGACCCTCTCAAGTCTCGACGGCCGGTACCCGACTCCGAACTGGGGAACGGTTGCCGTGGGTGACGCGGCTGTCCGCCCGGTGGGTAAGGGCGAGCACTTCTTCGATGTCCGCGACCAGTACGGTGCGAATCACTTCCCCGCATACACAGATGACACTCCCTACTTTCAGGCTGCCGTCAACGCGGCCGCAGCGGTCGGCGGTGTTGTTCAGTTCCCCCCGTTCGACTATCACATCACCGGTCTGTCGATCCCTGATTTCGTCTCGCTCAGGGTCATGGCGGGCGGCATGCACTCAAGGTTCTCAACCGCAGGCGTCGGTGCGTCAGGGCGACGCGCGACAGCACGTTTCCTGCACGTCACCAGCACCGACACCGGCGACGTAATCACGATCAACGGCTCAGGCACTGCCATTGCCGATCTCTACATCGACGGTAACGGTGCGCCTGGCACCGGGCTGAACACAAACGGTTTCGAAACGAAGCTCGACAACGTGCGGATCATCAACTGCAACGGCATCGGGCTGTACATCCGTGGCGAGAACAACAACAAGTGGAAAGACCTCTACGTCGATGACTGCGGCAAGGCAGGCGTCTACGTTGGCACCGGGCCCACCGCAACGATCACGACACCGGCTATCCCAGCGGTGCGGTGGACATCCGAGGGCAATACCGTCAACAATATTCGCCTGTTCGGCCTCACCATCGAACGGCCACGCGGCGATGTGGCGCTCGAACTCGCGGTCGGAACCGATTCAGGCAGCTACTGGAGTGAGTGGCTAGATATTTTCGGACCTCACCTGGAGTCGCCGGCAATTAACCATCCGAACACGGTCGAACCAATGATCAGGCTCGGAAACATTCGTGGGCTGAATTTCTTCGGGGGAATGCTCTACAGCGGCCCGGGATACAACACGGCACACGATCAGCAGGCAACCCGAACGTACGCGAATGGTGGAATCCGTTTTTTCGGAACTGCGTTCGTCGGGGCCGACACAACAGTGGCTATCAGCGCTGCTGGCGTGACTCCGGCCGTGTATCTGCCGCCGTCTCAGGTACTCGTGCATCTCGTGCACGGCAACGACATCGCGTTCATCGGCTGCACATTCGACCGCTTCACGGTCGCGGGCATCCTGATCGAATCGACGTACGGCGGTGACGTCTACATCGACGCAGCAACCGCAGCACAGACCGGTGTGGTCATCGATCCGAGCTCGGGGGTGCAGACACCTACAGTGCAAGCCCCGATGGTTGTAGACAACCGAGCAGCGAAGAGCAAGTACCGGGTGCTCGGAAACCTTGAGGTCAGTGGCCACCTCAGCACGAAGCAGATAACCCCACCGACCGCTGCAGCTCAGTACGGGATCGCGAACTTGGTGATGCTGCCCGGTGCTGCAGATGATTCGGGCAACATCTCGTTTGGCAGCGGAGCTACACCGTCGCCGGGTGGCATCGTCGTAGTAACGTTCGCGAAACCCTTGGAGAGTGGCGCGCGGCAAGCCGTAATCAGCTGCTTTCCGAACAACGCGAAAACGCAAGCGTTGGGCCTATACGGAGCAGTGAAGTCAGACGGCACAGGGTTCACGCTGTACGCCGCAGTAGCACCCGCAGCATCACAGACCGCGCTGACATTCCAGTTCGGCTACGAGATACGCGCCTGAGAATCGAAAAAGCCCCGCCCCTTGTCTTCGGACTCGGGGCGGGGCTATTTCGTCGTTACAGCTTGAACCGGAACGACAGCCCTTTCATAATCCGGATTCGGGCCTGCCCGCGACACTCACTGGTTGCAGGTGGCAACCACATCTTTGATCGCAACGGTACTCGCGCTGATGTCAGACGCAACACTTACTGTCATGTCGCCGCCCGCAGCAGAAGTGGCGCTCTTTTGAACCTGCCCGTATGCACCAGACGCCACCGACAGCACCGCCGAGAACAGTTTGTCGTTCGGGGCGACCGCCTGCGAGAGCACCGAGAGTTTGGTGGAGAACGACCCGAAGTAGTTTGCAAGATCGGTCATACCCTTGCTCGTGCCCGCGTCTATCTGAGGTTGCGGGTGGATCGCAATATAGGAGACATAATCAGTGCACGCAGCCTTCACCGTCATCGGTTCAACCGGTGCCGCGGTGGTCGTAGACGCGCAACCACCGAGCATCAAAACGGCTAGAACAGGCACCAACAGTTTCCGCATGAATCCCCCCAGGTAGATGAGGGAACTATACCGCTGAACCCCCACGCCCCATAAGCGGGCAGGGGGTCATTCCGTATTAGATGTACCCCTTGTTTGTTGCGTGGCTGATTACCGTAGCGGCTCTACGCGGCGAGCGGTGGAATCGTGTCACTCCCAGGCAGACACAGCCGCGCCATAGCTGAGCGCTGCTGAGAGACATCTACTCGCGTGTAGATCGCGGTCGTGGCCGGTGACTCGTGCCGCATCAGCGTTTGAACGATTCGCAGATCAGCGCCCTCGGCTAACAACGTGGTGCCATACCAGTGCCGCAGCTGGTGAGGTTTGCCGACGAAACCAGCGCGGCGCATCGTGTCACGTATCGCTTTCGAAACTGCGTGCGCGGAGACGTGCTCAGCTTCGCCCGTGTAGGAGTGAAACCAGTACTCATTGCTGGGATAGTGAAACGCTTCTTCTACCAGAATGGGGTGCAGCGGCATCTGTGCCGTCTTCCCGCCTTTGCCGGTGACCGTGAGGATGTCGCCCTGAAAGTCGCGGCCGTGCAGCTTTGCGATCTCATGCACGCGCAGACCCGCGAGGGCGGCGAACAAGATGTATGTCTGCGTGCGCGCCCGGTTGGCTCTGGCTACCAGGTCGCTCACGTGAGCATCTTGAACGGGTCGAGGCTGTGACTTTACCCGTTTCGGTGACGGCGTTTTCAGTGCAGGGTTGTCGGTGCGCAACTCCGCTTTTACGAGCCACGCGCAGTATGCCCGGATGGATTCGTGATAGGTGGCGCGTGAGGCCCCAGAGAGTCCAGGACGGGCGCAATAGGCGAGTATATGCATTGGCATCAGCCCGAGAGCTTCAACGCCAGAGAACGCCAACAGACGCCCTACCGTGGATGCCCGCTCGTGAATGGTGCGGTCGGAAAGTCCCTGCGCTTCTTGCCACATACGCCACATTGCAAGGATTTGTTCGGTGCTCATTTTGCTGCCCCCATATTGACGGGCGAATTGTTCCGGCCCGGATGCCAATTTATTCTGCGACCAATTCGGGGGCCAGTCCCAAAATTGGGGACTGTTTGTTGTACCTTGTGAACAAAGACGATTCCGAATCTGGCATTCATGCTGCGGCGGGAATGTATCGCGGGAATAACGGGGTCAAAACACCCGAACCGATCCGCTTCTCATTACGAGTGAATCGCTCTACCGACTGAGCTAAGGCGGCCTGGCCGATGCAAGCACCGACACAGCAAGTAAGCTTATAGGAGAGTGCGCAGCTCGGCGAACGAGTTGGTCAGAAGTACCGACATCGGTCGGCTGTCGGAGCTGTCTGCCCAGGTTCCCCACGCGTGCCTCATGGCCGCGATGGCCACCAGGGTGATGAGCCGGGCGTGATCGTGAATGGCGGCGGGATCAGGGATTTCGCCGCCATGGGTGGCGCTCTCTGCATCATGTGTCAGCCGCCTGGCCACGACGCCGGTCAGATCTACCTCGAATTCGCGCATGCTGCTGATTCGTTGTACCAGAAGGTGCGGATAGTCGCGAATGACCAGTTTGCGCAGCTGATGCATCTCGAAATCCGCGGTGTCTGACACGGCGACCGAGTGCATGATCGCCAGCAGCCCGTCGAAGATCGGTTCGTTCGAACCGGCGTTGACGAACGCCTCGACCTGCTCCGACTCGAGCCGGAACGGGGTCTCCCCCAGAACCGCGGCCTCTTTCGACGGAAAATAGTTGAAGAACGTTCGCGGCGAGATGTCAGCGTGTCGGCTGATCTCGTCGACCGTCACCGTGTCGAGACCTCTGTCGCGACTGAGTTCGAGAACGGCCAACTGAATACTGCGGCTCGTCGCGAGCCGTTTGCGCTCGCGGAGCCCCGGCTCGGCTGCGGCCGGTTCGTTGGTGGTGAGGGTCACGGCATCGATTATTGCAGACCCCGCAATATTTCGGTGTCTTTGTCGGCAACTGGGCACATCGCGTCGGGCATCGGGGCAGCCATCAGGTCGTGCATCCGGTCGTGCATCGCGCCGCGCATCAGGTCGTGCATCGCGGGTCTGAGGTGGGCGCGGTGCCGGTCAAGAAGTAGTCGTCGACGATCTTGTGAACGCACGACGACGTTCCGTAGGCGGTGTGGCCCTCGCCAACGTACGTGATCAGCTGCGACCCGGTGAGCTGCTTCGCCACCGACTGAGCGTCGGTGTACGGTGTCGCGGGGTCGTCGGTGGTACCCACCACAAGGATGGTCGGGGCACCCACATCACTGATCGGAGCCGGAGTGCGCGTGGCGGGCACAGGCCAGGCCGCGCAGCCGATGTCGCCATACGTCCACCAGGGGCCGAAGGTGGGAGAGGCCGCAACGAGCTCGCTGTTCTGCTTCGCGATGGTTGCCGCGTCGGTGACCGCCGGGTAGTCAAGGCAGTTGATGGCGGTGAAAGCCTCTGTCTGGTTGTTCCGGTATGTACCGTCGGAGTTTCGGCCGTTGTACGCATCGGCGAGCTGGAAGGCGATGTCGGCCTTGCCCTGCTTCACTTCAGCGATCATCTGCGACAGGTACGGCCAACTCGACTTCGCGTACAGCGGGTAGAAGATGGCCGTAAGAAGGCTCGACGAGCCCAGCTGTCGACCGTCGGCGGCGCGAATGGGGCTGGTATCGACCGCTTTCAACAGCGTGGTGACCTGGGCCGCGGCCGTGTCGACGGTGCCGGAGAAGGGGCAGTTCGAACCGGCGAGGCAGTCGGCGAGGTATGCCCGCAGCGCCCCCTCGAAGCCCTTCGCCTGGCCGATGGTCGAGTCGAACCCGGTCGAGGTGGGGTCGACGACCCCATCGAGCACGAGTCGGTTGACCTTCTTCGGGAAGAGGTTCGCGTACTCGCCGCCGATGAACGTGCCGTACGAGTAGCCGAGATAGTTGAGGCCAGCATCGCCGACCGCCGCCCGGAGCGCGTCGAGGTCACGAACCGTACTCTCGGTGTCGATGTGGCCGAGAAGCGCGCCGGTGCCGCTCGCGCAGCCAGCGCCGAAGGCCTTCGCCGTCGCTGTGGCCGCAGCGATCCACTCGGCCGAGCCGTGCGCGCCGGGGGTGATGTCGTAGAGGTACGAGTCCATCTGCTTCGCTGTGACACAGGAGACGGCCGTCGACGCGCCGACCCCGCGCGGATCGAAGCCGACGATGTCGTACTGCTGCTGCAGCGACGGGTCGACGGCGAAATCGACGTTGCCCTTCACGAAGTCGATGGCCGAGACGCCGGGGCCGCCCGGGTTCACGAAGAGCGTGCCGAGGCGCGTACTGCCCTTGGCCGGCTGCTTGATGAGCGCAATAGAGATGGTGTCAGAACCGGGTTTCGCCCAGTCGAGCGGCATCGTCGCTTTCGCGCACTGAAAACCGCCTCCGCAGTCGCTCCACGAGAGAGTCTGGTCGTAGAAGGGTTTCAGGTTGGCGGCCACGTCTTCACCGGTGGGCGAAGACCCCGCGGCAGGTTGGCCCGTGGCACTGCCCGTGCCGGAGCCGAACCAGGTCGAGCATCCGGTGAGAACCAGGGCGGCTGCGGCTGCCACGGCAACGATGCCGAGGGTGCGTCGGCCACGTTTCGACGACAGTGCGGTCACGGTGTTGCCTTTCGGTTGGTGCTGTGAGTCAGGGTGATCAGCATGGCCTCGAGCGAGAGGGCCGGCGTGACGTTGTGCGAGATGCGGCGACGAGCAATGGCAATGGCATCCATGACGGCGAGCGTCTCGGCCGGCTCTGTGCGCTCAGCCAACGCGTCGAGCTCACCCTGAATGGCCACGTTGATGAGTTCGAGGCCGGCGCCCAGCTGAATGAGCAGGGCGTCTCGGTAGAGCGAGAGCAGGTCGACGAGAATGCGGTCGATACCGTCGCGCAGGCTTCGCGTCGCGCGACGCTTCTGGTCTTCTTCGAGCGTCTTCACCTGAGACCGCAGGGCAGCGGGTACGGCCTGACCGGGCTCGACACCGAGGCTTCGCAGGGTGCTCTCGCGCTCTTCGGCATCGCGCTCTTCGGTGATGGCCTCGGCATCGGCCTTCGCGAGCTCGAGCAGGCGGGCCGCGCCCATGATCGCATCGGGTACGCTCCGGATGCCCAGGGCGACGCTGAGCGTCGACGCGCGCCTCTGCCGTGCATCGACATTCGTCGCGAGCCGGTGCGCCATACCGATGTGGCTCTGCGCCTCGCGGGCCGCACGAACCGCCGTCTGCGGCTCGACGCCGTCGCGCCGTTCGAGCAGACCGGCCACGTCAGTGGCGCTCGGCACCCGCAGCCGCACCGAACGCACCCGCGACCGTACCGTTGGCAGGAGGTCGGCTTCGCTGGGGGCGCACAGGATCCACACCGTACGCTCGGGCGGCTCTTCGAGCGCCTTCAACAGAACGTTCGAGGTTCGCTCGGCCATGCGGTCGGCGTCTTCGATGACCATCACGCGGTAGCGGGAGACCGAGGGCGAGTACTGCGAACTCGAGACGAGGGTGCGAACCTCTTCGATCGAGATGATGACGCGGTCGGTGCTGAGAACGGCGAGGTCGGGATGCGTGCGGGCCGCCACCTGGCGGCAGTCTGCGCAGACGCCGCAGCCGCCGTTGCGGCAGAGCAGGGCCGCGGCGAAGGCATACGCGAGATTCGACCGGCCCGAACCGGGCGGGCCGGTGATCAACCACGAATGCGTCATGGCGCCCGAGCCGGTGGAGGCATGGGTTGCGGTGTGGTCGACGGGCGCCGCCGCGCCGCTGGCGGCAGCACGGAACACATCGATGGCCTCCGACTGGCCCGTCAGTTCATCCCACACGCTCATACAGACAACCTACCCGGCGGTGCTGACAATCAGCGTTCAGAGCAAGGGCTCGAGCCGTTCGCGAATGAGCCTGGCGATGACCATCGGTGGCTGGGCTGCATCGACAACCAGAAACCGGTGAGGGTTCTCCGCGGCAATTGCGAGGAAGGAGTCACGTACGCGGCGATGAAAGTCGTTTTTCTCGGCCTCAAGCCGATCAAAACGCTTGTTGTCACTGTTCAATCGCGCGCGAGCCGCTGTCTCGTCGAGGTCGAGCAGAATCGTCAGGTCGGGCACCAGGTCTTCGGTCGCCCACTCTGAGAGTCTTCTGATGTCGTCGCCGCCGAGCACCCGACCGGCACCCTGGTAGGCGACCGATGAGTCGATGTAGCGGTCTTGAATCACCACATCGCCCGCCTCGAGCGCAGGACGAACCTTCGTGGCAATGTGCTGCGCCCGGTCTGCTGCGTAGAGCAGCGCCTCGGCTCGCGCCGTAATGTGCCCGCGGCTGTGCAGCACGATTTCGCGTACCTCGAGCCCGAAGTCGGTGCCCCCGGGTTCGCGCGTGCGCACAACCGTGCGCCCCGCCGCCGTGAGCCACTCCTCGAGCAGCGCGGCCTGGGTCGATTTGCCCACACCGTCGCCGCCCTCGATCGTGACGAAGAGACCCGTCACTTCTTGGGGGCGGCCTTCGTGGCTGCCTTTATGGTGGCCTTGGGAGCAGCCTTGCGTGCGGGAGCCTTTCGCGTGGTCGTGGCGCGCTTCGCGGCGACCTTCGGCTTCGCCGGGCCCTTCGCGCGCTTGTCAGCGAGCAGCTGCACAGCGCGGTCGAAGTCGATCTCCTCGATCGTCTCGGCCTTCGGAATCGTGGCATTCGTCACACCGTCAGTCACGTAGGCGCCGAACCGGCCGTCTTTGATCTTGATGGGCTTGCCGCTCTCGGGGTCGGGCTCGTCGAAGTCTTTGAGGGCGCTGGATGCCCGGCGAGCGCCATACTTCGGCTGCGCGAACAACTCCAGTGCTCCTGGCAGGTCGATCTCGAAGATGAGGTCTTCGCTCTCGAGCGACCGGGTGTCGGTGCCGCGCTTCAGGTACGGGCCGAACTTGCCGTTCTGCGCCGTGATCGTTTCGCTGAGCTCGGGATCGTCGCCCACGGTGCGGGGCAGCGACAGCAGCTTCAACGCGGTGTCGAGGTCGATGGCTGCGAGATCCATCGTCTTGAACAGCGATGCCGTGCGGGCTTTGGGCAGGGCAGCAGCCTTCTTGGCGGCCGGTTTCTTTGCGGGAGCCTTGGTTTTGGAGTCGGCCGCCGGGGCGGCCTCTCCGGCCAGCGCGGCTGCTGCTGCGGCTTTCGCAGCCTTCGCTGCGGCAGCCTTGGTCAGCGGCTTGGTGACGGTTGCCGGCTCGGCGATCGGCGCTGCGGCGGGGTCGGCGAGCAGACCCGCCGTGGCGGCGGCGAGCGCGACCGTCGCCTCCATGTCGACTACCGGTTCGGGTTCGAGCTCGGTGACGTAGGGACCGAAACGGCCGTCTTTCGCCACGATGCTTTTGCCGTTCTCGGGGTTGATGCCGATGACGCGGTCGGTGACGACGGGGGCGTCGATGAGTTCTTGGGCCTTGGCGAGGGTCAGTTCATCCGGTGCCAATTCCGGCGGAATGTTCACGCGCCGGGGCGGCGTGACCTCACCGGTGGCCGTGTCGACGTCTTCGAGCACCTCGAGATAGGGGCCGTATTTGCCGATGCGCAGGGTGATGTCGTCTGACAGCGCGATCGAGTTGATCGCTCGCGCGTCGATGTCGCCGAGGTTGTCAATGACATCGCGCAGACCTTTGTGGCCTTCGGTGCCGAAGTAGAAACCGTTCAACCAGTCGATGCGGTCTTCTTCGCCGCCGGCGATCTTGTCGAGGTCTGACTCGAGCTCTGCGGTGAAGTCGTAGTCGACGAGTTCGCCGAAATACTCCTCGAGCAGGCGCACCACTGAGAAGGCGATCCAGTTGGGCACGAGCGCCTGGCCGCGCGGCGTGACATAGCCGCGGTCGATGATCGTCGAGATGATCGAGGCGTATGTGGAGGGGCGCCCGATTCCGAGCTCGTCGAGCGTCTTCACCAGGCTGGCCTCGGTGTAGCGCGGGGGCGGGCTGGTCTCGTGACCGGCCGCATCCACACTGACCGCGGTGAGGGCCTGGCCCTTTGTCAGCGGCGGTAGCTTCGACTCGGTGGGCTCGGTGGGGGCGTTTCGCTCTTCGTCCTGGCTCTCTTCGTAGGCGAGCATGAAGCCGCGGAACGTGATGACGGTACCGCTCGCCGAGAACTCGGCGGTGGTCGTCTTCGTGAGACCCTCAACCGGGGTCGGGCCCGCTTCGATGGTCACCGAAGCCGTCGAACCCTTGGCGTCGGCCATCTGGGAGGCGACGGTTCGCTTCCAGATGAGTTCGTAGAGCCTGAAGTCGTTGCCGCGCAGAACACCGGCGACCTGCGAGGGCGTCTTGAATGTCTCGCCTGCCGGGCGCACGGCCTCGTGGGCCTCTTGGGCATTCTTGCCCTTACCCGTGTAGAGGCGGGGCTTGTCGGGAACGGTTTCAGCGCCGTACAAGGCGCGGGCCTGCGTGCGCGCTGCGTTCAAGGCCTGCTGCGACAGCGACGGAGAGTCGGTTCGCATGTAGGTGATGTACCCGTTCTCGTACAGCGACTGCGCCACGCTCATGGTCTGGCGTGCCGAGAAGCGGAGCTTGCGCGCGGCCTCCTGCTGCAGCGTCGAGGTAGTGAACGGCGCTGCCGGTCGCCGGGTGTACGGCTTCGACTCGACATTCGACACGTGGATGCCCACCTGCGGGTCTGCGAGAGCATCAGCCAGGGCGCGAGCCTGTGGCTCGCTCAGCATGCTCGCCTTGCTCTTCAGCTGACCCGACTCGTCGAAGTCGCGGCCGGTGGCGATACGCTCACCGTTGACCCGAACCAACCGAGCACCGAAGTGCACGCTGTCGGCCGACGTGACGTCACGCGCGGTGGCGTCGGCCAGTACGGCGTTCAGATCCCAGTAGCTCGCGGCGGTGAAGGCGAGGCGCTCACGTTCGCGCTCGACAACAAGGCGCGTCGCGGCAGACTGCACGCGGCCCGCCGAGAGGCCGGGGCCGACCTTCCGCCACAGCACCGGAGAGATCTCGTAGCCGTAGAGACGGTCGAGGATTCGGCGGGTCTCCTGCGCATCGACGAGGGCCTCGTCGATGTCACGGGTGTTGTCTCTGGCGTGCTCGATGGCCTCTTTCGTGATCTCGTGGAACACCATGCGCCGCACAGGAACTTTCGGCTTCAGCACTTCGAGCAGGTGCCACGCGATGGCTTCGCCCTCGCGGTCTTCATCAGTTGCGAGGTAGAGCTCGTCGGCGTTCGCGAGCGCTTTCTTCAGCTCGGCGACCGTCTTGCGCTTCTCAGCAGACACCACGTAATAGGGAGCGAAGCCGTTTTCGACATCGACAGAGAACTTGCCGAGCGAGCCTTTCTTCAGCTCGGGCGGCAGGTTCTTTGGCTCGACGAGGTCGCGAATGTGACCTACTGAGGCCTGAACCTCATACCCTTCGCCCAGGTACTGCGCGATGGACTTCACCTTGGTGGGTGACTCGACGATGACGAGCTTTCTCGGGCCTGGCACTCTGCTCCCTGCGGTTTAAGAATTGCTTCGGCTAGACGCTGCCTATAAAGGGTAAGAAGCAGTGACCAGCCTGATGAACACACGGGCCCATCAGGCACACCATACACACCATCAACCCGTCAACACCTAATTCAACAGTCAGGCAACGCTCAGTGAACCTGAAAGCTCACCCGGTTGCGTTCTGCCGCTTCGGGAGGATGATGAAGGCTGACGCTCAATGCAGAGCGTGAAAGAAAGGAGTTGGCCACAGTGTCGACAACCACATCTGAGAGCTACACCGCAAAGCTGACCGACGGGCCTCTCGAGGGCAAAACCATCCGTACCGGTTTCACAAACGGGGGCGAGCCTCAACCCCGCATCACCATTCCCACCGATTCGCCCGCCAAACAGTACCTCTATATCAGGGGCAACGGTTTCGAGTACGGCAGCGACGATGCCAGCTCGTCGAACGGGTCGTCACCCGCCCGCCCGGCACGCCCGACGGCGGTGGAGTACCGCTTCGTGCAGGCCATCTTCGAGTAGAACCCGTCGGGCCGGGCTCGGCACCCCGCGCCGAAAAGGCTCAGGGCGCCGTCGGCTCTCAAACGGGCGGGGCTCGGCCGTCGGCTCTCAAACGGGCGGGGCTCGGCCGTCGGCTGGCCCCGCTCGCGACCTGGCGTCGACCTCGATTCCGAGCACCACACGCGATGCCGTGACCTCGGCGACCATTCCCTGCATCTGGCACGAACCCAGAACCACGCCCTCTCTCTCAGCAACTGCTGCCGCCACCTCGCAGGGATACCCAGACACAACCCCGGCCGCAACATCGGCTGCCGCGAGCGCCGCCGCATCGGCCGAAGTCTGAACCTGGTGCTTCACCGCCAGAGCATTCGTCACCGAGAGCAACAACGCGATCACGAGCAGAACCACCGCGACTATCGCAACGCAGAGCACCGAACCCGCTCCCGTCTCATCGGCCAACGCCCGCCGCGCGCTCCCTCTCTGCACGCTCTGTCTGTGCACTCTCCATCTCTGCGCACCCCCACTCGGCACGCTCCCACTCTGCGCGCTCCCCCTCCGCATTCTCATCGCCCACCCGTCAACGCACACGATCGAGCCGATACCTCAAGCCCCGGCACGCGGCCGGCGACGAACACAACCGGGGCGGCAACTCTCACGCAGACGAACTCGCCATCGACACCGCTCGAAAGCTCGTGCGGCCCGATCAGAGCGGTCACCCGCCCCTCGGCGTCGCCCGGCGAATCGCCGCGGCCGAGACTGCGCGCGGCAACCGCCGCGGCATCGACCACGCGAACCTGCAACCCCGAGGCCTGCAACGCCCCCAGCGCCAGCACGAGCACCAGCACAACGGCCGGCAGCGCGGCTGCGAGTTCGGCCGTGACCGTACCCCGGTCATCCCGAACCAGCGCGCGCAGTCTCGAGCTGTGCATGCGGTCAGCCCACCGTCAGCGCGTGTCGCACGATGTCGGCCAGCATCGCGTGCACCTCGTCGCCTCGCAGGATGACCACCAACACCCCAGCAAACCCGACGGCCGCCATCGTGGCTATCGCGTACTCGGCCGTCGCCGACCCCAGATCGTCATGCAGTGCCTCGTTCGCGCCGATCATGATCCCTCTGACGAAATTGCCGACACTCGCCGTCGCCGTCGCCCTCGCCCTCGCCGTCCCCCTCGCCGTCGCCGTCGCCGTCGCCGACCATTTCACCCTGCTCATTCGTGCTCCCTGCTCGTCGTTTCTCACCGGACGACTCCACTTTCGCCCCGGCGCGAGCTGCATTCGTCGGCCAACCCCGGATCGGTAGAAACTCGAGCTATGGCGCGCATTGTGGAGGAGTTATGCACCCGTGCTAGTGGGGCCGCGGTGCACGCAGCGGTCAATTCGTAAGCGCACCGCCACCACCAACGCCGGGCACCGCCACCGCCACCTCCGTCACCGTCACCGTCACCGTCACCGAATTTTCTTCTGCGCAATTCGAAACCCCGGCGGAGCCAACGGCCCACTCTCACAGGGCCGAGAAGGTCGATGTGATCACGGCCAGCAGCAGCGGAGCAACGCCGAGCAGCATGAAGGCGGGCAGCACGCAGAGTCCGAGCGGAACCATCAGCCGCACCGAAAGTGCGGCCGCCCTCTTCTGGCTGGCGGTGACGGCGGCCCGACGAACCTGAGCCGCCTCGGCCCGCAACAGTTCGGCTGCAGGAACACCCGCACGACGAGAGAGCTCGACCACAGCATCCACTCGCTCACCTGCACCCGGCTCGCGCAGGCCATACAGCTCGAGTGCGTCGGTCATCACCTGCCGCGCGCGGTCGACGGATGCCCCACCACCCATCGCCACCGCCATCAGTTCCACAGCCACCCCCGCCACCATGGTTTTCGGTTGGGCAGCGCGCACCAGGGCTGAGTTCCACCGCCGGGACACCACGAGCAAGCCGACTCCCGCCACCAGGCAAGCCACGCCGGGCGGAGTCGCGAACAGCGTGTGCAGCGAATCGAACCCCATCAGCGCGCCAAACCCGATGCCCACCAGGGGAAGGAAGACCATGAGCCGGGCGGTCGCGATGGGAGCCGCCAGTGCGACGTCGATCGATCGGTGCACTTCTCCCACTTCGAGCAGTGTGCGCGCCACTTCGCGCAGGCAGACCGCGAGCGGGGCTCCGCTCACGCTCGCGACCTGCCACGCGGCGGCAAGCACCAGCCAGGCCTGGCGTGTTCGGGGGTCTCCGACCTTCGATGCGGAGCCGATCGCCCTGTCGGCAGCAACCCCCGCCTGCACCGCCCGCGCGATCAGCCCGACCGCGCTCGCAACCGAACCGCGTCGCCCGACCGCGGCTCGCCCGGCCCCTTCGGCGAGATAGCCCCACGCATTCGTCGGGGCGACACCGGCCTCGAGCAGAACGGCAAGCCGCTGCACGACGGCGGCAACCTCGTCGACCTGGCCGTGGCCGACCGCCGTGGCGCCCCGCCTGGTGGCGCCACCCCGCCTAGCCATGCCGCCCCCGCCGGCCACTCAGGAAGGCGAGCGGCACGCCCTCGGCAAGCGGGGACGCCCGCTCCTCCGGCAGCCCCGGAGATGCCCCGGCAACCAGCCCCATCACGTGAAGGGGTGATATGGGTACACCCACAGCGCGGTCGCCGATGGCGACATCATTGGCAGACGCTACCTCCCCGCCCACGAGCAACGCCTCCCGGCCCGCGCTGTGCGCCTGATGACCCGAAGGGAGCACCTCCTGCCCCGAAGGCCGCACCTCCCGAACGCGCAACCGCCCCTGCCCGTCGAGCTCGAACCGGCCCACCTGGGTCAACCTCCGCCCTTCAGCTCGGCGCTCGACGTGAAAGATCATGTGAATCGCACTCACCGCCTGCCGGGCCACGGCCTCGGGGCTCAACCCCGCGAGCGCGCCAAGCGCCTCGATGCGAGTCGCGACATCGAGCAGCGTGTTGGCGTGCAGGGTTCCGGCGCCGCCATCGTGGCCGGTGTTCAGCGCAGAGAGCAGCTCCCGTATCTCGGCCCCCCGGCACTCGCCGAGCACCAGGCGATCGGGCCGCATTCGAAGCGCTTCTCTCAGCAGCCGGTCGAGCCCGATGCCACCCGCACCTTCGAGGTTCGGCTGCCTCGCTTCGAGCGAGACGAAATGTGGATGGTCGACCCTCAGCTCGGCGACGTCTTCGATCGCAACGATGCGTTCCTCCTTCGGCGCACTGCCCAGTAGCGCCGACAGGAAGGTCGTCTTGCCTGCTCCACCTGCACCGGTGACGAGCATGTTCGAGCGTTTCGCCACCGCTTCGTCGACGAGCAGCCGAATGGCGGGCGACCCGAAGAACCCGGCCAGCTCGAGTTCATCGAGGTGCAGCATCGAGAGGGCCGGTATGCGAATCGACAGCAGGGTGCCCCGCGGCGCCACGGGCGGCAGCACCGCGTGTAGGCGAATGGAGTCGTGCAGCCGAACGTCAACGCACGGGTGAGCCTCATCGATGTGGCGGCCACCGAGCGCCACGAGTCGCACGGCCAACGCGCGGAGTTCGGCTTCGCTGGGGCACCGCCAGTCGTCGGCACGCTCGAGGCCTGAACCGCGGTCGACCCAGAGGTCGGCGGGGCCGTTGACGAAGATGTCGGTGATGCTCTCGTCTCGCACGAAACGCGCGAGGGGCCCGAATTCGTCGGCGCCCGCGCGCCCGGGAAGAGGGCGCCGGCGCGCCACATACCTGCTGTCAACCGTTTCTGCCATCTGCCGACCGTACGAGTGGGCAGCGCTTCGGGCATCCGGGAGCCCGTGAACTGTGCAGAGACTGCTCGGGGTGCTCGCTGTGGAGGAGAAGCCCAGAGCAACCCCACAGACTCCGCGACGGGCCAAGCCTCGCGACAACCGACGGCAGAGGACGCCATTGCGGCGGCGAAGCGCAAACTACCGGTTAACTGAAGGGGGCGGCACCTATTGGGGGAAAAGGTGCCGCCGTAGCAACGCATGATTGGGGGGAATCAGTATTGCGTTGCATCCAAACCAGAATCAGCTTGGTAGAAAAGAGTTTACCCATCCGAAACATGGCCGCAAATCGAACGCGGTCGATTTCAGAAGATTCTCAGAAAAAAACTCGAACTGGGGTACTCCACGAAAGAACGGGGGCCACCCGCAATTCGCCGCAACCTGGCGTGCCCCATTCTGAAACCCACTAGCATCCTTGTGGAAGCGAAGGAGCACCATGACCTCAAAGACGAGCACCAGCACGAGCACCACCCCGGCCGACACACAAACCGACACCCACGACACCCGCGACACCCACACCACCCCCGCCGGCACGAACATCGACAACCTCCTGCACGAAACCCGCCGTTTCGCGCCCAGCGACGAGTTTCGTGCCACCGCTGTGGCGACCGAAGAACTCTACGAGCGGGCATCCGGCGACCGGCCCGCATTCTGGGGCGAGCAGTCGAAGACGCTTCTGCACTGGCACACCCCGTTCACCAGAACACTTGACTGGTCGAACCCCCCGTTCGCCAAATGGTTCGACGACGGCACGCTGAATGTGGCTTACAACTGCCTCGACCGACACGTCAAGGCCGGCAACGGTGACCGCATCGCACTGAACTGGGAGGGTGAACCCGGTGACAGCCGCAGCTTCACCTACTCCGAGCTCACGGCCGAGGTCAAGAAGGCAGCGAATGTGCTGATCAGTCTCGGTATCGGCCAGGGCGACCGCGTCGCCATCTACCTGCCGATGATTCCCGAAGCCCTCATCTCGATGCTGGCCGTCGCCCGCATCGGCGCCGTGCACTCGGTGGTCTTCGGCGGCTTCAGCGCCGAAAGCCTCCGCGCCCGCATCGACGACGCGAGCGCAAAACTCGTCATCACGGCCGACGGCGGGTGGCGCAAAGGCAAGGTCTCCCCCCTCAAACCGGCTGTGGATGCCGCACTCGCCCTGCCCGGCACGAACACGGCAACAGGCACAGGCGACACCACCCCCGGCACCCACACCGTCACCAACGTGCTCGTCGTCAAACGCGGCAACAACCCCGTCGACTGGAACCCCGACCTCGACCTCTGGTGGCACGACGAGCTGGCGAATGCCAACCCCGAGCACGAAGCACAGCCGTTTCCCGCAGAGAATCCCCTCTTCATCCTGTACACCAGCGGCACGACCGGCAAACCCAAGGGCATCCTGCACACCAGCGGCGGCTACCTCACCCAGGCCGCCTTCACCCACAAGAACGTCTTCGACCTGCATCCCGAAACCGACGTCTACTGGTCGACCGCCGACGTCGGCTGGATCACCGGCCACACCTACGTCGTCTACGGCCCGCTGGCGAACGGTGCCACCCAGGTCATCTACGAGGGCACTCCCGACGTCCCGCACCCGGGCCGCTGGTGGGAGATCATCGAAAAATACAAGGTCAGCATCCTGTACGCGGCCCCCACGGCCATCCGCACCTTCATGAAACTCGGCCGGCAGATTCCCGACGCATTCGACCTCACGAGCCTGCGCCTGCTCGGCTCGGTGGGCGAACCGATCAACCCCGAGGCGTGGGTCTGGTACCGCGACGTCATCGGCGGCGGCACGACCCCCATCGTCGACACCTGGTGGCAGACCGAGACGGGCGCCATCATGATCAGCGCGCTCCCAGGCGTCACCACCTTGAAGCCCGGCTCGGCGCAGGTGCCGCTGCCCGGCCTCGACATTCAGGTTCTGGATGACCAGGGCAACCCTGTACCGAAGAACTCCGGTGGCCTGCTGGTCGTTGCCGAGCCCTGGCCGTCGATGCTCCGCGGAATCTGGGGTGACCCCGACCGCTTCGTCGAGACCTACTACAGCCAGTTCCCTGGCCGTTATTTCGCCGGAGACGGTGCCCGCCTCGACCGCGACGGCGACATCTGGCTGCTCGGCCGCGTCGATGACGTGATGAACGTGTCGGGCCACCGCCTCTCGACGGCCGAGATCGAGTCGTCTCTCGTATCGCATCCGCGCGTGGCCGAAGCCGCCGTCGTCGGCGCGTCAGACGAGACCACGGGCCAGGCTGTCGTTGCCTTCGTCATCGTTCGGGCCAGCCAGGAAGGCGATCTGGTGCAGGAGATCGATGTGCTGTCAGCCGAACTGCGCGTTCACGTCGCAACCCAGATCGGCGCGATCGCCAGGCCCCGGCAGGTGTTCATCGTCGCCGAGCTGCCCAAGACGCGCTCGGGCAAGATCATGCGCCGCCTGCTACGCGACCTCGCCGAGGGCCGCGAGATCGGCGACACCACCACCCTCGCCGACACCCAGGTGATGAACATCATCAGCGGCAGCATCGCACGCTGACCGCCACTCCGCCAGCCCCGCCGCCCCTCCGCCCGGCCGACGCCCGTCTTGGCGGTCGGTCGCCCTCTCCCGCCGCCGAGTCGGCGAAGTCTGCGGGTGCGCGGCTCTATCACCCGCAAACTTTGCCGAGTCGATGAGACGCGAGCGAGAGGGGGGCGGGGGCGGGAGG
>NZ_QYRT01000032.1 GCF_004923255.1 Subtercola vilae | reverse complement strand
TCGATAACGGGGCACTGCTCTGCCACTTCCACCACACACATGTGCATTCTTCTGAGTGGAAACTCGCCATGCAGAACGGCGTCCCCGTGCTGATCCCACCGAAAAGCATCGACTGGGAACAAACCCCACGACCCTGCAGTCAAATCAGATCCAGACGACGCGGACCCTTGCCCACGGCACCGCTACCACCATGGGTAAGACAGCCGCTTTACCGCGACTAAAATCGTGGGGTGGCCGTTTCGAAGATCATTCTGTATTACGTTTTTGCGCCACTAGCCGACCCCGATGCCCTGCGGTTATGGCAGCGCGACCTGTGCGAGAGTTTGGGGCTTCGCGGGCGCATCCTGCTGTCGCAGCACGGCATCAACGGCACTCTCGGCGGCGAACTCGATGCAGTGAAGAAGTACCTTCGCAAGACCCGCGACTACCCAGCGTTCAAGAACCTTGACGTGAAGTGGAGCGAAGGCACCCCCCTCGACCCTGCTACCGCGACCACTCAAGCACCGCACGGCTTCTCCCCCGATTTCCCCCGCCTGAGCGTAAAGGTGCGCGACGAGATCGTCAGTTTCGGCGCTCCCGGCGAGCTGGTCGTGGACGATCAGGGTGTCGTGGGCGGCGGCACCAAACTCTCACCCCATGAACTGCACACCCTGGTCGAGGCGCAGAAGCTCGAAGGCGACGATGTCGTGTTCTTCGACGGGCGCAACGGTTTCGAGGCCGAAATCGGTCGCTTCGACGGGGCAGTCGTTCCCGATGTCGCCACCACCCGCGATTTCGTTGCCGAACTCGACAGTGGCAAGTACGACCACCTGAAGTCGAAGCCCGTCGTCACCTACTGCACCGGCGGCATCAGGTGCGAGGTGCTCTCGTCACTGATGGTGTCGCGAGGGTTCGAGAACGTCTTTCAACTCGACGGTGGCATCGCCCGCTACGGCGAGACGTTCGGCGACAGCGGGCTCTGGCAGGGCTCGCTGTATGTGTTCGACAACCGACTGTCGCTCGAATTCACGTCTGACGCGAAAACGATTGGTGCGTGTTACCGCTGTGGTGCATCCACCAGCGAAATGCAGAATTGCCACGACCTCGCCTGCCGCGAACAGCTGGTCATCTGCCCAGCCTGCGCGGCCGAGGCTGTGCCGTCATGCAGCCTGCACCCGACGAGCGAGCGCACGCCGAGCACGCCGGCGATCGCGGCGCTCCCGCACGAAGACGCGCGCATCTGAGCTCGAGAGCGCGAACAGCACGAGAATGTCGAAGCTGAGGTTCACCAGACCCGTGGCGAGCGTGACGCCGATGCCCGTGGTGATGAAGTCGGCAGCAACAAGAGCGACAGCCACCAGGCTCAGCGTCATGGCAACGAACCGCGCCCAGTTGAACCCCCAGAACATCAGCTGCGCCAGAAGCAGGTAGCCGAGGAAGGCGGAGGCGGCTGCGCCGACGACGATCCACAGCACGATGTTCGCGAGCTGGTCGCTCGTGATGTCACTACCCGACGGGAGATCGATGCGAATCGTCGCCACTGAGTCGGCCCACGTCGTGATCAGCGAAATGACCGACCCCAGACCGATCACACCGCGGGCGATCATCAGCAGGTAGCTGAGGTAGATGGAGATGGGCCGCTTCACCCGGTTCGATGCCGCGGTGTTTCGAGCATTCTGCACCACGGCCTGGCCGAGCAGCGAGGCATCAGCCGGCAGCACAGCATCGTCAACCTCGGCGGCCCCGGCAGCGCCCTCGGGCGACACGTCGAGTGCGGTCAGCGTGATCACGGGCAGATCGCCGTCTGTGGTGATGGCATCTCCACCGCCGTTGACTGCGTGGTACCCGGTCGAGAAGTTGCGAATCACGCTCACCGACGCGGCGGGGTTGGCCTGCTCGATGGAGTTCACGATGTGGTCGCGCTCTTTGTCGGTCTCGCGTTCGATGCGATGGGTCACCTGCAGAGTGAAGAGCGAGAGACCCACGTTGCGGTCGTACGTTCCCGCGGCCATCCATTCGGCCGAATGCCCGCCGGGAAGCAGCCAGCCCTCTGGCGTCTTCCAGAAGCGCACGTGGTGACGTTTTGCAGGGTTGCCCGCCACCTCCTGCTGGTACGTGAAGTCTTGAATGGTGCCGAACAAGTAGAGCGGGCTGACCGGCGCATCAGAGTAGCTGCGGCGAAAGAGCGTCGACGTCACGATGCGCAGAGAACTGCGAAAACCCACCTCGTCGGCCCGGTGCCAGCCTGCCGCGAGCATCGCCGTGTGCAGCTGCGCCTCAGCGCCGAACAGCGCCAGGTTCACCGGGTCACCCAGCAGCCCCTCGTGCGTGCGGGCGCGGCCGATGAAGTAGTCGGGCACATAGATGAGAGTCAGCATGCTGTGGATGCGCGGCAGCAGCAGATACGCCAGCAACACCCAGAACACCAGTAGAAACCACACATACTGCAGCCCTCGGCTGAACGATTCAGTGAAGACGAGGTAGGCGAGCCAGGCCGCCGCCACAGCCCCCAGAAAGAAGTACAGGTTGTCGAGAAGCCGCGGCAGAGACACCCGCCGCCGACCCGGAGAGAGCGGGCTACGGGGTGCGATGCCGATCTTTTCGAGCACACTGCCTGCCATGCTTCAACCGTATGGCAAACACGCCGCGAAAACACCGGGCGGACACCCTCGGCTGAGGCCAGGCAGCCGCGCCCTCACGACCGTGCGCCGAGGAGCCCCCACCCCCTAAGGTGGAGGCACCCACCCGCACGCGATGTGTTCGCAGTTTCACCCTGTCGTGCACCGAGAGGAACCTGATGCCCGCCGGCGTCACCATCGAATTCACCCACTTGACGAAGCGCTTCGGCTCGGGTTCCGGCTCCGTCGACGCCGTGTCAGACCTGTCGTTCACCGTCGAACCAGGGCAGATCACCGGTTTTCTGGGCCCCAACGGCGCCGGCAAGACCACAACCCTGCGCATGCTGCTCGGGCTCGTGGCGCCCACCTCGGGCACCGCCACCTTCGGCGGCGTCTCGTACCGCTCGCTCGCGCACCCGCTGAGCACGGTGGGTTCCGCGCTCGAGGCCGCAAGTTTTCACCCGGGCCGCACAGCCGCCGACCACCTGCGCGTCTACGCCCAGGCCGCTGGCCTACCCCGCCAGCGCGTGGGCGTCGTTCTCGAGCAGGTCGGGCTCGAACAGTACGGCTCGCGCCGCGTCGGGGGCTACTCCCTCGGCATGAGGCAACGACTCGGCCTCGCGAGCGCACTGCTGGGCGACCCGAGTGTGCTGGTGCTCGACGAGCCCATCAACGGGTTAGACCCGGAGGGCATCCGGTGGATCCGCCTGTTTCTTCGCCAGCTCGCCGCCGAAGGCCGCACCATTCTCGTGAGCTCACACCTTCTCTCAGAGGTGCAGCAGAGCGTCGACGAGGTCGTCATCATCGCGCACGGCACCCTCATCCACCGCGGCTCACTCGCCAGCCTCGACATGACCGAAACCCGGCAGGTGATTGTGGATGCCCCCGACCGCGTCGCCCTACAGCTGGCCCTCACCGCCGCCGGCTACCACTTCAGCAGCCTGCGAGGAGGCGTCATCGTAGAGAACGCTGATGCCGAGGCTGTCGGACGCACCGCCTTCGACGCCGGAGTCACCCTCAGCTCGCTCTCGCAGAAACGCACCGGCCTCGAAGACTCGTTTCTCGCGCTCGTCGGCGAAGAGGGAGCCCTGTGAGCGAGCAACCCGTGCGCCAGCTCGGCCACGCCATCCACGCCGAGTTCACCAAGATCACCACCACACGGCTCTGGTGGATGCTCGCCCTCATCATGATCGTCTATGTAGCCCTCGTCGCCGGCGGCCTCACCGCCATTCTGGCTTCAGTGGGCGGCAGCCGCGGCCCGCAGATCACCGATGCCCAGCGCGCACCGCTCATCTACAGCTTCGGTTCGTCGATCGGCTACGTGTTTCCCGTGCTGCTCGGCGCCCTTGTCACCACGTCAGAGTTTCGGCACAAAACCCTGACCCCCACTTTTCTGGCGATGCCCCGCCGCGGCCGCATCCTCGTCGCCAAGCTCGTTGCCCTCACCGTGTTCGGCGGGCTGTTCGGCGTTCTCGCAATGGCCTCCTCCATCGGCGCCGGTTCGGGTGTCATGGCCCTGTTCTCACAGGATGCCCGGCTCACCGACCCCGCCATCTGGGCGCTGGCCGGCCGAGCCGTTCTCGCCATGGCCCTCTGGTGCTCGGTCGGAGTCGGCCTCGGCGTACTCATTCCCAGCCAGGTGGCGGCCATCGTCATCGTGCTGGCGTTCACCCAGTTCGTCGAACCAATCCTGCGCTTCGCCTCGGGCCTCACCGACGTCACCGCCCAGATCGGGCAGTATCTCCCCGGGTCGGCCAGTGACGCCCTTGTCGGCTCCAGCTTCTACTCGCTCACAGCCCCGACCGTTGTGGGCCTCGACTGGTGGCAGGGTGCGCTCGTCTTGCTCGCCTACGCCGTCGTTGCGAGCTTTCTGGGCTTCTTCACAAGCTGGCGGCGCGACGTCACCTGAGCCCTTTCGCGGCGTAGGCTTTTGGCATGTTCAGAAGCATTGTGGTCACCGAAGACACGCCTGCAGAGCCGGGCACCGCCGAACTGCGAACCGTCGACGACGACTTTCTGCAACCCGGTGCCGTGACCATCGCCGTCGAGTATTCGAGCGTCAACTACAAAGACGGGCTGGCCCTCGCCGGGTCGCGCGGGGTCGTGCGCAGCTTTCCGCTCATCCCCGGCATCGACCTCGTGGGCACCGTCGTTTCGGTCGACGAGGGCGGCGCGGGCGATGCAGATGATGCTGGTGATGCAAGCGGCTCGGGTGGCGCGACCAGCCAGGCCAGTGCCCGGTTCGCACCCGGAGACCACGTCATCCTGAACGGCGATGGCATCGGCGAGAAGTTCTTCGGAGGCTTCTCTGAACGCGCGCGGGTGCGCCCGGATGCCCTCGTGAAGCTGCCCGCAGGGCTCACCGCCAAGCGGGCGGCCGCCATCGGCACCGCCGGCTTCACCGCGATGATCGGAGTGCTCGCACTCGAGAAGCTGGGCATCCAGCCGTCGTCGGGCGAGATTCTCGTCACCGGAGCCGCCGGCGGCGTGGGCTCGGTCGCCATCGCGCTGCTCGCCGGGCGCGGCTACAGCGTCACCGCCTCGACCGGGCGGGCAGACACCGAAGGCGACTACCTGCGGAGCCTCGGAGCCACCACCCTGCTCAACCGCTCAGAACTGGCCGACCCGGGCAAGCCGCTGCAGAAGCAGCGCTGGGCCGGCGCCATCGACTCGGTGGGCAGCACGACGCTTGCGAACATCGTCGCCCAGACGAACTACGGCGGCGCCGTCGTGAGCTGCGGGCTCGCCCAGGGCGCCGACCTGCCGCTCACCGTGATGCCGTTCATTCTGCGCGGGGTGACGCTCACGGGCGCGAACTCTGTCGAAGCACCCATTGCCCTTCGCGAAGAAGCCTGGGCCGCCCTCGCCGCCGAGCTCGACCCGGCCCTGCTCGACTCGATGACCAACACCATCGGCCTCACCGACGTGCTCGGCCCGGCCGGCGCGGGCTCTCGTATCCTCGCCGGCTCGGTTCGCGGTCGCACCGTCGTCGACGTGCGCGCCTGACCCGCGCACCCCGCCGGCAAAAAGGGGCGGCGGGTACCGGGTAGAGCTAGTCTGCGGCGATCGCGGTGGGGTCGGCGGCCTCGAGCGGCGGCAGGCGGAGGGCGCGCAGCAGCGTGAGCGAGTGCTTCGTCGTCACGATGATGCGCGAGAACTCCGAGTTCTCGAGGTCGATCACCACCGACGTACGCGTGCCTTTGATGAGCAGAAAGTCTTTGCCGTCGTGGTACTTCCACGACCCGATGGCGAGCGTCAGCGGCACGGCCGTTCCGGGAGCCCGGATGCCGCGCACCCACACCCACGGGTCGTCGGTGAGCACGGCGGCCCGGATGTTCTCGAGCGGCACCTCGATGTCGCTGCGCCTCAGCGCCATGATCTTCTCGGCTCGCGTCAACCTGATCTCGAGGCGATCGGGATGCACGAACAGAACTGACATGCCCCTAGTCTGCCGGTGAAACCGCGGCAGCGGCGCGAGCCGCGCCCGGAAGGGCCGACACGATGCGCT
The DNA here is from genome assembly GCF_004923255.1 of Subtercola vilae. Taxonomy (GTDB): domain Bacteria; phylum Actinomycetota; class Actinomycetes; order Actinomycetales; family Microbacteriaceae; genus Subtercola; species Subtercola vilae. The sequence goes on along the minus strand of NZ_QYRT01000032.1, from coordinate 36,136 downwards.
CGAGAGCCGCGTCGTCGTACGCCGCCGACACGAACCAGGCCTCGAACACCGACGGTGGCAGTGAGACACCGGCGTCGAGCATGTGGTGGAAGAACGGCGCGTACCGGAACGACTGCTGCTGCTGAACCTCGGCGTACGTTCGGGGGCCAGCGAAGGCGCGCCCGCTCGGCCACTCGCCGAACGCGAAGCTGAACAGGTTGCCGGCGCGCTGCACCGTGTGCGCAACGCCTTCGGCACTCAGCGCCTCTGAAACGGCGGCCGAGACGATGGATGCCGCACTGTCGAGCGTGGCGTACACCGAAGCATCGGCGAGCCTCAGTGTCGCAAGGCCCGCGGCCACAGCCACCGGGTTGCCGCTCAGTGTTCCCGCCTGGTAGACCGGGCCGAGAGGGGCCAGGTAGTCCATGATGTCTGCCCGCCCGCCGAGGGCCGCCAGGGGCATTCCGCCGCCGACGACCTTGCCGAAGGTGAAGAGGTCGGGCTGGTAGGCCAGGTCGGCACCGAGGTCACGGGCATCCGCGCTGCCTGTGACACTGCCCCCGCCCACCTCGAGCCCCCACCACCCGGCGGCGCTCACACGGAACCCCGTCAGCACCTCGTCGACGATCAGCAACGCACCGTTCTCGTGCGCGATACCGGCCAGCGCAGCATTGAACCCGGGGTCGGGCGCCACGACCCCCATGTTCGCGGCAGCGGCCTCGGTGATGAACGCGGCGATCTGACCGGGGTAGGCGGCGAACACCTCGCGCACGGCGTCGAGGTCGTTGTACGGCAGCACGAGTGTCTGCGCGGCGGTCGCCGCCGTCACCCCTGCCGAACCGGGCAGCGCCAGCGTCGCCAGACCCGAACCGGCCTCGGCCAGCAGCGAGTCGGAGTGCCCGTGGTAGTGCCCGGCGAACTTCACCAGCAGGTCACGCCCGGTGAACCCGCGGGCGAGACGGATGGCCGTCATGGTGGCCTCGGTTCCGGTGGAGACCAGCCGAACCTTCTCAACCGGTGAGAGCCCGCCCGCCGTGACGCGCAAACGAATGGCCTCGGCCAGTTCGGTCTCGCCAGGGGTGCTGGCCCCGAACGAGAGGCCCCTGGCCGCGGCATCCTGAACCGCCTGAATCACCTCGGGGTGCGCGTGCCCCAGAATGGCCGGCCCCCATGAGTTCACGAGGTCGACGTATTCGACCCCGTCGGCGTCGGTCACGTGCGCCCCCGACGCCTTCACCATGAACCGCGGAGTGCCGCCCACCGAGCGGAACGCCCGCACCGGCGAGTTCACGCCCCCCGGGATCGACAGGCTCGCGCGGGCGAACAGAACGTCAGACTCAGACACGGTGGTGGCCTCTCTCAAAACTGGGGCTGCCCGAAAACTAGGGCTGCTCGAAAACTACGGCTGCTCGCGCAGGGTTCGGGCGATCTCGGGCGCGTAGTACGTGAGCACGACGTCTGCTCCGGCGCGACGGATGCTCGTCACCGACTCGAAGATGGCTCGTTCACGATCGATCCAGCCGTTCGCTGCCGCGGCTTCGATCATCGCGTACTCGCCCGACACCTGGTAGGCCCACACCGGAACCGGCGACATGGCGGCCACGTCGGCCAGAACGTCGAGGTAACTCATGGCCGGCTTCACCATGACGATGTCGGCGCCCTGCTCGAGGTCGAGCATGGTCTCGTGCAGGCCCTCGCGGCGGTTGGCCGGGTCTTGCTGGTAGGTCTTGCGGTCGCCCCGCAGAGTCGACCCGACCGCCTCGCGGAACGGGCCGTAGAACGCTGAGGCGTACTTGGCCGAGTACGCGAGAATCGCCGTGTTCTCGAACCCCTGGGAATCGAGAGCATCGCGCACAGCGGCCACCTGGCCATCCATCATTCCCGAGAGCCCCAGCAGCTCTGAACCCGATTCGGCCTGGGCAATGGCCATGTCGCGGTAGCGCAGCAGGGTGGCGTCATTGTCGACCCGCCCGTCAGCGTCGAGAACACCGCAATGGCCGTGGTCGGTGAACTCGTCGAGGCACAGATCGGTCTGCACCACGAGCGCATCGCCCACCTCGGCGACCACCACACGCGTGGCCTGGTTCAGAATGCCGTCGTAGTCGGTGGCCCCCGAACCCACCGCGTCTTTGGCGTCGGGAACACCGAACAGCATCACGCCACCGAGCCCCAGGTCGGCGGCCTCGTTCACGGCCGCGCGCACGCTCTCAGTGGTGTGCTGCAGGATACCGGGCATCGAATTCAGCGGGCGCGGCTCGCTGCCCTCGCGCACGAACAGCGGCAGTACGAGGTCGGCCGGGTTCAGCCGGGTCTCGGCAACCAGTCGGCGCATGGCGGGAGTAGCGCGAAGGCGGCGCGGGCGAACGTTCATGCCTTAAACCCTACGCGTGTGCAAGGGCTGTAAGCACCTATTGGGGACGGGCAGAGTCGATCCATGCCCATCGCGTCACGGCCCGCGAGGCTACAGAGAGGCGCGAGCCGTTTCGACAAGGGCGTTGATGAGCGATACCGACGAGCGTTCGGCGGCGATCAGGTCGACGCGGAGGCCGTAGGAGCGGGCATCCTGCGCCGTCACCGGCCCAATGCACGCGACGATGGTCGACACCGGAACCGGCCCGAGCTGCAGCTCGACCTGCTCGGCAACGCTGCCGGAGGTCACGAGAATGGCGCGATAGAGGCCTGCCGCGATGTCGGCCTTGATGGTGGGGTCGACCGGCACTCCGATGGTGCGATAGGCGATGACCGATTCGACCGAATGGCCTCGCTTGATGAGGCCGTTACTGAGCACGGGCTTCGCGAGCGCGCTGCGCAGGGTGAGAATGCGAAGCGATGCCCCGGCTTCTTCGAACTGCTTCATCTCGCTCAGTAGCCCGGTGGCCGAGTTGTCTTCGAGCGGCACGAGGTCGACCTTGTACCCCGCCAGCGTGAGCGCAGCAGCGGTGGTCTCGCCGACTGCGGCAATACGAGTGGATGCCGGAACCGTCGCCTGATGCGCAGAAAGCACGTCGACCGTGGTGGCGCTCGTCACGGTCAACCAGTCGAAGGCCCCCGTGGCGAGTCGTTCGAGAGCGTTCTCGAGCGCAGCAGAGTCTTCGGTGGGCGCGAAGTTGATGAGCGGGGCGACCGTGGGCGCAGCACCCATGGCGCGAAGGTCGGAGGCGACGCCGTGGCCCCAGGGCCCGCCGCGCGGAACGAGCACGCGCCAACCGGCGAGCGGCTTCGTGGTGGTGGGGCCCGTTGTGCTGTCGCTCACGAGGCCGCTCCCAACTCGGCGAGCTCGCCAGCGCCGTCGCTCAGAAGCTGCAGGGCGATGTCTGTTCCGAGGCCCACCGCGAGGGCGTCTGCCTCGGCACCGGACTCTGCGGCGGCACCGGAGACAAAGAAACCGGCCGGGAGCTTCACCGAATTCGTGCTGCCGAGTTCGCTCGACCCGTCTGTGCTGTACACCACGGCGGTGAGGGTCAGCGTGTCGCCGTCGATGGCAGCCGAGGCGCCGATGGGTGCCGTACACCCTGCCTCGAGAGCCGCAAGCACCGCACGTTCGGCGGCGATCGAAATACGAGTGGCGGGATGCTGGATGAGTGCCAGTTCGGGAATGCTGTCCTCCTCGCGCGCTTCGATGGCCAGTGCACCCTGGCCGGGAGCGGTCGGCCACAGTGCGAGATCGAAGAATTCGGAGACAGCATCGAGCCTGCCCAGCCTGGTCAGCCCCGCGGCAGCAAGCACCACAGCGTCTAATTCCCCGCTCGACACCTTTGCCAGCCTGGTGTCGACATTACCTCTAATGTCGACAACAGTGGCATCTGGCCTCAGACTCAGCAGCTGGGCGACGCGTCGGGGCGACCCCGTGCCTATCGTGGCGCCTTCCGGCAACTCGGCGAGCGTCAGGCCATCCCGCGTGATGAGGGCGTCGCGCGGGTCTTCGCGGCCCGGAACCGCACCGAGCACGAGGCCCGGGTACGCCGCCGTGGGCAGGTCTTTGAGCGAGTGAACGACGAGATCGCACTCACCCGCGACGAGTGCCGCCCGCAGCGCACTCGCGAACACGCCGGTGCCACCGATGCTCGACAGAGACGCCCGCGAAGTGTCACCTTCGGTCGTCACGACCGTGATGACCACGTTCACACCGGTCAAACGGGTCAACTCAGCGGCGATCATGCCCGTCTGGGCGAGCGCCAGAGCGCTTCCGCGCGTGGCGATGGTGAGAGTGCGAGGCATCAGTGAGAAACGATTCGGTTAGTGTCGGTGCGATGTGGGCCCGTTCTGGGGGCCCGTTCAGTGAGCTGAATGTCTGAATCAGCCAGGTGAACGCGATCTACGGTGCCAGACCAGCCAAAGCCGGCTTGAAGCCGAGGCGAACGTTCTCGCAGCAGCCCGAACGACACACGTCGTACCACGGCCCCAGCTCGGTCAGCGAAGGGCGTTCGGCAGTCGGTGTTCCATTCACGCGTTCGAGCACCAAGTCAATCAGCCCCTCGACGTACTTTTTGTGCACCCCGGGGGTAGGAACACGAACACTGTACAAATCGTTATCTGCAGCCGTCACGGTGGCCTCGTTGTCGAGATCCCACTTCACCTCCATGTGGTCGCTCACAAATCCGAGCGGAACGATCACGACCGCACGAATGCCGCGTGCGGGCAGTTCGCCAATCGCGTCGTTGATGTCGGGCTCGAGCCACGGCTGCGTGGGCGGGCCACTTCGTGACTGAAAGACGAGCTGCCACTGGGGCATGGATGTACGACCCACCCCGACCGCGGCCATCACGACCTCGGCCACCGCCCGGTGTTGCGCTTCGTACGCGCCGCCCGCCCCGAAACCGCGCTCGGGCGGACCAGACCTGTCGGCGTCACTCGAGGGAATCGAGTGCGTGGTGAACAGAACCTCGACCTCGGTGGCGAGGTCGATACCGGGCCGCGCCTGTTGCACCTGGGCCAGGCCGTCGGCGAGCCCGTCGATGAAGGGCGCGACAAAACCGGGGTGGTCGAAGAACTGACGCACCTTGTCGATCTGGATGACGCCGTTCAGGCCGGTCTCGTCGAGCGCCTTCGCGTAGTCTTCGCGGTACTGGCGGCAGCTCGAGTACGAGCTGTAGGCGCTCGTACCGATGGCGATGAGCTTCGTGTAGCCGGCCTCGTTCGCCTCGACGAGCGCGTCGCGCAGGTACGGGTCCCAGTTGCGGTTGCCCCAGAGCACGGGCAGATCGATGCCGCGGGCGGCGAGTTCGTGTTCGAGGGCCGCCTTCAACTCACGGTTCTGCTCGTTGATCGGGCTGATTCCGCCGAACGCACGGTAGTGGTGGGCAACCTCTTCGAGGCGCTCTTCGGGGATCCCGCGGCCGCGGGTGACGTTCTTCAGAAAGGGAATCACGTCGTCTTGGCCTTCGGGTCCACCGAAGGAGGCGAGCAGAATCGCGTCGTACGCCACGGCGACCGTGACGTGCTCAGGGCCTTGCGCGGCGGCGGGTGTCGCGCTGCGTACGAGGTCGGGCGCGACGTCTGTTGATGCGGGGGTTGATGCATCGGTCACAGGAGTACCTCCACGATGTCGGTGGTGGGAATGCGGCGGCCCGTGAAGAACGGCACCTCTTCGCGAACGTGGCGACGGGCATCCGTCTGCCGGAGGTCACGCATCATGTCGACGAGGTTCAGCAGGTTCTCGTCTTCGAGCGCAAGGATCCACTCGTAGTCGCCGAGGGCGAAGCTCGCAACGGTGTTCGCCAGCGTCGTGCGAAAGGCGGCGCCCTTCATGCCGTGGTCGCGGAGCATCGCGCTCCGCTCGGCGTCGGGCAGCAGGTACCACTCGTACGAACGCACGAACGGGTAGACGGTCACCCAGGTCTGCGGCGGTTTGCCCAGCATGAACGAGGGCATGTGGCGCTTGTTGAACTCCGCGTCGCGGTGCACACCGAGCGCGTTCCACACCGGCGCGAGCGTGCGGAGCAACGTCGTGCGGCGCAGCTGGCGAAGGGCCCACTGAAGGGTCTCGGGGGTGTCGCCGTGAATCCACACCATGAGGTCGGCGTCAGCACGCAGGCCCGATACGTCGTACCAGCCGCGCAGGGTCACGTCGCGCTGTTCGATGCGTGCGACGGCCGCGTCGAGTTCGGCCACAGCCGCCGCAGCGGCACTGCCGGCCGCAGCGGCACTGCCGGCCGTAGCGTCACTGTCAGCCACAGCGTCACTGTCAGCCACAGCGTCACTATCAGCCAGGCCGAGCGGCGCATGCCGGTCGCGGGCGAAAACCGCCCATAGGGCGTACCCCGTAACCATTTCTCCGGCCGGCTCACTGGTCGAAGCGATGGTCGAATTGGGCATGGCCCGATCGGATGTCGGGTTTGTCATTGTCTTCTTTCTCGGCCGGCGACCCAGGGTCGGCGCCGGCAATTGGCCACTCAGCGCCGGGTAAGAGCGCGAACACCCAGCCAGATGCCGGTGCCCACCACAGCCGCGGCACCGGCAGCGCCGGCCACCAGAACTGCGGGGTTCTCCTCGCGGAGTGTCTTGATCTTCGCCTTCACGCGCCGGGCAGCCATTGTGGCCTGCTTCGGAACGTTCAGCTTGTACTCGATGGCGTCAAGAGTCTCAGCGAGGTCTTGGCGGTTCTTCACGACGTCTTTCTGAATCTGCTCGTGACTGCGTGTGTCGGTGGGCTTGTCAGGTTTCGCCGGCTGGTTCTTCTTCAGCCCTGCCGCTGCGGCCTTCGATGCCGCACCGAGCGGTGCGCTCGCGTGTGAGATGTCACTCATGTTTGGCACCCAGTTCTTTCGTGTCGCCGGGAGCTTTCGTGTCGCCGGGAGCTTTCGTGTCGCCGGGAGCTTTCGTCTCGCCCAGCCCCTTGACCGCGTTGACGTCTTTCTTCAGGCTCGTGATCGACTCTTCGGGCACCGGCGGAATGCCCTTCTTGATCGACGACACCCCGACAAGAGCGAGGATGATCGCGATCACCAGTAGCCCGGCCGCCACGATGAGGGCCGACAGCCACGCCGGCAGCGCGGTGGCGATGCCGAGAATAGCGGCGGCCACCAGCACGGCGAACACGAAGAACAGCAGAAAGAGTGCTGCCGCAATGAGTCCGGCACCGATTCCCAGCTTCGAGAGCCGCTTGACGACCTCGGACTTCAGCAGTGTGAGCTCGTCTTTGACGAGGGTGGTGACGAGGCTCGGCAGGGCCGAAACAAGTTCAGCCAGTGACTGTTTCTGCTTCGGGTTGGGGGTCGGGATACTGGTCACGAAACGTTCCTCCCCGCTCAGGCCGCGGGCGGCGTGAGCGGCGGTTTCGTTGCAGACGCTGGTGCCGTCTGACGGTACTCAGAGACCCCGGTGCCGCTCGAACGGTCGAGGTGCAACAGCGAACCGAGCAGTTTTCTGATCTGCTTGGCCAGCCCGCCCGACGCAGCGTCGATGCGCTGGTTGGCAAAACCCTTCAGGGACGAGACCCCGGCCTGCACCGGCTGCGACGACCACACCTTGTCTGCACCCGCCTTGATCTGCTCGTAGCGTTTACGGCCGGCTCTGGAGCCGAGTACGTAGCCTGCACCGATGCCGACCACGAAAAGCAGCTTTCCGCGCATGATTACTCCGATCAGTCGTGAGTTGCTTATCTGAAATAAATCGTAGACCTATGACCTGTGCAGACGTGCAGCGAGCTCAGAGGCCTTGACTCTGCTTCCGTCAATGACGTACGCGAGGCCCGTGCCCGAAATCCACGCGCCGACGACCTCGAGTCCCGGATGCTCGTGTATTGCCTCGACCAATTCATCGACCCGAGCACGGTGGCCTCCCGTCGCGAAGGCCAGCGAGTCACGCCACTCGGTGAGGGCGAACCCCTGCACCATCGTTTCGTCGAGCGGAGTGTCGAGCAGGGTGCTGGCGTCGGCCAACGCCTGTGCCTGCGTCACCGCGCTCGGTGCCTGGCCCTCCCCGCCACGACCGTACGACAGCCGCACCACGTGACGGCCGGGCCCGGCGTCGCGGGCGAGCCACGGCCACTTCGCGGTGGCGTGCGTGAGTGCCTTTGCGCCCACCGAGGTCACGTCTTCTGCCACCAGCACGCCACTGCCGCGCGGAGCCGCGTCGAGCGCGGGCGCGTCGAGCACCAGCGTGGCCAGCGTCACGGCACTCGAGCCGGGCCATTCGCTCGAGCGCGTGAGCGCGGCGAGGTCGCTCGGTTCGCTGAGATCGCCGAGGCCGCTTGAGGCCGCAGGTCCAGCGAGGTCGCTGGGGGCTGCGTCAGCGGGTGGCAGAGACGCCAACAGGGCGAGGGCGGCGCGAAAACCCGCGGCGACAACGACCCCGTGCGAGCCGAGAACTGCGCCGTCGCCGAGCACGGTCATCCACTCGGCCTGGCCGGGCGTGTTGTTCGGCACCCGGCGGATGCCCGCGACAACACTGCCGAGGCGCACGTCGACCCCGAGGCGCGCACAGTCGGCCACGAGGGCGTCGACGAGACGGTACATTCCGCCGTCGATTCCGCCGACCGCCGAGCCTGCTCTCGCGCCAGCCACCCCGTTTGCCGCACTGGCCCCCGTGATGTCGGGTCGCGCGCCCTGCGCCGCCGCACCGCGCCGCGCGATGAGCGACATCACGGCGCCCGAGAGCGACCCCTGCGTCGTCATGGCGGCGGTGAGCCCCGGGGCGACGGCGTGAACATCCACAAGGTCAGGATGGGCCGAGTGCACGCCAGAGACGATGGGCGCCACAAGACGGTCGAGCACCTTCTGGCCCATGCGGCGACGCACGATGTCGCCGAGATCAGTCTCGCGGCGCACCCGAACGAGCGGCATGTACCGGTCGAGTTGGGCGCGAATGGCGCCCGACCAGCCGATGATGCGGCGCACGTCGTCGGCCAGCGGCACTCCGGGAATACCCAGCAGCGTGTTCTTGGGCAGGGGCGCCGCGAACCCGTCGAGCTGAACCCACGCGCCCGCCGGATTGGGCGACACGATGGCGTCGGCAAGCCCGATTTCGGCGAGAAAGCGGGCCACGGTTCCGCCACGGGTGGCGTAGCTCTCTGCTCCGCTGTCGAGCCGGATGCCCGCCACCGTGTGCGTCGCAACACACCCGCCGGCTTCGTCGGCCGCGTCGAGCAGCGTCACCCCGAAGCCCTTTCGTGCGAGCTCGCGGGCAGCGACCAGGCCGCCGACCCCGGCGCCGATGACGACGATGCTCTTCAGTGCCACTCCGTGCTCCGGATTCTCTGAACTACGCCGCAGGTGCGGCAGCATTGTCGTGCACGAACTTCACCAGCCGGGTGATGACGGCCGGGTCGGCATCCGGTGGCACCCCGTGCCCCAGGTTCAGCACGTGCGACGGAGCCGCCGTGCCTCGCTCGAGCACGTCGAGAATGTGGGCTTCGAGCACGGGCCACGGTGCGGCCAGAAGCGCGGGGTCGAGGTTTCCCTGCAGCGGAACCCCGCCGCCGAGACGGCGAGAGGCTTCGTCGAGCGGAATCCGGTAGTCGACCCCGACGACATCGGCGCCCACATCGTGCATGGCCTTCAGCAGTTCGCCCGTGCCAACGCCGAAGTGCACGATCGGCACCGTGCGAACGGCTGCGTCTGTTGCCCCTGAAATCGAATACGTCAGCCCGTGCACCCGCGCCAGCGCCAGCTTCGAGGCCGGAGCCACCTTCTCCACGTAGTCCTTCAGGCTCAGCGCGCCCGCCCACGAGTCGAACAGCTGGGCGGCACTCGCCCCGGCCACGATCTGCGCGCGCAGGAACGCCCCGGTGACGGTGGAGGTCCACTGCATCAGCGCCTGCCACGTCTCGGGGTCGGAGTGCATCATGGTTCGCGCGGCGATGTGGTCTTTCGACGGTCCGCCCTCGACCATGTACGCGGCGAGGGTGAAGGGGGCGCCGGCGAACCCGATGAGCGGGGTGTCGCCGAGCGCGGCGACGGTGAGGGCGACCGCGTCGGAGATGGGCGCCAGGGCCGACTCGTCGAGCACCGGGAGAGCCGCGACATCCTGAGCCGTACGAACCGCCGAGCCGAGCACGGGCCCCTTGCCCGCAACGATCGACACGTCGACGCCTGCGAGCTTCATGGGCACCACGATGTCGCTGAAGAAGATGGCCGCGTCGACGCCGTGCCGGCGCCAGGGCTGCAAGGTGATCTCACTGGCCATGGCGGGGTCGAGGCACGCGTCGAGCATGTCGGTGCCAATTCGCAGCGCCCGGTACTCGGGAAGGGAGCGGCCGGCTTGGCGCATCAACCACACGGGCGTGACGTCGCCGCGCACCCCCTGGTACGTGGTGACGAGAGGTGACGCTGAGGTTCGGCCGGTCTGCAACGGATGCCCGGCGGGAAGCTCGGCGACATCGCTGGTGTTCACGTTGAAAGTCACGTGCTCCAGTGTCTCAAACTTTGCTGCACAGGCTGTCTACTACAGCTGGTAGAAAAAGGTCGGTACTCGCAGCAAAGTCGCCTACGATGGGTTGGTGTTGATCTGCCTGACTGCCAGTCATCGAAACGCGAGCTTCGACCTCCTCGAGAAGCTCTCTGTTGGCGCACCGTCGGTGGCCCCGCAGCTCGTCGCGAACAGCGATTTCATCCAGGGTGCTGTCGTTCTGGCGACCTGCAACCGCTTCGAGGCCTACCTCGACGTCGACGAACCCCTCACCGCCGGCTGTGCACTCGCCGCCCGTGAGGTCATCGACGCCGTGAGCGCCGCCTCGTTCGTCGACTCAGCCGACGTGATCGACGCCATCACCGTTCTGTCGGGCGACACTGTCGCCGAGCACCTGTTCTCGGTGTCGAGTGGGCTCGAATCCGTTGTCATCGGCGAAGAGGAGATCGGCGGGCAGGTGAAACGCGCCCTGCAGACGGCGCGAATCGAAGGCACCACGTCGTCGGCTCTCGAACGACTGTTTCAGCGGGCATCCCACACCTCACGCGACGTGAAGACGAAAACCGGTGTCGGCGGAGCGGGTCGCTCGCTCGTTCGCCTCGCCCTCGAACTGGCCGAGAGCCGCGTCACCGACTGGGCCGCCACTCGCGTTCTGCTCATCGGCACGGGCAAGTACGCTCGCGTGAGCCTCGCCGCCCTGCACGAACGCGGCGTCACCAACGTCACCGTGTACTCGCCGTCGAGCCGCATCGCGCCCTTCGCCGAGCGTCTGTCTGTTCCGCAGGTGTTCACGCCCGGCCTCGACGCCGTGCTCGCCCAGAGTGACGTGGTGGTGGCTGCGAGCCAGTCGCCGACCTACGTGCTCTCTGCCGCGCACTTCACGGCGGCAGCGGCCCGGCCGAATGCGCTCGAGCGTCGCCTGGTGATCGACCTCGGCCTGCCGCGCAATATCGACCCGGCCGCCCAGCATCTGCCCGGCGTCGAGCTGCTCGACCTCGAGACCATCAGCTTGCACGCCCCCATCGACGAGTTCAAGGCCACCACGAGCGCTCGGGCCATGGTCGACGAGGCTGCGGCGGAGTTCACCGCCGCCCGCGTCGAATCAGAGGTCACGCCGGCCGTGGTGGCGCTGCGCGGGCACTTCTTCGACGTGCTCGACGCCGAGATCGCCCGGGCCCGCGCCCGCGCGGGTGACGACGCGGCGGCCAGCGAGACCGAGGCTGCGCTTCGTCACCTCGTCGGCGTGCTGCTGCACACGCCCTCTGTTCGGGCCCGCGAACTCGCCCGGGCCGGCGAGAGCGAGTCGTTCGTGTCGGCGCTCGACGCGCTGTTCGGCGTGCAGCCGGCGGCGGCAGCGCAGGTCACGCCTCTTCCGACGATCGTGCCTGTGTTGCCAGCCGCGTCGGCTCTGCCCGCCGGGCCTGGGGCCGGGCTCGGCAGAACAGGCACCGCCGCACGCGATGACAACCCGCCGCGCACCGGCACAGCCGCCGCATCCTGACCCGCCGGCCCGTGGTCAGTTTCACCGAACCGCTGCACACCGAGCGCCTGGTGCTGCGGCTGCTCGCCGAGAGCGACCTCACTGACATCCACGCCTACCAGCGCCTGCCCGAGGTCACCCGGTTCATGCTCTGGAACGTTCGCACCCTCGACGAGTCGCGCGAGCACCTCACCCGGCGCCTCACGATGACCCGCCTCGAGAACGACGGCGATGTGCTCGTCGTCGCGGTCGAGCTTCCCGGCACGGGTGGTTCGCCGGCACGGCTCATCGGCGAGATCACGGTGTTTCTCCGCAGCACCGCCTCCCGACAGGCCGAGATCGGCTGGGCCTTCCACCCCGACTTTCAGGGGCAGGGCTATGCCACTGAGGCGGCCGGCCGGATGCTCGACTACGCCTTCACCGAACTGAACGCGCACCGCGTGCACGCCACCCTCGACCCTCGCAATAGCTCGTCATCGGCCCTCGCCGAACGGCTCGGTTTGGTGCTCGAGGCCCATTTTCGCGAAGACACATTCTTCAAGGGCGCCTGGGGCGACACCGCTGTCTACGCGATTCTGCGGTCGGCGTGGGCTCAGCCCGGAGCTGACCAGGCCGGCGTAACCGCGATGGCTTCGGCTGGGTTGCTTGCCCGGCCCGGGGCCGGGCTCCCGACCATCCGCGTGGCTGCCGTCGTGCTGCTGCGCGAGCGGCGGGTGCTCATGGTCACCGCACGCGGGCGCGACGTGCTGTACCTGCCGGGCGGCAAGATCGATGCGGGAGAGACAGCCGCAGAGGCCGTGGCCAGGGAGAGCCGCGAAGAGATTGCGGTCGAGCTCGAGCAGCAGAGCATCCGGGAGCTGTTCACGGTGACAGTGCAGGCGCATGGCGAGCCCGACGGGCGACTGGTTGCGATGACGCTGTTCGCCGCCACGACCGCTGACGAGCCAGTGGCGTCAGCCGAGGTCGACTCGGTGCACTGGGTCACGTCGGCCGATGCGGGGCGGTGCCCGCCGGCCGGGGTCGAGACGCTCGAACGGCTGGTGGCCCTCGGCCTCATCGACTGAGGCGCACGCGGTGCCATCCTGACGATCACCGTGTGATCGTCAGCGAGAGTTGCGGATGGGGGGGCTCGGGCGGCTCAGTGCACGTACTCGAGAATGTCAGTGCCGAGCGTTCGCATGCCGTCGAGCACGGCGAGGCGCCCGTTCAGGTCGGCGTCGTTGAAGCGCATCGTGACGGCGTACGCCACGCCGGCGCGGGGGCCGCGCAGCACGCCGGCCTCCGTTCGGATGCCTTTGCCTGTGCCCGTCTTGTTCACCAGCAGCAACCCGTGGTCGGAGTGGGTGTGCGACAGCGGATCGAGCCCGAACGCGCTGGCCACCATCGAGAGGTCGGCGCCGAGGCCGAGCCACGAAAGCACCTGTTGGCTCGTGGCGACATCGACCACGGTGCCCTCGGCCAGGTTGCGAAAAAGCGTGCTGAGTTCGCGCGCCGAACCGACGGAGAGGTGCGGGGCGTCGTCGGGGCCCCGATGGTCGCGCACTTTGTCGAGCAGGAACGTGCGGCTGAGACCCAGCGACTCCCCGCGCTCACGCACCTTGTCGAGACCGATGTGCCGCAGCAGAACGTTGGTGGCGAGGTTGTCGCTGGAGGATGCGATGAGAACGGCCAGGTCGGCCACCGGCAGCATCGGCACCTGCAGATGCTGCCACAGCCCGGTGTCGGCCGCCGAGTCGACAACCGTGCGGTCGAGCAGGCCGTGCGCCGAGGTCTCGCGCTGCGTGAGCCTGGCGGCCACCTCGATCAGAAGCAGAACCTTGCCGAGGCTCGCGGTGGGCACCGACAAGTGGTCGTCGATCGAGAAGAGCACCTTCTCGCTCTCGACGTCGAGCGCCGAGGCGGTGATCTGCACGCCGGAGAGAGCGAGGTTCGTCAGCGAGACGAACCCGCGCCGAAAAGTGTCGGTGTCGTGCGCGGCCGCGCTCGACCGACGCCCGCTCGGCAACTCCGAACCGGCCCTCCGTCGATCTCTGCGCATCACTCCGTCACCTACCTCAGCGCTTCTCTCACCAAATGGTCACACGGTCTTCGGGGGCGAGCCACAGGGCGTCGCTCTCGCTGACATCGAACGCCTCGTAGAACTCTGCGATGTTGCGCACGATCTGGTTGCAGCGAAACTCGTTCGGCGAGTGCGGGTCGATCGCCAGCAGGCGAATCACTTCTTCGTCACGCGACTTCTGCTGCCACGCCTGCGCCCACGACAGGAAGAACCGCTGGGCGCCGGTGAGCCCGTCGATCACGGGCGGTTCTTCGCCGCCCAGTGAAATCAGGTACGCCTTCCACGCTATGCCCAACCCGCCCAGATCGCCAATGTTCTCACCGATGGTGAGGGCGCCGTTCACGTGCTGGCCGGGCACCTGCAGGGGGGCGAGCGCGTTGTACTGCTCGATGAGCGAGGCGGTCAGCTTCTCGAACGCTTCGCGGTCGGCGGATGTCCACCAGTCGGTGAGCTTGCCGTCGCCATCGAAGCGCGAACCCTGGTCGTCGAACCCATGGCCGATCTCGTGGCCGATGACCGCACCGATTGCGCCGTAGTTCGCCGCGCCATCCCGTGCCTCGTCGAAGAACGGATACTGCAGAATGGCCGCGGGAAACACGATCTCGTTGAACCCGGGGTTGTAGTACGCGTTAATCGTCTGCGGGGTCATGAACCACTCGCCACGGTCGAGCGGCTTGCCCACCTTGCCGAGCTCACGCTGAAACTCGAACTCGTTGGTCGCCCGCACGTTGTCGAACAGGCTCGAGGCGTCGAGCTGTAGGGCGGAGTAGTCGCGCCAGGTGTCGGGAAAACCGATCTTCGGAGTGAACTTGCCGAGCTTCTCGAGGGCACGCGTGCGGGTCTCGGGGGTCATCCAGGCCAGGTCGGTGATCGACTGCCGGTAGGCCTCGATGAGGTTCTCGACGAGCACATCCATCGCCTGCTTCGCCGTGCCGCCGAAGTGGCGTTCGACGTAGATGCGGCCGACAGCCTCGCCCATCGAGCCCTCGACGAGTGAGACGCCGCGCTTCCACCGGTCGCGCATCGAGGGGGTGCCGGTGAGGGTGCGCCCGTAGAAGTCGAAGTTGGCCTCGACGAAGTCGGCGGGGAGCAGGGCGGCCGCGCCGTGGATGATCTTCCACGCCAGCCAGTCTTTCCACTGCTCGAGACGGTCGGCCGTGATCAGCGACGAGAGACCTTCGAGAAAGCTGGGTTCACGCACGACGAGTTCGTCGAAGACGCCGGCGGGGGCATCCAGAGCATCACGCCACAGAGTGAGGGTGCCGGCCGGCGAACCCTCGGCCGCGGAGCCCGCGAACAGTGCCAGCAGGTCGGCCCAGCTGAGCAGGTTGTACGTGGCTTGGGCGTCGCGGGTGCGCACGTTGTCCCAGTGGTGGCTCGCAAGGGCGGTCTCGAGATCGAACACGCGTTGGGCCCGCTCGGGAGGGCTGCCCGCATCGGCCGCAGTGGCCCGGTCGACCGCGCTGCCCGTGTCGGCGAGCTCGAACATGCGCTGGATGTGCGCCACATACGCCTCTCGCACGCTCTCGAACTTCTCTTCGCGGTAGTAGCTCTCGTTCGGCAGCGACAGGCCGCCCTGGTTCACGAAGACGAGGTAGCGCTCGGGGTTGCCCGGGTCGTTGTCGACAAAGGTCTGAAAGAAGCCGCTGACGCCCTGGCGCTCGAGCCGGCCCACCGTGCGCACGAGGTCTTCGACCGACGAAACGTTGCTCACGAGGGCCAGCTGGGCGTCGATGGGCGAAGTGCCGAGCTCTTCGATGCGGGCTTCGTCCATGAAGCTCGTGTAGAGGTCGCCGAACTTGCGCTCCTCGCTGCCCTCGACTGCGCCCTGCGCCTCGACGATGATCTGCTGCACGGCCTTCTCAGCCTCTTCGGCGAGCTCGTAGAACGACCCGAAACGGGCCTTGTCTTCGGGAATCTCGGTGCGCGCGATCCACTTGCCGTTGACGTGCCGAAACAGGTCGTCTTGGGCCCGAGTGGCAGGGTCGAGTTCTGTGGTTTTGATACCCGATTCGTTCATGCCTTCAGCATAAAGGAGCACTCCAGCGGTTCGGCTGTGAGCCGCAGGCCGGTGCAGAACGGGCGCATCAGCCCGCTACCGTGAAGGGATGCCCACCCCGAGCCTCAGCCGAGACATCCTGCGCCTCGCGGTGCCGGCGCTCGGCGCGCTCGTGGCAGAGCCTCTGTTTCTGCTCACCGACACCGCCCTCGTCGGCCACCTCGGCGAGGTGCCCCTGGCCGCACTCGGAATCGCGAGCGCCCTCATCCAGACCGTCATCGGCCTGCTCGTCTTTCTCGCCTACGCCACTACGCCCGCCGTCGCACGCCTGCTCGGCGCGGGTGATCGCCCCGGTGCACTGCGGGCCGGCATCGACGGGCTCTGGCTCGCCCTGCTGCTCGGCGCCGTCGTCGTACTGCTCGGCCTCGCCTTCTCAGCGAACGCGGTCGGGCTCTTCACATCAGACCCCGCGGTCGCGACCGACGCCACCACCTACCTCACCGTGTCGCTCGCCGGCCTGCCCGCCATGCTGGTGGTCATCGCCGCAACCGGGGTGCTGCGTGGCCTGCAGAACACCCGCACCCCGCTGGTCGTCGCCGTCTGCGGGTTCGCCGCGAACGCGGGGCTCAACGCCCTGTTCATCTACCGCGGGTCGTGGGGCCCCGGCTGGCCCGAGCTGGGGTTCGGCTGGGGCATCGCCGGGTCGGCCGCCGGAACCGTTGTGGCGCAATGGGCGATGGCACTCATCTACCTGCTCATCGTCGTGCGCGCGGCCCGGGCAAGTGGGGCGAGCCTTCGGCCGGGGCTCTCCGGTGTGGGGTCGGCGGCGGCATCCGGAGGCTGGCTGTTCGTGCGCACGGCCAGCCTGAGGGCGGCGATGCTCGCCACGGTAGCGGTCGCGGCCACGTTCGGGGTGGCTGAGCTGGGAGCGTTCCAGATCGCGCTGACGCTGTTCGCGACCCTTGCCTTCGTTCTGGATGCCCTGGCCATCGCCGCGCAAGCCCTCGTCGGTCACGGGCTGGGCTCCGGCGACGTTCAACGGGTGCGGTTTCTGCTGCGGCGACTCATCGTCTGGTCGCTCGGTGTCGGCACGGTGCTCGGAGCGGCCGTCGCCCTCCTCGCCCCCGTACTCGGGCCGGTGTTCTCGGCGAGCCCCGAAGTTCAGCACGGGGTGACCGTCACCGCGCTGGCGATGGCGGCGGGCATCCCGCTGGCCGGCTTCGTGTTCGTGCTCGACGGCGTACTCATCGGCGCCGGCGACGCGCGGTACCTCGCGCTCTCGGGCCTGGTCAACCTCGCCCTCTACGCGCCGTTGCTGCTGCTCGTGCTGTGGTTGCACCCCGCTGCCGCGGCCGACGGCGGCTTGACCGCGTCGGACCCCGTCGCTCACGCTGCTGGAGCCGTCACCACCCCAACTGGCGGTCTGGCCGATTCGCACGCCCTCGTCTGGCTCTGGGCGGCCTTCGGCTACGGCTACATCGGCGCTCGCGCCCTCACCCTCGGCCTTCGCGCCCGCACCCCGCACTGGATGCGCCTCGGCCCCACCCCGACCCCCGCATGACCCGCCTGCGCGGCAGAGGCGGGCGACACGCGGAGAGCTCAGACGGTGAAGGTCTGGCCCGGCAGGGCCAGCGCGACGGCTCCGGCGAAGGTGGTGGCGGCGCGACTGCGCGCGGCGGCGGGGGTCAGGCCCAGCGCGAGGTGCGTGAGCAGCAGAGTCGACACCCCGGCAGACGTGGCGGCCCGGCCGGCGTCTTCGGGGGTGAGGTGAACGTACTCCTCGCCCCGGGCCGGAGCCACGTCGTACCCGGCCTCAGCGAGCAGCGTCGACGACTCCTCGGCCATCTCCACGAGCGACGTGCACGGGCCGGTGTCGCCGGAGTAGGTGAAACTTCCGTCATCCGGCACCACCTCGGCCCCCGCACTGCCCCGCTCGACACCGAGCCCACCCACGTCGGTGACGGTCAGCGCGAACGCCGGCACGCCGTGCGACACCGGCCCCCACGCCAGCGCCAGTTCGCCCACGAGCGCCTCGCCCCAGCCGTGCATCTCGGTGAACTCGAAGACCTCATGGAGCCCCTCGGCCGCATCGCCGCCGAGGTAGGTGGCGAGCCGCTCGTCGAGCCCCTCCGGGCCTATCAGCCGGATGCGCCGCGCCGCGCCCACTTTTGTGGCCCGCAACGCGTAGTACGCCACCAGCAGGTCGGCCGAGTGATCGGCGTGCCGGTGCGAAACCCAGATGGCGTCGAGCGAATCGAGGGTGGTGTGACGCTGCAGTTCGGCGAGGGTGCCGGTGCCGGCATCCACCAACACCTGCGTCTCACCCGAGGCCAGCAGGTACCCCGAGCACGCATTGCCGGGAACAGGGAAGGGCTGGGCCGTGCCGAGAATGGTGAGCTGCATACAGCCCACCGTACGGGCAAGACCTCGCACCGTGCGGGCACCACCTCGCCGCACGGTGGCACGAGGCGCAAGGCCGCGACCGAACCCAAACGTAAGGCGCACCCGCGCGTATACCTCGCGCAAACATATTTGGGCCCTAGCAGAACTCATGTTTGAATGGCTGCGTTGGTTTTTCTTCACCCGAAGTTGAGAGACCCGACTGTCAGTCGACGATGGGGATAAAACAACGTGAGGCTCTTCGAGGCCATGCGTCGCCGAAAGGCGACGGTCGCATCTGTGGCGACCGTTTCGGTGGTTTCGCTCGCCGTCACGACCATGGCCCTCTTCTACCAGGGCATCACCACCGCGAACGTGCAACTCAACGATGGTGGCGTGTGGGTCACCAAGCCCAGCGGCCTGCTGCTCGGCCACCTCAACTACCCCTCGCAGGTGCTCGACGGGGGCCTGCGCATGACCAGCGGCACCTTCGACATTCTGCAGAACGGCGAGACCGTCATCGCCGTCGACCCGTCGTCGTCGACCCTCAGTGTGGTCGACCCGGCCACCGTCTCGGTGGGCAACCCGGTCGCCATCCCGGCCCAGGCAGAGGTCTCGCTGGGCGCCAACACCGTTTCAGTGCTCGATGCCTCGACCGGGCTGCTGTTCTCGAGTACCGCCGCCGCGGTCGCGAACTTCACGGCCAACCCCGACACTCCTCTCTACAAGCTCGGCGCCGGAGCCTCGGCCACGGTCGATGACACCGGCACGATTCACGGCCTCTCGCTGGCCGACAAGCAGCTGGTGAGCATCCCGGTCGACGACCAGGGCACCGCGGGCGACCCTGTGACGGCTGCGCTCGGCACGGTTCCGGATGATGCACAGCTCTCGCTCGCCACCGTGGGCACCCGCGCGGTGGTGTTCGACAGCGTCAATGGCGTGCTCTACCTCCCGGGCGGCAAGCAGGTGAGCGTCGCCGACTCGAAGGGCGGCATCCTTCAGCAGAACGGCCCGGATTCCTCGTCGGCCCTCATCGCCACCACCACCCAGCTGATCAGCCAGCCCCTCGACGGCAGCACGGCGACCAGCACCTCGTCGGGCAAACCCGGCAAGCCGGCCCCACCCGTGTTTCTCAGCGGTTGCGCTTACGGCGCCTGGGCGGGCGCCTCGACGTATGTACGCGACTGCGCCGGCACCGCCAACGATGTGTCGAGCACCATCGACGGCCTGCCCGACAACGCCGACCTCGTGTTTCGGGTCAACCGTGACGTCGTGGTGATCAACGACCTCACGAGCGGCGCCGTATGGCTCGTGAACCAGAACATGAAGAAGGTCGAGAACTGGGACGACGTGGTGCCCCCACCCGACCAGACCCAGACCAACGAAGAAGACAACACCACAGAAGAAGAGCTTCAGCAGATTCTGCCGAACCGCACCGATCAGAACAGTCCGCCCATTGCCGTCGACGACAAGTTCGGCGTTCGGGCGGGCCGCACCACGGTGCTGCCCGTGCTCGACAATGACTCCGACCCCGACGGCGACGTGCTCACGGCCACCCTGAACGGCGCCGAACCCCCGCTCGGCACAGTGCAGAGTATTCTCGGCGGCGCAGCCCTGCAGATCGCCGTGCCGGCCGACGCGACGGGCACGGGAACTTTCTCGTACAGCGTCGACGACGGGCGGGGCGGGAAGGCCACGGCAACCGTCTCGCTCACGGTGAAGGCGCCGGGCACGAACGAGGCACCGGTCGAGAAGCGCGTCGCCACCATTCCCGTGGAGCAGAACTCGACCGTCTCGTACAACGTGCTGCCCGACTGGATCGACCCCGACGGCGACGACCTGTTCGTGCGCTCGGCCACCGCCGACGGCGCGAACCAGGTTCAGTTCCGCGCCGACGGACAAATCACATTCACAGCGCTCGACGCTGACCCGGGCCGCAAAGACGTGAAAGTCGTTGTGAGCGACGGAACACTCGACACCGAGGGCACGATTCACTTCGAGGTTCGGGCATCCGGAACCCTCGCCCCCGTCACCAACGCCGACCACTACATCACCCGCCCGAACCAGCAGGTCACCGCCTCGCCGCTCGCCAACGACCTCAGCCCGAGCGGCGCGCAGCTGCGTCTCGCGAAGATCAACGAGGTCACCGGAGCCACCGTGGTGCCGGACTACACCACGGGCACCTTCACCTTCATCACCCCGAACCCGGGCACCTACTACGTGCAGTACCTCGTCACCGACGGCCCCAAGACGGCTTCGGGCCTGGTGCGAGTGGATGTTCTCGCCAGCGTCAACGCAGACGACCCACCCATTGCCGTGCGAGACACCGCCCTGCTCACCAAGGGCCACAGCGTGCTCGTGAATGTGCTCGCGAACGACTTCGACCCGGCCGGCGGCATTCTGGCCGTGCAGTCGATCGACAACCCGGCCGACTCGGGCGTGGCCGTCGAGGTGCTCGAGCACGAGACGCTGCGCATCACCGACTCGCCGGGCATCACGTCGCCCACGACGATTCACTACACGGTGACGAATGGCACAAAATCGGCGGTGGGCGAGGTGTTCGTGATACCGATTCCGGCGCCCGCGAAACTGCTGCCGCCGGTCGCGGTCAACGACACGGTGACGGTGCGCGCGGGAGACGTGGCGACGATCCACGTGCTCGACAACGACTACAGCCCGAACGGCGACACCATCTCGCTCTCGCCCACGCTCGTGCAGCCGCTCATCGCACCAGCCGACGGCGACATGTTCGTGGCGCAAGACACCCTGCGGTTCAAGGCCGGCCCGGTGGCGAAGACCGTCTACACGACCTACGAGGTGGTCGACAGCCAGGGCCAGCGCGCTGCCGGGTATGTGACCATTCAGATCATCGGCAACGACGCCGGCGCCAACTCCCCGCCCCGGCCGCGCGACGTCACCGTGCGCGCACTGCAGGGCACCACCGTGCGCATCCCGATTCCGCTCGACGGAATCGACCCCGACGGCGACTCGGTGTCGCTCATCGGGCAGGGCACCGCGCCCGCGAAGGGTCGCATCACGAGCGTGGGCGAATCATGGCTCGAGTATGAGGCGTACCCCACGTCGACCGGCACCGACACCTTCACCTATGTGGTGCGCGACCGACTCGGCGCCGAAGCGACCGCCACCGTACAGGTGGGTATCGTGCCCTCGGCGAGCGCCAACCAGAGCCCGTACGCCGTGCCCGACGCCGTGAGCGTGCGCCCGGGGCGAACAGTGGCGGTGGATGTTCTCGCAAACGACTCCGACCCCGACGGTGACCCGATTCTGCTCCGCGACAACGGCCTGCAGGTGCCCGACGGAGTGACGGCCGTGGTCAAGCGCGGGCGCGTCGAAGTGACGGCCCCGCAGACCCCCGGCCAGTACACCGTGCAGTACACCGTCGTCGACCAGTACGGCGCCACCGCCGTGGGGCCGCTGCTGGTCACCGTCGACCCGAACGCGGTGCTCGTGGCGCCCATCGCCCGCGACGACGTGGTGGTAGCGGCCGACGTCATCGGCAAGGCGACAACCACGGTTCCCGTGCGGGAGAACGACGACGACCCTGACGGCACGGTCGACGACCTCACCGTGAGTTCAGACAACCCCAACGCCAGCATCACGGCCGACAACCAAGTGACGGTCACCCTCACCGGTGACGCCCAGATCGTGACCTACACGGTCACCGACCCCGACGGTCTGAAAGCCTCGGCATTCATCTTCGTACCGGGGCTGGCCGACCTGCACCCCACCCTGAAGCCCGGCGTCAAGCCGATCACGGTCAACAGCGGCGAGACCATCAGCGTGCCACTGTCGCAGTACGTGCTCGTGAACAGCGGCAAGACCGCACGTATCACCGAGGCCGGCAAGGTGAGTGTGGCGCACGGCAACGGCTCATCGCTCGTCACCGACGAGACCACTCTCACCTACACCTCGCAGGCCGGCTACTACGGGCCCGATGCGCTGAGCTTCGAGGTCACCGACGGCACCGGGCCCGACGACCCGCTCGGCAAGAAGGCCGTGCTGGTCATTCCCATCACCGTTGTCTCGACCACGAACATCTCGCCCACGTTCCTCGGCGGCAGTGTCAACGTCGCGCCGGGCGGAGATGCCGACAAGCTGAACCTCCGCACGCTCTCCCGCGACCCCGACCAGGGCGACCTCGAGAAGCTCAGCTACTCGGTCGTGGGCTCGCCGAACCCCGGCATCACCGCCTCGATCGACGGCCAGACACTCAGCGTGTCGGCTTCCGGCTCCGCGGCCAAGGGGCAGAGCACCTTTCAGATTCAGGTGACCGACGGCCAGAGTGCGCCCGGCACCGGCGCGATCACGGTCAACGTACTCACCTCCATCCGGCCGATGCCGTCGGCGGTCGACGACACCATCCCGCAGGCCGACCAGGGCAAGACCCGCTCGGTGAGCGTGCTCGACAACGACTACAACCCCTACCCCGAGACTCCGCTGAAGATTCTCGATGCCGTCGTCGAGACGGGCAACGGCACCGCCAGCGTGAACGGCAGCCAAGTCGACGTGACGCCCGCGAGCGACTTCGTCGGCACGATGGTGGTGCGCTACCGCATCACCGACGCCACGAACGACCCGCTGCGGGTCGCCGACGGCCGCATTCGCCTCACCGTTCAGGGTCGCCCCGACACCCCCACGACTCCGAGCGTCACCTCGATTCAAGACAAGACCGTCGTGCTCTCGTGGGTTTCGCCGAGTGACAACGGCTCCTCGATCACCGGCTACACCGTGAAGAGCCCGCAGGGCTACAGCAAGCAGTGCCAGTCGACAACCTGCACGCTCGACGGCCTCACGAACAACGTCGAATACACGTTCAGCGTCACCGCCACGAACGCCGTCGGCACCTCAGACGCTTCGCCCTCCTCCGGCATCGCCCGACCGGATGCCCGCCCGAGCGCCCCCGCCGCACCCACCCTCGTGTTCGGCGACAAGAGCGTCACCGTGAACTGGGTCACCCCGCCCACCACGGGCTCACCCGTCACCTCGTACAACCTCGAGATCTCGCCAGCCCCCGCTGCGGGAACCCTGCAGAAGACCGGCGTCACCGGCAACAGCACGGTGTGGAACGGTCTCGAGAACGGCGTGGCCTACCAGGTGCGCATTCAAGCCGTGAACCGTGCCCCCGACCCGAGCGATTTCAGCCCGTACTCGGCCACCGTCATTCCGGCGGGCAAACCGGATGCCCCGGCCGCACCCACCACGACCCGTCTCGAGCCCGTGGGAGACAAGGCCCAGTTGCAGGTGAACTGGGTTGCCCCGGCCAACAACGGTGACGCGGTCTCGGCGTACACGCTGCAGGTTCTGCTCGGAGGATCCGTGGTCAACACCCTCCCCGAGGGCACCGCTACGTCGCAGGCCATCGAAGTCGCCACCTCAGAGAGCGACTACACCTTCATCGTCACCGCGGCCAACAAGGCCGGCACCGGCAACCCCTCCGGCCCCTCGGCGCCCCGCCGCGCCTTCGTGGCCCCCGGTGCACCCGGCAACGTGAGCGCCACCGCCGGCGACAACCAGCTCACGGTGTCGTACTCGCCCGCCGCCGGCAACGGCGCGAAAGCCAGCGAGCTCGCCTACCAGTACAGCCTCAACAACGGTGGCTGGAACAGCATGCCCGGCAACAAGGTCATCACGAGCGGCGTCTCGAACAACAATGACTACACCGTGCGCGTTCGGGCCGTCACCCAGCTCGACGGCGAGACCTACAACGGTGCCGCGAGCACTGCCTCGAACTCGGTCTCGCCCTACGGCGCCCCGAACAAGCCCAGCACCAGCGCCTCACCTGGCAACCAGAGCGTCACCGTCAACTGGTCGTCGGTCGCCCGCAACGGCCGCGACTACCACATCGAGATCAAGATCGACTCGGGCGGCTGGGAGAACGTGGGCACAGCCGGTGGCAGCCGTACCATTCCAGCCGGCTACAGCGACACTCACAGCATCACCGCCCGCACGGTCGACGTCACCGGTGCCGTGAGTGGAGAGAGCTCATCATCGGCGACGTCTGAGAGCAAACCCACGCCTACTGCCACCATCTCTCCCGGCGGCGCCTGCAACGTCAAGGGAATCGTCAACTGCACGTACATCAAGATCACCGTGCACAACTTCGACGGCAGCTCAGTGACCTGTACCTGGAACTCACGCTCCGATGGCATCAAGACCACCTCGGTGTCGGCGCCCGACGGAACCAGGACACCCGGCTGGTACACCGACGACCGCCAGGGCACCGGCTACGAGCTTGAAGTTCAGGCGAATTACATCAACTGTGGCGGCGTGACACCGACGGTGTCGCGATGACCCGGCACGTGCATCCAGAACCCCCACATCTGACCGAGAGAAGAGCAGCCCTGTGACAATGACCCCCGAGCAGGCGACCTGGTTCGCCGGCACCTTCGACCGTCTCGTGCAGAACGTCGGCCAGGCCGTGCTGGGCAAGCCGCACGTGATTCGTCTCACGATCATGGCCATGATCGCCGAAGGCCACGTGCTGCTCGAAGACGCGCCGGGAACCGGCAAGACGTCGCTTGCCCGCGCCATCGCGGCCACCGTGCAGGGTTCGCACCAGCGCATCCAGTTCACCCCCGACCTGCTGCCCTCCGACGTGACCGGTGTCACCATCTACGACCAGAACTCGCACCTGTTCGAGTTTCACAAGGGCCCGGTGTTCGCCTCGATCGTGCTCGCCGACGAGATCAACCGCGCGTCGCCGAAGACCCAGTCGGCGCTGCTCGAGGTCATGGAGGAGTCGAAGATCACCGTCGACGGCGTCACGCACGACGTCGGCCGGCCGTTCCTGGTCATCGCCACCCAGAACCCCATCGAGCAGGCCGGCACCTACCGGTTGCCCGAGGCCCAGCTCGACCGCTTTCTGATCAAAACCTCCATCGGGTACCCCGACCTCGCCTCGGCCGAACTGATTCTGGCGGGTGCTTCGATTCGCGACTCGTCGGCGAAGCTCAGCCCCGTCATCACCACCGCCGCCGTGGCCGACATGGCCGACCTCGCCGCCACCGTGCACGTCGACAGCGCCGTGCTGAGGTACACCGCTCAGCTCGCCGAAGCGACACGGGATGCCCCCGAAAGCCGCGTCGGCGTCTCCGTTCGCGGTGCCATGGCCCTCATTCGCGCGGCCAAAGTCTGGGCGGCTGCCCAGGGACGAAACTTCGTGCTGCCCGACGACATCAAAGAGCTGGCGGCTCCCGTGTGGGTGCACCGCTTCGTGCTCGACCCGGAGGCCGAGTTCTCGGGAACCACCGCCGAGCAGGTGCTCGCCCGCGTGCTCGCCGATGTTGCCGCGCCGCAGGCCCGCCAGTCGGTCGCCGTCTGAGACCCGCGCTCCGCTGCCCATCGTGACCACCCGAACCTGACCCGAGACGCCCCTCATGACCGACACGCGACCCCCTCGGAACCGAGCCACGCCGGCCCGCTCACATCGAGCTTCGGCGCGCACGAATACGGCCCGCACCGGGGCGGCGGCGTCGGGCGCCGCACGGTTCGCCGCCGCGCGCGGGGCGTTGGCGGTACGGGCACGCTCCGGTGGCGCGGCCGTGGGCAGGCTCACCGTGGTGAAGGTGGCCGTGCCGAGGGTGCGGGCCGGGGCATCCGGAGCCTGGCAGCACGCCTCACCCGTCGTCGGCGGCGTGCTCGGTGTCGTGTCGGGGTTCGGCTGGGCCGTACTGGGTGCTGCGATCGTCGCCCTCGTGGTGGGCCGCGCGTTCGGCTGGCTCGAGCTGACCGTGCTGGGCGTGGCCCTGCTGGCCGCTCTGGTGCTGTCGGTGATCTTCATCGTGGGCCGGTCGGCGTACTCAGTGACGCTCAACCTCGCCGCGAACCGTGTGGTTGTGGGCACGCGGGCGGTGGGCAGCATTGTGGTGGGCAATGCTTCGACGCGGGCGCTGCTGCCGTCGCGCGTCGAGCTGCCGGTGGGCGGCGGGTTCGCGTCGTTCCAGGTGCCGCGGCTCGTGCCGGGCGCTGAACACGACGATCTGTTCGGCATTCCTACGGCGAAGCGGGCCGTCATCACCGTGGGCCCGGTGCGATCGGTTCGCGGCGACCCCCTGGGGCTGCTGCGGCGGGAGATTCGCTGGACCGAGCCAGAACTGTTGTTCGTGCATCCGCAAACCGTGCGCATCGATGGCACCTCGGCTGGCTTCATTCGCGACCTCGAAGGCCAGACCAGCCGGGTGCTCTCGAGCGACGACGTCTCGTTTCACGCCCTGCGGGAGTACGTGCCGGGCGATGACCGCCGAAACATCCACTGGAAGACCTCGGCCCGCACCGGCGTTCTCATGGTGAAGCAGTTCGAAGAGACCCGTCGCTCGCACCTCGCACTCGCCCTCTCGACCAATGCCGCCGACTACGCCACCGCCGATGAGTTCGAGCTCGCCATCTCGTCGTGCGGCTCACTCGGGCTGCAGGCGCTGAAAGAAGAGCGCGACGTCACGGTCATGGTTCAGGGCAGCACTCTGCACTCCGAAACAGGTCGCCGGCTTCTGGATGACCTGTCGAGCCTCGAGCAGACCGAACGCCGCGACACCATCGTGCACCTCGCGAAGGTCGCCGGCCAGCAGGTACCCGACGCGTCGGTCGCGGTGCTGATGTTCGGAGCGCAGGTCACCGCCACGCAGCTGCAGGCGGCCACCGTGTACATTCCGCTCGGCGTGCGCATCATCGCGGTGAGCTGCCGGCCGGGCGCTGCGGTGTCGCGGCGCATGATCGGCGACCTCACGCTGCTCACCATCGGCGCGCTCGACGAGCTGCCGGCGGCGCTTCGGCGGGTGAACAGCTGATGGCGAACCGCGCTGCCGCCCCCGCCACGGCCACCCGCCCGGCCTGGCGCTGGGCCCTCGACCTCGCCGCCATGGTGGCCCTCCTCGCGGCCGGCATCGTGGGCTTCGGCCCCGCGTTCGGCGGCACCGGCTACCTCGTCGCCGCGGCCGGCGGCCTCGTTCTCGGCCTGGTCATCGCCGTGCTCGGCGCCCGGTTCGCCCTCAACCTCTTCGTGCTGCTCGCCGCCACCCTGCTGGCCTACCTGCTGTTCGGCGGAGCCTTCGCCGTGCCCGCGTCGACCCTCGGCGGCATCGTTCCCACCGTCGACACCGTTCGCCAGCTCGCGCTCGGCATCGTGTTCTCGTGGAAAGACGTGCTCACCCTGCAGATACCGGTGGGCGGTTTTCCCGCGGTGCTCATCGTGCCCTTTCTCACCACGCTCGTGGCCACGGTTCTGGCGGGCAGTTTCGCGCTGCGACTGGTTCGCCGGGCAGCCTGGGCCCTCGTTCCGGCTGCCGCGCTGTTCGTCACCGCGATCGTGTTCGGCACGCGGGATGCGGCGGCCCCGGTCATCCAGGGCCTGGTGTTCGCGGGTGTCGCGCTGGTCTGGTGGGCGTGGCGCCGTGCTGAACTGCGTGCGGCCGAGAACCAGGCGGGCGCGGGGCCGGCCCGCAGCGTTCGCATCGTGCGCCTCGCCAGCGGCGCCGGCCTCCTGGTGGTCGCCCTCGCCTTCGGCGCCGTCGCCGGCGGAGCCATCGGCGCCCCTGCCTCCCGCGACGCTCTCCGCGACCAGATCGACCCACCCCTCGACGTCAAGAACTACGCCAGCCCTCTCGTGTCGTTTCGCAAATACGTGCGCGACGACAAGTCGAACGTGCTCTTCTCGGTCGAGGGCCTGCCCGACAACGCCCGCATCCGCCTCGCCACCCTCGACGCGTACGATGGCATCGTCTACAGCGTGGCGGGCGACGGTTCGGCCGCCTCTGGCACGTTCCAACGCATCAGCGGCGAGGTTCCGGGAACCGCCGCCGGTACCGCCACCCACGCCACACTGAACGTGACCATCGGCGATCTCTCCGGTGTCTGGATGCCCGACGCCGGCTCCCTCGAATCCCTGCAGTTCACCGGCCCCCGTGCCGCAGCCCTCACCACCACGTTGCACTACAACGCCGCCACCGGCGTCGCCCTCACCACCGACTCCCTGCAGAAAGGCGACACCTACACGGCCGACGTCGCCATCCCCGTTGTACCAAGCGACGACCAGCTGAAGAGCGAGCAGACCACGAAACTGACGATGCCGAAGGTCACCGGTGTTCCCGACGACATCGGCACCCTCGCCACGAAGTACGCCGGCGACGCCGGCGACCCACTCACCGAGGTGCGCAACATCGCCACCAGCCTCAGCCAGGGCGGTTTCTTCAGCCACGGCCTCGAAGGCGAAGCGACTTCCCGCGCCGGCCACGGCGAAGAGCGCATCGCCGCACTGCTCGCCGCCGCGCAGATGGTCGGCGACGACGAACAGTACTCGGTGGCCATGGCCCTGATGGTGCGTGAGCTCGGGCTGCCTGCCCGCGTGGTGATGGGGTTCTACCCCGACACCTATGCCGGGGCATCCGCCACCCAGAACCTCACGGGCGACAACCTGCACGCCTGGGTGGAGGTCGACTTCGCCTCGAGCGGCTGGGTCGCGTTCGACCCCACCCCGCCCAAAGACCAGGTGCCCACCGCTGAAGCACCCAAGCCCAAATCAGACCCCAAGGCGCAGGTGCTGCAGCCGCCGCCCCCGCCGCAGGAGCCCGCCCAGTTGCCGCCGGATGTCCGCACCGACAACTCCGACCAAGACCAACAGCCCGACGCGGCCGGCATCCCGACCTACGTGTACTTCGCCGCGGGCGGTGGACTGCTGCTGCTGCTCATCCTGATCGCCCCGCTCGTCGTCATCGGGGCGCTGAAGCTGCGGCGCCGGCGGCGGCGCGAGACGGCCGCACGGGCCGCCGATCGGCTGAGCGGCGGGTGGGACGAGATCGTCGACCGCGCAAGCGACCTCGGCACGCTCCTGCCGCCTGGCATCACCCGGCGGGAGGGCGCCGTGGCCCTCGCCGACACGTATCCGATCGTCTCGGTGATCGATGTCGCCCAGCGCGCCGACAACGGAGTGTTCGGGCCGGGCGAGCCCTCGGCCGCCGACGTCTCGACCTTCTGGAACGAAGTTGACGCTATCGTCGAAGGCATGACGGGGTCGCAGAGTCGCTGGCGTCGGCTAAAAGCACGGTTGTCGCTGCGGTCGTTCCGGGCCAGGCGCCGGGCCGCACAGTCGAACGGAAAGAAGCAGTCATGACGAATGCCCAGCCCCCCGTCGCGCCCGCCGCCGGGCCGCAGCCGTGCGTGCAGTGCGGCTCTCCGGTGCCCGCCAACGCGCAGTTCTGCCTCGCCTGTGGCACTCCCGTCTCGTCGCGCACGCGGGCGACCGCGCTCGGGGCCTCCCCACTCGCGCCTGCGGATGCGGTGGCAGCGGGTGGGGCAGCCGGTGCGTCGTGGCCGACAACCGACGTTGCCGGCGAGGGCGGCGAGCCGGGCGTTCTGGCCGGCAACTACGGCTGGCGCATCCTCGCGTTCGCCCTCGACGGCGTCTTCGGCGGGGTGATCACCCTTCTCGTCATCATCATCGTGGCTGTCGGCGGCGGCTTTCGCGGCGGCACCTCGGGCGGCACGGCAGCGAGCGGCGGCGTCTCGGGCGGCGTCAGCATCACCGGCCTGCCCTTCGTGCTGGTCATTCTGAGCGCCTACCTCTACCCCCTCGCCAGCCTCTTCATGCAGGCTTTTCTGGGCTACAGCTTCGGCAAACTCCTCGCCGGCCTCCGGGTTGTCAGCGTCGACCGCCCCACGACTCCCGGGCTGCTCCGGATGCTCCTGCGCGACATCATCGTCTTCGCCGCCAGTCTCGTCTTCGGTATCGGCCAGCTCGTCGTCTACCTGTCTCCCCTCTGGGATCCCCAGAGACTCAACCGCGGCTGGCACGACCGCGTCGCCCACACCTTCGTCATCGACGTGCGCCGCGGCCGCAACCCGCTGCTCGCGCCGCCCGCCACCGACCCGTCGGCCTTCGCGCCTGCGGCCGCCAGCCCCGCACCCGGCCTCTTGCCCGTGCCCGCTCCCGTGCCCGCTCCCGCTAGTACCCTGCCCCCCGAAGCCGAACCGGCCGTGAGCTTCTCGCCGCCAGAGGTACCGTCGCCTGCTCCCCTCATCGCGAGCGTGCCCGGCTTTGCCCCACCGCCACCGGCAGCCGCGTTCGCCCCAGCACCGCGTTCCGACGAAATCGCCCAACCGCCCGCCCCCGGTGCCTTCGCCTCCACCCCGGTGCCGCCCGAAACGACGGGCGACGCTCGCTTCGGAGCTGTGGTCGACGCCTTCGACGACCTCGACGTCGACAGCACCCGCCTGGCCGACCTGCGCCGGCCAGCTGCGGTCGCCGCGGCCTCGACCGCCGGGCTCCCCGCCGTCCCTGTCACGCCGGCCACCCCCCGCCTCGCATTCCGGTTCGACAGCGGCGAGCTCTTCGTCGTCGACCGGCCCGGCGTGCTCGGTCGCGACCCGATCGCCCCAGCCGCCCTAGCATCCGCACCCTCGACACCAGAA
This sequence comes from Subtercola vilae, assembly GCF_004923255.1. Lineage (GTDB taxonomy): Bacteria > Actinomycetota > Actinomycetes > Actinomycetales > Microbacteriaceae > Subtercola > Subtercola vilae. Next base: position 5,473 of record NZ_QYRT01000032.1, on the reverse strand, counting down.
GCCACCCCCAGCGCCGATCCCCGCAGCGCCGATCCCCTCAGCACAGACCCCCGCAACGCCGATCCCCTCATCGTGCGCGTACCCGGCGACGCAGCCTCGGTCTCGAAGACGCACCTCACCTTCGGGTTCTCTGCCACCGCGCCGACCCTGTGGATCGTCGACCGCGGCTCCACCAACGGAACCGTTCTCGTGCAGGGCGGCCGAAACCTGCCGCTCGTCTCGGGCGAACCGCTCACCGTTCGCCCGGGCGACACGGTTCGCATCGGCACGCGATCTTTTCAGGTGGAGGAGGCCTCGTGAGTGCATCCCGAGCCCCCGAGTCGCTCGCCCTCGACTCGCTCACAACCCGAGTGGGCGCCGCCACCGACGTCGGCCTGCAGCGCGCCACCAACGAAGACGCGTTCTTCGCCGAGTTTCCCGTGTTTCTGGTCGCCGACGGCATGGGCGGCCACCAGGCCGGCGAAGTGGCCAGCGCCCTCGCCGTCGACGCCTTCGCCTCACTCGCGGGCAGCGCCTCGGTGACCCCCACCGAACTCCGCCTCGCCTTCGACCGCGCGCGAAGCGCCATTCTCGCCATCGCCAGCACCGGCCCGCGCACCGCCGGCACCACCGTCTCGGGCGTCGCGCTGGCGTCGAACGAAGGCGCCGCCTACTGGCTCGTCTTCAACCTCGGCGACTCGCGAACCTACCGCCTCAACGACGGCGTTCTCGAGCAGATCAGCGTCGACCACTCAGTGGTTCAAGAGCTCGTCGACGAGGGCGAACTCGATCGCGCAGCGGCCGCCGTGCATCCGGGCCGCAACATCATCACCCGGGCCCTCGGCGGCGGCGGCGACTCGCGCCCCGACTACTGGCTCGTGCCCGTCGAACCCGGCGACCGCATCATGATCTGCTCCGACGGCGTCTCGGGCGAACTCGACGACGACGCAGTCACCCGCATTCTGCTTGCCGAAGCCGACCCACAGGCCGCGGCCACCCGCCTCGTTCACGAGAGCCTGCTGCGCGGCGGCCGCGACAATCTGACGGCTGTGGTCGTCGATGCGTTCGACTCGACTCCGGATGCCCCACCGCCCCCGCTCGCCCCCACCACGTCTGACGGTCACGAGCCCCGCGACGAAGACACCATCCCGCGGGCGGCAGCCGGCGCCGGAAGGAACACCTGATGCCCGATCTGCGGTACCTCCCCGGCACTTGGCGCGCCGTCGTCACTCGCCACGGGGTCGCCCTTCTGCCCCCCAGCGTCTCTCCTGACGTGCTCGAGCAGGTGTGGCACGCTCTGGCCGACGGCCGCGGTTTCGGTGCCGTGCTCGAATCGCTCTCGGGTGCCTTCGGATCCGGCCTCGCTGCCATCCCCCCGTTCGCCGTCGCCACGTTCGGCCCGACCGCCGTTCCCGTCGGGGCTGCAGATACTGGCGGGGCTGCAGATACAGGCGGGTCTCCGGATGTTCGGCTCGCCGTGCGCGGCGCCCTCACCATCAGCGTCAGCACCACCGAGCCTGCCAGCGGCACCCCAAGCTCCTTCGATGTCTCCGGCGCCGACATCACCACCTGGAGCGAACGCGTCGTCTCCTCTGCCACCGCCCTCACACTCTCGGTCGGTGCTCCCGCTTCAGACCCCGCCGCCTCACACCGCACCGGTGACTGGTTCGCCATCTCCGACGGCATCGTTCTCACCGACGCGGTGGGTATCACCCTCACTGGCGTCGTGAGCGATCCGCCCGCCGCCCTACCTAAACCCACACCTGCACCTGCACCTGCACCTGCTCCAGCTCCAGCTCCAGCTCCAGCTTCGGCCCCCCGAGTTCAGCCAGCAATTGCGCTGGCCATCGAGGAGACATCGGATCCTGACGATGACCTGAGCCACACCCGCACAGATATTCCCGACGAGGCGTACGACCACCTGTGGGGTGCCACCGTCGTCAAGTCGGTCGAATCCGCGGCCGTTCGCGACATCGACGACGAAGAAGACGAAGACGGAGCCTCCGAACCCGCACCGCAACCCGTTGCGGTAGGAGAACCGCCTGCGAACCGCCCCCCATCGGAGTGGACAGCCCCGCCCGCCACGGGTCTCATCGACCGTGTGCCCGGTTTCGCCGCCGTCGGCGCTCCCGCCCCGGTCTCGGTCACCCCGAACCGCACGCCCGCCCCGCCTTCGCCGGCACGGGCACCCTCGCCCGCAGCACAAGCACCCGCAGCACAAGCAGCAGCAGTAAGAGCAGCAGCACTGCCGACAGGCTCCACCGACGACGACCACGACGGCATGACCGTGACCGTCAGCGAGCTCGACGCCCTGCGCCGACTGGGCGCCGCGGGTGACGCCGCGTCCGACGCCACTGCAGCTACCGACGGTGAGCAACCGAGCACAACGGGCCCAGACCCCCGGGCATCCGGCACCGATACCGGCACCGGACGCATAGTGCTCTCAACGGGCGACATCTTCGCCCTCGACCGAACCCTCATCGTGGGCCGACGCCCCCGCGCGAACCGCGTCGACGCCGACCGCATGCCGACGCTCGTCACCGTTCCGAGCCCCGAACAAGACATCTCGCGCAACCACCTCGAGGTGCGCACCGAGGGTCGGCACGTGCTCGCTGTCGACCTTGCGACGACGAACGGTTCCGTGCTGCACCGCGACGGCACTCCGCCCGCCCGCCTCACCCCGCGTGAACCTGTACTCGTGCTGAACGGCGACCTCATCGACATCGGCGACGGCATCACCCTCACCTTTGAGGGCCTCTCGTGAGTTCACGTCGCCCACCCTCGTTGCCGCCCGAGATTGCGGGCTTCAGCTACATCGAACTGCTCGGCTCCGGCGGCTTTGCCGACGTGTTTCTCTATGAGCAACGGATGCCCCGCCGCCGCGTCGCCATCAAGGTGCTGCTGCCCGAAACCCTCACCGATGGTGCTCGTGAGAGCTTCGACGCCGAAGCGAACCTCATGGCACAACTGTCGACGCATCCGTCGATCGTCACCATCTACCAGGCCGACATTTCGGCCGACGGCCGCCCCTACCTCGCCATGGAGTACTGCTCGCGCCCGAACCTCGGCGCCCGCTATCGACGCGAGAAGATCGGGGTGGCCGAGGTTCTGCGCATCGGAGTGCAGGTCGCCGGCGCCGTCGAGACCTCGCATCGCGCCGGGATTCTGCACCGCGATATCAAACCAGCGAATATTCTCACAACGGAATACAATCGCCCCGCCCTCACCGACTTCGGCATTTCGGTGGCACTCGTGGGCGGGGGCGACGGCCAGGGTGGCAGTGGCGGGCCCGGGGGTGCCGGTGCCGAGCAGGAGACCGTCGGCATGTCGATTCCCTGGTCGCCACCCGAGGTGTTCGGTGCCGTGTCGGCCTCGGGTTCACCCGCCGACATCTACTCGCTCGGCGCGACCGTCTACACACTGCTGGCCGGCCGCACACCCTTCGAGGTGCCGGGCGGGGCCAATGCGGGAATCGACCTCATCGCGCGCATCCAGTCGGCCGCACTGCAGCCCACCGGCCGCGCCGACGTTCCCGAATCGCTCGAACAGATTCTGCGTGTCGCCATGGCGAAACGCCCCGCCGACCGCTTCGCCTCGGCCCTCGAGTTCGCCCGGGCACTCCAGAAGGTGCAGCTCGAGCTGAGCCTCTCGGTCAGCCCCGCCGATGTACTCGACGACGCCCTGCCCGCCGAGACAGCAGAAGAGGAAGACGACGGAAACACCCGCATTCGCGGCATCGTCACCATCGACCCGACGGCCCACAACACCTCCTCCCGCCGTCAGCCAAGCCCCTCGCATGCGCCGCCCGCGCCCGCTCAGGGGTGGTCAGCGGCACCTGCTGGCCATGCCGTTCCACCCGTCGACGCCACTCAGCTGCGTTCCGGCGCCGCGGCGAGCGCCGCAACCACTGCCGCATCCGGGCAGGGCTTCGGCACCGGCACCTCACCTGGTCTCTCACCCGCACCCCGCCTCCCTTTCGGTTCACCCCACGACGCCGCATCCGGTGCCCCGGCGGTCGAAGAGACCGTGCACCGCGCTCCGAACCCCGGCCACACCCCCGGGCACGCCGCCGGGCACGGCGCAACCACGGCCGCACCCCCGAGACGGCGCGCCCTCCCCGTCATCATCGGCGCCTCGGCCGTCGTGGTCGTACTCGCCGTGCTCGGCATCGTCTTCGCCGTGAACGCGGGTAACGGAAGCCCAGCTGCCCAGGCCAGCACGGCACCGGATGCCCCCGTGAACATCGCTCCCGCCGAAACCGTCTCCCCCGCCACCGGTCTCACCGGCACCGCGGGCGCGGGTGGGGTGGTCTTCACATGGGCGAACCCGGCTCCCAAAGCCGGAGACGTCTACCTGTGGGGCGTCGTCACCCCGGGCGCAGAGCCGAAGCTGGCCTCGACACCCGACCCCACGGTCACCGTGCCCGCACCGACATCGGGGCAGGTGTGTGTCGAGGTGAGCATCCGCCGCACCGATGGCCATGCGTCAGACCCCGTGACGGCGTGCGCACCGTGAGCGTCGCCGGCACCCCAGAGACGGTGGGCCCTTCCGGGAGCGCCGGCAACGACGCGAGCATCGAGTTCTGCGACGAATGGTTCGCCCTCGACCCCGCCACCGCCTTCAACATCGGCCGCGACGCCGACCTGCACATCGACGACAACCAGTACCTGCACCGCCACTTTCTGCAGATCGACTTCAGCGAGGGCCTCTGGTGGCTCCGCAATGTGGGGTCGCGGCTGTCGGCCACCGTCACCGATTCGTCGGGCACCGTGCAGGCGTGGCTGGCTCCGGGCGCGCGGCTTCCGCTCGTGTTCCGGCTCACCACCGTGGTCTTCACAGCCGGGCCGACGAGCTACGAGTTCAGTGTGCACACCTCTGCGCCCCCGTTCATCGACTCGTCGCCCACACCCGACGGCAGTGGGGCGACCACGGTCGGCGCCATCGCGTTCACTGCGTCTCAGCGCCTGCTCATCGTGGCACTGGCCGAGCCCATGCTGCGGCGCGACGGGTCGGGCACGAGCGAGATTCCCTCGTCTGCGGCCGCCGCCGAGCGCCTCGGTTGGGTGCTCAGCCGCTTCAATCGCAAACTCGACAACGTCTGCGACAAGCTGAATCGCGCGGGAGTCGACGGCCTCCGCGGCGGAGTCGGCGCCCTCGCCACCAACCGGCGCGCCCGCCTCGTGGAGTACGCCGTTCTCTCCCGCCTCGTCACCAAAGCCGATCTCGCGCTGCTCGACGAGGCCGCACCCGCAGCCGCATCCCCATCCGCACCTCCCACCGGCAGGCCCTGACCCATGCGCATCAAGATCACCCTCACCCGGCCCGGCGGCAGCCAGGTCGACCTCGCCGTCACCGCCGACGCCACCACCAGCGTCAGCAACATCGCCGAGGCGCTCTTCGTGGCCGACCCGACGAACGCCGTACGCATCCGGCCGCAGGCACAGCCCGGCACGGGCACGCCGACCGACCCCACCCCCGACCCCCTCAGCATCAC
>NZ_QYRT01000031.1 GCF_004923255.1 Subtercola vilae | reverse complement strand
GCTATTTGTAGGAACTCAATCGACAAAACTAGCCACTAGCTGGCCCCGAAATTAGCTCAGCACCAGCAACAACGGCAGCAAGACCACCCCACTCGACGAACTGCCAGCTACCATAACCGGCCATGACCGGCGTAGCCACCCATGGACCTCGGGGTTATCTGAGAATTGATTTCAAGTCCGGTTCCAGTTTGCGGCTATCGATCCTCCGTAGTCTGGGCAATTTTTGCCGGGACAACCGTAGGACTCCGGCTCCGGTGTTGACCTGACTTCGAACGAGCGAGACTCGATGTTTCGCAGTGGGGTCTGCTGCACGAGTAGATGACAGTTTCTAGTCACGCAGCCAGTGTGGCGACAACGCGGCGATGGAATCCTTCTTCAGCCTGCTGCAGAAGAACATCCTCGACCGCCGATCTTGGACCACCCGGGACCAGCTTCGGCTCGCGATCGTGACCTGGATCGAACGGACCTACCACCGCCGACGCGGGCAGCCCCGCCTGGGCCGTTTGGCCACGATCGAACTCGAGGCCATCATGAACACGCCAGCCACACTGGCTGCGTGACTAGAAACTGACCTGCTCCATAGTTTGGTTACCTGAAACAGTGTGAAGATTCGGGCCCCTTTTGAGAGGCTTCATCCATGCCACGACCATTCCCCGCCGAGTTTCGCCTGAGAGCAGTCGCTCTCGTGCGAGCCGGCAAACCCATCACGACCGCGGCCGTTCAGCTCGGGGTGAGCGCGGCAGCACTGCACGGCTGGGTGCGCCAAGACCAGATCGATCGAGGAGAACGGCCAGGGATAACCACGCCGGAAACCGCTGAGCTGGCGAAAGCGAAGAAACGAATCCGACAACTCGAAACAGAAGTCGAGATCTTGAAGATCGCCGCGAAGCTCCACGGGGAAGATCGTCCTGGCCCAAAAGGATTCACCCGGTAGTCGACCAGCTGATCGAGGCTGGCTACCGGGCCAAGCTGTGCTGCCGACTCCTCGGAGTCAGCAGCCCCGGCTATTACAGATACAAAAACCGGCCAATATCGCCCACTCAGATGCGCCGCTTGTGGCTCACGGGTTTGATCAGCGAAGTCCATACCGCGTCCCGGCAAACCTACGGGTCCCGCCGGATTCATGCGGAGTTGACGATCGGCATGAAACTCCAGGTGAGCGAGCGTCTGGTGGCTGTTCTGATGAGCAAAGCCGGCATCCGTGGGCTTCCAGGGCCAGCGAAGGTGAAACGGCTGCACGGCATCGCCATCGCCGACGACCTGGTACACCGCAAGTTTCACCGGCTCTCACCAAACGAACTATGGATCACGGACATCACGGAACATCCAACGAGAGAAGGCAAAATCTATTGCTGCGCGGTCATGGATACGTTCTCTAGAAAGATCGTCGGCTGGTCGATCGATAGCGCCCAAGACTCGACCTTGGTCGTCAACGCGCTGGACATGGCGATCAAAAACCGGCAACCTGCAGCCGGCGGAATCGTCCATGCCGACCACGGAGTCCAATTCACCTCGTGGGCTTTCACCAACAAGATTCGCTCGTCCGGGCGGATGCCCTCGTTTGGCACAATCGGTGACTGCTACGACAACGCCATGATGGAATCCTTTTGGTCAAGCATGCAGATCGAGCTTCTCAACCGGAAGAAATGGCGCACAAGGCTCGACTTGGCGAACGCGATCTTCGACTACATCGAAATCTTTTACAACCGACAACGACGCCATTCCCAGCTGGAGTATCTCTCTCCAGTCGAGCACGAGTTACGCTTCACACAAACATCCAGATCGGCCTAATCTACACACCCCAACGGGTAACCAAACTGTGGGGCACGTCAAACTGTCACCCATCCGTGCAGCAGACCCGACAACGCAGCATGAGCGGTGTCCTCACCCTCGGCCGGCATCCCTCCCCCGCCTAAGCCACCTGTAAGACGTTGCCGTAGCCTTGACCCCGTGTTATCCCGACCACCTCGGCAATCAAGAGCCCTCGACGATTTTGGGCCGAGAAACCGGGTCGAAGATTGCTGGCGATCGCGACACCCGAGAGAAGGCCGCGACCGGACGCGTCAGTTGCGAGAAGCATCATCAGAGTGGCCAGTCTGCGCCTTCCGAGACGGGCGTTCACTCGCGGTCTCCCGGTTGGCTGCTGAGGTGTTCTTCGAAGAGGATGATCATTCTCTCGGTCTCCGCCAGGGCACTATGTCCGACGTTGTGGCGGTACCCGGGCATGCTCTGGCTGGTGTTACCCGGTGTGGGTGGCCGGCCAACTCACCCACTATTCATCCGCTATCGGGCCGTTGCTCCCGCGACGCACCAGAAGCGATTTGATCAGTTGCTGAACGCGGTCGTGGGTGCGGCAGGCGAGCATGGCACAGGTTTCGGTGAGGAACCAGGCCGGTCCGCAGCGGGCGTAGTCGAATTGGGCCATCATGTTCGTCTGTCGCGGTTCGAGAGCCGCGTCGCGGAGCAGCCGGACGCCCTGCTGTCACATGGTTCTGTAGCGGAGGTCGACAACTGGTCCGATCATCACGACGACTTTGTCCAGGTCGGGGCGGCTCACGGGAGCTCGACAGCGCACTGCGCACCCATGGAGTGCCCCACCGTAATCACCGGGTCAGCTTCGAGACGGTCCAGAACGCCTGCGATTCCGGCAGCGTACGCTTCGACACTCAACAGGTTTTTCGCCCGGCGGGTGCCGCCGAACCCGGGGAGGTCGATTCCGATGATGTCGCCGCGCCGGGCACGCAGTCTTCCGGCCCGGGTGGGCGAGCGGTGCGAGAGCGCGATGCCATGCAGCAACTGAACTGTTGGCCGATGAATACCCGGCTGTTTGGGCATCCGGAACACCCGATACTCCTCAGCCATGGGTGAGTCAGTTGGCGTCGGCTGAGACACGGATCTGCAGCGCACCGGGTTCGATCCAGGCGTTGAAGGCGACGGCTTTCCCGAGCCCGTCACCGTCGGGTTCGATCTCTTCCGGCCGTGACAGACGGGCGCTGAACTTTTTACCGGTCCGGTAGTGCAGGTCGCCATCGTTCTTCTGCTCCCCCGCGAACGCCTTCCCCGCCTTCGTGCGGCGCACGATCCCGTTCCAGGCAACTTTCGCCCACACCCTGATCCAGCCGAGGACACTGCCTGGCCGCATGAGGAGCAGGTCAAACAGGCCGTCGTCGATGACGGCGTTGGGCACCAACAGGATGCCGGCAGCGACCCACAATTGCCAAGGATCACCGTGTGCACGGTTGCATGCTTGACCGGTTCGTCGTCGAGTTTGAACCTGAGGTGCAGTTCGTTGGGGTCCCTGAGGGATTTGCTGACCGCACCGACGTACGCAGCGATACCGGCTTTGGATTTGAGGTTCTCGTCGGTGTTGGCGATCACTTTCGCGTCGATACCCATCCCAGCCATCACGACGAACACGTGCCAGTCCCGGGTCTTATCGGCCCGTTCAATATCGACCACTCCGAGATCGATGGCCCGGTCCGTTCCGGTGAACGCGGCGAGCACCGAGCCGGGCACGTCGTCGAGGGTAAGTTTCAGATTCCGGGCAAGCAAGTTCCCGGTCCCCGATGGCAGGAGAGCTACCGGGATGCCAGTGCCCCGGACTGCTTCAGCGACGGCACGGACGGTCCCGTCACCACCGGCCACGATCACCGGATTGGAACCGAGCTCTATGGCCTGCTCAGTGACGCCTTGACCGACGTCTTCAACGGACGTCTCCAACCAAACCGAATCACCCCACCCCGCTTCGCGAGCAGACGAGTTCACGGCTTCCGGAGCGCGTCGAGGTCAACTTTGACTCGGTTGTAAACCACTGCAGCGGTCTTTGAGGTGTCAGCCGTCCGATCAGGATGCGGGGCAGGCGAATCGGTGAAGAAGAAACGGTCAGGGGTTGCCAAAGGAATACGCACCGGGCCGAGAACAGCAAGGCATACCCCGCCGCAGCGCCGTCCGGGAGAATCGGTTTTTATATCCGCAGCGTCCGCGGCCACGTCGACGGCCCTTCAGGGCCGAAGGAACTTGCCTGCCACCGATGGACCGGTCCTGGTGCAACCGTGCCGATCCGCTGTCCGAACACCCCGCAGCAGCCCAACCCGTCTAGGCGGGTACATACACGCTCGAACGGGGTCTGTCCACGGTTTCGCTTCTTAGCGCCGTCATGCTTTAGTGTGCAGTGGAGGTTTGCCTTATGAAACGCATCATCATCACCGTGAGCGACACGCAACACCCGCTCGCTCAAGACCAGGACATCGACACTATCGAGGCTTTAGCTCTTGCTGCGGTCCGTGGGGGCGGGGACATTGTGAAGGTCACTCTTTACGGGAACCGGGAATTGTCTATTCTGGTCTCCCCGGGTGTTCCAATCACTTTCGTGGTGAGTGAGGTTCCGGAAGAAGACCGGGACGACGGTGACTTAGACAGCCCATTCGTGCCTGGCTCTGATTTCGACAACGACTATGAGGGCTGAAGTGCGCGGCAATCCGGTGCGGTTTCAGATGCAACCGCATTTCAGAGTCCACACTTAGGGGTGAACTTCGTCTAGTAAGAATTTTTCCGCCGCACGAATGCGTGTCGGCGATGTAGTGTAAAGACTGCCGCTGAACTTGGCTGTGTAGTCATCCGTTTGGACTATGAACACCTAACTTTTTTCAACCCCTCACACCGGCCTCAAAGAGCGAATCATGCGGGAAGGCTCTTGGTGACCGCATAGCCAGTGTTCACTAAGGGAGTTCTGATGGGTTCTTTAACGTACGACGGTACAGAAATCGAGCTGAACGATCGTACTCTGACCCACTTGCAGATCGTGATCATGCAAAAGCTGCGGCGCGCTGAGAGCTTTGCGATGTCGTGGGCATTGTCGCCCGATGTTGGTAGCGGGCGGGCGTCCATTTGGTTACACCCTGCGATCCCGCTCTACTTCCGATTCAGTGGCAGCCGGGCCCCCGCGATCAACCCGGCATGGCTTGCCGAGCTCACCGCCTCGGCTAACAGCTCCCGCGGCTTGATCGTGATGCCGGAAAACCCTCCCGCAACCATTGCCGCGCTCGTGCGTGCATCACCGAACTAGGAATAGCGCCGCCGCCTCGAGACGGCCTAAAAAATGTGCTCCCCCGGGTACCAAAGTCTTGGTGAGTATGTCAATCTTGGTCCGGGTCCGGGAGAGGATGGTGCTTGATCGGTTGATCGATCACCCATCGACGTGGGCCGTGTCAGGACCTCGACGCGGAACTCAATGTTGGTGCGGACTGTTTCCTGTGGCTTGGCTTGGCAGCCGGTCGTGGTGTGTTTTACCCGACGCGGCCGATTTTGACTTTGATGGTTGTGGGTGGGATGAGTCCTTGGTCTGTGAAATAGCTTCGTAAAGCTCGTGGGCTCGGCAGCAGATCTGGATCGCTGATTGTTCTGCTGTTATGCCGATGCAGGTTGTGATGGTGAGGTCGTCGGGTTGTCCGTTGATGCTGATGAGATCCATACCTACCGGGTCGTTGCGGACGGCTTCGACGACGTCATGGCCCATCCAGGGCACCGGGCCGCCGTGCCCCTCAACGTGGCGGCCATCCTTCGCCGGCTACCCCCAGACCCTTGCCGTATAGCCTGCTCGATCAGGTTGCACTTGGAGTACCCGGTGCGCGCGGCCGCGAAGTCGTTGTGCGAAGCGGCTTCGCCCTTCGCCGGCTGCGGGACGTGGGTCGTATGAAGGACAGACGGGGGAGGTCATACTCATCTTCGTTCCGCTGCGTCACCAAGAGTGACTGTCTTTTCGATGAGTGCGAGAAGTCGTTGGCTCCGGCGGAGAAGGTGATCGGCTTCGTCATCAACGTCTCCCGCGGCTCGGTAGACCTGTTCTGCTGTTGCCATGGCGAACCGGCCCGCGGGGCTGGGGCGTCGGTAGGTTGGTTCCTCGCGGTGTCCGGTGGGTATTCGGCGGGCGTGAACGATTTTACTAATCGATCGGGTGCTCAGGGCAACGCCGGGTTGGGTCCAGCCCTCGTGGGTGAGGCTGAGCAGCAGCAGCCCCGCTATCGCACCCTCACCGCCGGGCATGTCGATGCTGAAGGGGCGGTCGCAATCGTGACTTGTCTCGTCTTTTCGGGTCACGTCGATGAGGTCCAATGCGGTTCCGCGGTGCCCGATGCTGATCGCGTTGGTCACGCGAAGCCATCGGGTGATAGCGCAGGAAGGACACGACCCGGGGGTATCGGTGCGGGGCACGACCAGGTCACCGATCCGGATGATTGACCCGGTGAGGGTAGTGTCAATGCGCACGTCGGTGGTGCTGATCTGTCGGGCCTCCCGGCGGGACAACTGCAAGACGCCAACGAGAACGATGAGGCAGGCGTCTCTCCTGCCGCGCAGCCCGCTGCCATGCCGGGTTCCGTGGCGTTGTGGGGCGCCGTAGCGGGGCATCTGCGACAACGCGGCACCAGCCTCGATCAAGCCCGGCATGGCAGACCAGACGGTCGACGAGGCAGCTGCCATCGCTGGGATATCGAGTGGTATCCCGGCGAGGTCGTGTTGGAGGCGTATCGCACGGACCCGGCGGCGCTGCGTACGCGAGGTGCCGGGGAACGCGGTAAGAAAACCGGTAACAAGTTCCGCGGATGCCGGGATCGGTGCCTGGTCGTACGACGCGCACCAATCAGCGAAAAGCGCCCATTGGGTGCGGAGCTCTGGTCGCATCAGAGCCGGACCCGGGTGACGGCGTTTCTTTTCAGAGGGTTGTTTTCCCGGTCATAGATCAGGATGGTGCGTTCGTCCCGGTGCAACGATTGCCGCATCACTTCCGCTGTGGACGCTCCCGCGTTCAGAGCTTCGGTGATGAACCCTGCACGCAGCGAATGACCGCTCAACTGCGGCACATCAATACCAGCGGCGTGGCTTCGGCGTTTCACAGCCCGGCTGACAGTGTCCCCGGTGATCGGGGCGTCCCTGATCAGGCCCGCAGTGGACACCGCACGAAACAACGGCACCGAGCCCGGCAACACCCCGGGTAGCGGTTCCCGACAGACGTGCACCGCGAAGGTGTTCTCCCGGACATTCCGCATCAGCGCAGCCCGGTCCCGCCGGTCGCCTTGTGCGGCAAGGAGGCGGTACCAGCGGGTGTACGCGCACGGCGCGCAAGTAACAGGGTTTGACCCGAACGGTAACGCCTTCACCCCTCCCCTACCTTCCTGGTCCGTTTTGGACCTCGTCACCCGAACACGAAGCCCCTCCCCGGGCACCACCGTCACGTCTTTGACCTGCAGGGCGGCGAGTTCGCTGCCACGAAACGCGCCCACCCAGCCGAACAAGATCAGTGCGACATCGCGTGCACCGAGGACCCCGCGCTGCTCCCCGCTGATATCGACAGACAGCAACGTTTTCCGCAGCGGATCAAGCAGTAGCGGGGCGGCGCGTTTCGTAGGTCGGGCGTTGGTTCGGCGGATCACTTTCAGTGCCTGGACCACGGCCGGATCTTTCACCGGGGACGGCCAGCCCTGCAGTAGGTGCTCCCAACCGATCGCGGCAACCCACCGGACGATCGTCGACGCGGCGAACTTCCGCTCCGCCGTGACTGGATCGGTTTCCTCCGCCTTCAGATCGAGGTAGTCCGCGACCGTCTGCCCGGACACCGGGACCGTATCAAACTCCGGACTGGCCAGGAAACCCTCATCTATCTGACCGGGAGGCAGGTGGTCCATTCGTGCCAACCACAACCGGAACCGGCGCAAATCACTGCGATACCCCTTCACCGTGTTCGGTGCCGCGAACTCCTCCGCACGCGACCGCACCGGCACCCTCACCGCACCCGCAACCTCCCCACCCCCGCCCCGTGCGACGTGGCCCTTTTTCTCCCCGAGGAGAGTGACTTCATCCATTGGCGTTGTCCTCCCCCGGTCTCACGGCTCAGCCGAGCCCATTTCCGGGCTAGAACATCTATTATGGACCTCGTTCGTACAATAACCCTTGCACAACACACAAGCACACAGGGCGAAGCGGCTAGGACCCCCGTATCAGCGGCTCGCCGGGAGACTTAATCCTGAGCCCCGAATGCGACCGCTGCGCGGCGCCACGGGTCAGCTCGCTCACGCCAGGCCCCGCGTTGCGAATGCCTCGACGAGTTCGGGAGTGTCTGGTGTGAGCCGTACGTTCTCGCGCTGCGTCAGCAGTGGCCCGCTACCGTCCGTCATCGTCACGGGTGACTTTCCGGACGGCGGCGACGGCGCGGCCAAGGTCCACGCCAATGGTGTCGGCGTCGATGACGCGGCCATACGTTTTGGACCCTTCCGGGCCCCAGCTGCTGGTGTGTTCGCGGCCGATAACGATCACGGCGTCTCCTTTGTGAAGGGTTGCGGCGACGTTCTCACCGAGCTCGAACTTGGCCTCAACGAAGGGGGTTGTAGCATCGGGGTGCTCAACATACTTGCCGCCCCGGTATTCGCCCGTGCTCTCGATGACACGGAGCTTCGCGATGTCGATACTGCCGGCTTTGACGACCTCGACGTCAGCGGCCAAGTTGCCAGTGATGGTGCGTGCTGTGGACAGGGGTTTCTGCTCCTTCAATTTCTGTTGTGATCGGTTACGCCAGGTTGTCGATGAGGTCGGGTCGGAACTGCGACCAGTGGTGATGATCGTCAACGACAACGACAGGTGCTGCGCTATAGCCGAGTTCCTCGGTCACATACTCCAGGGCAGCATCGTTCGTCGTGACGTCGACTTCGGTGTAACGGATGCCCTTGCGCTCGAGGGCTTTCTTTGTTGCCACGCACTGCACGCACGCGGGCTTCGAATACACCGTGACCACCATCTCGCTCATCGTTCTACCCCTTCCCACCGACATTATGCTTAGCCTGTCTGGCAAAGGGAATCGTTTGCGAGCGTGAACGCCGCAGTGTCAGGTCGTGGAATACCGGACGCAGCGCAGCGCAGGAGGATATGCCGCGAATGCGTGACCTGGAGGCGTGAAAGCGAGCTACGGTGAACGGCCAGACAAGGTGAAAACGTCTCATGGTTCGCTGCGCCGCGCAGCGGCTCCGTTTCCCAGCCGGCCTCCGTGCCGGCTAGCGTCACCTCCGTCTTGGCGGCGCTAGCCGTGGTGAGTCAGCTCGCCCAGGCCAGCCCAAGTGTTCTGAACGCCTCAACGAGCTCTGGGGTTTCAGGTGTAAGCCGGGAGTTCTCGCGCTGCGTCAGCAGCGGCGACACGTTCGTCTCCCCCGAGGGGCGTTCGAAGATGGCCCAAAGCCGGAGGTCGTCGCCGTGACGGGAACTGAACTCGACCCCGTCGATCACCGGGTCGGTGAGGGCGTACAGCCAGGACGCGATGGAGCGCGTGAGATCGCGGGGTCCAGAATCCTTCAACGCCGCGAGATCAAAATCTTTCGCACCGAGTTCGATCGCCATGGGTGCGAACCGTGGCCAGAGCGCCGCGATCGTCGCTGACGCATTGATGTCGCCGAACATTCCGCCGAGCATGCCGCTGGATGCGAGCCGCAGCTCCAGCCAGTCGTACCCAACCGTGGCAGCAGGACGGGCCGGAAACTCATCAGTGTCTGCGGGGTCTTCGTTTATGCCATCGAGCTCGAGGGCGAGCGCGGCGTCTCGCCGATATTTGGCAAGTACCTCGATCCGGCAGGCATACAGGGTGTTGCCGGCGTAGACGGTACGGAACTGCCCGCGGAGGTCGTCCCAGCGGCCATTGAAGCGGCCCTCATCGATCGCGTACTTCCAGTCGCTCCACGCCCATGGGTCCGGGGCAAACCCGACGCGCCAGACGTTTCCTGGGTTCTCGCGGATCGTTAGTTCTGTCGAAGGAACGCTCAGTTAGCCGAGAGCGATGAAAGATCGAGCTGCAGCAAGAACGGCCGGCCCAGCCGTGTCCAAATCCTGCTCACGGAGCATGCGCGCCGGCGCGACGTCGTCAAGCTCAGGATTCATCCCCTGAAACCAGCTCGCTACCGTCGGCGCGGACTCTCTATCGCGGAGCATCGCTGTGACGTAGTACGCGGCACGAAGCCGCTGAATCACCTCGTCAGCAGGGATCCGGGTTCCATCCGCCCACTCGCGCACCGCCCGGGTCTCACGCACTCCCCCGAGATAAGCAACCAACTTCGCACCAAGCGTTTCTCGAAGCGCTGCTACCACTTCGGCGGGCGCAAGACGCAACGAGTCCTCATAAGCGCGAAGCCCCGGACGTGACGTTGTTGTGGTCATAGCTCCATTCCACACCAATGACACCCGAATAACAAGGCTCTTCTACTCGCAATCACAACGAAATCACTTATCGATTTCGGACTTGCGGCACATCGGTCCGTGAACATCAAAGGTCGTGGTCAGACATTCCACAGATTTACAGACTTACAGACTTACAGACTTACAGAGTTACGTAGTTCCGCTTCGTCTGATCCGGCCAGTAAGTCGGCGCGATCGAGCAGCAGGTCTATCGCGACACGGATCAGAGTGTTTTCTGTGATTCGGTCGCCGCCCTCGGCCTTGGCTCTGCTGAGCCGCCGAGCGTGTTCTGTTAGTTTCGAGTATTGGTCGGCCCTCAGCCGCGCCTCTTTGCGCTCGAGGCGCATGTAGAGCGGCACGGGCGCCTTACCCGCGGCCTCCCCCGCTACGCTTCCAGAATCGATGGCCTCTGACTTGTCGGTTGACTTCGTCGGCGTCACTTTTCGTTTAGCTGACGAGGTTCTTGGGGGCCTGGTACCCGCTGCCGCTTCGAACGTCACGGGCTCTGAGTTGGTGACATCCTCCTCGCCTAGTCGGCCAAGCATTGCGTTCAAGTCGGCTCGAGCCATTACCGCGCCTCAGCTTTCAGGGGTTCGTTGGCCCAGATGGCCATGAGTTCCATGGCCACGTGGGTGTAATCGAAGATGGCATTTGCGTTTTGCCGAGTGTCGGCGTATTGGGTGACCACCCGACCTTCCAGCGGCGCGTCGGCGTGGGCTGCATAGAGTCGCACATATTGCCGGAACCGCGGCAACTTGAGTCCGTGGTCGACGAGTTGCTCCCAGTCCTCGAGCTGGCCCGCACGACGTCGGTCGATTTTGCTGAGCAAGACCCTGAAGGGGAGATTTCGGGGAGCGATGTGTTGTTTGATCGTTCGTATCATCGCGGGGGTGTTGAGCGGCTCCGGATTGAGCGGAAGGATGACGAAGTCAGATGCATCGAGAACTGCGGATAGGACACGAGTGTCTTCGAGGCTGCCTGGTGTGTCGACGAAGATGGTGTCGTAGGGCAGTTCGCGAAGTCGGGCGAGGTTGTCTGGATCCACGTCTGCGGCGAAGTCAAAAGGAAGACTCTCCCCCGCGTTTTCTGCCCACCACGTTGTGGACTTCTGAGGGTCGACGTCGACGACCAGCACACGAGAGTGTTTGGACATGACGGCGGCCAGATTCATCGTGGTCGTTGTCTTTCCCACCCCACCCTTCTGACCGACCAGAGACACTATGCGCATGTTGTTTTCCAATCCCGATGTAGTGACATTTGCCCGGAGCAGCGCCGGCGAGTCTAAGTCTGTAAGTCAGGAACTTACGAACTTACAGACATCGGAAGTACCGAAGTCTGTAAGTCTGAGCTCAGTGAGTTAGTAAGTTACAAACTACCAGACTTTCGGACTTACGGACTTACGGACTTACGGACTTACGGACTTACGGACTTACGGACTTACGCCGCCGATAGTCTGTACGTTACAGAGTCTGTACGTTACAGAGTCTGTACGTTACAGAGTCTGTACGTTACAGAGTCTGTACGTTACAGAGTCTGTACGTTTAGAAGGGCGAAAGCCATCGGCATACCGGCTGAGACCAGCCCCAGCCAGGCTTCTCATATCCGTTGGTAACAGCAGTGACAATCGATTTGTACGCAATCATCGCCCGGTAGCGCAGAACTCACATTGTCTCCGAGAACTGCAGGACAAGCATTCGTAACATACAGAGTCTGTAAGTTACAAAGCAGGTGCGGTGACCTACTACTACGAGGGGGAGTGGCGTCTGGGGGAGCGCGAGGGGCGACCGCTCGCAAGACTGCGACGCCAATGGCGACCGCCCCGCTACGCCGCGCGTATTAGTGAGTCTATGAACACCACTGACTCCGCGTTATAGATTGTTCCGGTGTGGGTGAGTTTGAAGCCGGCGCAACTGAACTCCCCCAGGGCGTCGTGTCGGTGCCTGATTTATCTGTTCTGCTCGCCTGTCTGTTCTGCTCGCCTTAGCTAGGTGTCGTTTACTTTGGTCACGCGGTTGGTGACGGTTTCTATTCCACTGATTCGCTGCGCAGCTACTTTTCTGGTGCGGGGGAGTAGGACTTAGCTCGTGCTGTCCAGGTCGTCGGTGCAACCTTTGGGGGAGAGCACGACACTCGGGTCCCCGTCGCGGTCGGTGACGGTGACGCAGGTGCGGGTGTCGAGCACTTTCCCGGTGATAGGGCAGGTGATGCTGCGGCTGACGAGGTAGGTGACCATCTGGTCGCGGAGGATGCTTTCAAGGGTGGTGCTCATGGGGTTCTCTCCCTCAACTGATTTTTTTGCCTGTCTGGCAAGCGCAGCGAGTGAGAGCGGACGGCACGGAGTGCGTGCCAGTTTGGGCGAAATCAGCCCGCAGGGCGCGTCCAACCTGGTGGGCACGGAGGGCAGGAAGCGAACTATCGTGAAGTGGCCAGACAGACGGAAACATGTTCGACCAGGCAGCGCCGCCCACGGCGGCTCCATCAGATCAGTGCGTTGTCGGCCGCGCCGGCATCCGTGCCCGTGTCCGTGCTTGGTCGGTCAGACGTTCCGGCCTCTGCGCCGAGGCCGGAACCGGGTAGGGACCAGTCTTCCGCGGCGCAGATCAGCCCCGATGTCGACGACCTGACGCTCCGTGCGAGCTGCGCGCACCTAGTCAGCCGGTGGTAATGCTAGTGAGGAAGGCCCGCCAGACGTTGTCGGCGTCGGTTCGCGAGCCGTAGTCGCCGAGCCAGGCGTCCATCGCGGGGATGCCGGTGAGTTTGATCTCGACAGTGAAGGTGTGCCGGGTGCCGTTGCTGCCGAATTTCGGGATCAACGATACGACGTGTTCCGGGTTGAACCAGATCCGTCGCGGGCTGGACGGGTCATGCTTGTCAGGCAGCGAAATCAGACGCGGCATGCCAAAAACCTACACCGCCCAACCACCCCGGGGCGTCCGACCTGGCTCGGCAACCCGAGGCGCTGTCAAGCCAGGTCGGTGCTCACGCCCGGTCGAGATCAACAAGCCGCCTTCCCTGACCTGCGGGAACCGTCTGGATATTGTCTACCGCTGCGGCGTCGACCAGGCCGTTAGGCGGCGCTGGAGTACCACAACGATCCGGGGTCAAGCATTCCGTTCACAGCCCAATAGCGGGCTTCTTTGTGATCGGCTCGACCGTCAGCAGCTCGAGGGTAGCGGGGCCATTGCCGTTCACCCGGGAGATCATCAACGAACTGCAGCGTCCGGCTCGAAACGTGTGGCCTCCTGATACGACGCCTCGGGGTCGAGTTCATCTGGTTCACCTCAGCCAACCACCATGCCCACACCTCCCGCTCCTTCTGGTACCGGTTTGCCCGATCCACCAGAATGCCCGCGACACCGATCAGTTTCGCTGCATAGTGTCGGAGATCACGTTTGGACCTGGCCCAGCCTTCCGGATGGCGAATGATTAGCCTGTGCCGACGTAACCGGCTCAGCACCGTGATCGTATGTTTCGTCGACACACCCAGCAACCGTGCAGCAGATTCGACGGTCAGGGCGGGGATCTGTCGGAGCAGTGCGTAGACCTTCCCTGCCAGGTGACCCAGCCCGGCGCGGGTAAACAGGTCGTGCCGTTGATCAGCAAGCAGGTTCTCCAGGGTGGCCACTTGATCGGCTCTGGTGTTGAAGAGATCGGCAGGGGGGCGGGGGTTATGTAGTGGTTGTGACCGGACTGTTCCTGAGGTTGTGGAAAACTCGGGGGTCATCCGCCATTCCGCGGCATTGCCGCCATCGCTGCTGCTAACCCGTTCGATCAGGTCCTGCTCTGTGAGGGCTACGAGTGCGTCTGCTGCGGTTGTCCGGCCGAGCCCTGTCATCAGGGCGAGGTCTCTGATCGAGGCGGCGACGATGCGTTTCCCGGTCTGTAGGGACAGGTACGCCAGAGCGGCCAGGACGCTGCGCTGGGACTGCGCCGACTCGGTGCTACCCCAACGGCCAGGAGCCGTGTAAAAAGAGCCCAGAACGGCCTCTACGGCGCCAACGATGCCGTCCAGCTCCGTCAGGTCCGCCGGTGCCTTCCCTGTTGGGGGGAGTGGGCGCTGGATGGCGGCGTACTGCTGAGCCTTCTCCCACTGCCGGCCAAGCCGTTCGGCCGCCTCCGCCGCACTCCGGGCACGACGGGTGCCGCGGCCGGTGTTCTTGCTGCGGTAATGCTCCATCCCCGGTGCCACCTTCGCAGCGTGCTGGACATCGGCGAGCTGCCAGCCAGCGTGCGCGGCCGCGAGAAGACACATGAACCCCGTCCACGACGGGTTACTACCCCCACCAATCGTGGCCATATGCGCAGTCCCAGAAGCGCTCAACGTCCGGTGCGCGTGATGCCGGGCATCAACCGGGCCGGACGGTGCCGTCTCAAGCGCACGGGGGGCGGGCTTCCGCTTATCAAGGACCCGGGCAAGCTCAGCAACCATCTCGGCGTCGGTGGACGGTGCGAGCAAAGAGTCCAGCCGGCCGCGGAGCACACTCGAGCGGCTCCCATCACGGTGAGGCGACAACGGAGGGCGCGCGGCGCCCGTGCGGGCGTTGTGCAGCATCCCATGATCCAGCGTCCGATAATTCGCCCGCGCCGCACGACCAAGCGCCGCTATCTCATCGGCCGGTACGCCAGCGTTCAGAGCCACCCAGACGTGTCGGCCGCCGGTACCGGACGACTGGCAGACAACATGCGCGATCGACAGCTCACCCAGAACCGTTGACAGCGCGTCGCTCTCATCCCGGGCGAGTTCCATCAGCTCCGGATCAACCCCGTGCTTGTCCTTGCCATCGAAGTCGAAGCACAACACCCAAAACAACCCCGCCTCGTCCGCGAGATTCATGCACCACGGCGTCGACGGCGCCCCAGGACCCACCATGTGCGTGCTCGGGTAACTATTCTCATCCAACCGGCCGTACGCGTCCCGCTTCATCACCCGCACCGTGCCCCGCGGACTCAACCGCCTGGTCAAATCCCAGGCGCGCAACAGCGCATTCGCGTCCTCAGCGATCGCCGGGGTCGACGACACGCCGACACGACGCTCAGGTAATGAACCCATCGGCTGGGGTAATGTTTCGGGCATAGAAAAGCCTCCCGTGAGGGCAGGTGGATCGAATTAGCTCGAACCTCCCGCCGGCAAGCAAAGAGGGTTCGAACTACATGACTTGGGAATGACCCGCCGATAGTACGGCGGGTCATTTTCGTTAAGCGACGGCCGTAGGCAGCTCCCGTCTGGGAGACGTGCGCGAGAAGACGAGAGCAGGCATGCTCATCGTGAGTCTGTCGTTCAACGCGAAGTCAGAGCATCGTTGCTCTGAATGGCGGACGAGGGTCTTTGTGGGGTAGTACGACACGCCCAAAAAGGAACCTCTAGGAATTTCAGTTGATGTTGCTATAGTGACGGTCATAGAGAAACCTCCCTTGTGGGCTGGTGATCTGAATTAGCTTGAACCCGTTGGCCTGGCAGCGAAGAGGGTTCGAAGCTACGAAACTTGTCCGGCCCGTCGCGTAAGCGGCGGGCCTTTTCGTTTAGGCGGCCTTCGTGACAGCCTCCTTGGAGTGGATGTCGAGCGTAGGAGACAGAACAGGGAGG
Source organism: Subtercola vilae (assembly GCF_004923255.1). Classification (GTDB taxonomy): domain Bacteria; phylum Actinomycetota; class Actinomycetes; order Actinomycetales; family Microbacteriaceae; genus Subtercola; species Subtercola vilae. The sequence continues at coordinate 27,413 of NZ_QYRT01000031.1, read as the reverse complement.
GCCCCGCGTTCTGCTTCGAGCTGGCCAACTAGCAGTTCAAGGTACAGCGACAGCGACAAGGAGCCAGAGGCCATGCCGGCGGCTCTTAGTCGCTCAGCAGTCTCGGCTGAGAGAACAATTTTTCGTTCAACAACCTTGGCCCCTGCGGGGCGGCGGTTCCGCTTGATGCCTGCGTTCTTGGCTTGCGTCATGAGGAAAGCATGTCGAGTTAAAGGGGTGGTTAACGTCAGGCGGGGCAGCGTGTCGGGAATTCGATAGGGAACCGTTTCGAGAGGCGTTCGTTGGGCGACTGAACTAACAGCAGTCACGAAGTCGGCAGCTTGACCGGAAGCCTTAGTTCCGTCGAAAGATGCCGTCGAAGGGGACTGTGTCGCGTTAGACACGCCCGAAATTGAGTTCGCCAATACTGGCGCTGAAAAAGCGCTATCGGTTACTATGAGACCATTCCTTCCGGTTCATCCGTTGGGGTACAGCGAAGGCACCGGGCTGATGAACCGGTTTCTTCGTTGGATTAGCTCGAACCTCTAGGTCGGCAAACTGTGGAGGGTTCTGAGCTACGAAACTTCATCGGCCCGTCCCGCAAGCGACGGGCCTTTTTCGATTAGGCCACTTTGCTGATCGGTGTCTCCCCGGGGATCGGCAGTTCGTTAGTCCTGTCTCGCTCGGGCCTCGGAGCATACTCGGGCATTCCAAGGGATTCCGCGACGATGGCAGTGATGTATTCGCCGTAGGCCAGTCCGAGCGCGTCGGCATTGGTCTTGATGACTTCGGCGAGAGGCAAAGCTGGCTTTGCCATGATGGAGAATCGCGGTCCCTTGCTTGGTCTGCCCATACGTCCATCCAACCGGCAAATCATTAAAGGAAACGTTTGGCGGGCGGCGTGTTGCGCTCCTGTATGGCGAGTTAAGATCCAAGGAGCTTGGAGCAGAGTCCACTTGTAGCGAAGCGGTCTTCCGGATTCAAGTCTTTCAATGAGCAGTGCGCAGCTGTAAGCCACAGCTGACCCGTCGGGAATCCGGCCCGATCCCCGCGCCCCGCGATTTTCTGAGAGGGAATATTTACTGATCGGCACGTGACTAAGTAGTTCCAGGGAAGCCGCCGAAGAGGGTAACCGTGGAAATTTGGTGACGGTTTGCGCGGTAGAGAGTGTCACCGTTGACGCTTAGCTCACTGACGCAGCCGACGCGCTCGAGCTCGTCAAGGGTCTCGCTCACCTCGTCTGAACGCAGGCAGGTACGCCGCACGATTTCACTCACGGACTCGGCAGATGCCGAAATCGCTCGTATGACCTCGCTGGCCGGGATGGTCATTACCGCTACCAGACGGTCTGTTGCTGATGCGGAAGGCATCTGGTGGCGACCCTTCCAAGTTTTGGCTGCGCTCATCAGGGCTGTCATATTGCGATACTACCTGCACAGGCAGTACGTCGCTACTCATATGGTTCACCCCTGGTACGGGGGGTGCTTATCGGGCTATCATTTCTGCCCAAGCCTGGATGGCTTGGTTGAAATTTTCGGGGCCGACGTTGTATTCCCACGAATGGTCAGCGTCGGCGGTGATGTGAAGATCCACCAGGTCGGGGTTGTTGTCCGCGAAGGTTCGTGAGAGCTGCAGGGGGATCGTCTGGTCCCCGTCAGAGTGGACAGCGAACACCGGGACTGTGACTCGGCCTGGGTGGGTCCAGTCCAGCATTGTGAAGTCGATGGGCGCTGCCAGGCCGGCCAGACGACACAGTCCCGGAGTGGACAGTACGAGCTCCGCGAGGCGGCTGCAGAGGCGAGGAAGGGGGATTCCCATTTTTTGTGCGCGGTAGCTCATGATGGTGCGCCATTCGACCGCCGGCGAAACGAGAAGGATTCCTGCGATGAGTCCATTGTGGGCGGATCGTTCAGCTGCTAGGAGAACGACGCTGGCCCCCATGGACCAGCCGACGAGAACGATGCGCCGGGCGCCGTTGTTGATCGCGTAGTCGATGGCAGCTTCGACGTCTTCCCATTCGGTCAGGCCCAGCATGGCGCCGCTTTGGCCGGTTGATGGGCCTTCTCCATCGCCTCGGTAGGAAACGACCAGCGACGTCGCTCCGGAGCTTTGAAAAGGCGGCACCGTGCGAACGGCGTTCATCTTGGTGGTCCTGATGCCATGGACGTGAATCGCCCAGAACCCTTTGTCTTCGCCATCGAATTGCCAGGCGGGTGAAACTCCAGTCGGGCCGATGATGTCGATATCGCGGTAGTGACCGATGACGCTCGGATTCCGGAAGACGTCACCTTCCCAGATGCCTTTGGTGTTGTCGCTGAGCTGTCCTTCGAGAGTGATGAGCCTGCGTTCTACGGTCTTACGGTCTTCGTCGGTGGCGATGACTTCACCAACCAGCGCGTGGCCTTCGGTGAACCAAAACCCGAACGTGCCGGGGTGGCTGGTCTTCCGGTTGGCGTGAAAAGTGATGGAGTCGGCGCTCGAGCTGACAACCTGTTGGGATCCGTGGCCATATGACCCGACAACGCGGCGGGCAAAGACGACACCGAGCGCGAGCGGTAGAGCAGTAACGGTGGTGGCAGCCGCGATAAGGCGCTTCAAGGTACTCCAGTTGTGGTTATAGTGCGGCGAGTTGGTCGAGTTGCGGGAGTTTGCGTTCGATCCAGAGTTCAGATTCTTCGACGACCAGTGCCTCTTCTGGGCTGAGCACGATGTCACCGTTGATGACGTTGTCGGTGATCCAGACAATCAGGGTGTAAACGGCGTAGGAGAGCTCATCACCGGACGTGCTCGGCACTTGGATACCTCGAGCACGCAGCAGGTTCTCTAGTTCGCGGATGCGTTTCTTGAGACGCCTCGTTCGTCCCCACCGGCTGATGGCAAACACGCCCATACCGAGTCCGATGGTTATGACGCCTCCGTAGAAAAGCGGGTTGAACCAGTCGTAGAAGAAATCAGCCAGGGCGTATGGCCCGATTTTGAAGTGGTCGAGGATAAGGGCGGCGATTTGCGTCGCTATTCCGGCGATCGCCAGCGTTGCTCCGAGTCGGAAGAGCCAGTAGACCCGGTCGGACTTGTTGCGGGTACCAAGAAGCAGCCTCGTCGAGATCGCCGCGATTCCAAGCATGTAGAGGGATGCGCAGAGGACAGATGCAAGTTGGTCGATGTGGACGCGAATAAAGAGATCCGCGGTTGGTTCGCGCCTTTTGATGAAGAAGAACGGTACACAGAAGACGGCACACCAGAGAAGGACCGGCCAGGTCCGTGCCGGGAGCAGCAGGTGGGTATCGGTGATGAGCGCAGCGCGGGCGAAGAGCGAGAAAGCAAGGGTGGCCAGGATGCACTGGACGAGGTAGATCAGGTTCGTGCCGCCCAGGAATCCATCGAGTTCTTCGACTGGTATGACTGGTCCGAGCGTGAGAATCGCCAGCGCGCCGATGCCTGAAGCCAGCCATGAAGTGCGGGCGTGTGGCACACGGTAAGCGCTACTGGCGCGCGTCACGAAGAGAACGGCCAGAATGAGGAAGACGATCAGATAGGTCAGCATCGAATCTGCCTATCCGAATAGTCGCTCGTCGTCGAGGTAAATCGGGTGTAAAAGGGTGCGCGCAATGAGTCCGGCGAGATATTCGGCTTCGCCTTCCCATTGGGCTGCGTCGCCGGCCTCGTCGGCGTTAATTGCGGCGGACATCGTCTGGTCACCAAAGGTCCGCTCTCGCCTGATGAGAGGGTCGGCAACATGGCCGATACACGTTGGGTGGCCAAGGATGATGTGGGCGTATTCGTGGTGTAGCCCTCGGGCGCGGTAGAGCGGCCGGTCTTGCTTGCGGAGAATGATCCGGTGCCGGCGTTGATCCTCGATCCAGAGCGCTGTCGTGGTTTTCATGTTTGTGTCGCTGATGAGCTTGAGCTCGACCGGCTTTCCGCTGATCTCCGTGACCAGTTGCTGGAGATCCTCTGCTGTTCGGATTCTGCTCAACCCATGCTTTACGAAGGCCTGCTCGGCGCGCAAGATGACTCCATCGTTCTCCAACCACCGGGGTTGCGGATTAGAACCCACGAGCGGACTAACCGCGAATTGCTGCAGCTAGTGCGCGAAGCTCGGCGGCGCTCACTTCACCGAGCGACCGAGCTGCGATGCGTTGAACGTGGGCATCTTGGACAGCTCTATCGAAGTCGATCTCCGCCTCGATTCGATCCGCCCAAGCCGGCCGCCCCGTATCGGTGAGGTATTCGTCCGGTACGTGGAAAGCCTGGGCGATTCGCTTGAGGATTGCCTCGTAAACGCTGCTGGTTGCGGTCCCGGTTGTCAGCTCGGTCCAGTCGTTCTGGTTGAAGGAGAATCCTTCGGTTTGGAGCTGCCGGTCAAGCTCAGGTATGTCCAACTCGTAGACCGAGGTGTCCTCCAAATAGCGAAGCCGGCGGCCGAGTTCAGCCCCATCGACTTTGACGACCGCGCCGCGATCATCTTCGTTCTTCTCCGGCATCAAAGCCGCGAGCTCCATGAGCTCAACGAGAGTGACACCCAGAGGGGCGGCGAGGTTTGCTACGTCGTCGAGATCGAACGCTTCGTCGCCGCGAAGGCGCTTGTAGTAGTAAGTGTGCGAAAAGCCGCAGTGTCTGACGAGTTCTGCGTGAGAAATTCCTGTCTGAGCTTGCAGCGTCGCGATCGCGCGGGCCACCTGGCGCGCCCACGGGGTCACAGGGGCGTCCGCTTTTCTACTCACGTGGGCATCCTACCAAGGAGACCAGTGTCTACAGGAGTACTAGGGCAGCGGCTGGTCTGGCGGCGTGCTGCTGAGAACGTATGACTTCCAGGCTTGCTGGAGGGTTTCGACGCGTTCATGCACGACCGAGTAGTTCAGATTCTTACCGACGCGGCTTTCGCCTTCGGGAACATCGGCCGTGATGCATCCAGCTTTCTCGAGGATAAGCAGCTTGTTGGTCAGGGATGAGCGCGTGATCTGGGTGCCCCGGAGCAGTTGCGCCACGCTTGCGCTCGTTAGTGGCCACATGAATCTAAGAATTTCAACGCACAGCCGATCGCCTAGTACCTGCAAAGCCGCCTCAAGGTCTACTGGCCTCTCCTCCGGAGTCGGCCATGAGTGTCTCGGGGGCATGAACACTATTTTGGCGCAGCGCAAAGCGTTCTGCCGCCAATTGGCTTCAGCGCGGAGCGGCGTCGACTTTGGAGTACCAATAATACGCAATTAGTGTTTTCACACTATACTGATGGCGTATAAATAGTACGCGCTGGGCGTTGATGGGGATCTTGCGAGACTCCCCGTGGGGGAGGGGACATTGTGATGGGAGAGTTTCTGGCGCAGGAACGATCTTCAAATGTGCCCGCAACGCCCGCAGCTCGATCGATGTTCGACCCGGCAGCCCGGGGAGGCTCGCAAGGGTTGCGCCCGGTGGAAAGCTCCCGAAACATTGGCGCCGTCCGCACCGAACAGGTGCCTGTGGCGCGCGTGCACGGTGGAACCGACCAACCGGATTCGGTGGTGGATGCCCGCGACGTCGCCCGAATGGCCGCGTCGCTGGAAGCATACGGGCAGCTTCATCCCATTTCGTTGGACTTCCACTACGGGCTGATCTTTGGCCGGGTACGCCTGGCTGCGGCCCGCCAGTTACGGTGGGAGACCATTAGCGCGCGGGTGTTCGAGGACATTGACCCCAAAGACGTCGAGACGCGTGATCTGCTGCGCTGGGAAGAGAACCAAGCTCGGTCGACGCCGAGCCTGGAGCAGCAGGCCGACCTGGTGAAGTCGCTGCAGCCGGCGCTGGCCGAGCGAGAAAAGAGAGTCAGACGGATCAACGGTGACCGCCTAAATATGGAACGTTGGGGCGGTCCGGGCACGGTGGGAAATTTGCCGACTCCGATGAGCAGTGACGAGAGAGTCGCTCTGATCATCGGAGAGGGAAAGTTGCCCGCTTCGATACAGGCCGCATTGGATCGTCCGGGAAGCCGACGAGAGATTATCGAGCGTTTAGTCCCGGCGTCCGAGAAAACTGTGATGAAGTACGAAAAGATCCGCTCCCTTCATGAAGACCTTTCATTGCCGGCGCCGGTTCGCGACGAGCTCGGCCAACTTGTCGCGTCGGCGAACGAGTCTGGCAAGGTCGACGGGTATTACAACAAAGCGCTCCGCATCGTCGAGGAATACCGGATTGGTGCGGATGGCATGGCCACGAAGATTCACAGCCATCTCATCAGCCAGCTGGTGAACGCGGTAACGCTTGCGGAAGAGAAGATCATCCGCGTCAAAGGAGCCGACGTGGTCGACGCGATCGGTGAGGACCCTCTCGCTGCAGAGGATTGGGACGGCGTCCTCGCTTCGGCCCAGCGACTTATCGGAAGGCTCGATCAGATCAATACGCTTGTGCAGGCGCGCCATGTCTAGCATCAGCACCAGCCCCGAGGAAACAGCTCTCCTTCGGGACGGTTTCGTCGCCTTGGCCACCGGACGAGACTGTTTCCGCCAGCCCGAGGGAGTGGCGTTCATTGGCCTGTTGGAAGCGCTGGTTGGGCCTGCTTTGGTGAAGTACAGCGTCGACCCGCTTTGGTTCCCGCTCGAGCCAAACGAGGTCGGATCCTTCATCCTGACCGAACTTCTCACGTCACCGGCCGCGCTCAACAGACTCGCGATTATCGATAACGACGACCCCGGTTTCGTGAGGGATCCCGCAGCGTATCTCTACACGTGCGCGACGGACCGGCCTCGTCCCGGGAAATCGCCGGGGTGGTTATGGAATCGTGCGGGCTTCCACGCCGACGCGCTCGACGGGCTGAGCGCTGAGGTCGCGGATCCGCGTCAGCAGCATTGCGACCCGGCCTGGGTCCCAGAACACGGCCTGACGCCGTTACGCGACGTCGTCGACCTCACTTTCCAGACCATCAGCCCTCGCACCCCTGCCGGGCTCCGCGGTGTGGTTGCCGACCTGGTCTGGCACCTCGCTGAGAACCCGCCGCAGCGGGTTTCTTACGACCATGGCGATCGGTGCGCGGCTGGCGAGCTCTTCCCGGCGCTGCGTCCGGCGCAGATCGACGCGGTCGCGAACGTGACCTGGGGCGGCAGGCCGACCCCGCGAGAGACATCCCTGGCATACGGGTTCCTTCGAGACCAGGACTTCGACCCGAAGACGTCGCCCACCCATTTCCGTGCACTTCGCACCTATCAAAGCCGAATGATGGCCGCGTAGCAGTCCCTTGTTACGCCGGCGTACCACGGTCATTGGCTTTTGGTGGTGCGCGTTGTCGCGCTTCTTCGTGGTGCGAGCCGAAGCCTTCGGTTTCCACCAATGCTGAGGAGCATCCATGTCAGTTAGCACGCCGCCAGGCGCGGGCCCCGGCCCTCGCCGCAAAAAGGGTGACACACACAAGTCGCCACACTCGTTGATGGTCAGGGTGCTCGCGATCACCGCGGCCGCCGGTATCTCTCTGACCGGCCTCACTCTCGCCGCCGCCCCAGCGAACGCTGCAACGCAAGGCGCGGGGTTCGATGACGGTTCCTCTTTCGGTGGTCACCTCGGTAACGAAATCACGCCCGACGGAAAACGAGGCTACTGCGCTGACCCGTCGCGCGATGGCGCGTTCGGGGACACAGACGGCGGGCAGTACGTCACGTCGTTCACCGCCGACGCCGGCCAGGTACTGCAAGGCGACGACATGACGAAGGTCAATTACGTCCTGCTGAAATACGGCGACACCGGCGACGACGTCCAGGCCGCAGCGGTGAACGCGTACATCTACGCCTACACCGGCTCTCATCTTGGTGGCGGGATCAGCCCAGGCACCCAAGCCGAAGGCGCTGCGTACATCTCGGCCAGCCACCCAGAGGTCACCGACGAATACAACACCATCTGGGCCGACGCCGACGCGAACTGGAACAGCGGCGGCGGCGGAACCGGCAGCGGAACCCTCGACTTCGCGGTCGTCGGCAGTAACTTCGACGGCACGGTGACGGCAGACGTTCAGCCGTCAACCGCGACGGGTGCGATCACCCTCACCAACGGCGTTTTCACCGCGACCGGTAGCTCATCGGTTGCCGGTGTGACCGCCGGAGAAACACTGGACGTCCACGGCGCACCGCCCGCCGGCGTCAAGGACTACCAAATCTCCGGATCAGGTACTTTCACCGGCCCGTCGACCGGGTCACACGCTGACTCGAACGTTGCACAGTACAACACCGGCTCAGAGCAGCGGCTACTGGTTGCTGGCACCTCAACAGCTCCGACCGCGACGTTCACAGTTTCAGGCCACGACCCGTTCGCGCGTTCCGCGGCATTCGCGCCCATCGTGGGCACGACGGTTGCGTCAACGTTCGTCGACGCGGGCGCTACCCCGCAAGACAACCTCACCTTCAGCACGACGAGCTTCCAAGCATCCAGTGGTCGCACAGTAACGAACCCGTGGGCAAAGGCCGGTGACGGTAGCTACGTCCCGATCGTGGCCAACGGCACCCTGTACTGGTCGACCGCCGCATTCACGGAGTCAGATACCGCTCCGGCAGGATCGGTCGTGTTGGGTCACGCCAGCGTTACAACTACCGCGGCTGACGGCCCGAATAAGGTGTACACCGCCTCAAGCGACACGCCCGCTACCCAAGCCGGATACTCAACGTGGGTCTGGGCGATCAGCGCCGCTGATCAGAGCGCCGATGCGCAAACCGTCCTCCCCGACGGCTACTCCTTCACCGACAAGTTCGGCCAGGTCGCAGAGTCCCACATCACCCCCTCCCGCCCCACTCTGTCGACCACGCTGAGCGACACGAGCAAGGTACTGGGCGGTTCGGTCACCGACGCAATCACCCCCACCCTCGTGGGCGGTGACTGGCTCCGCGACAGCAACGGAACCCCGATCCCGGTAACACTTTCGGGAGCCGTCTACCACTCAGACAAGGCACCAGTGCAGGCTTCAACCGTTCCCGCCGACGCCGTCAAGATCGGGACCGCAACCCAGATTCTTGCTGGTGGAGGAACCGTGACGTCGTCCTCGATCGACGTGGGCTACGCCGCTGGATACGACACCGTTGTGTGGGCGCTTGTGAAGGCCGATCAGCCTGCGCAATATCAGGGGTATTTCGCTGATTGGTCTGACAACTACGGCGTTCCCGCCGAGACGGCGCAGATCCTCACCCCGACGGTCACCACAAAGGCTCAGGCCGATGCTGCACCTGGTGGCACGGTTCAGGACACTGCGACGATCACCGGGCCGATGCCGACCGTCGGCGTTGACGTCACCTTCAAGGGATACCTGCAGAAGGACGGCTCGACCAGCCCGGTGTGCGATGCGTCGACTCTGACGTACACGAGCACCAAGCCGGTCACCGCGACAACGGCGGGCGATTACCCATCCGAGGCTTTCCCCGTCGCGGACACCACGACAGGGAAGGTCTTCTGGATCGAGACGGCCAGCGTTCACGGCACCACGAATGTCATCAGCACTGGGAAGTGCGGTGTCACGAGTGAGCAGACCGTTGTTGCTCAGCCAACGGTCGTCACCGCGCCGCCGACCGGGCTTTCGTCCGGCGCGACGGCACACGACACACTGACCGTCAACGGGCAGATCAACCCCGGCACCACCGCTGTTGTCACGCTTTACAAGCAGGCAACTGGCGCTGCCACATTGGTCTGTGACACGAGCACTCAGGTCGATGCCATTTCGGCGCCGATCGCGATCACCGCTGGCTTTGCCAGCGACGCTTCGTACACGTCTGCTGAGACTGACGCCCTGGTCGCCGGAAACTACGGCTTCGTGGAGCAGCTGCTCAACGCGAAGGGCGTTGCGATCGTGACAGGCGGCTGCCTTGATGAGCTGTTCCCCGTTTCGCAGCCGACGGTGGTAACCACCCCGCCGTCGACCCTGACCGCGGGTAGCACAGCCACGGACACCCTCGTGGTGAACGGTACGATCAACCCCGGCACGACCGCCGTGGTTTCTCTGTACAAGCAGGGCGCTACGAACAACACGCTGGTGTGCGACGCCACGTCGCTCGTGACGACGCTGCCCGCGATCAGCATCACCGCTGGACCCAACGCGAACACGAGCTACACGTCTCCCGCAACCGGAGGTTTGGACGCCGGTAACTACGGGTTCGTAGAGCAGCTGATCGGACAAAATGGCAAAGTCATCGTCCAGGGCGGCTGCACCGAAGAACTGTTCAACGGTTCACCGGGCACGCCTGTCTTGGCTCACACCGGCTTCGACGCGCAGCCGCTGGTACTCCTCGCCGGTGGTCTGCTCGCCGGCGGCGGGGTCCTGTTCGCGCTGTTCATGATCCGTCGGCGCCGCAGCACGACGGCCGAGTAACCCCGGCCGGCAGGAACAGATAGAACGTTCCTACCAGTCCCGGCCGACACCACCCAACCGGCTCTGACCAGTGATGGGGCTCTCGTACACCGAGAGCCCCATCACTGTATTTCAGCCCTCGAGCTTGGACTAAGAGAAACATGACTCACCGGAAAAACCGCTGCCAGGTGACACCTCTCCGCTACGCCGCAGACGCCTTCGTCACCGCCGGGCTGATCGTGGTGCTGTTCCTCGGCTGGGAGACCTGGTTCAACAGCATCGTCCTGAACGCCGGGCAGAGCGCCGCCGCGTCGACGCTTTCGCAGACGTGGATCAGTCACGCCGCGACCGCGCCTGCAGGAAGCCCCGCTGACCCGCCCGTCGACGCAGCGCCGGGTGCCACGGAACCGCTAGCCGTGATCTACGTACCCCGGCTTGGTTCGGACTGGGAACGAACCATTCGAGAGACCGTCGACACCGAAACGGTGCTGAACTCCTACGACGCCGGCGTCGGCCACTATCCGGGTACCGCAATGCCTGGTGGTGTCGGGAACTTTGCGATCGCCGCGCACGACAGCGGCTACGGCAACACCTTCATCGATGTCTCGAAACTGCAGATCGGAGACGCGATCTACATCCAAACCCCGGACGGCTGGTACACCTACCGTTTCCGGAACTTCCAGTACGTGCAACCCGACCAGGTGAACGTCCTGAATGCCGTCCCGACCGTCAACGGTGCACCCGCTGGGGCCCGCCTCATCACCATGACGACGTGCAACCCGCCGTTTCACGCCGTCGAACGTCTCATCGCCTACGGCTCGTTCGAGTCCTTCCAACCCCTCACCGCCGGCGCCCCCGCCGAGATCGCGGCTACCGTCGCGTCGAAAGGATAGCCACCATGTACACCCTCATCTGGCGGGCCCTGCCTGGCCCTCTGTGGCTCAGTATTGTCCTCGCGGTAGCACTGGTCTGCGCCGCGTGGTTCTGCCTCGTGGCGTGGCTGTTTCCGATGGCCGACCGTTGGCTCTACTCCGACAGCTCGGGTACGGTCGGCTAGCCCGATACTGGCGCAAATGAGGAAGGCCCCGTGGAATGTTCCACGGGGCCTTCCTCATCGCTAGTTTGGATTCAGCCGCCGATAGCGGCACCTCCGACGAGGCAGAGCCCGTTTAGCGTGGCCGCGACGATACTGCGATACCCCGTTGCGCCTGCCCCATACTGGCCGATCAGACACGCCGCGCCGAGCTGCGCAGAGAACTGGGTCGAGGCGGCGGTCAGGCCAGCACTCGTCGTATCCGCTGTGTACTGCAGCGTCGATGCCGCGAACCCGGCGCCGGCGAGGGCAGCGGCGAAGTCGGCGCCCGACGCTGCGGGGTTGTGCTGAATCGTCGCCTCGTTCGTTGCATCGAAAAGTGGTTGATCGGCCGCGGCGGATCCACCCATCACCGGCCCCGGTTCAACCGATCCGGTCGGCGGCGCTTGCGCGGCCGCGGCCGAGACCGGAGTTGGCGCCGCCGGTTGGCTTGTGCAGCCGGCGAGGCCGATGGTTTTGACGGCCAGCAGTATGGCAATCCTTCGTATCGTCACTGGTCGCAGTAGTCGCCGGATACAGACCACCCAGAGCCGGTGTCGCTCGTGCTGTAGTCCAGCCAACGGTTTGGAACGGTTAGCGTCGAGCCATACGACACCGACTGGCTGAAACTGTAGGAGGTCGGGTACGCGCTCGGGCAAGAACCAACCTGCGACCCGACACGGATTTTCAGGCTCTTATCGACGGGGGGCGTGCCGCCGCCGCCTCCCGATGAGCCGCCTCCGCCACTGGAGCCGCCGCCACCTCCTGACGAACCACCTCCGCCGTTCGAGCCGCCTCCGCCGCTGGAACCGCTACCTCCTGACGAGCCGCCTCCGCCGTTCGAGCCGCCACCGGAGGAGCCACTTCCATGGGACCCGGACGATGAGCCACCACCGCTCGAGCTGCCGCCTGAGCTGGACTCGTTCGCTGCGGCCTGCGCTGCTGCGGCGTTCGCGGCGAGGGAGGTGGTGGCGGCGTTCACAGCTAAGACGTAGGTGTTGACCGCGCCGACGGTTGCTGCCCGGTCCGCCGACGGGTCGGCTGGCACCGCGACGGCCGCGATCGACGCGGTGAGGGCATCTTTCTCGGGCTGTGATGCTCCCTGAACAAGGGCGAGGATAGCGGTGCCTTGAACGGCGACGGTGCCAGCTGCTGCGTCGATCGCCGCGACCACGTTCGTGTTAAGCGTCACGAGCTGTGCGGTCTGGGCAACCACGGGCGGTGTTGCCTCGGTGAGTATGACGGCTTCGTTAGTCATTGATTGGGCGGTTTTGTTCAGCGAGTCGGTGTCGTCGGTGAATGAGACGACGTCCCCGGTCGGGCTGATGTATTCCCTGCCTTGGGGGGTAGGTGCAACCGACTGGGTTGCGCTCGGGATGCCGGGGGTAGCGTCCGCTGCCGGCGCGGCCGGGCTAGCTGCTCCCGAAGGGCCTGGGGTCGAGGCTGCGGGGGCGCTGGCCGGTGTGTAGAGCTTCGCGATGGCAGCGCTGGTTTCAGGAGCTAGCGCCGTGTTCAGCGCGGCGAGCTGCGTGTTGAGAGCGGCGCGGCTGTCTGGGGTGAGCAGATCAAGACCGTTCGGCGCCGACTCGTTCATCAGCTGCTGCGCGGATGCGGACAACGCCGCCGACACGGCGACCGTCGCCTTAATGCCGTCTGCCGCCGCGTTCTGCGCCGTGGCGGCCACCTCGTACGTGGTCGACGCGGCGAGCATGGCTGCCTGTGCCTGGTCATGCTCGTTGTTGTGAACGATGACCGTCGTGATGCCGGCCCCTGCCGCGCCGAGCACGATAACTGCGATCAGAGTGATCGCAGCAACAGTGCGCTTCCATGGTCGACGTCGACCAGGTCGTTCTGACGGGGTATCGGTGATATTCATGAGGTGCTCCGTGGTGCAGTGATGATGCCTGGTGCGGAGTTATCAGTCATTGTGTCCTGCACGAGTTCGATCCCGCGTTAGCGGGAAAGACCGAGCACAGTTTCAGCAGTGACCCAGTTCGAATTGATCGCGGTTTGCGCCGCGATCAGGGTGACCGTGTGATCACAGACCGCGGTTTTGAGGTCGTTCTCGACCTGGTCTTTTGGGTTGTTCACTGTGGTCGCGGTGCTGGTGTTCGCTTCTGGCCATAGATTCGAGACGCTGTTCGCGCCCCCGAGCTCGAGCGGGATCTGGTGATCGAGTTCGATGGTCTTGTCGTACGCGATGCCGTACGCGGCCAGCTCCATCGTCTTGATTTTGTTCGTATCGGTCGACGGGGGTCGCACGGTGGACGTGTACCCGCTGACACAGATCGTGGCGTCGATGCTCTCCTGAGTGACAGCCGGGTCGACCGCGCCTGGTGTGCACGTTTGGTCGGGAAGGTACTCGCCCGCGTCGGCGTCGACGACAATCATGTGGCACTGTCCGGCGGGAAGGGTAAGGTCGCGCTCGACTGTGCCGGGGGAGTGGATTTGACGGAGAGTGACGCCGCTCGAGGTCGAGTCCAGCTCAGGCGTGTGCGAACCATCAACGCCGGCTTGCGGGACAGAGTCGCCTTGGACCCGGGGGCCGAAGTAAACGACGATCCCCGCAACCACGATGATCACGCCGAGGATGTAGAGGGCGGACCTGGTCTTTCGTGGCATCGGGAGATTCCTACTTTTGAGGGTGCGAGGGTTGGCAGACGGCGCAGGAGGGTCACGCCCGACCCGTTACCCGAACCTCTGCTGACCATACGGTGCCGGGTCGGCAGAGGTTCGGGATCCACTGGTTCCGGATTCGGGGTGGTTGGCTTTTAGAACGGGGTTTCGTCGCTGTACGACCCGGGCTGATCCCACACGTCGCCGGCGTCGCTTGACGCAGGAGCCGTGCTTGTCGTTGCGGGCCGGGCGAGAGTCGCCGTCGCGTAGCGAAGGCTGGGGCCGATCTCGTCGATCTCCAACTCGATCGAGGATCGCTTCTCTCCCTCTTTTGTCTCATACGAGCGCTGCCTGAGGCGACCGGTCGCGATGACTCGTGATCCTTTCGTCAGGCTCCCTGCGACGTGCTCAGCGAACTCCCGCCAAACGCTCGCCCGCAGAAAGAGCGGATCCCCGTCCTTCCAGGCGTTCGAACTGCGATCAAGGGTGCGTGGTGTGGACGCGATCGTGAAGTTCGCGACCGCAAGCCCGTTCTGCGTGTACCGCAGCTCCGGGTCACCCGTCAGGTTCCCCACGACGGTGATAATCGTTTCGCCGGCCATCTTTTCCTTCTTTCCTTGAGTGATTCTGTGGAGAAACGTGACTGAGCCAGAGGGTTCAGAGGGTGCACGGGTGCCAGTCTGCACGGGGGAGGTGACGTTCCTCGTTGGCGATTTCGATTTTCCAGACGTCCGAGCTTCGGCCGCGATAGATGCCGGTGAGCAGTTCCGTTCGCCAGCCGTCGCCGGTCGGGTACCACCTGACCAGGCTGGTTTTTGAGCCGGGCCGTATCGCCGCGGCCACCAAAGGCCGAGGTGGCTTGTTGGGGGTGGGAGTGACAGTCATCGGGCACCTTCCGGGTTACTTTCCGTATCGCGATAATAGCACTTTCCGTATCGCGATAACTACATGTCGTGATAATTAGTGCAATACGGTTAGTATGTGGTCGTGGCGAAAACGATGGGCCGACCGCCTGAGAAAGATCCGCCGGTGAATCCGGTAGCTTTGCGGTTGCGCGCGTCGGAGCGGGAACTGATCAGCAAAGCGGCGGCCTCAACTGGTACGAACCTGTCAGCATTCATTCGCGATGCGGCGATTGAAAAAGCTCAGCTGATAGGCGGCACCTCCTCCGAGTAGAGGCCAGCCGGGCTCTGCGCTGTCACGGCTGACCGGCCGGCTCTGCGCGTTCGACGACGTCGAGGATCAGGTAGGTGCGGTTGGCGTAGTTGTTGATCATGGTGTTCGCAGTAACCACCCACCCGCCGGCCGTGTAGGACTTCACGTTCGCGGCGTGCTCGGCAAGGAGCCGGGTTTCTTCCCGAACCAACTCGGGCGTATCGGGGTTCGCGGGGATACGTGCGCTGCAGATAGTTCGGGAGGGTGCGTCCGCGGGCTGTGGGGGAGAGGGGCGGTTCTCGGGCCGGGCCGGGGGGGTGTGACATTCGGGTCCTTCTCCTGCTGAAGTAGTCGAGCACCCCCTATTCGGGGCGGGGTGTCTTCGTGTGCTCATAAGAAGCACGCGTGCGCGCAGCAGCGGACTGCGCGTGCCTCTCCTTCTTGTTCGTGAAGGGCGCGGACCGCACGGTGCCGCACCTGTCATGCCCTTCGATGGAAGGAAGCATTCTGATGACCCAACCCACAGACGAGCTGTTCGGTGACGGACACCGAACAGACTCTTATCTCGAGATCGCGCTCCCGCCCACATCGCCCGCCCACTCCGCCGCGGTGGCCTCTGCAGCCCGACCGGAGCGGGTGCGACCTGGTGAGGGAGAACCCGCCGCGGCTGTCGTCCTTCACCGGTCGGTGCTGGAGGATTTCGCGGTGATGCCGACGGAGACCGCGACGCCTGAACCGGCGTTGTGGGGCGCCCGGGGAAGGGTCCGTCAGCTGACGGGCGGACTGGTCAAGCTCAAGCCGGGAAGCGACGAGGTGTCGGACCGGGAAGCGAAGCTGACGATCAGGCAGACGATGTGGGTGCGACCCGTCCACATCACCGTGGCAAACCCGAAGGGCGGAGTCGGAAAGACTCCGTCAGTGAAAACGATCGGGGACACCCTCGCGGAAGGTCGGGGCGGTTCCGTTGTGATATGGGACGCCCCTGATGCGGCGGGAAGCATTGGTCGACGGGCAGAAGGGACCCCGGCGCGTGGTCTGGCTGAGTTGCTCGAGAGAGTCGACACCGTCTCGAACCACGGCGAGCTCGGCGGATACGTGGCCCCGCAAAGCTCCGGCGCGGACGTCATCGGGTCGATCGCTGACCGGGCCGTACTCCTCGAGGATGACATCGTCAGCATTGAGCGGTTGCTGGACCGGTACTACCGGATCAGCATCGCGGACACCGGAAACAACATGCACTCGTCGGCGTTTGTTAAGACGCTCGAGCTAACCGACGCTCTCGTCGTGCCCACGATCGCCTCGGTTGATTCCCTCTTCGGTGTTTTGAATTTGCTTGATGTGGTGCGCCGGTATGGGCACCCAGAGCTGGCCGACACCGCGACCATCCTGTTCATGCACAACGGCTCCCGAGAAGACCCGCACGTCGACCAGAAACTCCGCGCACTGACGTTGCGGGGGGAGACGGAGCGAACGTTGTTCGATATTCCGTTCGACCCGCACATCGCCGCCGGGGGAGAGATGACTCTCGCCAAACTCAGCGCGCCTTCGCGACGCGCCTGGACCCGCGCGTCAGCGCGGATCGTTCAGGTCCTGAAAGCCAACGTCCACTAACACGCATCCGAAGGAAACCTCATGAACATCACTCTGCGCCTCAGCACGACCGTTGCGTCCTACGTTCACCAGTTCGACAACCCACTGAACAACATCACCCCGAACTTCACGTTCCTCGGGGTGAAGTTCACCGCGCTCTGGCAGCTTCTCCTTGCCGGGGTGTGGGGCATCGCGATCATCGTCGCGATCGTCTACCTGATCATGGCCCTCGTGGCCGTGAGGCATGCACGGGATAACTCGAATCCGCAGCAGGCCGGTTCAGCCAAGAGCAAGGTCATCGGCTCGCTCGGCTCGCTGGGCGGTCTGGTCGCTCTACCGATCATCGTGGGCGCGATCATCACGGTCTTTTCATGACTTCGGAGCTTCCAGGTCAGCGTTCGCGTCGGCGTCGCACAGTGATCGGCATCATCGCCGGCGCCGCGGTGCTGCTGGCCGTCGGCGTGGGTGTGTGGGTCGCTGTGGCCCCACCCGCGCCTGCCGGCATCATCGCGGGCGCAGCAACCGCGTCGCCGCGGGCAAGCGTCACAGGCGCCGCCGCGAATGGCTGTGTTGGCGGGACCGCTATTACCGTCGACCAGCTGCTCGCCGAGCAGGCCCGTAAAGATCTCACACCGTTGGGCGCCGTCACCTTCTTCGGTGCCTGGCTGCAATACATCTCCCTCCCGGGCCCCGCCCCGGCGAACGATTACTACCATGTGCTCGCGGCGACGACCGTGGAACCATTCACGAGCACGATGGTCACGTTCGTCCCGAAGTACGCCGCCCCCGGCGGGCAATACAACGGCGCGAACAAGCGGGTCTCGCTTGACGGCGCGGTGTACTACATCGAATCCGCGACTCCGGACGCGGTAGTCGTCACGATCGCCGCACCCATGTATCTGAACGACAAACCAGACGTCGCGGATGCCAGCAACCCGGGCCAGGTGACGACGGCAGCCGGGACGTACACCTTGAAGCCAACCAGCGACGGCTGGAAGTTCAGCGATGGCACGGCGTCCGCACGCACGATGCAAGACATCTACAGCGTCGGGACCAAATTTGAAGGGGGCTGCTAATGGCCGACGGATGCGTGTTAGGCCCCATTGGCTGTGGAATCACCGACGGGATCGGAGGCGTGATCGGCGCCGGCGTGCAGGCCGTCAGCTTCGCCACCGACCCGCTGGGCTACGTACTTTCCAAGATCCAAGAAGCTACCGCAGGTCTCTCGGGCACCGTGTTACCCGCACTCGTCGACGCATTGAAGCCAGATTTCAGCGCCGCGTGGTGGATCCAATGCTACGAAGCCTCCTTCGGCATCGCGGTCTTGGTTTTCGTGATCCTCATCATCGTCACCCTGGCCCGAGCGGGTCGGCATGAGATGGGCGGCCGGGAAGCGTTCGAGTCGGTCTTCGAGTACGGGCCTCTCTTTTTGGCCGGAACTGTTTTCGGCCCCATCATTGGTGCCACGTTCTCCAACATCGTCTCAGCAGCGACGGATGGCGTCACCGCCTGGGGGCTCGGCGGAACCCAGACTGCGTTCCTGACCACCCTTTCCGCCCGGTTCGCCTCCAAGGATGTTGCAGGCATCACCGGCGGCGCGGTGGTGGGAATCATCGTGATGTTGGTGGTCTTGCTTGCGTTGATCGGTGCGGTCGTGATCTGCATCGTTCAATTGGCCGCCGTTTACCTGAGCGCAGCGCTGATCCCCCTCGGCATCGTCTGGCTGATAGATCCCCGGACTCGGAGCTTCGCCAAGAAAGCCCCGCTGGTCGTGGTCGGGATCATCGCGTCGCATTTCTTCTTGTTCTTCCTGCTCGCGATCGGCTTCTTCGCCATCTCTGGTCTCGGTTTATCGTGGGCGGACCCGGCCTCCACCGCGCAGCAGAACGGCCTCGTCGTTCTGGTCAACCTCGTAACCGTGGGAGTGATCATGGGGTTGGTGGTGTTCGCCCCGATGGGGTTACTGGCGTTCGCCAAAGTTGCCAGCCCTCTCGGCAATGCAGGGCACGCCAGCAGCGGAGGGTTCACCGCCCCCGGTAGCCCATCGTCAGGCCCCTCTGGCAGTCCCAGCGGAGGGAACAGCGGCGGAGACGGCGGCGAGAGCCAGCTCACCAGTGTCGCGAACGAGCAAAGCGCAGCTCAGGTCTCTCCCGGCTCAGAAGCGCCGGCGAACACCGACGTCAGCAGTTCCGCATCAGCGCCCACGACAGGTGCCGGCTCCCCCGGAGCGCCGAGCACCGCGATGGCGAGTGAGTCAGGCGCTGCGGCTGCAGCATCCAGCACCGAAGCTGTCGGCGCGACAGGGGCGGCGGGCGCTGCAGGAGCAGAAGGCGTCGCAGCCGGCGCAACCGGGATTGCAGAGGGCGCCGCTGCAGCTGGCGCCGCGGAGTCCGCGACTGGTGTCGGTGCCGCTGTTGGCGTCCCGACCCTGATCGCGGCGGCGGCGCTGTCAGCTGCGAGCAAAGGAGCCCAGATGGCGGAGTCGACAGCCGGGCACGCCGCCGAAGCGGCCCAGGACTAGAACAAGGGAACCCCGACACAATGGCACGTACATCTATCCTCGGCGGCGAATCAAGCTCTCGTGGGGCGTGGGGCCGAGTGCCCAAAGCTCGAGCGTGGGCATTGTCGATCGCGGGCGTTACGTCTGCGATCCTCGTGCTGGCTTTGCAGTTCAACGGGCTCCTGGTGGCCCTGCCGATCTTCGCGGTGGCCTGGTTGGGGACGATGGGAACCGAGAACGGCACCATCCTTGCTCGCCAGCTAGGCAAGTGGCGGTGGAGGGGCCGCATCCGCACCGGAACAACGGTGTATGTGCCCTATGACAGCGATGTCTGGGACGAGTGGATGGCTGATGCTGTCGCTGCCCGGGGCAAAGAACGAAAAGCTGCAAACCGCAAGCTCGCCGCCATGCGGGAGACCCCGGACGGGGTCGAAGGAATGAGCTGGCTGGAGGACCGCACCGGTCAACCCGGCATCGCCTGGCATCGCCCTCTCGAGCAGGAAGCGTACCTCTCGGTCGCTTTCAGCACTGCCGGCCAGATCGCCGGCATCGAAGGAGACAGTTTTCTGGATGCGTGCGCGGAAGCATACGGAGCGCTCCTTGCCAGAAATGGCGAAAGGGCGGCTCTGGTGGGTCGCATCCAAACATTGACACGTGTGCTGCCCGTCGACTCCGCTCGTCACGAGCGGTGGGTCAACAATAACCGCGATTCGGAAGCGCCCGCGATCGTCGCAGAGTCCTACCAAGAGGTCATCACCGGGCTGCGCCGCGGCCAGCTGTTCCAACGGCACATGTTCACGGTGTCGTGGCCCATCACCCCGCTCTTCATCAATAAAGCGAAACGCCGCGGCGTCGGCCGCGACGGCTGGATCCGTCTGATGGAGGACGAGATCCGAAACGTTGCCTCAGCATTTCGGACCGCAAAATTCCGCTCCGTTACCGTGCTCTCCGCACGCCAGACCGCAGCGGTCATCAGGCACATGCAGCACCCGTCGTTCCCGATCGACCAGGTCGCTGACGTCTCGGCCACCTCCGGTTGGGTGCCCAGTGAAGATAAATGGTCGTACACGACGTTCTCGGCCGCCGCAGCGGGCCCCAACGGCCCCATCACCAAGTCCCTGAGCCGCACCGCACGAATCGAAGCGAAACACGTCGAGACGTCATACCGGAACAGCCTCTGGCTTGTTCCGATGCTGACAGGGATGAGTAAGCAGATCGTACGAACGCTGTCGTTCCATCTCGAGGTCATCCCACAGGCAGAAGCGCGCTATCTCGCCAGACAAGACGTCGTCAGCGACCTCACCGAGAGCGCAACAGACCAGCAGCGAGGTCGCCTCGCTGACGAAGAGACAACCGTCTCGCTCAGTGCCGCGAAGCGCCGCCGCCGAGATCTCAACCCCGGCAGCGGAATCCACGGCGTCGCCTGGGTGGGTTACGTCACCGTGTCCGCCACCGACGAACCAGCACTCATCGAAGCGGTCGACGCCATCGAAGACGCCGCATCACAGGCCGGCATCAACAAGCTCATCTGGCTCGACACCTACCAAGCCGCCGCGCACGCAACCACCTGGCCGGTCGGCCGAGGGCTCACCCCGGCCCGGCGTCAGGGCTACGCCCAACTCGAATCTCTCATCGCCGGAAAAGGCGCGAAGGAACAACTATGACAATCTCGGCCACCGGCCAGCCCACCGCCACGCGGAGGGCAAGGCGGAATGATCGCCTACCCGCACCCCCGCCCCCGCCAGACGTGCTGGCCGGGCCAGAGCGTCCCATCCCTGAGCCGCAGGACGCGGCCAGCGACGCGCCAGCATGGGACGCCGACATTCGGCGCGGTTATTTACCGCCGCGGCGCGGGTTTCTGGCCAAGCGCGGGTTCTACGCCCCCACCGCCCCGGGTGCGCCGAGCACGACCAGGCAGGCCGAGATACTGAACACCGCCGTGATCGCCGCGCCGACGGACGACGAAGGAATCCTCGTTGGCCGCGACACCCTCTCACGAACCCCCGTCGCGCACGATCCGATCACCGCGTACAACAAACGGATCGTCGATTCACCCAACGTCGTCTGTATGGGCGACGTTGGATCGGGGAAATCGTCCCTCCTCAAAACGGTCTACGTTGCGCGGCCCCTTCTACTCAAGGGGCGGCGGGTCTGTGTTATTGACAAGAAAGCACAAGGCGAAGAGTCCGAATACGCACGCCTCTGCCGCGAGATGGGTTACGACACCATCCGGCTCCGGATCGGCAGCGACAGTGAAGGATCGACGCTGAACATGCTCGACCCGCTGCTGCTCGGCGGAGATAAAGGCGGCGGCCGATACGCGACGCTTCGAACCGTCGCCGAACTCAGCCAATCCGGTAAAGAACTCACCTCCTGGGAAGGCAAAGCGCTCCGCATGGCATACCGGTACGGTATCCGCACCGCCGAACGGGCCGGACGTGTACCTGTGATCCCCGACGTAATCGAGTTCCTCGGCAACGTCGACATCGACGAGTTCAAAGACCTGGCCCCGCACGCCAAAAGGAAGATGAACGAAGCGGGACTGACGGTGAAGTTCCTCCTCGACAAGCTCGTCTCCGACGAGCTCGAAGGACTGTTCGATCGAGAGACCAGCAAAGACGTTCGCCTCGACGGCAAACTGACCGTCTTCGATATTTCCCGCCTCCCAGAGTCCGGCCCTGCACTAACAATCAGCATGATGCTGATCAACGTGTGGCTGCTTGGCATCATGAAAAAGCACCCCGGCTGGCAGACCAACTGTGTCGTCGAGGAAGGCTGGCACCTGGTCGGCGGGCCCAGCGGAAAAGTAATCCAGTCGAACGCGAAACTGGCCCGGGCCCACGGTTTGTCGAACATCGTCAGCCTCCACCACGTCTCCGACATCCCCAAGAAGGATCCCGCGATCGCGTTCATCAAAGAAGCGCAGACGGTACATCTGTATCGGCAAGGACTCAACGACGACGCGCGCATGTGCGAGCGGCTCTTCAGCCTCAAACCGGGCACCGCGAAGCAGCTGCAGGGCCTGCCCAACGGCCGCCAGTACCTCAAGATCGGAACCCGCCCCGAGATGCTCGTCGAGCACACCCGCTCGAGGTGGGAGGTCGCGATGACCGACACCAACGAAGCGCTCGACACACAAAGGCACCAGAACTCATGACCGTCACCCCCACCACCGCCACCGACCCGAACACCACCCACACCTGGCCAATCTGGCTCGGTGCCGGGCTACTCGTGCTGTCCTGGCACCTCGCCGTCGTCACCGTCTTCGGCAACAAGCTCGAGCAAATCAACCCGAGCCTGCAGGCCGCCGTCGGCTACATCTTCAAAAACGGCACCACCAGCGACGGTCCACTTCCCGACGTCGCCCCCGTGCTCTGGGTGACAGGCGCGTACCTGGCACTGTTCATCACCGTCTGGATCGTCGCTGCCAGCTTCTACCGCCGGGTCCGGATCGGGTCCACCCACACCGGCTTATCGAACGCCCCAGACCTGAACGCCGCCCTGACGCGTGCGTTCAAGAAGGCGCGCCGCCCATACGCCTACATCGGCCGGCGGGGGATCTACGACACCGACGAAGACTCCGCCCTGATCCTTGCCCCCTCCGGGATGGGAAAGACAGTGCGGGCTGTCGTTGGATACATCTTCCGCGCCGGCCGCGCCCCCCTGATCAACACGTCAACCAAACCCGACGTGCTGCGCCTCACAGCGTGGCTTCGCCGGGTCTTCGGGAAAGTTCACGTCTTTGACCCCGAGGGCGTCTCACGCTGGCCGAACCCGATCAAATGGGACATCGTCGCCGGCTGCGCGGACGATGAAACCGCGATGCGCCGCGCCCGCGCGCTCGTAGCCGCCCGGCCGCTGGAGGGCGACTCCAGTAATAGCGGGTTCTTCGCGAACGCGTCAGAGACGATCCTCCGCTGCATGCTGCACGCTGCAGCATTGGAGAACAAATCGATGCGGGACGTGCTCGCATGGACGCGAGACTTCAAAGACGACGAACCCTTCGCGATCCTCCGTGACCACCCGGATGCGAATACCGGTTGGTACGACGACTTGATGAAATACTCCCGCGGCGAATCCCCAGAGACCGCCTCGAACGTGGAACAGACCCTCTCCGGGGTACTCCAAGCGTTCTCGATCCGCGCGATCCTCGACTCCGTGTGCCCGAACCCGGGGGAGGGGTTCAGCTCCAGCACCTTCCACGCCTCAACAGACACCCTCTACCTCCTCACCCAGTCCGGCGGGAACGCTCTCGCAGCGCCCGTCATCACCACCCTCGTGGAGTCGATCCAGCAAGAAGCGACCAGGGCCGCGACACGTACCCGTGAAGGGCGATTGTCGCCGGTCCTGCACAACATTCTGGACGAGGTACCCAACATTTGCCCGATCCCGATGCTGCCGACCCTGATGTCAGACGGTCGTGGCCACGGAATAAAAACCGTCGTTGTGGCGCAGAACCGGGACCAGCTCACGCACCGTTTCGGTGAGCACGGCACGAACGAGATCGTCAACAATGCCTCCGTGTTCCTGCAGCTTGGTGGGTCACGAGACACCAAGCATCTGCAAGAGATGGTTGCCTTAGCCGGTCGAAGGTGGACTGACCAGGTCAGCTACTCCGCCAGCGATCGCGGCGGTTCAACGAACACCGCGACCACGAAAGACGATGTACTCACCGTTTCGGACATCGCTCAGCTCCGGGTGGGTCAAGCGCTTCTGAATTACCGCAACCACGCCCCGGCGATCGTTCGTCTCCCCGCATGGTTCGAGAGCAAAGACAAAAAGGTGTTCCTCGATTCCGAGCAGCACGTACTCGAACTCGAAGGTTTCACAGCGGAGGACCAAGCATGACCGACCACATTGGCCCAGAACCAGGCGACCCGTCGCCCGCTAACAGCCCAGGAAGCGAGGAGGAACTCGCCGCATTGCTCGAGGAGATCACCTCTGGGCTAGAAAATCTTGATAGGCATCACGGAACCCTTCTCGAGCGGGTTGACGGTCTGGACGGATCGCTGAGCCAGATCCTCACGTACCTGAAGACACGGCCCGGTGGGCCCTGGTTCTGGAAAGAGCTCGAAGGCCTAGAAGCTGCCGAGCTGTGGGGGCAACTGTTCGAATGGGTCGCGTGGCTCGAGCGGCGCTACGTCCAATACCTCGGCCAAGACCGCTACGGTCTGCGGCCGTGTTGGTACAAACACCCGCTCGTGGTCGAGCACCTCACCGCGTTGATGGTCAGCCACGCCGGCGCATATCGTACCGCCCAATCGGCGCCGTCCGCGGCTCTCTTCGAGTGGCATGAACGCTCCCTCTGGCCAACCCTGGAGCGGATCCGGGACTTCTGGAACAAATGCACCACCCACCAGCACGTCGACCTGGCCGAGAAAGCGCACCCTCTCACATTCGACGAGGAAGATTTCGAAACCTTCGTCACCGACGGCACCGGAATAGAGGGCACTCTCGCAGCAACCCGAGCCGCCGAACAAAAAGCCAAGGCCGGGCGGGCGAAAAAGCCTGCCGAGAAACGCACCGAACCGTTCGTCGACCAGGAATCCGGAGAAATCACATGAGCGGCCGCGTTGCAGCGCTCGCCTGCACGACCGCTCTGGTCGTCACGCTCACCCTCTCCGGCTGTTCCACAGCCAGTTCGTCGAACGCTGGCACACCCCCGTCGACGAGTACTGCAGCAGCTTCGCCTGTACCGTCTGATCCCCTTACTCAGGGTTCACCGACTGCAGCACCGACCGGTGGTGTACCGGCTGTGACCGGCATTGCCGCCGCGCCCGACAGCGCCGGCTCCGATGGGACCGGGCCTGTGATTCCGACCGCCCCCATCGACCAAGCGGGCGCTGAAGCGGCAACGTCGACGGCGACCGGATTCATGCGGGCGTACAGCCAAACCCAGCTACCCAAACAGGCGTGGTTCGATGGGATCCGCGGATTCCTGACCGACTTCGCAGCCACCGGATACCAATACAACGACCCAGCGACCATGGCATCATTTACCCTTTCCGGAGATCCCACCCTGGAACAGGGCGCCATGGTCGCTACTGCGACCTGCGACGTACCCACGTCTACGGGGGTCTACCAGGTCATAATGGTTCGTCCGTCCGGTGCCGGGAATTGGGCTGTGTCCCGCGCGATTCCGCCCGCGGGGCAGAACTAATGAAAGCCGCTCTGAACATCCTCGTCGTGTTCGCTCTGATCATCGTCGGAGGTATCACCGCAGTGCTGTTCGTCGGAGGTGCTGGCGCGTCCGGAGCCACCAGCACCGGCTGCACTGCGATAAGCACTGCGATAAGCACCGCGGTGAGTACCGTGCCCGACTCTGTAGGGCGATGGGCTAAACCTCAACTCGCGATCGCCGCGACGATCATGAGTGTTGCGGTAGCCGGCAAATATGATCTCCGAGCCGAAACCATCGCCGTGATGACGGCGATGGGAGAGTCCTCGCTCGGTGACCCTGACCACGGCGACGCCGTCGATAACACCACGATCGGCACGTTTCAGCAAGGCGCAAGCTATGGAACCGTCGCGGATCGGCTCGACACGGCGAAAGCGGCCGCAGCGTTCCTCGCACGCCTTGTTCAGGTACCGGACTGGGAAACCCTGGAGCCATCTCTCGCCACGCACGCCGTGCAAATCAATCAAGATCCCCTGTATTACGCCCCATTCTGGGCCGACGCGCAAACCGTTGTGAACACCCTTGCCGGTGCAGGCGGGGCGTGCACCGTATCCGCGGACGCCCAAGCGCTTGCTAAAGAACTCATCGTCGCCGTCGACGCCGGAAAACTCGTCGGGTCAACACCCGACCACATCAAAGAGATCCGGTGGATCGCGGACGGCCAAACCGTTCCTGACTGCGGCGTCGACGTCCGGATCCTCCAAGTCATCGTCCTGGCCGTCCGGAACTTCGCAAAAGTCGGTGTGTCCGACATCAACCGAAAATGCACCAACCAGATCGAAGGCGCCGGGACAGCATCCGCGCACTACTTCAACGGTGGCGGGCACGCCGTGGACTTCTACATCCTCGACGGCTCCGGGCTCACCGGTGCCGATAAGAACTCTCTCAAACTGATCAGCATCCTCGACCCCGTCATGCCCCACGGGGCCGACGTCGGTCAATCGTCCTGCCGGCAGTCAGCAGGGATAAGCCTGGCCCTCACGAACCTCGTCGAATTCGACGACAGCTGCACCCACCTTCACATCGACGTCGGTCACACCGACGGGACCCTCACCTTCCAAACCTCAACGCCGCCCACCACACCAACCCCATAGGAGAGGTCGACTCACATGAGTGACGCATCAACAGATAGCCGTCCCTGGTATCGCCGGGTGCTCAATTCGAGCACCCGCGGCCCGAGCGCTGGGCCCCGCCCATCCGAGGAAGCCCTGGTAGCGCGCCTCACCGAGGCTTACCTGCAGGGTTGGGGTGCTGGTAACGGTGCTGTCACCAGCCCCAAGGGGGGCGTCTGGTCGTGGTCTGAGTGTCGGCTGCGGTCTCGCCCGGGGATGGCCCGTTTTCGCGGCACGCGCTTGGTGCGGCTTGATTGCGCGACTGATAACCCAGGGTTTCCAAAGTTTACGAACGCCAAGGCTTCAAACACGTTCGGGATGTCACGGCACCGAACAGCGAACGTCAGCTGGCTTCCAGCCTCTATGAAATCGAACTGCTCTTGTAGTCGATCCCTCAGCGGGCATCGCTTCCTAGCGACCGCGTCCATGCAACCTCGCGTTCGAGTTGCCCACTTTCGACGAAGAGGCTACCTGATGCGTTTCCGGCAGAGCAGCTGCCAACTCGTACAAGTCCGCACCTGCGAATCCAAGCTGCTGCCAGAAGGGACCGGACCGGCGCGAGAAAAGCCACGCTCGCATCGCTCCCATCCTGGACGCCTGGCCCATCGCATACCTTGCCAGCCGCGAGCCTGCTCCGGCTGCGCGGCGTTGGGGCGCGACCGCGACGCTGCGTATTAACGCGTGTTTACGGTCGTTGCTTAGCTCGAATCCCGTGCTGCCGATGATCTCGTTGTCGGCATCTCGCTCGACCCAGAGGTTCAATGCGGGCTCATCCAGCCAGCGTCAGGTCAGTCTCGCGAAGGAATCCGCGCAGGCCGTCGACATCGTCCAAGGAGAGGGCTGCGAAACTCACCATTCAATTATCTGTTGTGCTCACGGGAGCAGCGAGCGTTAGGCGGTCTCTTAGCGTGTAGGTCTCGGTG
>NZ_QYRT01000030.1 GCF_004923255.1 Subtercola vilae | reverse complement strand
GGCGGGCGGGGCGTTACGCGAGCCGCTCAGCCACGAGCGGGCCGCGCGGCACGAACGACGCCGCGGGGCCGACGGCGTACGCGCCGTCGAGCGCATCGAGCGCCCGTTCGAAGCGAGACGCGTCGTCGGCGAAGAGCGTGAACAGCGGCTGACCCTCCGTTACGGCGTCGCCGGCCTTCAAATGGAGGTCGATACCGGCGGCATGCACAACCTGGTCGGTCGCCCGGGCACGGCCGGCCCCGAGCCGCCACGCAGCGATACCGAAGGGCAGCGCGAGCTGTTCGAGCAGCACGCCCGACGACGCCGCGTAGACCGTGTGCGATTCCTGCGCAACGGGCAGTGCGGCATCCGGGTCTCCACCCTGCGCCACGATGAACCGCCGCCACGTGTCCATGGCTCGGCCCGAAGTGAGCGCTCCGGCGACATCGGCGTCGGGCTGCCCGGCAAGCGCGAGCATCTCTGACGCGAGCGCCAGCGTGAGCTCGACGACATCGGCCGGCCCGCCGCCGGCAAGCACCTCGAGCGACTCCCGCACCTCGTTCGCATTGCCGATGGTGAGCCCGAGCGGGCGCTCCATATCGGTGAGCAGAGCCGATGTGCGCACCCCGGCATCGTTGCCGAGGTCGACCATGGCCTGTGCAAGCTCGCGCGACCGAGCGATATCTTGCATGAACGCCCCCGAGCCGAACTTCACATCGAGCACGAGCGCCTTGGTTCCTTCGGCGATCTTCTTGCTCATGATCGACGAGGCGATGAGCGGAATCGCCTCGACCGTGCCCGTGATGTCTCTGAGCGCATAGAGCTTCTTGTCGGCGGGTGCGAGGCCCGCGCCGGCCGCACAGATCACGCCGCCCACGTCGCGAAGCTGCGCCATCATCTCGTCATTCGTGAGGTCTGCCCGCCAGCCCCGGATGCTCTCGAGCTTGTCGAGCGTTCCGCCGGTGTGGCCCAGCCCTCTGCCCGACAACTGCGGAACAGCC
Source organism: Subtercola vilae (assembly GCF_004923255.1). GTDB lineage: Bacteria > Actinomycetota > Actinomycetes > Actinomycetales > Microbacteriaceae > Subtercola > Subtercola vilae. The sequence goes on along the minus strand of NZ_QYRT01000030.1, from coordinate 45,625 downwards.
ACCCCGAATGACGCAACGAGTGGCATCAGCGGCAGCGTGATCTTGTCGCCGACCCCGCCCGTCGAGTGCTTGTCGACCGTGGTCTTGCCAAGACCGTCGAAGTTCATCGTCTCGCCACTCGCGATCATCGCAAGTGTGAGGTCGCGCACCTCGGAACGCGTCATTCCGTTCAGCAGAATTGCCATGGCCATGGCAGCCATCTGCTCGTCGCCCACGTACCCACGGGTGTAGGCGTCGATCATCCAGTCGATCTGCGGCGTGCTGAGGCTGCCCCTGTCGCGTTTCGCCCGCAAAAGGTCGATCATGTCGTGGGGCTCGGGCGCGGCGCTCACGCGGTTGCCTCACGGTAGGCGACCAGCGTGCGGGGCCCGAACGCGTCGGGCAGCACCTCGTCGATGGTGCGGATGCCCGAGACCGTCGCAAGCAACATGCCCTCTGCGGAGTGTTCGTAGAGCAGCTGGCGGCACCGACCGCACGGCATCAGAGCGCCGCCCTGGCCGTCGACGCAGGTGAACGCCACGAGCTTGCCGCCGCCGGTCATGTGCAGCGACGACACCAGAGCGCACTCCGCGCAGAGCGTCAGGCCGTACGACGCGTTCTCGACGTTCGCGCCCGAGATGATGCGCCCGTCGTCGACGAGGGCCGCCACCCCCACGGGAAAGTGCGAGTACGGCACATAGGCGTGCGTGAGGGCGTCGAGCGCGACGGCTCGCAGGGCATCCCAGTCGACCGCAGAACCGGAGGTAGGCCCAGACTCCGTCGGCAGAACTCCCGGCAGAACAGCATCAGTCACCACAGCATCAGTCATCGTCACGCCTTTATGTAGGGTCGACCCGACGCAGCCGGCCCGCGCGAGCGGCCCACCAGCCCCGCCACGGCGAAGATCGTCAGCACGTACGGCAGCATCAGCATGAACTCGCTCGGCACCGGTGAACCGATGATGCCGAGCACGTTCTGCAGGTTCGACGCGAACCCGAACAGGAGCGCCGCGAGCGTGGCCCTGATCGGATCCCACTGCCCGAAGATCACCGCCGCCAGAGCGATGTACCCCGCGCCCGCCGTCATCTCCTTGTTGAACGCGCCGACCGACCCGAGCGTGAAGTACGCCCCACCGAGCCCGGCAATGGCGCCCGCGAGCAGCACGTTCCAGAACCGGGTGCCACTCACGTTGATACCGACGGTGTCGGCGGCCTGTGGATGCTCACCCACCGCTCGCACCCGCAGGCCCCACTTCGTGTGGAACAAGGCAAAGTACACCGCCGCGACCCCGATGTACATCAGGTACACCACGATCGTCTGCCGAAACAGAGTAGGGCCAATGATAGGGATCTCACTCAGCACCGGAATGTTGATGCGGTCGAACCGCGGCGGGGAGTTCAGCACTTCGGCGTTCTTCGACAGCACCTGCGAGTACAAGAAGTTGGTCAGCCCGATGACCAGCACGTTCAGCACCACGCCCACGATCACCTGGTCGACCAGGTACTTGATCGCGAAAGCCGCGAGCACGAACGACACCAGGGCTCCGGCGATCATCGCCACCACGAGACCGAGCAACGGCTGGCCCGTGATCGAGGCCACGACCGCCGAGGCGAAGGCCCCGGCGAGCAGCTGGCCCTCGATGGCCACGTTCACCACACCGACGCGCTCGGAGATGACCCCGCCCATCGCACCGAAGATGAGCGGCACCGAGAGCGACACCGTTCCCACGAGCAGCCCGGGTACGGGCAGAGTCTGGCCTGCGGCCGCCCACGCGAGAAACCCGAACAGAAACAGCACCCCGAACAGGCTGGTCAGCCAGAGCGGCACGTGCCGGTCGGCCCGCACACGCAGGTACGCCAGCACCGCGATGACGGCGAGCAGCACCGTCGCCACGATTCCCGCGATGCGCGTGGGAACACCGAGCGCCGGCAGCTGAATCAGGTCGTTGTCGTTCGACAGGCGAAAAGTCGAGACACCGTCGCGCCCGAGCACCACGAAGAGCACCAGCGCGATGACCGTGAAGATGGCGAACGCAATCGGGGCCTTGTACGACTTCACGATGGTCTTCTCGAGACCGTTCGACGAGTCGGGATGCTCGTGCTGCGTCGCCGTGGCACGAGTGCCGGGGTCGGCTACCTCGGTCGCCAGGTTGGTTCCGCTGGCGGCCGAAGCCGAGAGAGGGGAGCTCATTTCGCGGCCACCGCAATCTGTTTCGGGGCGGGCTTCTTCTTCGAAGCAACGCCGGGTGTGGGCAGGCGGAACACGGCCCGCACGAGGGGAGGCGCTGCGATGAACAGCACGATGAGAGACTGAACCACGAGCACGATGTCGACCGGGATGCCCTGGCCGGCCTGCATGGCGAAACCGCCGGCCTTGAATGCGCCGAACAGAATGCCCGCGACAAAGATGCCCCACGGCTTCGACCGGCCGAGCAGCGCCACCGTGATGGCGTCGAACCCGATACCGGCGTCGATGCCCGACGAGAACCCGCTCGTGACAGTGCCGAGAACCTGCGCCACACCGGCGAGGCCGACGAGCCCGCCCGAGAGCAGCATCACGGTGATGTACGAACGCTTCACGTCGATACCCGCAACCCGGGCCGCATTGGGGTTCTGCCCCACGGCCCGAAATTTGAAGCCGAGGCTCGACCGGTTCAGCAGCCACCAGACGAAGATCGTGGCGGCGATAGACACGATCAGCCCGGCGTGCAGGTTGAAACCCGGGCCGAGTAGGTCGGGGTAGACCGCACTCGGCAGCATGGCCGGCGTCTTGGGGTTGTTCGAGCCGGGCGCCTGCAAGAGGCCGGGCGTGCGCAGCATGTACGACACGAGGTACACCGCCACGTAGTTCAGCATGATGGTGACGATCACCTCGTGGGCACCCGTGCGGGCCTTCAGAAAGCCGACTATTCCGCCCCAGATGGCGCCGCCGGCAATACCCGCGGCGACCGCGAGAATGAGGTGGATGCCGTACGGCAGCGGAAACGAATACCCCACCCAGCCGGCCGCCGCCGCGGCGATGAGCATCTGCCCCTGGCCGCCGATGTTGAACATACCGGCCCGAAACGCGAGCCCCACACCGAGCCCGGCCGCGATCAGCGGCGTGGCGAACGTGAGCGTGTTGGTCAGCGGCTTGATGGCGTTCGCGAAGGTCGTGGCACCGAAGTTGACCACAGAACCTTGGAAGAGCGCGCCGTACGCACCCGAAACCGACGTCCAGATAGCAGACAGCGTGTCGCCAGGGCGGGAGAAGAAGTAGCCCGACGCGGCCTGCACGCCCGGATCGGTGAGTGCGATGAGAATACCGCCGGCGATGAGCGCCAGCACCACCGCGAGAATCGAGATGACAACGCTGCCACCCATGATGTCTCGCAGAACCTGGTTCGACTTCGGTGCAGGCTGAGCGGCCGCTGTGTCGCTCATAGAAGAGCCCCTTCGATTGTGTCGGTGTCGATCGTGGTGATGGTGTCGGGAACCTCGCCGGCCATCATCAGCCCGAGCACGTCGCGCGAGGTGTTGCCGGGCACGATGCCCACGATGCTGCCGCGGTACATCACCGCGATGCGGTCGGCGAGCGCCGTGACCTCGTCGAGTTCGGTCGAGACCACGATGACGGGTACCCCCGAATCGCGGGTCTCGACAATGCGCTTGTGCACGAACTCGATCGAGCCCACGTCGATGCCGCGGGTCGGCTGCGCGGCGACGAACAGCCGCAGATCACGGCTGAGTTCACGCGCCAGCACCACCTTCTGCTGGTTGCCGCCCGAGAGCCGGCCCACCGGGGTCTGGATGCCCTGCGAGCGCACGTCGAACTCCTTCGCCTTCTCGTCGGCGAACTGGTTCAGGTAGTTCAGCTGCAGGGTTCCGCGCTTGACGAACGGTGCGCGGTCGCTGCGGTCGAGCATGAGGTTCTCGGCGATGGTGAACTCGCCCACGAGCCCGTCATGGTTGCGGTCTTCGGGCACGAAGCCCACCCCGGCGTCGAGCACCTTCGCAACGCTCATGCCGACGAGCCAGCGGCCGTCGAGGGTGATCGAGCCGAGCACCTTCTCCTGCAGGCCGATGATGGCCTCGCTCAGCTCGGTCTGACCATTGCCCTGCACACCGGCGATGGCGAGGATCTCGCCGCGGTGCACCTCGAATGACACATGGTTCACGACAAGTTGGCCGAGGGCATCCACCACAGACAGGTCGCGCACCACGAGGGCGGCTTCGCCCGGGCTCGACACCTCTTTGTGCACGGTGAGTTCGACGGCCCGGCCCACCATGAGCGAGGCAAGTTCGGCATTCGACGCGGTGGGGGCGGCCTCGCCGACCACCGATCCCAGCCGGATGATGGTGATGCGGTCGGCGATCTCCCGCACCTCGCGCAGCTTGTGCGTGATGAACACGATAGAAGTGCCGGCGTCGCGCAACTGACCCATGATGACCATCAGTTCGTCGGTCTCCTGCGGGGTGAGCACCGCGGTGGGCTCATCGAACACGAGCACCTTCGCGTCGCGCGAGAGGGCCTTGATGATCTCGACGCGCTGCTGCACTCCCACCGGAAGGTCGTCGACCAGGGCATCCGGGTCGAGGTCGAACCCGAACCGGGCGCTGATCTCCCGCACGCGGGCGCGGGCAGCCGGCAGGTCGAGACGGCCACCTGCCTTGGTCTGCTCGTTGCCGAGCATCACGTTCTCGGCGACGGTGAACACCGGGATGAGCATGAAGTGCTGGTGCACCATGCCGATTCCCGCGTTCATGGCGTCGCCGGGCCCGGCGAAATGCTGCACCTCGTCATCGAGGAGAATCTCGCCGTCGTCGGCCTGATAGAGGCCGTAGAGCACATTCATGAGGGTGGACTTACCAGCGCCGTTCTCACCGAGAAGGGCGTGGATCTCACCTGGCTTCACAACAAGGTCGATGTGGTCATTCGCGACGAGTGACCCAAAACGCTTGGTGATGCCCCGTAGTTCGAGCTTCATAATTTCAATCTACCCGGGGAGTGGATGGTTAACGAAGGTCGGGGACCAGGTGAACCTGGCCCCCGACGCGTGTAGAGAAGGTGTGCTACTACTTCGTGACGAGGTACGACTTCACCGGGATGGAACCCGAGATGATGCCGGCCTTGATCGTGTCGAGCTCACCCTGCAGGCCCGAGTCGACCTTGCTCTGGAAGTTGTGGAACGGGGCGATGCCCACACCGTTGTTCGACAGATCGCCGATGTACGACGTCACGTCGAACGTCGACTTCGTACCGGCCTGGGTGACGACGTCACTCGTGGCCTGCTTGATGCCCTTCAGCACCGAGGTGAAGTAGAGGCTGTCGTAGGTGGGGAAGGTGTCGAACACGTCAGCGTCGGCACCCAGCAGGGCAACACTCTTACCCGAGTCGGTGATGGCTGCGCCAGCGCTCTGGAAGATGGGCCCACCGACGGGCAGCAGTACGTCTGCACCCTGGTCGATGAAGTTCGCTGCCGTGGTCTTCGCGGTGTCGTTCGCCTCGAAGCCACCGGTGAAGGTCGCTGCCGACGGGTTGGCCTCGTCGTAGCCCAGAACCTGAACCGACTTCGACTTCTGCTTGTTGAAGTAGTCGACGCCCTGCGCGAAGCCGTCCATGAAGATGGTGACGGTGGGGAAGTTCATGCCACCCCAGGTGGCTACCTTCCCGGCCTTGCTGTAGCTCGCCGAAGCGTAACCGGCGAGGAACGCGGCCTGGGCCGTGTTGAACAGAATCGGCTTGATGTTCGGGGCGTCGGTCTTGCCGTCGAAGTTGTTGTCGGCTGCGTCGTCGATGATGGCGAAGTTGACCGTGGGGTTCGCGAGCGCAGCGGTCACAGTGGCGGCCGAGAGGGCGAAACCGACGGTGACGATGAGCGTGCAGTTCTGCGAGATGAGGCTGTCGAGGTTCGGTGCGTAGTCGGTCTCTGCGTTCGACTGAACGGTGATGGCCTTGACGCCGAGCGACGCCGCTGCGGCGTTCAGGCCTTCATAGCCCAGCTGGTTGAACGACTTGTCGTCGAACCCGCCGAGGTCGGAGACCATGCAGGGCTTGAAGCCCGCGATGGCACTGGCCGTGGGCGCGCTGGTCGACGCGGCCGGCGCAGAGGCGCAACCGGCGAGAAGTGCCGCTGTCGCGATCGTGGCCAGGCCGCCGAAGATGGCACGGCGTTTGGTGTTGCTCAAGATGTCCTCCAAGATGCTTTCCCGCAGAAAGGGCGGGAGCTGTGAGAGACCACGTTACCCAATGTGACGTGCCCACAGAGGAAGCGGACCGCTTTGCGATACAAGCGTTACAAAGACGGGACAGCCCTGAAACTTCGTCGAAATGTTACTTCGGCGAACTCGGCGAGGTCACCACCACGGTTCCGGCGACGATCGCCGCCTTCAGCGCGGTGACCTCATCGGCCAGCCCAGCCGGCAGACTCGACGTCAGGTCGTGGTAGGGGGCCAGGTCGACTCCGCCGTTTGCGAGAGTTCCCACGTAGGCTGAATTCGTGAAGGTGCCCTTGGTGTCGTCGCCGACGATCTGTTCGACGGCATCGCCCGTCTTCTTCATCACGCTGGTGAGAAGAATCGGCTTGTACTCGGCCGGCAGGGTGTCGTAGCCGTCGTTGTCGACCCAGATGATCTTCGCTGTCTTCGATTCGACGGCCGCTGCGGCCGCGCCCTCGCCCACCTGCCCGGCGACGGGCAGAATGATGTCGGCTCCCTGGTCGATGAACGCCTGAGTCACGGTCTTGCCCTTGTTGACGTCTTCGAAGTCGCCGGTGAAGACACCGTCTTGGGTGGTCTTGTTCCAGCCGAGGGCCTGAACCGACGTGCCGTGCTTGGCGTTGTACGCGGCCACTCCGTCGACGAACCCGTCCATGAAGAGGGTGACCGGCGGTTGGTTTCCGCCACCGAACGTGGCGACCTTGCCCGTCTTCGAGACGCCGGCCGCGAGGTACCCGGCCAGATAGGAGGCCTGGGCGGTGTCGAAGAGAATCGACTTCACGTTGGGGGCATCGATCTGGTCGTCCACGATGGCGAAGTGGGTGGCCGGGTGCGCCGCCGCCTGCGCGGTTGTCGCGTCGGCGAGCTCGAAGCCCACCGTGAGCACGAACGCGCATCCGCTCGCCGTGGCCTGCTCGACGTTCGGCGCGAGGTCGGTCTCGTTGGTCGAGATGAGCACCTGGGCGGAGATGCCGAAGTCGGTCTCCGCCTTCTGCAGGCCCTCCCAGCTCGACTGATTGAACGAGCGGTCGTCGATGCCGCCCTGGTTCGTGACCATGCGGGCACAGTAGGTACTGGCCGACGCGGTCGAGGGCGCGGGTGCCGGCGAGCATCCGGCCAGCACCAGCAGAGCGCCGGTGAAGACCGCGAGAACGGGCAGCACCCGTGTGTACCTCATTACAGAACGTCTCCCGAACCCGAGAGGCGAAGAGCGTCGACGACGGCTTTCACACGCTGGGCGTGCGCGCTCGTCGTCACGAGCAGAGCGTCAGGAGTGTCGACCACGACGATGTCTTCGACACCGATGAGGCTGATGACACGGTTGCTGTGCGAGACCACGACTCCGCTCGAGGAGTCGGAGAGAACGCGGGCATTCTTGCCCAGGATGGCGAGTTCCGACTTGCGCCCGCCCGAGTGCAGCTTGGCGATGGAGGCGAAGTCTCCGACGTCATCCCAGGTGAAGTGGCCGGGAACGACGGCCAGCTTGCCCTCGAGCGCGGCCGGCTCGGCCACGGTGTAGTCGATGGCGATCTTCTCGAGGTCGGGCCAGACACGGTCGACGACGATGCCGCGGCGAGGGGTGTCCCACGCGGCGGCGAGCTCGAGCAGGCCCGCGAGCAGTTCGGGGCGCGACTTGCCGATCTGCTCGAGCAGGGTGTCGGCCCGGGCGATGAACATGCCCGCGTTCCAGAGGTAGGTGCCGCTCTTGACGTACTTCTTGGCCGTGGCCAGGTCGGGCTTCTCGACGAAGCTGTCGACGACGAGGGCATCGGGCGCGCCGTCGACACCGAGCGGCTTCATGGCGTGAATGTACCCGAACCCGATGGAGGGCTCTGTGGGCGTGATACCGATGGTGGTGACGTAACCCGCATCGGCGGTGATCATGGCCTGCTTCACGGTCTCCCGAAAACGCTCGGGTTCGCCGATGACCTGGTCGGCGGCGAACGAGCCGATGATGACGCCGGGCTCACGCAGTTCGAGGATGGCGGCGGCGAGCCCGATGGCCGCGGTCGACTCGCGCGGTTCGCTCTCGAGCACCACGTTCGTGTCGGCGAGCTCGGGAAGCTGGCGTTCGACGGCGGCGCGGTGGGCGCGGCCGGTGACCACCATGATGCGGTCGAACCCCGAGAGCGGCTCGAGGCGGTCGTAGGTGTCACGCAGGAGGCTCTGGCCAGAACCACTCAGGTCGTGCAGAAACTTGGGGGCATCCGCCCTCGACAGCGGCCACAGGCGTGAACCGATGCCACCAGCGGGAATCACGCTGTAGAACCGGCCGAGCAGATCGTTGTTCTCTGTCATGCGACTTACCTTACTAAGAGAGCCAGTGCTTACTCAGTGGGGGCGTTTGGCCACATCACGGCCACGCTGTGTTCACGCCTCGGCAATGCCCGTTTTCTAGCCTGTGAACATGCGGGTTGCGATTGTCACCGAAAGCTTTCTCCCCACCGTCAATGGCGTCACGAACAGCGTGGTCAAGGTGCTCGATCACCTGCACCGCGAGGGCCACGACGCCATCGTCATCTGCCCGGCCGCCCACGCGCCAGCCGAATACCGCGGCTTCGCCGTGCATCAGGTGCCAGCCATCGCCTACCGCCAGTTTCCTGTGGGGCTTGGCAGCCCGCAGGTCTACCGCCTGATCGCCGAGTTCGCACCCGACGTACTGCACGCCGCCTCTCCCTTCCTATTGGGCGCGCAGGGCATCGCCGCCGCGAACCGGTTGGGAGTGCCCTCGATCGCCGTCTTCCAGACCGATCTGGCGGGCTACGCGAAGCGAAACCACCTCGGCCCAGCGACAGCAGCGGCCTGGCGCTTCACGCGGTGGGTGCACGACGGGGCGACGCTGACGCTCGTGCCGTCGACGGCGTCGATGGATGCCCTGCAGCAGCACGGCTTCACGCCCCTGTCGCTCTGGGCCCGCGGTGTCGATCTTGATGCGTTCCACCCCCACCACCGCCAGAGCCCGAAGGCGCTCGAGCTGCGGGGCCGCCTCAGCCCGAACGGCGAGGTCGTCGTGGGATACGTGGGGCGCGTCGCTCCAGAGAAGCAGCTCGAACGACTCGGTGAGTTGCGGGGAATGCCGGGCATCCAGCTGGCCGTCGTCGGGGACGGCCCTTCGATGGGCAGCGTCGCGTCGGCTACGAAGGGAATGCCCATCACGTTTCTCGGGCGGCTCTCGGGCGATGAGCTCTCGGCTGCCTACGCCAGCTTTGACCTGTTTCTGCACACGGGTACCGAAGAGACCTTCGGACAGACGCTGCAGGAGGCGCACGCCAGCGGGCTGCCGGTCATCGCACCGCGGGCGGGCGGGCCGATCGACCTCGTTGCCGATGGCTCGACGGGGTACCTCTACGACCCTGCCGATGCGGCAGAACTGAGGCAGCTCGTCGGCGATCTGGTGGCGAGCCCGACGCTGCGGTCGCGGTTCGGCGAAGCGGGGCGTCGTGCGGTACTCGGCCGCACCTGGCAACGGGTCTGCGGCGAACTCGTGGGGCATTACGAGAGCGTCATGAACGTGCCTACACTGAAGGCAGCACCGCGACGAAAAGCACGCATTCAGTAAGGTTCGCCTTACATGACATTTCACGATGCGAACATTATGATTGACAAGAATTCGCCTCTGGCGCCGAACGCGCGAAGAAGACGAACCCATCCTTAAACCAAAGGGGGTTGCTCGTGGCCATTGAAGAGGCAAGCACGCTCACCACTGCCAGAAGCTCGTCGAAACGACCTGCCGGCACGCTCTATCGCGGCAACACAGGAATGTGGTCGTGGGTTCTGCATCGCATCACCGGTGTGGCCATCTACTTCTTCCTGCTTGTGCACGTGCTCGACACGGCCATGATCCGCGTGAGCCCCGGGGCCTACGACGCGGTCATGAGCACCTACAAGAACCCGATCATGGGGCTGGGCGAGACCGCTCTCGTCATTGCCATCATGTTCCACGCGTTCAACGGGTTGCGCATCATTCTCATCGACTTCTGGAGCAAGGGCGCGAAGTACCAGCGCCTCATGTTCTGGATCGTCATCGCGTTGTGGGTCATCGGCACCGCGGGCTTCGCCCCGATCCACCTCGCCAACGTCTTCAGCGAGGGGCACTGATGTCGACCATCATCGAGGCACCGCGCACGCCGCGGGAACGCAGCTCAAAGGGCCGGGTCAACTGGGAGAAGTGGGGCTGGATTTACATGCGCGCCTCTGGCGTGCTGCTGATCATCCTCATCTTCGGCCACCTGTTTGTGAACCTCGTTCTCGGCCAGGGCATCAAGGCCATCGACTTCGCCTTCGTGGCCGGCAAGTACGCCACCCCGTTCTGGCAGATCTGGGATGTGGTGATGCTGTGGCTCGCCATGATCCACGGCTCGAACGGCATGCGCACCATCGTGAACGACTACGCGTCGAACCCGGTCGTGCGGCGAATCCTGCTCATCGCGCTCTTCGTGGCCGCCGTCGTGCTCATCGTGCTCGGCACGCTCGTGGTCTTCACCTTCGACCCGTGCAGCACCCTGATTCCCGCAGACCAGGCGCTCTCGTTCTGCCCGGTCTCCTGACAAACCACTCGTCGTAACTCACTACTCGACGTAACTCACTACTCGAAAAGGCTGAATCTCAGTGACTGAATACGCAGACGGCACCGTCGTAGACGGCGTCACCTACCACCGGCACGACGTCGTGATCGTCGGCGCGGGTGGGGCAGGCATGCGCGCGGCGATCGAAGCCGGGCCCAAGGCCAGCACCGCCGTCATCTCGAAGCTCTACCCGACCCGCTCGCACACCGGCGCGGCGCAGGGTGGCATGGCGGCAGCGCTCGCCAACGTCGAAGAAGACAACTGGGAGTGGCACACCTTCGACACCGTCAAGGGCGGCGACTACCTGGTCGACCAAGATGCAGCTGAGATCCTCGCCAAAGAGGCCATCGACGCGGTCTACGACCTCGAGAACATGGGCCTGCCGTTCAACCGCACGCCCGAGGGCAAGATCGACCAGCGCCGCTTCGGCGGTCACACCCGCGACCACGGCAAGGCCCCGGTTCGCCGTGCCTGTTACGCCGCAGACCGCACCGGTCACATGATTCTTCAGACGCTGTACCAGAACTGCGTCAAGCACGGCATCAACTTCTTCAACGAGTACTACGTTCTCGACCTCATCATGGTCGAGGTCGACGGCCAGAAGCGCCCCGCGGGCGTCGTGGCCTACGAGCTCGCCACCGGCAACCTGCACGTCTTCCAGGGCAAGTCCGTCGTCTTCGCCACGGGCGGTTTCGGCAAGATCTTCAAGACCACCTCGAACGCCCACACCCTCACCGGTGACGGCGTCGGTATCATCTGGCGCAAAGGTCTGCCGCTCGAAGACATGGAGTTCTTCCAGTTTCACCCGACCGGCCTCGCCGGCCTCGGCATCCTGCTCTCCGAAGCGGCCCGCGGCGAGGGTGCCATCCTCCGCAACAGTGAGGGCGAGCGCTTCATGGAGCGTTATGCCCCCACCATCAAAGACCTGGCTCCCCGCGACATCATCGCGCGCTGCATGGCCACCGAGATTCGCGAAGGCCGAGGTGCTGGCCCCCACAAGGACTACCTCTACCTCGACATCACCCACCTCGAACCCGCGGTCATCGACGCGAAGCTGCCCGACATCACCGAGTTCGCCCGCACGTACCTCGGCGTCGAGCCGTACACCGAGCCGGTGCCCGTACTGCCGACCGCACACTATGCCATGGGCGGCATCCCCACGAACGTGAGAGCCGAAGTGCTCAGCGACAACACCACCGTCGTTCCCGGTCTCTACGCCGCCGGCGAGTGCGCCTGCGTCTCGGTTCACGGCTCGAACCGCCTCGGCACCAACTCGCTGCTCGACATCAACGTGTTCGGCAAGCGCGCCGGCAACAATGCAGTCGAGTACGCGGCCACCGCCGAGTTCATTCCGCTACCGGATGACCCGGCCAAGCCCATCCGCGAGCTCGTCGACATGCTGCGAAAGTCGAACGGCACCGAGCGCATGTCTGACATGCGCAAAGAGCTGCAGCTCTCGATGGACACGAACGCACAGGTCTACCGCACCGAGAAGTCGCTCACAGAGGTCACCAAGGTCATCGAAGACCTGCGCGGCCGCTACAAGAACGTCATGGTGCAAGACAAGGGCAAGCGATTCAACACCGACCTGCTCGAGGCCATCGAACTCGGCTTCCTGCTCGACCTCGCAGAGGTGCTCGTCTACTCGGCGCTCTACCGCAAAGAGAGCCGCGGCGGCCACTTCAGAGAAGACTTCCCGAACCGCGACGACGAGAACTACATGGTTCACACCATGGCGTACCTCACCGGCGACGCGCACTCAGAAGACGCTGGTGACCACATCAGACTAGACACGAAGCCGGTAGTCATCACGCGCTACCAGCCTATGGAGAGGAAGTACTAGCCCATGGCTACCGCAACCCTGGACTCTCCCCCGGCCCCCGCCGAGGCGCCCATCCCGACCTTCACCGTCACCATGATGGTGCGCCGGTTCGATCCCGATGTCGACGAAGAGCCGCGCTGGCAAGACTTCGACGTCGAGATGTACCCCACCGACCGGGTACTGGATGCCCTGCACAAGATCAAGTGGGAACAAGACGGTTCGCTCACTTTCCGTCGCTCCTGCGCCCACGGTGTCTGCGGCTCGGATGCGATGCGCATCAACGGCCGCAACCGTTTGGCCTGCAAGACGCTGATGAAAGACCTCGACATCACGAAGCCCATCTATGTGGAGGCCATCAAGGGCCTGCCCCTGGAGAAAGACCTCGTCGTCGACATGGAACCGTTCTTCGCGTCGTACCGCGAAGTGCAGCCGTTTCTGCAGGCGTCGTCGAAGCCCGAGAAGGAGCGCATCCAGTCGGCCAGCGACCGCGCTCGCTTCGATGACACCACCAAGTGCATCCTGTGCGCCGCGTGCACGTCGTCGTGCCCCGTGTTCTGGACCGATGGGCAGTACTTCGGCCCCGCGGCCATCGTCAACGCACACCGCTTCATCTTCGACTCGCGTGACGAGGCCTCGAGCGTTCGCCTCGACATTCTGAACGACAAAGAGGGCGTGTGGCGCTGCCGCACGACCTTCAACTGTTCAGAGGCGTGCCCCCGCGGCATCCAGGTGACCCAAGCGATCGCAGAAGTCAAGCAGGCCATCATGTTCGGCAAGCGCTGACCGAAAGAATCTAGGCTGGTGGCGTGAGCAGAACGCAGAGCGCCACCAGCGCACACGGGGCCAGCAACAGAAAGCCGAGCGACGCCGTCGAGACGGCGCGCGACGAGGCTCGTTCCGAGCAGAATACGCCCAAGGGCGGCATCGCGGGCCTCATCGACCGGGTCATGAAGCTGAAGCTCGTGCGGGTATTTCAGAACTACGGCAACAACGGCGGGCCGCTGCTGGCGTCGGGTATGAGCTATCAGGCCGTCTTCGCCATCTTCGCTGCCATCTGGGTGGGCGTCTCGATCTTCGGCGCGATACTGAAGTCCGACGAGCAGTTTCGCGGTGCTCTGCTCGCCCAGCTCAATACGGCTGTTCCCGGGTTGATCGGCGACAAGGGCGCGATCTCGACCGACGCGCTGCTCTCGGCGCCGGCCCTGGGCTGGACAGGCGCCATCGCCGCCCTCGGCCTCATCTGGACGGCCATCGGCTGGCTCGGCTCCACCCGCAGTGCCGTTCGCCTCATCTTCAATCTGCCGGGCCCGACCACCAACTTCGCCATTCTGAAGCTGCGTGACCTCGCTCTCGCCATCGCCTTCGCCGTTGTGCTCGTCATCTCGGCCGCGCTCTCGATCGCCTCGAGCTCGGCGCTCGGCTTCGTCTTCGGCCTCTTCGGCTGGGACACGGCGTCGGCGGGCGCGGAGATCATCGCCCGCGTCATCGGCCTCGTGGTGGTCTTCGTCTTCGACACCATCGTGCTGGGCGGCACCTACCGGGTGCTGTCGGGCGTGCCGATTCCGTTCAAGCAGCTGCTGCCCGGTGCGGCGCTCGGCGCCGTGGTGATGGGCGTGCTGAAGGTGCTCGGCTCGTCGCTTCTCGGCGGGGCCACCTCGAACCCGCTGTTGGCGTCGTTCGCCGTCATCATCGGCATTCTGATCTGGTTCAACCTCATCTGCCAGGTCGTGCTCATCTTCGCCTCGTGGATTGCCATCAGCATGAGCGACGCAGGTATTGATCCGCGCAAGCTCACCCCCGAAGAGGCCGAAGCCGAGGCGCTGCAGACCGAGGCCGACGCGCATCGCCAGGTACTTGAGGCCCAGCACGCTCAGGTGGCATCTGAACTGGCGGATGCCCGGGGCCTGCGCCGCACGAATCTGCGCCGTCAGCTGAAGCACATCGACCGCGAGATCGCGGCCGAGAAGTCGGCGCCCGTCATCGACGCGAAGGCTGCGACACCGCCGCCGAAGTGAGTGTCTTCGGGGCCGACTACAGTTGAGACATGGCTTCACGCTCCACAGACCTGCGCATCGCATCCATCAACACGAACGGAATTCGCGCTGCCTTCCGCAAGGGTATGGGGGCATGGCTCGACGCGCGAGACGTCGACATTCTCGCCATTCAAGAGGTGCGGGCATCCACTGAAGACATCGAGCAGTTGCTCGGGCCCGAGTGGAACATTCTGCACGACGCCGCTTCGGCTAAGGGGCGCGCGGGGGTGGCGCTCGCGTCACGAGCGAAGGCGAGCATCCATCGCGTCACCATCGGCGATGACGAATTCGACAGCGCGGGGCGCTGGCTCGAGGCAGACTACGAGGTCAACGGCCAGATCGTCACCGTGGTGAGCGCCTATGTTCACTCGGGCGAAGACGGTACGCCCAAGCAGGTCGAGAAGTACAAGTTTCTCGACGGCATGGCCGCGCGACTGCCCGAGATCGCCGAGCACTCGCCGCTCGCCGTGGTGGTGGGCGACCTGAACGTGGGGCACACGCCGCTCGACATCAAGAACTGGAAGGGCAACGTGAAGCGCGCCGGCTTTCTGCCCAAAGAGCGCGCCTACTTCGACCGCTTCTTCGGCGAGCAGGGCAGAGCGGTCGAAGGCGTCGACGGCACGACCGGGCCCGGCCTCGGCTGGGTCGATGTGGGTCGGCAGGCCGCCGGCGAGGTCGACGGCCCCTACACGTGGTGGTCGTGGCGCGGCCAGGCCTTCGACAACGACTCGGGCTGGCGCATCGACTACCAGATGGCCACGCCTGCCCTGGCAGCGAAGGTCTCGAACTACGCCGTCGACCGCGCGGCCGCCTACGACGAACGATGGTCTGATCACACGCCCGTCGTCGTCGATTACACCATCTAGAAAGATCACACGCTCATGACACCCAGACCCGTACTCATGTCAGGCATGCAGCCGTCGGCAGAGTCACTGCACATCGGCAACTACGTCGGCGCCCTGCTGAGCTGGAAGGCGATGCAGGCCACGCACGAGACGTTCTTCATGCTGGCCGACCTGCACGCCATCACGGTGCCCCAAGACCCCCGAGAGCTGCGCGAGAACACCCGCCGCACGGTTGCGCAGTACATCGCCGCCGGCATCGACCCGGCGCAGTCGACGCTGTTCGTGCAGTCGCACGTTGCGGCCCACGCCGAGCTGGCCTGGGTGCTGAACACCATCACCGGCTTCGGCGAGGCCAGCCGCATGACACAGTTCAAAGACAAGTCGGCCAAGCAGGGTTCCGATGGCGCTTCGGTGGGCCTGTTCACCTACCCCATCCTGCAGGCGGGCGACATTCTGCTGTACAACGCCGCCGAGGTTCCGGTCGGCGAAGACCAGCGCCAGCACGTCGAGCTCACCCGCGACCTTGCCACGCGCTTCAACAGCCGGTTCGGCGACACCTTCGTGGTACCAGAGGCCTACATCCTCAAAGAGACCGCGAAGATCTACGACCTGCAGAACCCGTCGTCGAAGATGTCGAAGTCGGCCGAATCGCACGCCGGGGTCATCTGGATGCTCGACGAGCCCGCCGTCACTCAGAAGAAGATCATGCGCGCCGTGACCGACGCCGACGGTGGCATCGTCTTCGACCCCGCCACCAAGCCCGGCGTCTCGAACCTGCTCTCCATCTTCTCGGTGATGTCGGGCCAGAGCATCCCGTCGCTCGAGTCGGAGTTCACCGGTCGCGGCTACGGCGATCTCAAAAAGGCCCTGGCCGAGGTGGTCGTCGAGACGCTCGCCCCCATGCGGGAGCGGGCCCTCGAACTGCTGGCCGACCCCGCGGAGCTTGACCGCATTCTCTCCGCAGCCGCCGACCGCGCCAACGAGGTGGCCGACGCCACGCTCGCCACCGTGTACGAGCGAGTGGGCTTTCTGCCGCGGGTGCGTTACCGCCTCGTGTGACGCGCGCATAATAGAAGCGGGGTCACGAAGAGGAGCAGCACACGCCTGACATCGCCGGCTTTCTGAGCACGTGGCAGCTGAACGCGGTCGGTGTCACGGTGATCGTTGTCGCCGGGCTGTTGTATCTCGCGGGCATCCTGCGCCTGAGGCGTCGCGGTGAGTACTGGCCACCCCTGCCCACGGCGGGCTTCTACCTGCTGGGGCTCGGCTCGTTCGCGGTGATCGAGTTCGGGTTTCTCGGGGTGTACAGCACCGAGCTGCGGTTCGCCTTCAGCACCCGTGTGGCCCTGCTGCTGTTCGCCGTGCCGGGGTTGCTCGCTACCGGCAAGCCGGTGCTGCTGGCCCGCCGCGCCCTCACCGGCCGGGGCCTTCGCGCTCTGAACCGGGTGCTCGAGTCGCGCCTCATCGGCATCATGGGCAACGCGGTGTTCGGCCCGGTGTTCGCGCTGGTGGTGTTCTCGGTGTTTCTCACGCCGTTGTCGGGGGTGCTGCGGCAGTCGCCGCTCGCCCAGGGCCTCATTCCCCTCGTGGTGCCCGTCGTCGGCCTCATCCTCGTGCTGCCGCTCACCGAGCTGGTGGTGGCCCGCACAAGCCTGTTCATCGTGGCCGAGTTCATGCTGGCCTTCGTCGAACTCGTCATCGACGCCATCCCGGGCATTCTGCTGCGGCTGAACGACAACATCCTCGACCACGTGGCGCCATTCGTGGGGGTGACGCCGGGCTGGTTTCCGAGCCCGCTGCGCGACCAGCAACTCTCGGGCGACCTGCTCTGGTTCATTGCCGAAGTCGCCGACATTCCCATTCTGATTCTGTTGTTCATCCGCTGGTCGAAGCACGACAAAAAAGAGGCCAAACAGATCGACGAACTCTCAGACGACGAGATGGATGCCCTCACCCAGGCCCATCTGCGCTCGTTCGGTCAGCGCCCGCCCGACTGACGGGGCCAGCCCGCCGGGCGAGGTCAGCGCGCGGTGGCCTCGACGAGCTCTTCGTGGATGCGGCGCAGGTCTTCGAGCAGGAAGCCGAGCAGAATCCAGTGCTCTGAGCGCGGCACGGCGACCATCAGCGGCGCGGTGAGGGCCGGTAGGGCATCCACAACCTCGGGGCGGGTGCCGGGGAGATCGGCATTCAGAATGACGAGCCGCAGGTCGTGCGCGGCGCGCGTGAGCTCGGCGACGATCTCGCCCACGATGGGTTCGCCCGGCAACTCGTCGTCGTAGTGGTCGATCACACCGCGGGTCATACCGACCACCCGCGTGACCAGAATGCTGAGCATCGCGAGCAGCTGGCCGTCGCGTTCGAGCACGTCGCGGTGCACCGACCGGCGCGGGTTGAACTTGAGGCTCTCCTCACCGCTCGCGAGCGCCGCCGCCGCCTTCGCCCGCATGGGTGAGAGCAGTCGGGCCGCGAGCAGAACCTCGGTGCGCTCGTTGATGGTCGTCTCATCGCTCAGCAGGTGTGCCAGGGAGTCGAGGATGCCCGCAACCTCGTTACCCAGCCGCGCCACCGCCTCGTGCACCGGTTGCAGGGCGACCGGCGGCACGAGCAGCAGGTTCACCGCCACGCCGACCACTGCTCCGATGAGGGTCTCGACGATGCGGCTCGCCGCGTACCCGGGGGTCGTGGCCCCGAGCGACAGCACCAGCATCGCGCTGATGGGAATCTGAATAGACGAAGTGGGCCCGAGCTTCAACGCCCAGCCCAGCACCAGCGCAAGCACCACCGACAGCAGAACGGCCCACGCCGCCTGACCGAACACGAGCCCAACAAAGTAGGCCAGCACCACGCCGATGACGACGCCCACCGAGCGCTCGAGCGCCTTGCCGAACGACTGGTTGACGCTCGGTTGAACCACCAGCATCGCCGCGATCACGGCGAAGATGGGGGTCTGGCCTGCCGGCAGTACCAGCAGGCAGACGTACCACGAGACGATGGCCGCGAGGCTGGTCTTCACCACCTGCAGAAACGGTATTCGAGACGTCGAGAGAACGAGTTTCGCGTAGCGCTCGGGCGAAAGTGCGGCCACGTTGAGGCGTCGCCCACTGAACCAGCCGCTGGCCTTACTCACAGTCACACATCCCACACTAGAAGGCCGTGCCTTATATTAGATCCGTCCCAAAGAAAGGTAGCCCATTGCCTGGAGCTGTCGTCGTCATTCCCACGTATCGCGAAAAAGACACCATTGCCGCGATCATCGACCGGGTTCTGAGTTCTGTGCCGACCGTCAATGTTCTTGTCGTCGATGACAACAGCCCCGACGGTACCGGCGCGATCGTCGACGGCATTGCGGCAGCCGACGAGCGCGTGAACATCATGCACCGCACCGAGAAGAACGGCTTGGGCACCGCCTACGTCGCAGGCTTCGGCTGGGCGCTCGGTCAGGGCTACGACTTCATCATCGAGATGGATGCCGACGGCTCACATCAGCCAGAAGAGCTGCCACGCCTGCTGGCGCTGCTCGAGGGTGGTGCGAATCTGGCCATCGGCGCGCGGTGGATCCCGGGCGGCAAGACCGAGAACTGGCCCTGGTACCGCAAGCTCATCTCCCGCTCGGGCACCACCTACGCCCGCATCATGCTGTCGTCGAAACTGCACGACATCACGTCGGGCTACCGCGGCTTCAGCGCAGACACCCTGCGCGCCCTCGACCTCTCGAAGCTCGACTCGGCTGGCTACTGTTTTCAGATCGAACTCGCCTGGCTCGTCGAGCGCTCGGGCGGAAACGTGGGCGAGTTTCCGATCACCTTCGTCGAGCGGCTCGAGGGCCAGTCGAAGATGACAAGCGGCATCGTCGTGGAGGCACTCTCGAAGGTCACCTCGTGGGGTATCGCGTCTCGCCTCGGCCGTATCCCGAAGTCGCAGGCACTCTCCGCCCGCACGCCCGATTCCAGCGACCAGGCCGCCTAGCTCTCGAGTGGTATAAACTGATTCGAAGAACGTGCCCGGGGTCGGTGAGAATCCGAACCGGCGGTAATAGTCCGCGAGCGGCCTGGTTGTCTGCATGAGCAGAGAGTCGGCGGCTGATCTGGTGTAATTCCAGAACCGACGGTCATGAGGGTGTGGCGCCGAAGGGCGCCCGGCCTTCAGGAGTCCGGATGAGAGGTGCACGCGTGAGTTTCGCCGTACCTCGGCGGCACGCACGAGCGCTTTGCGCTACCCGGGAGTTCGTCAACCGACGAAAGAGCCCGATGACCGACACCCGCCCCGCCAGTGAGGCCGCCTTCGGTGGGCCCCTGCCTCCGGAGGGCAGTGTCTGCGAAGCGATGCGCCGTGCCATCGAGCTGAGCGCCAACGGCCCCGCCTGGGGTGTGAATCCGCAGGTCGGCTGCGTCATCCTCGCACCCGACGGCCGCGTGCTCGCTGAAGGCTGGCACCGCGGTGCGGGCACACCGCACGCCGAGGTGGATGCCCTCTCCCGCCTCTCCTCCCCCACCGACGCTCGGGGCGCCACCGCCGTGGTCACCCTCGAACCGTGCAACCACATCGGGCGTACTGGTCCGTGCAGCGCTGCGCTGATCGACGCAGGGGTTGCTGCGGTGTACTTCGGTGTCAGCGATCCGGGGCCGAGCTCGGCCGGTGGCGCCGCTACGCTCGAAGCCGCCGGAGTTCGGGTGCAGGGCGGGGTGCTGGCCCACGAAGTAGAGCAGAGCATCCGGCCGTGGCTGACCGCTCTGCGCACCCGTCGGCCCCACGTGACGGTGAAGTGGGCCGCGAGCCTCGACGGTCGCGCGGCAGCCGCCGATGGCTCGAGCCAGTGGATCACGGGCCCCGCCGCCCGAGCCGACGTGCACGCCCGGCGCGCCAGGGTCGACGCCATCGTCGTGGGCACCGGCACCGTGCTCGCCGACGACCCCACCCTCACCGCGCGGCGGGAGACGCCCCTGCTGGATGCGCCTGGCTCTGCCGCCCCGAGCACATCCGCTGGCACCAGCACCAGCACCAGCACCAGCACCAGCACCAGCACCAGCACCAGCACCAGCACCAGCACCAGCACCAGCACCAGCGATTCTGCAACGCCCGCCGCAACCCTCCATGCGCACCAGCCGCAACCCGTGGTCATCGGTCGCCGCACCATCGATGCCGGGGCACGACTGCACGCGCATCCGGAGCCCCTGCTCGAGTACCGCACCCACGACCTCACCGCCGTGCTCGGCGACCTGTTCGAACGCGGCGTGCGATCGGTGTTCGTCGAGGGCGGCCCCACCCTTGCGAGCGCTTTTGTCGCCGCCGGCCTCGTCGACGAATTCGTGGTCTACCTCGCCCCCGTGCTGCTCGGCGGGCCCATGCTGGCACTCGGCGACCTCGGCATTGCCAGCATCACGGATGCCCGGCAGCTCACCCTCGTCTCGGCCGAGCTGCTCGGCCCCGACCTCCGCCTGGTCGCCCGCCCCGCGCCCGCGCCCGGCACCACCCCCGCGCCCTTCACCTCCCCGATCGCCTGAGAAAGTAGTCGCATGTTCACCGGAATCATCGAAGAAGTAGGCACTGTTCTCGCCCTCGAACACAGCATTGACGCGGTGCGGCTCACGCTCCGCGCTCCGCTGGCGGTGACGGGCGCGAAGCACGGCGACTCCATCTCGGTGAGCGGCGTGTGTCTCACCGTGGTCGACCAGGGCCCCGACTCATTCACGGCCGACGTCATGCAGCAGACACTCGACATGAGTACCATCGGCGCCCTTCGCCCCGGCGACCCGGTCAATCTCGAACGCGCAGCCCTCGTGGGCGACCGTCTCGGCGGCCACATCGTTCAGGGGCACATCGACGGCACCAGCACGGTGCAGAGCGTCACCCCCGGCGAGGCGTGGAGGGTGCTGCGCTTCAGCCTCGACGACGACCTGGCCCGGCTCGTCGTCGACAAGGGCTCCATCGCCGTTGCCGGCGTCTCGCTCACCGTCTCGAACGCGGGCGACGACTGGTTCGAGGTCTCGCTGATTCCCGAGACCCTCGTCGCAACCACCCTTGGCGCACTCGCTCCCGGCGACGTCGTCAACATCGAAACCGACATACTCGCCCGCCATGTGGAGCGACTGCTGTCACTGAGGAGCAACCGATGACCCTGTCGAGCATTCCCGACGTACTTCAGGCCCTCCGCGCCGGCAAACCGGTGATCGTGGCCGACGATGAGGGCCGCGAGAACGAGGGTGACGCCATTCTGGCCGCCGAGCTGGCAACGCCCGAGTGGATCGCGTGGATGGTGCGCAACACCTCCGGCTTTCTCTGCGCCCCGATGACCGCCGCGCGGGCCGCCGCCCTCGGTCTCCCGCCGATGGTCGAGCGAAACGAAGACTCCCTGCGCACGGCGTACACGATCACGGTCGACGCGTCGTCGGGCGTGACCACGGGCATCAGCGCGGCCGATCGGGGGCACACCCTCCGCGCCCTCGCCGACCCGGGCTCCACCCCGGCCAGCTTCATCCGGCCCGGCCACGTGCTGCCGGTGGTCGCTGTCGAGGGCGGTGTTCGCCAGCGCCCCGGTCACACCGAGGCCACGGTCGATCTGCTGAAACTGGCGGGGCTCACCCCCGTGGGCGTCATCGGCGAGATCGTCATCGACGACGGCTCGATGGCCAGGCTCAGCGACCTCCTCGCCCTGGGCGAGCGCGACGACCTTCCGGTCACCACGATCGCGGCCATGATCGAGTGGCTCGATGCGCTCGACCTGGCCGAGGCGACGGGCAGCGATGCGGTGGCGGGCCACGGCGGCAGCGGGCATCCGGAACCCGCTGCACACGCGAACGACAGCCGGGTCGAGTTCGAGGTCGAGACCGTTGTGCCCACCGTTCACGGCTCGTTCCGTTTTCGGGCCTACCACGACCGGGTCACCGGGTCAGATCACCTCGCGGTGGTCGCCGGCGACCCCTCGGCGCCCGGCGCGCTCGTGCGAGTGCACTCGGAATGCCTCACCGGCGAAGCCTTCGGTTCGCTGAAATGCGAGTGCGGCCCGCAACTGGATGCCGCACTCGAGCTCATCGCCCAGAACGGCGGCGTCGTGGTGTACCTGCGCGGGCACGAGGGTCGAGGAATCGGCCTCATCAACAAGCTGCGCGCATACCGGCTGCAGGAAGACGGCCTCGACACCCTCGATGCGAACCTCGCGCTCGGCCTCGCCGCCGACGCCCGCGACTACGGAGCGGCCGCCGCCATTCTCGACGAGCTCGGCCTCACGTCGATTCGGTTGCTCACCAACAACCCCGAGAAGGTGCGCCAGCTCGAAGAGCACGGCATCACGGTGAACCAGCGCGAACCGCTCGTGGTGGGTCAGGGCACAGCGAACACGGCGTACCTGAACACGAAGCGCGACCGAATGGGCCACCTGCTGCCCGCCGGTGGCAACTGACGCGGAGCGCGCAACGGTAGCCCTGACGCCGAAGCATCGCCCTCTCACCCGCCCCACCCGTACCCATCCGTACCCATCCGAAAGGCACCACCACATGAGCACCGCCGGTATCCCCACCTCCACGCCGCTCGACGGCACCGGCCTCACTGTCACGATTGTTGCGGGCCGCTGGCACGAGGAGATCACGAACGGCCTGCTCGCGGGCGCCCACCGGGCGCTCGCTGCAGCCAACGTGACCGTCACCGAGATCCGCGTGCCGGGCAGTTTCGAGCTGCCCGTGGTGAGTCGCGCGGCGCTCGAAGCGGGGGCCGACGCCGTGGTGGCACTCGGGGTGATCATCCGGGGCGGCACCCCGCACTTCGAATATGTATCCGATGCCGCCACCAGTGGCCTCACCCAGGTCAGCGTGCTGACAGGCAAGCCTGTGGGCTTCGGCGTGCTCACCCTCGACGACGAAGCGCAGGGCCTCGACCGCGCCGGCCTGCCGGGTTCTCGCGAAGACAAAGGCGCCGAGGCCGCCGATGCCGCTGTGGCCACCGCACTGGTGCTGCGCGAACTCAAACAGACAAAGAACTGAGAGCCCACCCCTTCGCGGGGCAGGTATGGTAGAAGGGCGAAGCACAAACTTCGCCCTTCGTCACACTGTGGTTGACCCTGCGCCCGACCGACGCCTCACCGTTTCAGTGTCTTCACATATTCCTGCCTGAAAGCCGCTATGTCTTCGCCCACGATTGCCCCGACCGTCGCCGCCGTCAACACTCGTTCGAGAGTCATTCTCGCGAGCCTCATCGGCACGTCGATCGAGTTCTACGACTTCTACGTCTACGCCACCGCTGCGGTGCTGGTGTTTCCGAAACTCTTCTTTCCCAGCACCGACGCGAACGTGGGGCTGCTCACCTCATTCGCCGTCTTCGGGGTTGCGTTCATCGCCCGCCCCATCGGTTCGATCATCTTCGGGCACTTCGGTGACCGCATCGGCCGCAAGAAGACGCTCGTCGCCTCGCTGCTCACGATGGGTATCGCCACCGTCGTGATCGGCCTGCTGCCCACGTACGCCTCGATCGGCCTGTGGGCGCCAATTCTCCTCACCGTCATGCGGTTCGCCCAGGGCCTCGGCCTCGGTGGCGAGTGGAGTGGCGCGGCACTGCTGGCCACCGAGAACGCCCCGAAGGGCAAGCGCGCCATCTACGGCACTTTTCCGCAGATGGGTGCGCCCATCGGCTTCATTCTCGCCAACGGCGTGTTTCTCGTGCTGAACATTGTCATGTCGCCCGACACCTTCACGGCCTGGGGCTGGCGCGTGCCATTCGTCGTGAGCGCTGTGCTGGTCATCGTGGGGCTCTACGTGCGGTTCCGTCTCGTCGAGACGCCCGCTTTTCAGAAGGTACTCGACTCGGGTGAGGTCGCGAAGGTTCCCGTGGCCCGCGTCTTCAAGAGCAGCTGGCGCCCGCTCATCCTTGGCACGTTCATCATGCTCGCCACCTACACCCTGTTCTACCTGATGACCACGTTCACGCTGACCTACGGCACCACGCCGACGACGGCTGCGACGGCCGGTCTCGGCTACAACCGCAACCAGTTCTTGATCATGCTCATCATCGGCGTCGTGTTCTTCGGCATCTTCACCCTCGTATCGGGCCCGCTCGCCGAGAAGTACGGTCGCCGCAAGACGCTGCTCTTCACCACTGCCGGCATCATTGTGTTCGGTCTGCTCTTCGTTCCGTTGTTCGGCGGCGGCGTGGTGGGCACCATGGCCCTGCTCATCATCGGCTTCACCCTGATGGGGCTCACCTTCGGCCCGATGGGTGCGGTTCTTCCCGAGCTCTTCCCGGCAAACGTGCGGTACACCGGGTCGGCCATCAGTTACAACTTCGCCTCGATTCTGGGTGCGGCGGTGGCCCCGTTCATCGCGGTGGCGCTCTGGCAGGCCGCAGGCGGCAGCGCAGTGCTGGTGGGCATCTATCTGAGCGCGATGGGCATCATCACTCTGATCGCTCTGTTCATCAGCCGCGAGACGCGCGATGTCGCGTACGACGACAACCTGAGCTGATCGGGCTGAGCCGGCGGAAACTGGCTTGCCGCGGCGGCTATGTCACGTCGAATCGACAGGACCGCTATTGCCAAGACTCTCTCGTGAACGTTCGACTATAAGACGGATCTTGCTGAGCGGTTGACGCTTGAAGAGAGGAGGTCGAATGCGTCCGTGACGAAGCTGTCGAGGGTGCGTCCGGGAGTGGCGATCCATTGAGCTGCGGCGTGATGGAAGGTCGCCCAGCAGACCGCTCCAACGAGATCGGCAGCGTCTCGTGTCTCTCCGCGGCCGCAAAGGGCATCCGCGAGGGCTGATGCCATAGCGGCCCCCTTAGCGAGGTCTCTCTCGAGCAAGGCGGGAGTCTCGGCGATGATGCGAAGCCGAGTCGCACCCGCTTCCTTGTTGTCTTCTAAGACATGAGTCGAAGCAAGGAGCGCGTTCCGGAGAACGTCCACGGGTGGCGTACCGTCCGGTTCGGCGATGACAGAAGCGATCAAGGACTGATGGAGATCGTCTTGACCACCGAAGAGTACCTCGCGCTTATCCGGAAAGTGACGAAAGAACGTCCGTTGATTCACGCCCGCCCGATCAGCGATGTCGGCAGCAGTCGTGCTGTCGTATCCCCGTTCGGCGTATAGCTCCAGAGCTGCCTGTTGAAGACGTCGGCGGGCTTCGAGTCCACTTCGCGGCATGCTCCGAGCCTACCGCGATACCCGACGTTGCGCCAGATGCTGACATAACGTAGTGTCACATTGTGGCGCAACGATGCCACGTGGTTTGAAGGGGCGATCTCATGAGAATTTTCATCACCGGAGGGTCTGGGCAAACCGGTCCTGCCATCGTCACGGAGCTGATCCGTGCCGGACACACTGTCAGCGGTTTAGCGCGTTCGGATGCGTCCATAGGTGTCCTCGAGAAGCTCGGCGCCGAACCGGTAGGAGGATCCCTGGAAGATCTCGATGTCTTGGCGACTGCCGCGGGCGCAGCCGATGGAATCGTGCACATGGCCTACGGCGGGGACTACGCCGACCCTGAATCGATGATCCGCCGTGAAGTGAACGCGATCACAGCAATAGGAGACGCGCTCGAGAACTCGAACAAACCGTTCGTCGTGACCTCCGGCACGCTCGTTCTGCCGCATGGGCGAGAGACGTGCGAGGAGGACAAGCCCGACCGTGACGGCGCTGCTGCTGCTCGACTCGCCAGCGAGGACGCGTGCCTGGCGTTCGCCGATCGAGGCGTGCGTGCGATCGTGCTGCGCCTCGCGCCCACCGTTCATGGCCCGAGTGATCATGGGTTCATGCCCATGCTCATCAGCACGGCAAAAGAAACAGGTGTGTCGGCGTACGTGGGAAGCGGATCGAACCGGTGGCCGGCGGTCCACCGCAGCGACGCGGCGCAGCTCTACCGGCTCGCGGTCGAAAGCGCTCCCGCGGGGAGCGTTTTGCACGCCGTCGCGGAGAATGTCTCTTTCTTCGACATCGCCCAAACCATCGCCGCGGGACTCAGCGTTCCGACGATGTCGTTGACTCCCGACGAGGCGGCGGCGCACTACATCAGCCCATTCATGGCCGCTCTATATGGGGCGGACGCCCCGGTTTCCAGCGCTCGCACGCAGCAACTCCTGGGCTGGAGCCCCACCCACGAAAGCCTGCTTGCTGACCTCGCCCAGGGCGACTATCTCACGTAGCCATTCACGACTGTCAGGGAGCTTCGGCTGACTGCCAACTACCCCACCACGCAATTGCTCGGCCATAGAGGAGCGCAAAGATATCGTGAGATCCGGCGCCGTACCGACTTCGTTGGGATCTTCCCGAACCGCGACGCGATCATCCGCCTCGTCGGCGCGGTACTTGCCGAGCAGACCGATGAATGGGTCGAGGGCCGCCGCTATCTCGGCCTCGACATCCTCACGAAAAGCCGCCTCACCCTCGACCCTGCGCTCGCTACGGCTGCTGCCGGAGTGAAGCCGCCACACGCTTCAGACGCATCCGGGATCGCATTGAGGTTCGCCCGGATTAGCGTTGATGAATGAGATCTCTTGGCGACGACCGCGGCCCGCGTCAGCAGCTTCCCCCGGGCATGCCGCGCAGGTTTGCGCAATACGTACCAGTTGACAAGTCGCTGCCGGATCGGCCAGTTGTGAATGTCGGCGGCTATGACGAGCTGGTCGAGGCTGTGAATTCCGAAGGCAGGACTCTGTGGCCGAATCACGCTGGGTAGTAATTCAAGACGGCCATCCGCTCGTGAAAATCTCCGAGAAGAATTCGGTAGACGTCGTTGGCTTTGCGCGGAGGCGCCTTGATATCAAAGCACCCACTCTGGTGGAGACCTTTGCACACGTCGTGAAACTTGTTTCCCGAGGTTAGTGACCTCTGCGCGTCGGAGTCGAGGGTGCGAATCTAGCGCGCTACGGCAGCGGGCGGCGAATGGCGCCCGCCGCCGCGCTCAGCGCCTGACCGGTGGAGCCGTGCTGGTGCGCACCAGCAGCGACGACGGAGCCCGTACCGACGACTTGCGCGCCGGTGCACCGCCGAGTTCGTCGAGCAGCATGCTCGCCGCGAGCCGACCTTGCTCGTACGGGTCTTGCGCAATGGTCGTGAGCCCGAACGACACGGCGAGGTCGTGGTTGTCGACACCGACCACCGAGAGTTGGCTCGGCACCGAAATACCGCAGTCTGCCGCCGCGAGAATTGCACCGATGGCCATTTCGTCGGAGTTCGCCACAATGGCGGTCGGGCGTTCACCCGGGCGCCTCAGCAGTTCTGTCACGACCGCGCGGCTGATGGCCAACGAGAAGCGGCCCGAGAGCATCCATTCGTTTCTGACAGGCAGACCGGCCGACCCCATTGCATCTCGGTAGCCCAGTCGTCGGGTCAACGGCACACGACGGTTCATGCCCTCGTCGTCGTCGCCCCCCAGGTGCGCGATGGCGGTGTGGCCGAGCTCGATGAGATGTTCGGTGGCCGTGCGACCGGCGCCGCGTTCGTCGATGCCGATGTGGCGCATGCCTTTCACCGGGCCGCCGATGACGAGTGCCGGATGCCCGAGAGACAGCAGTTGCTCGCGTTCGGGCTCGGTGAACTCCATGCAGAGCGCGATGAGTGCGTCAGTTCGTTTGCGAAGGATCGACCGGTGAAAGACCCGCTCGCGATCCCCCGACCGGCTCGCCAGGTTGTAGAGCATCAGATCGTAGTTCGCCGCACGGAGCACGACATCGATGCCCTCGAGCACCGTTGTGTAGAACCAACGACTCACCGACGGCACCACCACGCCCATGGTGAGCGTGCGCCCGGTGGCGAGACCCGAGGCCGTCAGCGAGGCGACATAGCCGAGCTCGTCGGCCTTCGCCTGCACCCGTAGACGGGTGGGCTCAGAGACGTTGGCGAGCCCACGCAGAGCCCGCGAGACCGTTGCAGTCGAAACACCCGTGGCCCGAGCCACATCGTCGATGCTCGTCACAACTGAAGTTCACCTCACTCACGCAATTCGGCGGAGGCTGCCTCGTCATCGCGCAGTTGCCGTGCCACTCGGGTGCGCAGCCGAAGCAGACCGGCGAGCAGGAGAACGAGTACAAGAAGCGTCAGCGCCCAGCCGAGAGCGGCCGTTCCCGTCAACTCTGCCACAACAGTGATGACGAAGAATGCCAGTGCGAAGAAGCCGAGAATGCCGATGGCGATGTCGATGGCCTCCTGCCGGCTGGGGCTGAGGAAATTCATCCCTTCACGCCGCCCGCGGTCAGACCGGCCACGATGCGCCTCTGAAAGATGAGCACGAGTATCACGAGGGGAATCGTCACGATCGTTCCGGCCGCCATGACCGTGGTGTACGGCTCCTGATGGGGCTGGCTGCCCGCGAAGCTCGCGATGGCAACGGTGACGGGTTGAGTGGCATCGCTTGAGAGCTGGCTTGAGATGAGGTACTCGTTCCAGGAGGAGATGAACGCCAGAATCGCGGTGGTGAACACGGCTGGGGCTGCCAGCGGCAGGATGATCTTGCGGAACGCCTGCGCCTGCGTGCACCCGTCGATGCGGGCCGCCTCTTCGAGATCCCACGGCATCTCCCTGAAGAACGAGGTGAGCGTGTAGACCGTCAGCGGCAGCACGAACGAGATGCTCGGAAGGATGAGCGCCTGGTAGCTGCCCATCCACCCGATGTTCGTGAAGAGCTGGAAGAGCGGTGTGATGAGAGCAACACCCGGAAACATCGAGGCCCCCAGAATGACGCCCAGCAGAATGCCCTTGAATCGAAAATCGAGTCGCGCGAGGGCATACGCAGCGAAGATTCCGATGATGAGGGCGATGGCGGTGACACACACCCCGATGAAGAGGCTGTTCAGAAGCGCCTTGCCGAGGTGGTTGCCGAGCTGCGTCGAGAAGGCGGTGGTGAAGTTGTCGAAGGTCACGTGCGTGGGCCAGAACGCAGTGTCGTAGGTGTAGCCCACGTCGCGGAATGCGGTGACGATCATCCAGTAGAACGGCGCCAGGCACCAGAGCACAATGACGGCGGCGCTGATACCGGTGCGGATTCCCCTGCCGCGGCCTCGCCGCTTCATGGCGATGGCGCGTGTGTCGACCGCGGCCACGGCTCGGTCACGGGCGACGGTGCGCGTGGCGGTTGCTGCGATGGCGCTCATTTTGCTGCTCCCTTTTGCTGGGCCTGCTGCGTGCGCACGACATTCGTGCCGAGCACGCGAACGAAGATGAAGGCCACGATGAAGATGATGATGAAGGTGATGGTCGAGAGGGCGGATGCACTGTTGAACCCTTGCCTGATCTGGTCGACGACCAGAATCGAGAGGGTCGTCGTGGCATTGCCTGTACCACCTCCGCCGCCGGTGAGAATGGCGGGCAGGTCGTAGATGCGCAGGGCGTCGAGAATGCGAAACAGCACCGCCACCATGAGTGCCGGGCGGATGAGCGGAAGCGTGATGCGCCAGAACTGCTGAAACGTCGTCGCGCCATCCATCTTGGCGGCCTCGTAGACGTCTTCGGGAATGATCTGCAGCCCGGCCAGAATGAGCAGGGCCATGAACGGCGTGGTCTTCCACGTGTCGGCGATGATGATGGCGAATCGGGATGCCCATTCATCGCTCGTCCACAGAATCTGTGTCTGCAGCAGCGCGTTCGCAATGCCGCTCGTGGCGAAGATGAAGAACCACAGCTTCGCCGTGACGGCTGTGGGAATGGCCCATGGCACGAGAATGGCCGCACGCACGAGGCCGCGACCCCGGAAGGTGCGGTTCATGATGATGGCCATCCAGACGCCGAAGGCCGTCTCGAGCGCAACTGTCACGACGGCGAAGAAGAACGTCACACCAGTGGCGTTCCAGAACTGCGAGCCCAGGTTGCCGGGCGGGCACGAGATGGTATTGCCCGACGTATCGAGGCACTGCTGCAGAATCCAGTGCGCGTAGTTCGAGATACCGGCGAAGCCCCCGGCCACGAACAGGCCGGTTGCCGGGTCGAGGCCGGCATCTTTCTGAAACGACATGATGATGGCGCTGACCACCGGGTACCCGATGACCACCGCGAGAAGAATGAGGGTGGGCGCCACGAGGTAGATCGCCACGCGTGTTTCGCCGCGGCGTTTCTTCTTGGCGCCCGTGCGCGGGGCGCGGGGAACCCCCGCAGGGGCTCCGACGACTTCAGTTGCTGTGGACATGTGACACCTTCACCGTTCTGTAGGTCGTACGGGTGGGGCGGCATCCTCGCCGCCCACCCGTACGCGCAGTGTTCGTTAGTTGCCGGTGCTGGCCGTCTGAATGGCGGCTTGCATGTCTGTCAGGGCCTGGTCGACTGTCTTGTCTCCCTTGATGGCCGCGTAGGCGTTGTCTTGCACGGCCTTGGTGACGGCCGGGTAGAACGGTGTCACGGGGCGCGGAACGGCGCTCGAGATCGAAGCCTTCAGCGTAGAGAGGTACGGGAACTTCGCCTGCAGCGACGTGTCGTCGTAGAGCGACGACAGCACGGGGGCGAGCGAGCCCTGGCTCAAGAAGAAGCTCTGCGTGTCACTGCTCTCGAGGAACGCGAGAAAGTCGTGCGCGGTCTTCTTGTGAGCCGAGTAGACGCTGATCGCCGCGTTGTGGCCGCCGAGGGTGGATGCACCAACTCCGGTCATGCCGGGCAGGGGTGCCACGCCGAACGTGTCTTTCACGGTCGAGCTGCCATCGGTCTTGGCGAGGTTGTACACGTACGGCCAGTTGCGCATGAACAGCAGCTGCCCGGCTTCGAAGGCCGTACGACCCTGCTCCTCCTGGTAGGTGATGGCGTCGGCTGGAATGTTGCCGTTCTTGTACGCGTCGACGAGGTTCTGCAGGCCTGCCTTCGCCTGGGGAGTGTTGAGCGTTGGCGTCTTGCCGTCGGTGCCCACGATGGAGCCACCGGCGGTGTTGATGGCCTCAGACACGTTCACCGTGAGGCCCTCGTACTTCGCGTACTGGCCGGCGTAGCAGCCGATGCCGTTCTGCGTGGCGATCGAGCAGTCTTTCATCATGTCTGCCCACGTGGTGGGTGGCGTGGGCACAAGGTCTTTGCGGTAGTACAGCAGGCCACCGTCGGAGGTCTGCGGTGCCGCATAGAGCGTGTTGTTGTACGTGGCCGTGGCGATGGTGGGCTTCAGAAGCAGCGAAGTGTCGACGGCCAGACTGTCTTTCAACGGCTGAAGCCAGCCCTTGGCGGCGAACTCGGCCGTCCACACCACATCGACGTCGACGACATCGTAGTTGGCGTCTTTGGCCTGGAAGTGCTGCACGAGGTCGTCGTGCTGCTGGTCGGCCTGGTCGCTCTGCTCTTTGAACGTGACCACCTGGTCGGGATGCGCGGCATTCCACTTGTCGATGATGGGCCGAACGACGTTGCTGTTGTCTTTGCCCTGAACGTAGGTGATGGGGCCGACGCCGTCGAGATTGTTCGCCGCGTCTCCGCCGCCCGAACCGCTGCCGCCTCCGGATGAACAGCCGACGAGCGTGGCGCCCATCAGCGCCATGCCTACGACGATGACACTCACTCTTGATACATGCACTGTGAAACTCCTCGTTGAGTCAGGAAGGCTCTGTTGCGCCTTGCGAACAGAACCTATACGGTGGCAAAACCAAATGCAAGCGCTTGCGGCAACCGCTTGTCATGTACGCCAGCTGTGAGGTCTCTACCGCCAGCTTAGTTGATTTATACTCATGTGTGATGCGAAGGAGAATCTCTGTGGCCGAAACGGCACCCACCCAGCCCGGCACGACGGGTAGTTTCACCACTGGCGAGTGGTGGCGCGACGCCGTCATCTACCAGGTGTACCCCCGATCGTTCGCCGACGGCGATGGCGACGGAATGGGAGATCTGAGAGGAATTGAAGAACGTCTCGGCTACCTCTCAGAACTGGGCATCGACGCGGTCTGGCTCTCCCCGTTCTACCGTTCGCCACAGGCCGACGGGGGCTACGACGTGGCCGACTATCGCGACGTCGACCCACTCTTCGGCACGCTCGCCGACTTCGACCGCATGCTGCAGACAGCCCACGAGCTCGGGCTGAAGGTGATCGTCGACATCGTTCCGAACCACACGTCGAGCGCGCATCCGTGGTTCGTCGAAGCGCTCGAATCTCCCTCCGGCAGCCCCGAACGGGCTCGTTACCTGTTCCGCACCGGCACCGGCGCGGCAGGCGAATTGCCGCCCAACAACTGGAGCTCGGTCTTCGGCGGTTCGGCCTGGAGCCGGGTGAACGACGCGTCGGGTGAATGGTACCTGCACCTGTTCGACACGTCGCAGCCCGACCTGAACTGGCGAAACCCTGAGGTCGTCGACGAATTCAAGAGCATCCTCGCGTTCTGGGCCGAACGCGGGGTCGACGGCTTCAGGGTCGACGTGGCGCACGGGCTGATCAAACACGACGAACTGCCCGACTTCGAGGGCATCACCGGCGAGATGCTCGAGGGCGGCGGCAACCGCGGGCCCATGTGGGATCAAGACGACGTGCACGAGATCTACCGGGGCTGGAACGAGGTGCTGAAGGCGTTCGACGGCGACCGCATGCTCGTGGCAGAGGCGTGGGTCGCCCCGGCCGAGCGCCTCAGCCGGTACGTGCGGGCCGACGAGATGCAGCAGGCCTTCAACTTCGACTTCATGACCGTGGGGTGGAACGCGGGCCGCATGCGCGACTCCATTCAGAGCGCGCTGGCGACCAACCGCGCGGTGGGGGCGACCACCACGTGGGTGCTCTCGAACCACGACGTGGTGCGGCATGCCTCGCGTTTCGGGCTGAGCGACCCGTCGGCGTGGCCGAAGGGCATCAGTGCGACCGACGAGCAGCCCGACAGCGCACTCGGCGTCGCCCGTGCCCGCGCGGCGACGGTGGTGATGCTCGCGCTGCCAGGTTCTGCCTATCTCTATCAGGGCGAAGAGCTCGGCCTGCCAGAGCACACCACGCTCGAGGCAGAGCTTCGGCAAGACCCGAACTTCTGGCGCACGGCCGGCGTCGACATCGGCCGCGACGGATGCCGCGTGCCGCTGCCGTGGAAGGGCGACGCGCCGGGGTTCGGCTTCGGCCCGTCTGGCTCGACCTGGCTGCCGCAACCGGCTTCGTACAGCGAGCTGGCTGCCGACCGTCAAGATGGCGATCCGTTGTCGACCCTCGAGCTGTACCGCCGGGCCCTGCTGCTGCGGCGAGAGTTGCAGCTCGGGCGCGCCGAGCTCTCGTTCAACGCCTCGACCGGCGACACGCTCGACTTCACGGTGGCCGGCGTGCGGGTTCTGGCGAACCTCGGGGCAGAGCCCGTCGAGCTGCCCTCGCACCATGAGGTGCTGCTCGTCAGTGACGACGCAGCGGTCGACGCCGGGCAGCTGAACTCTAACGGGTCCGTCTGGCTGCGCTGAGCGTGGGTGTGCGGATGCCCGGGGTTCGAGGTCAGGTCGAGGTCAGTGGGGCGAAATAAGCTGTACCGGTGACTTCCTCCACTGAACCACGCGCCACGGGCGCCGCACGAGGCCGCTCGGCCCGGGCATCCGAAACCACCCGCACCGGGCGGGGCAGGGGCCGCGGGCGCGACCCCGAAGGCCCGCGCGCGAAGTTCAGCGATCTGCTGCCCTACCTGTTCGAGCACAAGAAGGTGCTGTCGCTCGTCATCGTGCTGAGCGTTCTCGGGGCCGGTGCGAGCCTCGCCCAACCGCTGCTTGTGAGCCAGGTCATCTCGCTCGTGACGGCCGGGTCGAGCCTCGGCGGCCTGGTCTGGCTGCTGGTCATTCTGGTGGTCGTCTCCGGTCTCATCAGTGGTTTTCAGCACTACCTGCTGCAGCGCACGGGGGAAGGCGTGGTGCTCTCGTCGCGCCGGCGGCTGGTGGGGCGCATGCTGAACCTACCCATCAGGGAGTTCGACACGCGGCGCACCGGCGACCTCGTGTCGCGAGTCGGCTCTGACACCACACTGCTGCGGGCCGTGCTCACC
The DNA here is from genome assembly GCF_004923255.1 of Subtercola vilae. Lineage (GTDB taxonomy): Bacteria > Actinomycetota > Actinomycetes > Actinomycetales > Microbacteriaceae > Subtercola > Subtercola vilae. The sequence goes on along the minus strand of NZ_QYRT01000030.1, from coordinate 11,323 downwards.
CAGGGCCTGGTCGAGGCCATCGGCGGCTCGCTCACCTTCGTGGGTGCGCTCATCGCGATGCTCATCATCGACCCCGTGCTGCTCGGGCTCACCGTTCTCGTGGTGGGGGTCTCCATTGTCGTGGTCGTGCTGCTCTCGGCGCGCATCCGGGTGGCCAGCCGCCAGGCGCAGGAGAAGGTCGGCGACCTCGCCGCGAGTGTCGAGCGGGCCATCAGCGCCGTGCGAACCGTGCGTGCGGCCAACGCCACCGAGCGTGAAGTCGCTGCGGTCGAGAAAGATGCCGAAGGTGCGTGGCTGATGGGCATCAAGGTCGCCAAGATCTCGGCGCTCGTCGTACCGGTCTCAGGCATCGCCCTGCAGGTCGCGTTTCTCACGGTCATCGGCGTGGGCGGCTACCGCGTCGCGAGCGGCGCCATCAGCGTGGCCTCGCTGGTGTCGTTCATCCTCTTTCTGTTCATGATGATCTTGCCGCTCGGGCAGGCTTTCGGGGCGTTCACGTCGGTCAACTCGGCGCTCGGGGCGCTCGGGCGCATCCAGGAGATCATCGACCTGCCGAGCGAGGGGCAGTTCGACCGCGACGAGGCGCCGCTCGGCGGGGTGGCGGGGGCTGCGGCGCTGGGCGCCGCGGGCGCGGCGGCTGGCGCTGGCACCGCCGCCGGCGCGCGCGTCACGGGTTTCGCGCCCGGAGACGCGAGTATCGCGGTCGAGTTCGACGAAGTCCGGTTCGCTTACGCCGAAGGCGCTGCTCCCGGTGACGGCGCGAAAGACGGGCGGGGCGCGAAGTCAGGCCCGGGCACGGCGTTGCTGGCGGGCGCTGGGGGGTCGGGCATCCAGAGCACAGCGGTGCTGCACGGGGTGAGCTTCGCGGTGCCTCGGGGCAAGCGCATTGCGCTCGTCGGGCCCTCGGGTGCCGGCAAGAGCACCATTCTCGCGCTGATCGAGCGGTTCTATGACCCGACCGGCGGCGCGATCAGGGTGGGCGGCGTTGACATTCGGCAGCTCGATCGGCGGGAACTCCGCTCACAGATCGGGTACGTCGAGCAAGATGCGCCCGTTCTGGCTGGAAGCATTCGCTCGAACCTGCTGCTGGCCACACCCGACGCAACCGACGAACAGTGCGTGGCCGTTCTCGGCGCGGTGAACCTGCTCGAGGTGCTCGAGCGGTCGCCGCAGGGTCTGGATGCCCCGGTCGGCGAAGAGGGCGTCATGCTGTCGGGCGGCGAACGCCAGCGTCTCGCCATTGCGCGGGCTCTGCTTGCTGCACCGCCCATCCTGCTGCTCGACGAGTCGACCTCGAGCCTCGACGGGCTGAACGAGCAGATGCTACGGGAGGCCATCGATGCCGTGGCCGAGAACCGCACGCTGATCGTCATCGCGCACCGGCTGTCGACCGTGGTCGACTCCGACCAGATCATCGTGCTCGACCACGGATCGGTCGTCGGCGTCGGCACCCACTCCGAACTCGTCGTCTCGACTCCCCTCTACCGCGAGCTAGCCAAGCGCCAACTGCTCGTCTGACCCCACCTCCCGGCCCCACCTCCCGGCCCCCGTCTCGCCGCCCCCGCTCGCCCCTCCGCCGGCCACCGCGGCACACCCCACATCGAGTCGGCGAAGTTTGCGGGTGCCAGACCTCAACACCCGCAAACTTCGCCGAGTGGATGGAGGTGCGGTCAGGCGGAAGCGGAAGCGGAGGCGGAGGCGGAGGCGAGCGAGTGCTGCAGCTGAGCGGCGCGCAGGGTGTTGCCGAGCAGCATGGCGATGGTCATCGGGCCGACACCGCCGGGCACGGGCGTGATGAACCCGGCCACCTCGGCCGCCGGCGCGAAGTCGACATCGCCGCTGAGCCCCTCGGGCCCGCGGTGGATTCCCACGTCGATCACCGCAGCCCCCGACTTGACGAAGTCGGCCGTGACCAGCCCTTTCACTCCGACCGCGGCCACGATGATGTCGGCAGTACGGCACACCGCTGCCAGGTCTTTCGTGCGCGAGTGCGTGATCGTCACCGTCGCGTTGCGGTTCACCAGCAGCTGCGCAACAGGCCGGCCCACCAGCTCCGAACGGCCGATGACCACGACATTCGCACCCTCGATGGGTACGTCGTACGCGTCGAGCAGCTCGATCACGCCCGACGGCGTGCACGGCCGCAGCCCCGGCTTGTTCTGCGCAAGCAGCCCCACGCTCATGGTGGTGAGCCCGTCGACGTCTTTCTCGAACGGAATCAGCTCGATGAGCGGCGCCGCGTCGAGATGCGCCGGCACCGGCAGCTGCAACAGAATGCCCGAGACGGCCGGGTCGGCTGCGAGGCGGTGAAGAAGCTCTTCAACCTGCTGCTGGGTCGCGTCTTCGGGCAGGTGCTGGTGCAAATCGGCCAGCCCCACGGCCACCGACGATTTACGTTTGCTCGCCACGTACACCTCGCTGGCCGGGTCGCCCCCCACCAGCACTGTTGCGAGGCCCGGTTGGATGCCCGTGGCCGCCGTGAACGCCGCGACCTCGTCTTTCAGGGTGGCGCGAACGCGCGCGGCGACAGCTTTTCCGTCGATGAGTACGGCAGTCATGGAGGTGCTCCTACAGGATGGTGGTGGAATTGCCGAACGTCATCACGCGGTCTTCGCAGTGCCACTGCACCGCGCGCGCCAGCACGCTGCGCTCGACCTCTGCGCCCCGCCGCTCGAGCTCGCCGACACCGTCACGGTGCGAGACGCGAACCACGTCTTGCTCGATGATGGGCCCCTCGTCGAGGTTGGCCGTCGCATAGTGTGCGGTGGCGCCGATGAGCTTCACTCCGCGCTCTTTGGCCTTGAGATACGGGCCTGCCCCGGCAAACGCGGGCAGGAACGAGTGATGGATGTTGATCACCGGGCATCCGACATTAAACAGAAACCCGGCGGAGAGAATCTGCATGTACCGGGCCATGACCACGAGGTCGACCTTGCCGGCCAGCAGCTCGAGCTGCGCCGACTCGGCCTCGGCCTTCGTGTCTTTCGTCACCGGAATGTACACGAACGGAATGCCGAAACTCGCCACGTCGGCCTCGAGGTCGGGATGGTTCGAGACCACCACGGTGATCTCCATGTCGAGGTCGCCACGCTTGTTGCGCCACAGCAGTTCGAGCAGACAGTGGTCGTACTTCGACACCATGATGGCCACGCGCTTCGGAGTAGCTGTGCTCGTGAAGGTGTATTTCATGGCGAACCGCGAACCGACCTGCACGGCGAAGTCGCGCTCGAGGTCGGCCAGCGCGTCGGTGAGGCCGGCGAGGTGAAAGACGGTGCGCTGAAAGAATTCGCCGTTCTCTGAGTCGGTACTGAACTGCCCGAGCTCGACGATGTTCGCCCCGTGCTCGGCGAGAAAACCGGCCACGGCGGCAACGATGCCGGGCTGGTCGGCGCACTGAATGCTCAGGCGGCCGATGTCGCTCGGCTGGCGCACGGCGTCGGTGTTCGCAAACGGCCGGGCGGCGAATGCGGGCGTTTCGGGCACCATCAGCGGGTGTACTCCTTCGCGAAGAATGTGTCGGTACTAACGGTATCCGGTCTCGCGAGGCCTGAGCGACGCGCGGGCCTCACTCTGCAACCGCCCACAGCGCCACCGCACTCGCTGCGGCGACGTTCAACGAATCGATGCCGTGGGCCATCGGGATGCTCACCACGGTGTCGGCCGCGGCGAGCGCTTCGGGCGTGAGACCGTCGCCCTCTGCCCCGAGCACCAGGGCGAGTTTCGGGCGCGGTGCTCCAGCGTCGCCGGTGCCCGCAGCCGCGGCCGCGGCCCGCCGCCGCTCGGCCGCGAAGTCGCGCAGCGACACCGCCCCCTCGGTGAGCGCCAGCGCCGCCACGTCGAACCCGTTCTCCCGCAGCTGCGGCCCGAGCTCGGCCCAGTCACCCGAGCGACCCCACGGCACCTGCAGCACCGTTCCCATGCTCACGCGAATCGCGCGCCGATAGAACGGATCGGAGCACCTCGGCGTCACCAGAACCGCATCTGCCCCAATGGCGGCGACCGACCGAAAGATGGCGCCCACGTTGGTGGGGTCGGCGACGTTCTCGAGAATCACCACCAACCGGGCATCCTGAAGCAGCGTGGCGGGTGAGGCGAGCGCGGGGCAGTTCATCGAGGCGATGATGCCGCGGTGCAGAATGTAGCCGGTCAGCTCGGCCAGCAGTTCGCCCGGGCCCACGAAGATGGGTACCGAGCCCGCCCATGGCCCGAGAGCCGCCACGGCGTCGTCAACCGAGCCGCCGAGCGCCAGCACCGACCGCGGAACATGCCCCGCCCGCACCGCGCGCTCGAGCACCAGCGCCGATTCGGCCAGGTAGAGCCCGTGCTCGGTGCCCTGGGCCTTACGCAGTGCGACATCGGTCTGATGCGAGTAGTCGGCCAGGCGCGGGTCGCTGAGCTCGGTGACTTCGATGAGCTGCGGGTCGCTCACGCGGTGCCGTTTGTGGGGTGGGCCGCGGTGTCGGTGGCGCTGTCACTGTCGGCGTCGATGTCGGCGTCGATGTCGGCCTCGATGTCGGCGGCAACCGCAGAGCCACCCTCGCCGTCGACCTCGGCCGCCGTGATCAGCTCGGCGCCCGCGAGCCCGAGCTCGGCCACTGCGTCTGCCGACGACTGCTCCCCCACCCCGGCCACGAGGTCGGTGACGATGCGCACGTGCCGGCCGTTCGCGAGCGCGTCGAGCGCCGAAGCCCGTACGCAGTAGTCGGTCGCAAGGCCCGCGACGTCGATGTCGGTGATGGCGCGCTCGTCGAGTATCCGGCGAACGGATTCCCCCTCGATGGTCGTGCCCTCGTAGATCGAGTACGCGGGCCGCCCCTGCCCCTTTCGCACATGAACGTCGATGCGATCAACGGTGAGCGCGTCGTGGTACTCGGCACCCCGGGTTCCGGCGACACAGTGCACGGGCCACGTGGTCACGAAGTCGGGCGCCGCCCCGTTGGCGAAGTGGCCGCCGTTGTCGTTGTCGGCGTCATGCCAGTCGCGCGAGGCGATGACGAGGTCGTAGGTCTCCGGATGATCGGCCAGCAGCCGCGAGATACCGTCGGCGACGGCGCCTCCACCCTCGACAGCCAACGCTCCCCCCTCAGTGAAGTCGTTCTGAACGTCGATGATGAACAGTGCTTTGTGCACGGTGTGCTCCTTCTGACTTCGACTCGTCATTCGCCAGTTCGGCTCTGCTCGACGCGACGGCTGCTCCGCCGGCCAGGCAGGCGAGCGCCCAGAACGCCGAAGGCCACCCAGAAGCCGGTCACCCGCACACGACGGCGGTCGCGTGGGCGGCGTGGGTGCAGCAGCGATCGGTCGGGCATCCGGTCAATTTATCATCGACCGCTCTGAAGCCCCAGAAACACCGAGCTACAGAGCTACTGAGATACAGAGAAGACGGCGCTACAAAAACGGCGAGTTACAGCCCGCCGGGGTACACGAGGCCGATCTGGCGACGCACCTCGTCGAGAACGCCCATGATGGCCACGGTCTGCCCGACCGGAAGCAACGGGCTCTCGCCATCGCCCGCGGCGACGAGTCGCTCGAGTTCCCAGGCCTGGTACTGCATGCCTCGTGAGTGAACCGAGTGCTCGAACTCTTCGATGATCGTGTGGTCGGGCCCGATGACGCGAAACGTCGTGGGCGCGTACCAGGTGCGGTCGATCTCGATGCGGGCCGCTGTTCCGATGACCGCTGCGGTGTTGGGGCCCGCCGTGTCGAGTGCCATGTGGAGCACCGACTGGGCGCCCCCGTCATGCTCGAGAATGACGGCGGTGGAGCGGTCGACACCGGTCGCGGTGGGCGACGACGAGGCAAGAACGCGTGTAGGCAGACCGAGAATGTCGACGGCGAACGAGATCGGGTAGATGCCGAGGTCGAGCAACGCGCCCCCGCCGAGCGCAGGGTTGTTCATGCGGTGCGCGGGGTCAGCCGAGAGCAGCTGATTGTGGTCGGCAAGAACCGTGCGCACCTCGCCGAGCGTGCCCGCAGCGATGATCTCGCGAATGCGAACCATGTGTGGCAGAAAACGAGTCCACATGGCCTCGAGCAGAACGACACCGGCCTCGTCTGCCGCTCGGGCGAGCGTGCTGGCCTGTGCTTCGTTCAGCGTGAACGGCTTCTCGACCAGCACGTGCTTGCCGCCCCGGATGGCCAGCAGCGCGTGCTCTTCATGGAACGGGTGGGGCGTGGCCACGTAGATGGCATCGACATCGGGATCGGCCGCGAGGGCCTCGTAGCTGCCGTGAGCGACCGGATCACCGAAGCGGCTGGCGAACTCAGCCGCAGAGTCGTTCGAGCGCGAGCCGACGGCCCGGAGTTCGAACCCGTTTTCCAGGAGATCAGTTGCGAAGGCCGACGCAATGCCGCCGGTGCCGAGAATTCCCCATCGAACAGGCTGCGTCATTGAAGATCTCCGTTGCACTTGGAACTGGGGCCGCCTATCAGAATCGAACTGATGACCTATTCATTACGAGTGAATCGCTCTACCGACTGAGCTAAGGCGGCATGGCTTGATGCCACGGACGAGCCTACTGCATCTGGATCGGTCGGAGAAATGACATTGGTTTCGCCAACTAGGTAGGCGACCGAAGTATCAAGTTTGAATGCAATCACCTTTAGCTGCTTGACGCTGTATGACTGACTGCCGCGGTTCTTTTTTGAAACGGCTGTCTGGTCTAGCCCAAGAGATGCAGCAAGATCTGTTTGCTTGATGTGCTGTTCCCACATCCGCTGATGTACGCGACGCCCGATCTCAATGTCGAGGTCTCGTTCGAGTATCTCTGTCTGATTGGCTTGTCTGTTCATGCATGCCACTTTACCGACAAATTGGACAACATGGCAAATAAATAGGTCAAATATCCTGATTATGCCGATTTGTCATGTAGCGTCGCTGACATGACAACGAAGCCCGAACATGACACTGAGGAATATGTTCCTCCCCGTGAGGGAGTGAAGATCGCATTCGTCAGTAGCAAAACGTTAGCCCGTATGGCAGACGCTGGCACCATCCGATCATTCAAACTCCCAGTCACAGGTCACCGCCGCTACAACAGAGCCGACCTAGAAGCGCTCTCATCTCCCACCCCCGCGGCGGTGGCATCGTGACTCTCGCCGTACGCATGTTCTCGAAGGTTGAGGCGCAGCGTCTCACGCTCGATATCCAGTCGGCAGCGAAGTCTGCCCGCCGTGGTCTTGACAACCTCGCGACTCTCGTTGAGGAAGCGCATAGCGGCAACGTCTGGCAGATGCTCGGCTACGCATCGTGGACGGCTTACCTGGCGGAAACGTTGGGCGAGAACCCGCTGAAGCTCGAACGCCTCGAACGGCAGAACGTCGTGACGATGCTTAGCGATCAAGGACTCTCGGCGCGGGCAATCGCCCCCATCGTTGGCGTTGACTTCTCAACCGTGACTCGCGACATCGCACGTGTTGCAAATGCAACACCTGCGCATCAAGTATTCGAACGTGAGCGCCCGCCGCTGGCATCCGTCTGGATCGACCCCGCCGACGGCACGGTCATCACCGCCGAGATCGTCTATGACGAGCCCACGGCCCGCGTGACTGGCCTCGACGGTAAGTCGTACCCGCAAGCCGCACCCCGCCCAGCGCCCGCCGCGCCCTCCCATGAGGACGCAGACCAGAAGAACGCCGAGCGGGGCGCGCAGGACTTCGCAGCAGCCGTTTTCACGATGGCGCAAACCGATGTCACCGAGTACCGGGAACGCCTCGTAGGCGACTGGTGGCCGCGCGGTAAGGATGCTGTTTCACCCGCTGACCGCGACCGGGTGACAGCAAAAACGTTGCGCCTCATCGCGGCCGGCATCACACAACTCGCACGCGAATGGGAGATCTGATGAAGTGGCTAGAGACCGTGACCCGCATGTATCGGGAAGCGACTGCTGAGGCTGGCCCTGAGGGCGCTGAGCGGCAAGACACGTTCATGGTCGTCAGTGCCAGGATCGCAACCGAGATCTCGGCAGGCCGGTTGACGTACGAACTGGACACGTTCATCCGTTCCGAGCTGATGCGGGTGGATGAGTCGGACGGCAAGAAGGCCGACGCGATTCTCCGTGTCGCTGCGACAGGTCAGGGCGTTTTCGAGATCACTGACGAACTCCTCGATGTTGTGGTGACGCTCGGCGCGGGCCGTCGTAAAGCGTGGCGTGATGTGACGGCATCTGATCTTCGCGACATGGACACGGTGCGCTACCGGAACCTCCGCAATGCCCAACTCGCGTATGACGTGTGGCGTGAGTCGTACGATGCTGCGTTGCCGGTGCTGGTGAGGTTCGGAACGTTCGGTGCTGCTGCTGAGGGTGGCGGGTTCCCGCCGAAGGCTGCCGAGCACGAGCAGGCGCGCGCAGCATGAACGACGAACCGTGGGACACCTTCGCTCCTGCCTCATATGAGCAGGCTCTAGCCGAACTGGATAAGCTTGCGACCCGTTTTCGGATTGTGGTCGATTCGATCACTGCTGCTGACGCACCCACCGCTCGATCTGGTCTAGACGGCTTGATTGCCGATCGCTTTCTTCTGCTAGAGCATTCTGGGTCTGGGCAAGCACCTGAAGAGTGCCCTGAAGAGATACGAGCACGTCACGCATCCAAGGATCAATCCCAGGCTGGTTTGGGTTGTAAGTCCTTATCGAGTGCCATGTGTGAAACGCTGCCACAGCCTGAACAGACTCGTTTCCATGGTTTCTCATGTTGCTCATGCGCTTCTCCTACGGTTGCGGCTCGGGTGCTTGTTACACCTGAGGCCAATTCCCCAATCGTAGGAGTAGGCGGCGGCTCTCCTACGTCGCCGCGTCCCGGCCCTGCCTGTAACGGGGCCGGGGCACCCTAACAGCTTGGTGGCTGTGCGGTGCAAACAGGCTCATCCCGCACGGTCATCACCCAACCTCTTAGCCTCCCAGTCACGGACCGGTGGGGGGCACTAATTGTCGCGCCTACCAAGGAGCTTCAATCCGCTTTTTGATAACTCCATAGTGACTGTTTCGGGTCGTATTTTGTGGCCCGGGATGCCCCCGCGTGGCGGGGAGATAGCAGGAGGTGAGAGCCCTGCGAAGTTTCAAGCCTGGCCGGGTCGCGGTCAACCTATCGAAGCTTTCGGGCTGAGTGGGCTGCGGCCAATAACGCTGCGTTTTCGGGTGAAGGGTCATCCGGCGGCATGTCAGGCGCGGCGGGAGTAAAGGCTCTTTCCCGGTTCAATTCCGGGCGCTGCACTCACCTAGAAGAAGGAACACGAAATGAACAACATTTTTGAGCCCCTGACCCTCTCTCGTGGCAGCCATGAGGCCGGTTCCGGGAAGGGTTGCGCGATGAACTTAGTGAGCTGGGAGAACGGCGACACGACGATCACGGATTACCCGGCCTGCTCTGACCGGATGCTGTCTCAGATTGTGCAGGTCGTGAATGACAGGCTCGCGGATTCTGATGGCCGGTTGTCGGCCGCGAATTCGATCATCGCTCTCGATCTGGGGCATGCAACGGTCGGCACGACAGCGCACACCCTGACCGCAGTTGAGTTGCAGGTTGTGTATGTGAGGTGCGCGGTGCTTGCCGCCCGCAAAGTTTTGCATCTTGACGAGACGGGTGAGGCGCTCGGGTGGATTGAGGCGGCCGAGCGTTGGGCTGACGATCCGATCGATGCGAACAAGCCGGCCGCCGCCTACGCCTACGCCACCTACTCCGCCTACGCCTCCGCCGCCTACGCCGCCTACGCCGCCTCCGCCACCTACTCCGCCACCTACTCCGCCTCCGATTACAAGGTGTCGCTGGCGTGGGAGGTCATCGACCTATTCAAGAAACTCACCGGCACAGAATCGCCTACCCCTAACCCCGAAGCGGTCGCCACGGCGGTCACCAAAATGTTCACCCACGCCTGAGAAGGAACACGAAATGACCCGTATCGAAGAGATTACAAAAATGATCAAGCCGACCGTCGATGAGCTGCGGCATGAGCCGATGTTCTGGGCAACTGCTGCTGCTGTGTGGCCCGTTGATGTCCCGCCTGTTCGTGCCCCGCTCGTGGTGCGTGCGTGGGCGCGGATTCGTGGGCAGGTTGTCTTGTGATCCGCGCCGTGCATGGCCAGTACCGCACCTCTACTCTCGTGATCCATCCTCGCCCGCCTGGGATGTCGCCTGATGTTGAGACGGTTCGGGTGTTCCGTGGTGTGGGTAACGCGGTGGTGGTTTCGTTGCTGTTTTGGGCGTGCGTTGTCGCGTTGGTGGTGATGGTCAAGTGAGACCGATGCTGACTCTCGCGGCGGTTGTGGTCGTCGTGTTCTGGGTGTTTAGCCTGTTCGGCCTGAGCCGGTTGGCGGCGTACTGATGGGCGCGCTTCCTGACATCAGACGCGAAATGGATGTTGCCGAAAGCACGATGGGCGCGTACTGCGTGGGCTGCGAACTCGAGAACGTTTCCACGAACACGACTTACACCGGCTTTGACGAGTCATCGAAGGCTGCGGTCAACGCGTGGGTTCGTGACCACCGCACCGCCCACCGCATCAACCAGGGGCTAGACGATACCGGGCTCGGTATCGCAGACCCGATGACGAACGGGTGGCCCGAATGATGAAAATTTGCACTCTGGCCCTGTTCGTTTTGTTCGTTTGGCGGGCCGTGATCGTGGTCGATTCGCTCACTCTTCTTTGCGGTGCCGCCTGCATCCTCTGCGCCGGTATCGCCGCACATCAAAACTCAACCGAAAGGTCAAAATCATGAGCCTCATCACCAATGAACCGGTCGAGCGAAACGAGGTCGAGAATTTCCTTGACGATCTCCGGTTTCTTGCCGAGTGGCGTGAAGCCAATCAGGACGACTGGGGGGCGGTGCTTTTCCCCAGCGACTGTTATTCGCGTTTCAGTATCCACGCGATGGATGCATCAACAGCCGCTGATGCTGTCAGGAGAATCGGCGGCAAGTGGGACAAGAAGACGGATTTTAAAGGCCAGTACATGGTGTTCACGGGGAAGCTCGGCACGTGCAAGGTCGATGTTTGGGTTTCGCGTGAGCAGGTATGCACTCCCGTGGTCGTCGGCAAGAAGACCATCAAGCGCCCCGAGACCACCTACATCGATGTCGAAGTCGATGACGTCGAGTACGAGTGCGGGTCGCTGATGTCGGCGGCCGCGAAACTCGACCTCGCGAAGCTCGAAGCGCTTGCCTCATGACCGATGGTTTCTCTAACCTCCGTGAACACTTCGACCCCAGCCTGCCTGTCGTGAAGTGCTGCATGGTCTGCGGTGGCCCTGCCTGCCATGTGGAGGAATGCGCCGAGGTGTGCTCGTGATCTCCGCTGAGCGGTTCATTGTGCGCTCCGAAGAAAGGGGC
>NZ_QYRT01000003.1 GCF_004923255.1 Subtercola vilae | reverse complement strand
TCGCCCTCCCGCGCCGTTCAGGGCGGGGTTGAGGTACGGCAAATGCTCACCTTTCGGCCGCCTAACTAGCCGAAAGGCGTACCTCAACCCCGCCCTGAACGGCGCGGGAGGGCGAGGTCGGCGATGAGGGTCGAGACGAGGAATCCCACATATACGACGGCGTAGAACACGCCGGTGAGCCCGGCGAAGTCTTCGCCGGTGGCGCTGCGCTGCACTTCGAGCAGACCCGACACGAGGGCGATGCCGAGCCCGACACCGATCACGAGGTTGGCGCCACCACCGCGGTCGCGACGGTCGCGAAAAGCAGGCCCCCGACCCGGTGTCGACCTCCGCACGGTTTCGGCCGACACCGAACCCGTCGCCGCCATCGCAAGCGCCGTCGATCGGCCATTCGAGCAAGGGTCGCGTCGGTGCTACACGGCCACCGCGGCATCGTGCTCTAGATCGACTGCGGCTGTCGGGGGCATCCACTAAACTTCCGGTCAGACCGCCGATAACCAGCGTGTCGAGTTAGGAAGTGACATGGCTTCACTCATTTACGGCAGCCCCGGAACGACCGTGCAGTTCGACGACCGAACACTCGCGCACCTGCGAGTGGTGCTGCTCGCGAAGCTCCGCCGCGAAGAGAAATTCGCTCTCAACTTCACCGATTCGGTCACAGCGAATGCACGCACGCTCTGGTTTCATCCGGCCATTGCGCTGCAGTTCGAATTCGACAGCAGCGCCGAGATCTCGCTGAACCGCGCCTGGGTCGATGCGCTCACGGCGTCGGCGAACAGCGGGGCTGGGCTGCGAGTGGTCGCCGAAGAGTCGATCGGCGTGCGCAGCCGGGTGTAGTCGGGTCTGGTCTGGTCTGGTCTGGTCTGGTCTGGTCGGGCGCGCGGTGGCAGGCTCGGCCTACGATGCCTGAAGCCGCGAGACCAACACCCCGAACAGCTCTTCTGTCGGGTCGTCACTCGCACCCGGCGGGCGAGACAGTCGGTACAGAATAGCGCCCAGCAGTAGTTGCGCCAACGCGCGCGGCGAGATTCCTGCCGGGTGCGGCGCGCTCGCGCCGGGCTCACTAGCCCACGCCTGCAGTGCGACCTCCAGAGGGTCAGCAAGGTGAGTACTCAGCTGCCGGGCGATGTCCGGATCTTCGAACGCCGACGCCACCAGACCCCTCAGCAGCGGAGCATTCTCGTCGACGTAGGTCAGCACCGCTGTGATCCACTCGCTCGGGTCGGCACGAACACCACTGGGCGAATCGGTGGCCACGGGCGTCGGCAGCACGTCGCCGCTCAGCACACACTCGGCGAGAATCGCGTTCTTCGACTGCCACCAGCGATAGACGGTGGGTTTGCCCACACCCGCCCGAGCCGCAATCTTCTCGATCGTCACGTGCGCGTAGCCCTGCTCTGTGACCAGCTCGCGCATTGCCCGCAGCACGGCGGCCCGCGCCTCTTCGCTTCGCTTACGGCCCAGTCTCTCCACGCCTCCGAGCGTATCTCACAGTCAACCCCCAAATTACGTTACGTACCGTTTTGATAGAGTGACTTTCGACGAAGCGGTCCGCACGAAGTGGTTCCGTCTTCTGACGCCTTCACCTGGTCGCGGATGCTCGCCCCTCCTCGCTCGATCGAAAGGCTCCCCCATGGCCAAGCTCCTCCAACGGCTCGGACTCGCCTCCGCCAGGCGCGCCTGGATCGTCATCGCGGTGTGGGTGGTCATCCTCGCCGGAGCCGGCACGGCCTTCCTCGTTGCGGGCGGCTCACTGGCGAGCACCTTCTCCATCTCCGGCACCCCCGCGCAGAATGTCGCCGACCAGCTGCAGGCATCGCTTCCCGACGCCGACCGCGGCACCGGCCAAGTCGTCTTCACTACTTCCGACGGGTCGGCATTCACCACCGAACAGCAAACCGACATCGCCACGGCGCTCACTGCCGCGGGCGCCACCCCCGGCGTCAGCTCGACGATCGACCCCTTTCAAACCGCCGCCGATCGCCAGGCCCAGCAAACCAAACTGACCGACGCCGCAGCTCAACTCACAACTGCGTCGGCCCAGCTCGCCGCAGGCCAGGCGCAGCTCGACCAGGCAAAAGCCCAACTGCAGGCCGCCGGCGCCAACGCGCCAACCGGCGCCGCCGACCAGCTCGCCCAGCAGCAAGCCACCCTCGACCAGAACAAGACCACTCTCGAAGCGCAACAGGCTCAGGTCTCCGACGGCCAGCGCCTCGGCTCAGCGGCCGCCAAGCTTCAGACCGTCTCGAGCGACAACGCCACCGCCGTCGCCACCGTTGTCTTCTCCAAACCCACCGCCGACGTCACGCCCGACGAGAAGACGGCGGCCGTCAACGCCATCAACGCCACCTCCATCCCCGGTGTCGTCGAGAACTACTCCGCCTCGATGAGTTCGGTGACCGTCGGTGTCAGCGCCGGTGAGATCGCTGGCATCGTCATCGCCGCCATCGTGCTGTTCATCATGCTCGGCTCCCTGGTGGCCGCCGGCCTGCCTCTCCTGTCGTCGTTCATCGGCGTCGGCGTCGGGGCCCTCGGGGTACTCGCCTTCTCCGGGGTGGTCTCGATGTCATCGGCCACGGTCACACTCGGCCTGATGCTCGGCCTGGCCGTCGGCATCGACTATTCCCTGTTCATCCTGAACCGTCATCGACGCCAGCTGCGCGCCGGTGTTCCCCTGCAGGAGTCGATCGGCCTCGCCAACGGAACCTCCGGCAACGCCGTCATGTTCGCCGGCATCACCGTCATCATCGCCCTCGCCGCTCTCAATATCACCGGAATCGGCTTTCTGGGCCTCATGGGTACCGCCGGCGCCATCGTCGTGGCGATCGCCGTGCTCGTCGCGCTCACCTTCACACCCGCGCTCATGTCGCTCGCCGGCCTCCGCGTGCTACCGAAAAAGGAACGTGCCGCCCTCGGCACCCAGAAACACGCCGCCGCCGCTGCCCCTCACGAAGCGCCAGAACACGCCAAGAAGGCCTCGAGAGAGGGAACTCTTGCGACCAGGCACCCGGTGATCATCCTCGCGGCCGGAATCATTGCGCTGCTAATCGTTGCCATTCCCGCCCTCTCGATGCGCCTCGCCCTGCCAGACGGCAAGTCGCAGCCCACCGATTCGACCGAATACATCGCCTACACCGACATCGACAAGGCATTCGGCGCTGGCACCAACGGCGCGATCATTGTCGTCGCCAACCTGCCCACGACCACCAGCGACCAAGCTCTGACCAGCCTTGAAGCCAAGGTGGCCGACAAACTGCTCGCGGTCAACAACGTCGTCGCAGCGGCACCCGCCGGGGCATCCGCAGACAACCGCACCGTCATCTTTCAAGTCATCCCCTCCGACGGCCCCTCTGCGGCCAGCACCGAACAAGTCGTCAAAGACCTGCGCGACCTCTCCGGCTCGCTCGACAACCAGCTCGGGGTCACCATCGGCGTCACCGGTCTCACCGCCATCAACATCGACATCTCCGCGAAGCTGGCGGATGCCCTGCCCCTCTACCTCGTCATCGTGCTGGGCCTCTCGATTCTGATCATGATTCTGGTGTTCCGTTCGATCGCCGTTCCCCTCATTGCGACCACCGGATTCCTCCTTACCGTGCTCGCCACCTTTGGGGCCGTGACCGCTGTGTACCAGTGGGGCTGGCTTGGTTTCATCTTCGGCATTCACGACCCCGCGCCCATTCTGAGCTTCCTTCCGATTCTTCTCATTGGAATCATCTTCGGCCTCGCGATGGACTATCAGCTCTTCATCACCTCGGGAATGCGCGAAGCTCATGTGCACGGCATGCCTGCCCGCAAAGCAGTCAACGCGGGCCTGCGCACCGCGCGCCCGGTGGTCGTAGCGGCGGGAATCATCATGATCTCCGTCTTCGGTGGATTCGTCTTCGGCGACCTCGTCGAGGCGCGGGTCATCGGCTTCGGGCTTGCAATCGGAGTACTGGTCGACGCGTTCGTCGTGCGCCTGCTGCTCGTGCCCGCTGCCATGCACCTGCTCGGCGAGAAGGCTTGGTGGTTGCCGCGCTGGCTCGACCGCATCACGCCCGATGTCGACGTTGAAGGCGCCAAGCTCGAACGGTCGGAGGAGCCGACGGAGAGCGGCGAGCCCCGGGCGCTGGTGGGCGCGCGGTAGTTGGGGGCGGGCGAAAAAAGGTCGTCAAAAGTTTTTTGAGATTTTTTTCTGTGGGGGTCGATTTGGGCCCTATTTGTTGAGTGAATGTCAGTGGTTGGTGGTTGACTTGGGTCATGAACGAATCGACCACCACTTCTCCTGCTGCTGACGCGGCTGCCTTTGACGAGGTGGTTGGTGTTGTGGCGGGGTGGTGTGGGGCTGCCGCGCCCTTCGGGCTTGCCGATGAAGCATTGTTGTCACGGATCGCAGACGCAGAGAAGTTGGGCCGTCTTGTGGATGGGTTGCGTGTGCGGTTGGCTGGGGAGGTGGCTGAGAGGTCCCGGAGTGAGTTGGGGGATGGGTCGCTGTCACGGGCACAGAACTTCACGACGGTACCGAAGCTGGTGGCCGCGGTAACGGGCGGGGCGGGGCATACCGCGAACAGCTGGCTGAAGCTCGGTAAGTCGGTGCGGTCGGGGGTGTCGATCAATGGGGTTCTGATCCCGTCGAACTTCCCGCACGTCGAGCAGGGCCTGACGGATGGCAGTTTGGGGGTGGATGCGGCGGCGCAGATCGTTCGTAACCTGACCGAGGTCGCAGCCCAGTTGGGGTTCACCGAAGAGATCCGTGACGCCGAGAAAGCGTTGGTCGATGCGGCGACGAACATCTCGGGTGGGTTCCGGTACTCAGCAGATGACATCGGTTTGCTGGCGTCGCGGGTGCGGGCGCATCTTGACCCTGACGGTGTGGAACCCTCCGACCGGGTGTTGCAGTCGAAACGGTATGTGAGGTTTAGTGCTCAGGGTGACGGGATGACCAAAATGATCGCCCTCCTCCCACCCCTGCAAGCAGGGAGCCTGCGGGCGTTGTTGGAAGCGTTGCAGTCCCCGAGGGTGCGCCCCCAGTTCGAAACCGACACTCCTGCCGATGGCGAATCCGGGCCGTCGCGTTCAGGGGCAAGCCCGCAGGGCGCGGCAGCCCCCAACGCATGCCTCGGCCGCCAGCCAGAGGATTGGTTGGTGGCCCCGGACTCGTCGACGAGGGATCGTCGTACGGGTGAGCAGTTCGTGTTCGACCGGTTCTACGACCTCCTCACCGTCGCGGCAGGCCTGACCGGTGCCCCGCGGATCAACGGGGCCGCCCCGGTACTGAACATCCGGGTCGAACTCGACGACCTCGCCCAAGGGCACGGGGTGGGTTGGGTTGATGGGATTGTTGACCCGGTCCCGATGTCGAGTGTGGAACAGCTCCTCTGCCACGGCGACATCACCACCACCGTCTTCGGTACCCATGGGGAAGTACTCCAGCACGGGAAAACGAAACGCCTGTTCACGACCGCGCAAAAGGCCGCTATGGCGGCACGGGATGGTGGGTGTGTGTGGCCGGGCTGCGACCGCGGCCCGTCGTGGTGCGAAAGCCACCACGTCGACGACTGGAAACACCACACCTACGCCCCCGGCCGTACAGACATCGACAACGGGGCACTGCTGTGTCACTTCCACCACACCCATGTGCATTCCTCTGAGTGGAAACTCGCCATGCAGAACGGCGTCCCGGTGTTGATCCCACCGAAAAGCATCGACTGGGAATAAACCCCACGACCCTGCTCCCAGATCAGATCACGAAGACGCGGCCCCCTCCCCACCGCACCATTACCACCATGGGTCAGACAACCACGACCATACACAACCTGACAGTGCCTACCTTTGCCACACCGGGCCCAATCACCGAGCCTGTTCGGGCGGGTTGGGCATGCTCCTCAGCTCCGCGAGTTCTTCGCTGATGCGCGCCCTACTGTAGGGCGTCGCGAGCCGTTCCAAACTCATGATCGCGACGACGTGCGCTGTCTCTTCTGTGATATCCAGCATCTGGGCGAGCATCCGGCACAGGTCGTCCCGATTGCCAGTCACTGCGGCGAGCGCGACGACCTCGCCGATTCGGCTCTGCGCCCGACCGATGGCCTCAAGAACCCTGATGCGGGAGCGAAGAGCTTCAGATTCATCGAATTCTGCATGCATCGCCCCACCCTACCGAGGCCCGAGGGTTACGCGTCGGCCGGCTCGAGTGCCTGCTCGGCGCGCTCGAGGCTACCCTCGGCGAGGCCCCGGTCGATGGAGGCCCGCGAGGCGAGCCACATGATCACACCGATCAGAAAGACGATGCCCTCGGAGACGGTGAGCGACCAGATGATGCCGGCCAACCCGAACCAGAGGTTGCCGATGAGCACGATCGGCATGAACAGCACACCCTGTGACATCGACATGATGATGGCCGCTACAGACCGCCCGGCCGCTTGGAACAGAGACGTGATGAGGCCCGTGAATCCGTTGACGATCATGGCCACGAGCTGAGCGGTAAGAATGGTCACGCCGATCGCGAGCACTGACGGGTCTGAAACGAAGGCGGAGAACACCTGGTCGCGAAACACGAAGACCGTCACGGCGGAGATCAGCACAACACCGCCGACCGTCATTGCCGACACCCGCAGCGCTGAGCGGAGCCGCGCCCGGTCACCCTTGCCATACGAGTAGGCGAGAAGCGGCAGCACGCCCAACGTGACACCCATCACCAGAAACTCCGGTACCTGTGCAATTCGCACGGCCACGCCCATCGCGGCGAGCGCACTGTCGCCGTAAGCCACGGCCAGATTGTTGAGCACCAGCGAGGTGACGATCAGAAAGGCCGACTGCAGCAGCTCGCCGATGCCCACGCCGAAGACCGGCTTGACGACCGACGGCGAGAGCGAGAACCACCGCGGCGCGAGGCTCACGTGCTCGCTGTGCCCCTGCAACCAGACCACGAAGTAAATGACGACACCGAGGTTCGACAGACCCATCGCCAGCGCAGCGCCTGCCACACCCCAGTGCAGAACGAGAATGAACAGAACGTCGAAGATGACGTTCGCGATGGTCGAGGCGATGAGCCCGATCATGACCTGGCGCGCGGCGCCCTCGGCCCGCACGATCTGCTCGAGGCAGAACGCCACGGCAAGAACGGGAACGAAGGCGAGCATGACGGCGACGTAGGCGCTCGTTGCGGGCACAGCCGAAGCATCCGCCCCAAGTACCGACACGAGAGGGCCCAGCAGAACCAGCCCGATCGCCCCGAGCACCGCGCCGGTGATGGCCGCACCCCAGACGGCGAACGAGGAGACGTGTTTGATTTCGCCGGCCTTGGCGGGGTCGTGCTCTGCGGCGCCGAGCAGCCGCGAGATGAGCGCGCCGCCGCCCACGCCGAACACGCCGCCGACCGCCATGACAAGGCCAAGAAGCGGCGTGCCGAAGGTGACAGCCGCGAGCAGGGTGGCGTCGTGCAGCGAGCCGATGAAACCGGCGTTGATGACGTTGTAGACAGCGCCAACGATCATCGCAGCGGCCATCGGCACACACAGGTGCACGAGGGCCCGAACAATGGGGGCGGCAGAGAGGTACCAACGGTTGGTGCCGACGGCATCGGCGCCAACACCGACAGCGGCACCGGATGACGTGGGTTGAGAATGCGTGGAGATCATGACTGCTCCTTTCTGGGCAGGTGAGAGCGCGCGCCGACAGACGCCGGCACGGCGAAGGTAGTGAGGGAGAGAGGAAAGAGAGAGCGGTGAAGGAGGCGAAAGACGCGAAAAACTCGACTAGCGGGTGGGCTGCGGCAGCACTGCGGTCACCTTTGTAAGGAGGGCGTGCAGCGTGGCTCGCTCGGCCGCGTCGAGCGGAGCGAGGATCGTGTCGTCGGCAGCCGCCATCGCCGTTTCGAATCCGGCGATGAGGTCGACGCCGGCGGGGGTGGCGTACACGCGCTTGCTGCGTTCGTTGCCCGCCTCGGTGCGGCGTTCGATGAGAGCGCGGCGCTCCAGTCCCTGCAGAAGACTCGTGACGCTCGCGGGGCTCGTGCGACTGATCTGGGCGATGTCTCGCTGAATCGAACCGGGGTTCAGGGCCAGGTAACCGAGCACAAAAGCCTGTTCATGGCTGAGTTCGCGAGCCCTGATCCAGTCTTCGCCCACTTTGCGCTGCGCCCATCCGATCCAGCGCACCAGCTCGAGGCTGCTGCCCAGGTTCGCCTTCGGTTCGTTCATAATCAGAACACTAACTGTTTGAGTTCTAACTGTCAACCTTCGAACAAAAGCGTGTGCGCTGAAGAAGTGCACAGCATCCGGAATCGAACGCTGGGAACTCGCCTTAATCCCCTACCGCTGACCACTATCGCTATATATCGTTGAGTATCGTTCGCGAGTGTTTTGGTTCGCGAGATACAGAGTCGAAAGAAGGAGTTCATCATGGCTGGTTCATTCTCGGCAGGAGCATTCGGCGGCGGCATTCCGACCGATGGCATGTGGCAGGCCATGGAACAACTGCGGGCGAAGTTCGAGAAGCGCGTCGGAACCCGAGTGGGCCGGGGTGATGTTCGCGAGGCAGTGCTCGCCCTGCTCGCTGAGCAGCCGATGCACGGCTACCAGATCATTCACGAGATCGAAGAGCGAAGCGGCGGCAGCTGGAAGCCGAGCGCCGGTTCGGTCTACCCCACCCTGCAGCTGCTGGCTGACGAGGGCCTCATCGATGCGGCCGAATCAAACGGTCGCAAGACGTACTCACTGACCGACGCGGGGCGCGCGAGCGTCGCCGGCTCGACAGCGTCGACTCCGTGGGAGAACACCGAGTCGACCGATGAGGGCCACAAGTTCGGCGCGCTTCCGAAGGCCGGAGTCGAGCTGGCCCAGGCCGTAGCCCAGGTGGGCCGCACAGGCACGCCCGAACAGGTTCAGCAGGCCGTGTCCGCGCTCGAAGAGACGCGCCGCAGGCTCTACTCGATTCTCGCCCAGGACTGACGGGGTGCCACCTGATCGTCAAGTCCTGAAAGCGCCCGCAGCGGGAGCAACGCGCGCCCGCTACCGCCGCATCCTCCGTTTCGCCGGTTGGAACCTCGCTATCACGTGGTGGTTCGAACTGTTTCTGCCCCGCATCGGCCTGGCAAAGATTGCCGAGCGAACCCGCTCACGACGGATGCGCCGTTTCGCGCAGCGCTTCCACGTGCTCGCGCTCGACCTCGGCGGGCTCATGATCAAGGTTGGGCAGTTCATGTCGTCGCGCCTCGACGTGCTTCCGCCCGAGATCACGGCCGAGCTCGAAGGGCTGCAAGACGAGGTTCCACCCGTACCATTCGCGGCCATCCGCGCTCTAGCCGAGGCCGAGCTCGGCGTTTCGCTGCCCCGCGCATTCGCCTTCGTCGACGAGACACCTGTCGCCGCGGCATCCCTCGGCCAGGCGCATCGTGCTCGGCTCGGCCCGCTCGACGCGGCCGACACCGGTCTCGACGGCGTGGTACTGAAGGTACAACGACCCGGTATCGACGAGATCATCGACGTCGACCTGGCCGCACTTCGCCGGGTGGGTGGATGGCTCAGCCATGTTCGCCTCGTCTCCGACCGTGTCGACATGCCCGCGCTCGTCGAAGAATTCGCCCTGACCAGCCTTGAAGAGATCGACTACCTGCACGAGGCGGCCAGCTCCGAGCGCTTTGCGGCCGATTTCGCCGGTGACGCTCGCGTTGGCGTGCCCGCTGTGGTGTGGGAACGCACCACTCGACGCGTGCTCACCCTGCAAGACGTCACCGCCATCAAGATCTCCGACACCGATGCACTCATCGCGGCGGGCATCGACCCAGCCGAGGTTGCGCCGGTGTTCGCGTCGGTCATGTTCGACCAGCTCTTCACGCACGGCTTCTTTCACGCCGATCCGCATCCCGGCAACATCTTCGTCACACCACTCAGCGTCGAGTCGGGCGGCGCCGACATCGCTGAGAGCGGTACAGAGAGCGGTACCAGCCCCGGCAACACCAAGCGCCCCTGGAAGCTCACGTTCATCGACTTTGGAATGATGGGCGAGGTTCCCGCCAACACGCGCAGCGGCCTCAGAAAACTTCTCATCGCCGCCGCCTCCCGCGACGGTAAAGGGTTGGTCAACGCCATCCGCGACGTGGGTGTGCTGCTGCCCAGCGCCGAGACGAGCGAGCTCGAGCGTGCGATGACACAGCTCTTCGCCCGGTTCGGCGGCATGGGCTTCGCCGAGTTGCGCGAGGTCGACCCGCGCGAGTTCCGCGATTTCGCCGCGCAGTTCGGTGACGTCGTTCGGTCGCTGCCGTTTCAGCTGCCCGAGAACTTTCTGCTGATCATCCGGGCCATGTCGCTCACCTCGGGCGTGTGCAGCGCTCTCGACCCAGCCTTCAACCTGTGGGATTCTGTCGAACCCTACGCACAGCAGCTCATTCGTGACGAGCGCGGCAATGTGGTGCAAGACATCGCGAAGCAGGCGCTTCAGACGGCTGGCATCGTTGTGCGTCTCCCCACGCGACTGGATGCCCTGCTCACGCGCTTCGACGACGGCACGGTCGCGGTCACGAGCCCGTCGCTCGAACGGCGAGTCGCCCGGCTCGAGCGCACCGCCGGGCGGGTGATCTCGGCGATACTGTTCGGCGTGCTGCTCATCGCCGGGGCTGTACTCCACTCTGACGATGTGGTGCTCGGTACCGTACTGATGATCGCCTCGGTCATCCCGCTGCTGCACACGCTGCTGGCTGGGCGGCGGCGCTGAGACTCAGCCCTAGCGTGTCAACCGAATTCGAGCCATTCGATCGCACTCGCGAGTTCTTTTGCTTCTGGCGAGACAGCCGATGCGGCGGCCACAGCCCGGGCAGCTGACGGCACGATGGTCTGATAGTCGAGCTCATAGTCGAATTCGCTCGACGAAATGTGGCGACGAATGAGGCTGTAAGCCATACTCTTGGCGCGCAATGCCGCGTCGATATCGCCGTCCACGGCCGCGAGAATGGCACCCTTCATCAGCACGCGCCATGACAGAGCGAACCCGACAGGGTCTCTCAGTTGCAGCTCGATCGCAAAGGCACCGATCATTTCACGAACGTGGTCGATGTAGTCGAGGCTCTCGGTACTGAGCGTGCCCTGCCTCGCCATCTCGATGGCCAACGTGATGATGACGCACGTCTGGTAGTCGTCACGATGAAACCAGTCGTTGAGCACGTCATAGATCGACAGCAACCGCTCTTCGGCGGTACTCGCTGCGGGCCAACTGCTGGCTGGCACGAGACCGTACGACCACTCGAGTTCGCGCTGGCGAAGCAGGGTGATTGCTTCGTTGTCGGTGAAGGCGTCGCCGTTGTTTCGTCGGGCGAACTTGGGGTAATCCGCAACGACTTTGCGCATGCTCATCACTGTGCCGTCGAAGTCGCGCAGAAGATTCATGCAGTCAACCTACGCTGAAAAAGTTGCAAAATCATGAATTCATAAATTTGTCATATCAAGAAATCCGAAGCTGTGAGTTGGCCGCTCTATGAAAACATCAGCAATCGTCATGCCTCTCGGGCCACCTGGCCATCCTGCGACGAAACAACGTCGTCATCGCCGCCCGCAAAGGCAGCAAGGTCACCTACGTCTTGGCATACCCCGAGGTAGCCAATCTGCTGGCTACCGCACGCCGGCTGCTGGTCTAGATTCTGCAGCGCAACCAGCCAGACAGCGTCGCCGCCGCCGCTCAGGGTGCTTCGCTCTTCAGCTGGCTTCGCTGAGATGCACCATGGCGTCGTACAGCTGCTCCTCTGTCATCGGCGGCTCAGGAATCGGATGCGCCCGCTCGGCTCGGTAGGCATCGAGCATCAGGTAGAGGTGACGCCGCCACGCGTTCGGCGCTGTGGTGTTCGTGGCATCGATCATCCGACCGTTCGACCAGATGAGATTGACGATGTCGGCCAAGGTGATGTCGGGCCGTGCTGCGCCGGCATCCTGAGCCCGGGTGAGCACATCGTCGATCTGCTGGCACATCAGGTCGTGGATGCGCTCGGTCTCAGCATTGCCGGGAAAGCGTCGGGAGAGAAAGTCGTTGAAACCCCGGTCTCCCGCCTGAACGCGAAACAGGTTCTCGAGGTAGTAGACGAAGCCGTTCCACGGATCGTCGATCTCCATCGCGCTCGTGGCGCCTTCGAGAAACTGCCCGAGTTGAGGCCGAAGCGCGGCCATCAGCAGGTCGAGGCGGGTCGGGAAGTGGCGATACAGGGTGCCGATGGAGACCTCGGCGTCGCGTGCGATTCTCTCCAATGAGGCATTCACGCCTCGGGCGGTGAACTCACGTTGCGCCGCCGAAATGAGCCTGTCGTGGCTCTCCCTGGCGTCGCGGCGCCGAGGCACCCGAGACGGCTCACGGTCACTGATACTCATTCCGTCAATGTACCTCGAAAACCGAGGGGTCCCTCCGGAATAAACTGAGGTACCCCTCCGGTTGAGGGAACAGACTGCACGATCACCTCGACAATGCACCAGGAAAGAACACTCGTCATGACCACCATCAGCATCATCGGCTCAGGCAACATGGCCACCGCCATCGGCAACCGCGCTGTACAGCACGGCCACACCGTCGAGCTTCTGAGCCGCAATACCGCGACAGCCAAAGCCCTCGCCGATCAGCTCGGCAATGGAACCACCGTCGGCACTTTCGGGGCACGGCCGGCGGGCGACATCGTCATCGTCGCCGTTCTCTACGCCGGCGCAGTCGACGCTGTCACCCAGTTCGGCGACGCTCTCGATGGCAAGACGCTCGTCGACATCACCAACCCGTTCAACGCCGACGCCAGCGGCGTCGTGACCACCCCGGGCAACTCGATCTCCCAGCAGATCGCCGCCGCAGCCCCCGGGAGCGCACACGTCATAAAGGCGTTCAACTCGATCTTCGGTGGCGTGATCGCCGAAAACAAGCCCGTCGACCTGTTGTTCGCCGGCGACAACGCCGAGGCGAAAGCACGTTTCGCGGAGTTCGTCGAAAGCCTCAACATGCGGGCCCTCGACGCCGGCGGAATCGGAATGGCCCACGCCCTCGAATGGGCCGGCATTCTGCTGGTGGGCCTGGCCCAGAACGGCGCCGGATTCGACGTCGCCCTGGGCGCCAAGACCACGGCGATCTGACCAGTGAGCCGGCCGATGACGTCGGCCGGCTCAGGCCGAGCGCAGCATCGCCTGCAGGTGGTCTACCACCATCTCAGGGCGGGACAGAAACGGGTGATGCCCCGTGGGCAGTTCAGCCGAGCGGGTGGCCCGTGCCGCGTGCAGGCGCTGAAGAGACACCGACGTGCTGCGATCGTCGCCGCACACGAGGTACGTCGAATCGACGTTCTGCCACCCGGCCCGGCTCGTCGGCGTCATGAAGGCCTCGACAGCCTGCGTCGTCACCCGCTGCCACGCCTCGTGCCTCACCTGCGCGTCTGCATCGTGCAGAAACCGGGCCGCGAACGACGCCTCGTCGTACCCCGCAACCCCGAGCGTGCCGTCGTCGTTCATGCCGATCGACACCGGGTCTGCCTCGTCGCTCATGATCATGCCCTGCGACTGGCCAACCTCCGGCAGGTACGACGACACGTAGAGCAGATGTTTCACAGCAGGATGCTGGCCCGCCTCCGCGATCACTGTTCCGCCGTATGAGTGACCGACGACGATGGCGCCCTCGTCCGCATCGACGCTGTCGAGTTCGGCTCGCAGCGCCGCCGCGTCAGCAGCCAGGCCGCCCGCCGTCTGCTCTGGCGTGATCTCGCCGCACGAGGGCAGCAGCAGAGCCCGGCTCCGGATGCCCGTGCGGTTCTCCAGCACGTCGGCACTCCGCTGCCACCACCACTGCCCGTCGCGCACCAGAGCGCCGTGTACAAATATGAGTTCCACACCGTCATTATCGCCGCTGTAGCGCAGGTCGCGAATGAACAGGGCCCACGTCGGCAGAGCGGCAGAGGGCGCGTCGACGAACCCGCCCGGGCGGAGCCTATGTTGCGGTTGCGCGAGCCGTATTGTTCGTCAGAGGGCAGCTCCCACCGGGGCGGCCTGGGGATCGTCGGCCTCGGGGGCAGCCGGTTCAGCCGGTTCAGCCGGCGAGTCGAGGGCTGCCCGAGCAGCCCGGTCGGCGAGCATCCGGTGCACCTTCTCGCCTTCGATGTCGACGTTGGGCAGAATGCGGTCGAGCCAGCGCGGCAGGTACCAGGCTTTGTCGCCGAGCAGCATCAATACCGCCGGCACGAGGGTCATGCGCACGAGGAAGGCGTCGAAGAAGACACCCACCGCGAGCGCGAGGGCGATGGGCTGCAGCGCCGGGCCCTGGCCGGGAACGAATGAGGCAAAGACACAGAACATAATCAGCGCTGCAGCCGTGACCACGCGGGCGGCACCCACGAACCCAGTTTGCACAGACGCGCGCGCGTCACCCGTATTGGTGAACTCTTCGCGAATGCGCGAAACCAGAAAGACCTGGTAGTCCATGGCGAGGCCGAACAGAACGGCCATCACGAGAATCGGCAGGAAGCTGATGACCGGCCCCACCTTCTCCACGCCCAGGATGCTCGCGAACACGCCATTCTGAAACACCAGTACGACGACGCCCAGTGATGCGGCGAGCGACAGCAGGAATCCCAGGGCTGCGGTGAGCGGAACCGCGAGCGAGCGGAACACGAGGAGCAGGAGCAGGAGGCAGAGACCCACGACGACGAGGCCGAACGGCAGCAGTGCGGCTGCCAGCTTCTGCGAGACGTCGATGTTGACGGCTGTCGTACCGGTCACCTCATAGGTGTAGCCATTCGCCGCCTGGAATGCCGCGGCGCGATCACGAACCGATGTCACGAGCGTGGTCGTGGCATCCGAATCGGGGGCACTGCTCGGAATGATGACGAGGTACGCCGTATTGCCCGCAGGGTTCACGCTCGGTGCACTGGCATATGAGATGTCGGAGATGCCGGCGAAGGCGGTTGTGAACGCCGCCGCCATGCCCGCGGGGTCGGTGCTCTTGGCACCGCTGAGATCTGCCGTCACGAGCAGGGGGCCGTTGTTTCCCGGCCCAAAGCCTGCGGTGAGCATGTCGTACGCCTGGCGACTGGTCGACGCCGCAGGGTTCGAACCGGCGTCGGGCATCGTGAACTTGAGCCCGCCCGTCAGCGCGGGCGCCGCGACGAGACCGAGGCCGACGATGACGGCGCCCACCGCGATCCACGGGCGCCGGGTGACCAGCGTGACCCACCGCGACCCGAGGGTCGGCTTGCTGCCCGCCACTGCAACGAGTGCACCCCGCAGTGCCGCGCGTGAGTTGGCCCGGGGAATGAGGGTCTTGCCGCAGAGCCCGAGAACCGCGGGCAGCAGCGTGAGCGACAGAGCCATGGCCACGATCACAGCGATCGCGGCGCCGAGACCCATCGCCGAGAGGAACGGAATGTTCACTACGTACAGGCCGAGCAGGGCGATGATCACCGTCAGGGCCGCGAAGACCACTGCGCTTCCGGCCGTAGCCGTGGCGAGAGCGATCGAGTCGATTACTTTCATGCCCGTCGCCAGCTGCGTGCGATGCCGTGAGGCGATGAAGAGTGCGTAGTCGATGCCCACGGCGAGGCCGAGCATCGAGGCGAGAACCGGAGCCGTCGACGAGAGCGGAAGCACCGAGGCGAGCAGAGTGATGAGCGAGCCCGAGATCGAGACGCCGATGACAGCGGTCAGAAGGGGCATACCGGCGGCAAGGAGTGAACCGAAGGTGATCGTCAGAATCACGAAGGCGAGCAGAAAGCCGATGCCTTCCGGGGCCGAGATGCCACCGGTGGCCGCGGGCAGCGGGTACCCCGAGTACGCCACGGTCAGATTGTGGCTCTGCAGAGTGTCAGCGATCGCAGCCACGGCGGAGGCATCGGCATCCGTCAGCGCGGTGCTCGCCTTGTCGTAGGTGAGACCGATGTAGGCGGTGCGCTGGTCTTGTGAAACCTGAACCGCGTACAAGACCTTCGAGCTGAACGGGTCAGAGACGCTCACCCCGGGTATTTTGGCGAGCTGCGCGGAGACGGCCGTGACGGCTGCTGCATCGTCTGCGATCGTCGTGCCTGCGGGAGCGACGAACACCACCTTGGTGCTCGCATCGTTCAGCGCCGGGAAACGCGCCGCCAGCATGTCATTTGCGTTCTGCGATTGCGTGCCGGGAATCGACACCGAAGCCTCAAAGTGGTCGCCGACCGCTTTGGAAGCGACAGCGCCGCCGGCGAGCAGCACGATCCAGACCACGATGACGAGGTAATGTCGGCGTGCCGAGAATCGTCCGATTGCATACAACAGAGTGGCCAATGTGTCCCCCAGCTCGCCTCCAGGAAACCTCCCGGATAGTAGGCAACCTATCGGCTTTTGGTATCGGCGCGCGCCTCATCGGGAATGACGTCGGGGGCGAGCAGCGCCCGGAGGCGCGTGAGGCCTTCGCGAATACGCCAATTGGCGGTGCTGAGTGGCACGTTGAGCGCGCGAGCGACTTCGACGCGGCTGTAGTCGTCGAAATAACACAGTTCGATCGCCCGTCGCTGCAGCACCGGAATGTCGCGCAGAGCGAGCAACACTCCCTCTACTCGCAGGCGAGTTTCAACAGAGAGCGCCACATCGTCGATGTGCTCCTGCCAGTCGCGAATGCCGATTCGGAGATCGCGGGTGCGACTCGCCTGCGAGGCACGTACGCGGTCGATTGCTCGGCGGCGTGCGATGACGCCCAGCCAGGTCGACACCTGAGCCTGCCCGGCATCGAACTTCGCACCGTTCTGCCAGGCCTCGAGCATCACCTCCTGGGCAACCTCCTCCGACTGGGCAGGGTCACGCAACACGCTCCGCACCGATTCGAAGACCCGGCCGAAGCACCGCTCATACAGGGCCGCGAATGCGTCATTGTCTCCTCCGCAGCTGCGGGCGAGGAGCACATCCGAGGTCTCGACTTCGCTTGTCATGATGTGACGGTAGGCCGGTGAGCCACGCCAGCGGCCCACGAAACCCTTACAGAATGCGAACGGTTGCGGTTGATGCCTAGGTCGACGACGACCGTACACCTACTGTGATGGAGTGAGCACACTGCAGGAGGAGACGCACAATCACGCCTTGCTCGACCGGCGCGTACTCGTCGTCGAAGACGATCCCACCGTCTCAGAGGTGGCGGCAACGTACCTGCGGGCCGCCGGTTTCATCGTTGATGCGGTGGCTGACGGTTTCACAGCACTCCAGCGGGTGATGCAGACACCGCCCGATCTCGTTGTTCTCGACAGGATGCTGCCTGGCATCGATGGCGTTGAGGTGTGCAGGCGTATTCGAGCGAACTCGGCGGTGCCGGTCATCCTGCTCACCGCGCTCGGAACAGAAGAAGACAGAATTCTCGGGCTCCAGGCCGGCGCCGACGACTACCTCACGAAGCCCTTCTCACCACGGGAGCTCGTGTTGCGCGTGCAGTCGATTCTGCGCCGTTCGATCGTCGAATTCGCTGTCGAGTCACCGGTCGTGTTCGGCGCCTTCACCCTCGACCCGTCGGCACGAACCGCTGCGCGGGCGGGCGAGGCACTCGCGTTGACCGCCCGCGAGTTCGATCTCCTCGCTTTCTTTCTCAAACGACCGAACCAGGTGTTCGGCCGCGAAGAGCTGCTGCGAGCGGTGTGGGGTTGGACGCACGGCGACCTGTCGACGGTCACCGTGCACGTGCGCAGACTTCGAGAGAAGATCGAGGTCGATCCCACCCATCCCCTCGTTCTCGCGACGGTGTGGGGTGTCGGTTACCGGCTCGAAGGCGCGGTGCGAACCAATGCTGCTGTCTGACATCGCCGATGTCGCCCTGATCGCCTTCGTCACCACGATCGTCATCGGCGGTTGTGCCTCGGTTCTCCTTCTCGCACTGCGCCGCGCATCCCTGTTCGCGCAATTGTGCGTCGTGGTTCTGGCCGTCACGCTGTCAGCTGTTGCGAGCATGATCACCGTCGCGAATGCAATGTATCTCTCCGCTCACGACTTGACCGTCGCTGTGGCTGTGGCCTCCATTGCGGGCGTGGTCTCGCTGGCTCTCGCCGCACTTCTCGGCTGGATGATCGTGCGCAACTCTCGCGCCCTGTCAGCCGCCACACGCAAGCTCGGCGCCGGCGAGCGTGTTGACGAGGTGGGCCGCCACTACTCCGCCGAACTCGCTGCACTCGGCGCCGAGCTCGTCTCGGCGAGTGCCCGTCTGGCCGACGCACACGCGCAGACAGCGCAGCTCGAGGCCTCCCGTCGTGAACTCGTGGCCTGGATCTCGCACGACCTCCGCACGCCGCTCGCGGGGCTCCGCGCGATGTCGGAGTCGCTCGAAGACGGCCTCGCAGACGACACCCAGCGCTACTACCGGCAGATGCGTTCGCAGGTCGAGCAGCTCTCCCGCATGGTCGACGATCTCTTCGAACTGTCGAAGATCGACTCGGGTACGCTTCAGCTCACCCTCGACGACGTTTCGTTGTTCGACATCGTCAGCGATGCGGTCGCTGACGTTCAGTCGTTCGCTGCCGGGCGCGAGATACGAGTCGCATCAGCGTTCCGCCGCGATGTGGTGGTGCGAGCGGATGCCCGCGAACTCTCCCGCGCCATCACAAACCTGCTCGTGAACGCGCTGCAGCACAGCCCCCACGCGTCGCCGATCACTGTGTCTGCCGATGTCTTCGACGGTCACGCGTCGCTCTCGGTGATCGACGGTGGATCGGGCATACCCGACGCAGACCTGGCCCGGGTGTTCGAGCCGGGCTGGCGCGGCGCATCCGCCAGAACCCCTGCCGTCGGTCTCTCGGCGGGAACGGCGGCCACGCCGGGTTCGGCACTCACCGAGCCACACTCAAGTGGCGCAGGGCTCGGGCTGGCCATCGTGCGGGGAATCGCCGAGGCCCACAACGGTTCGGTGAGCGTTCGGAACGTGCCCGGCGGGTGCCGTTTCGACCTCTCGCTTCCGACGGCGGCCTGACGGGGGGCTGGGGTGGGGTGGGCACACAAAAACCCCCTACATCCTTGTGACAAATGGGCGTAGGGGGTTTGATCGTGGCGGTACCGGTGGGATTTGAACCCAAATCAAGGCCGCGAAGGCGAGCCTCGCCTTCTGGCTTCCGCATATTTACGGGCTTTTTCACTCACACAATGAGGCGTTGACTCCCGTTCTTCCTGACCAAGTGTTGCCAGAATGTTGCCACGCCGCTGACCTAGGCGTCAGTAATAAGTCTCTCCGCGGCGCGCGCAGCGCGCTCGTCCTCGACAGGCTTGAAGTATTCGGGACACTCGTAGTTCATGCACTTCAGCCCGGTGAGCGAAGACGCGTACGCGTGGTTGCAAGCCTTACAGTTGTAAGGATTGTTCATGGCGATTCAACTTTCAGCAGCGCGCCGAGCTAGTTCTCGACGACGGTCTCAGCCTAACAGGCGGCTCACAGGAAACGCTCAGACAACGGCCAGCCGGCTCGTCACGAATTTTTCGAAGTCGACTCGTGTAACACGTCGCTTAGAGCGACCGCGGCCGAGTTCGATCACCCGAAGCTCCCCGCTTTTCATGACATCGTAAACGTAGTCGAGCGACGTTCCCAGCAGCTCGGCAACTTGGCGAACGGAAAGTAGTGCTGTCGGGTCATGGAACGGCGCTGCTGCTGAGGGACATTGCCCGAGTCCGTCGCGCTGGAAGTTGCGGCCGGTCACGGCAACCAATTCTTCTCGAATAATTTGTCGCAATATGTCCTCAAAAGTGCTTATCTAGCTGTCCGTCGTGTGCAGCGCGCCCACACTGTCACCCGTCGCCGATACTCTCTTCCCAGAAGCTGAACCGCAAAGACATCCGGGGGTCAAGATGGTTGAACCGCTGGACGTGGGCAATGCCAAAGAAGCCGTTGGCAGGGCCATCGACGGTGTCGGTAAAGCCGCTCGAACCGCTTCAACGCAGATCGTCGGGCACGTCGGCAACGTCAAAGGAGCCGCTAAAGGCACAGTCGAGAAGCTGACCGCGAAAAAGACGGACCCTTACGAAGGGGCCATCGCGGAGTACAACGACTCCTTCACCGCGATGAGCGATAAGGGCCTGTCGCTTCTGCGTCAGCGCGAACGCTCGACCGACCTGATCGAACTGATCGCGTTGTTAGTGAACAGCATCGCCAACACTCCCAAGACGTTCGACACCGACTTCGACGAGATCCAAGCGGCCCGGAAACGGTTCCTGCACGCGGAAGAGATCGCTCGCAAGGAACTCGCCGCGGCACGTTTATCGGCAATCAGCAGCGGTGGCGGCTTTGCTGCGGGTGCCGCGGTAGCGAGCATTGCGCCGACGGTGGCGATCTGGGTCGCCACGACATTCGGCACAGCATCCACCGGTACCGCGATCTCGACACTGTCTGGGGCAGCAGCCAGTCAGGCTGCACTGGCCTGGTTGGGAGGCGGGGCTCTGGCTGCCGGTGGCGGCGGAACCGCTGCAGGCACAGCACTGCTCGCATTGGCTGGCCCGATCGGCTGGACAATCGCCGGCGCAACACTGCTCGTCTCGATTCTTCTCTTCGCGAAAGTGAAGTTCGACAACCGAGAGACAAAGCAACACGCCCTCTCGGCGGTCAAGCGTAATACCGCCCTCGTTAGAGGCATGGATGCCAAAATCGATGATCTCCTTCAACGCACCGCCACTCTCCGCGGGCTGCTGATGAAGAGTTACGGTGACGCGTTACGTCATTTCGCTGCCGACTTCCTCGTACTATCTGCGCCCGAGAGATCTCAGCTCGCCGCGCTGGTCAACAACACGAAGGCTGCCGCGGCCCTTCTGATCAAGCACGTCGAGCAGGGTGCCGACGATGACTGATCCAGCGAGTCTCACAAAACGTAGCCAGGAGAAGGCGGTCGCTGCGTGGGTGAATTACCTCAACCAGCTCCGGCTGGACAACCTGCTTACCGCCCTCCGTCGGCAGGACCTGAACCTTCAGGATGCGCTCACCAGCGTTGACGAGGCGCTCCGGAAGATCGATCTTGAAGTGGTCGTCACCAACCGCGGCGGCGTGACGGGTATGCACGGCTTCATCGCCGAGGTCGCAGAAGTGGGCGTCGGCAACGCTCGGAGGCAAGTGCTCGGGGCGGATACCGCCTATCGGTGGGTGAACGACAACGGCCCAGTGGACCTGATGCGCGGCGGCGTGGAGATTCAGCAGAAGTTTGTTGCGGCTGGCGGCCGGTTCGGACTTGGCGCGATCGCGGAGCACCTCCAGAAGTATCCCGACTTCGTAAAGAACGGCGGGAAGTACCAGATTCCCGGCGACCACTTCGAGGTCATCCAGAGCCTGCACACTCTGTCGCGCGAGGATGCGAGCACGTTGCTGACGCGTAGCGGCGACGGCCCGTCGTTCGCGAGCTGGCAGCGGGTGCACGCCTTCTTCGAGACCGGCGATGTCGGCATCGAGTCACTTGAACCATCGACCCTGAAATACCACGAAGCGCAAAAAGGCGCCTACGGCTCGACGCTGACCGCGGAAAAGGACTCCCTTCGCTCCACCGACCAGTCTCGGCGTGACGACGCCTACCAACAGAGTCGGCCGTCGGCTAAGCAGGGTGCGAAGGTCACGCTTGGCGCCGCCGCCATCGAAGGCGCGACCAGCCTCGTGCTGGCCGTGGCCGAGAAGCGGCGGGATGGCACGAAGCTCAAGGATTTCACGGCCGATGAGTGGATCGGCATCGCGAAGGAGACCGGCTTCGGCTTCGTTAGGGGCGGCGTCCGGGGCGTGAGTATTTATTCACTCACTAACTTCACCGCAACGTCTGCAGCTGCCGCCAATTCGATCGTGACTGCTGCTTTCGGTATCGCGGGACAGGCCAACAAGCTCCGCCGCGGCGAGATCGAAGAACTGGAATTCATTCAGAACGCCGAGCTCGTCTCGTTAGAAGCTGCCGTCGGCACTCTGTCGTCCTTCGTTGGACAGGCGCTCATTCCCGTACCCATCCTGGGCGCCGTGATCGGCAACACAGTCGGCATCGTCATGTACAAAGCGGTCTCGTCCTCTCTCTCGAAGCGAGAAGCAGCACTGATCGCACGTTACCTTGGCGAGCAGCGACTGCTCGACGACCAGATCTCCGCCGAATACCAGGAACTCATCGAGAAGCTCGACGCGGGCATGTCCGACTACCTCGGCGTGCTCGAACGAGGCTTCTCACCCGATGTCGACGACGCCTTCCTCGGATCGGTCGAGCTTGCGCGGCAGCTCGGAGTGGCCTCGGATGGAGTCCTGGATAACGACGAGAAAATTCTGTCCTATTTCCTCGAGTAGCGCCTACCCGCACGAAGGCTAGCGGAAATTCTTAGCGGAATCCGTCTCGTTCGGGTGTCCGGTCGCGGCTCTCGTGATGATCACCCGGCCGGGCTTCTTCGGCTTGGCGGTGGGCTCGTCGACGACGTACCAAATGCGGGCGCCGTCAGTGACCTTGTACTGCCACTGCGGTAGCTCCACGCCGTCGACGATTACGACGGCCAAGTCCCCTTTGAGTCGGTAGCACCGGGAAGAGTCGAACAGGGCCGGATGAACTCGTAAGTAGTCGTGAGCATCCGCGAGAGCATTCTTCGCTACCGCCTTCAGATCACCCCAGCCCCGCTCAGCAGAGGCGCTGCCAAAGAAGATCTCATACTCGGTGCCTTTGAGTGGCCGGGGAACCGGGATGTCTCTCTTCCCGGCCATCTACGGACGTTCGACTCGCACCTGAACAGTTGGCAATTCGATGGGCTCAACCTGGCTCATGCCCATCGCATACGCCAACGCCGTCTCCTGCCATTCCTGTTGCGCCTGCAACAAACGATCGTACGAACCCAGCTCGCTTGACGAATAAACCAACTGCTCAATCTCAGCCGCATACAAAGCAAGCTCATCAGGTGAAAATTCGGCAGTCCACGCAAACAAGTCGGTCAGCGCCGCAACGACATTATTCTGGTTCCGGCCGATCGCCCGAATCAACCGACTCGACAGAGCCGTGCCGTTCTGGAGTACGTCGAGATCATGGCCGCGCAAAATCACCAGATCGTCACCATCACGACGCGTGATACGAACCTGGCCTTCATCGATATGGGCCAGAACCTCCCTGGGCTTGCGAAGAAGGTCAGTGAAAGTCGCGGTACTCATCGCTCAAGACTACAGCAGATAAACATCTGATTGCGTGGATCGCAATCCTTGCGAGAATGGAAAGCAGGTGCTCGACAGCAGACCGACTCCGCCCCATGGTTCTCTTCCGGGGCCCATCACGTGGCCTGCGCTAATCAGGCACTCGTGGTTAAATTGTGGGCAAATCATGCCCTGACTGAGGGGAAAAGCGCCTCTGACTAGGGGTTTTATGGCGGTACCGGTGGGATTTGAACTCTAATCTGGACCCTTGCAGCGATTGGGATCCGTGCAAGATCCGCGGAAATACAGGCTTCTCGACTCACTCCAGAGCTGTTTGAATGATCGGAGTCACACTCAGTTGTGGGCAAGATGTGGGCAAGCCAAATGGGCTTCGAGTCGAAGATGAGCGATTATCCGTTCCCACAATGATCTGTCATTGTTCCGAGTGATCGGTGACTTGCCAATCCAGCGCGGCGGCGATCTGATCTGCGGTCGGCAAGACCGCCTGCTCGTCGGCGGGTAACGACTCGTAGGTATACGTGGATACCGCCATCGGCGATCCGGTTTGCCCCAGCGCATAACGAACCGTGCGGGCGTTATGGCTACCGCAGATCAGGATACCGCCGGTCGGTCGGTGAAATCCCGGCGCATCTTGTCGTCGACAACCGCGATATAGAAACCGAGCTGGCCCGTATAGCCCGGCTCGAACTTACCCATCTTCAGCTCGATGACCACATAACGGAGCTGCTCAGTGTGAAAAAAGAGCAGGTCCACGAAAAAGTCATCGCCGCCAACATCGAAGTGCACCTGTCGTCCGACGAACGCGAAGCCAGCACCGAACTCGCGAAGAGTCTCAACGATCCGGTCCATCAACGCCTGCTCAAGGTCGCGTTCGGCGACCTCGTCTGTGAGATCGAGGAAGTCGAAGACGTAGGGATCTTTCGAAAGCTGGGTCGCGAGGTCCGAGTCCGCCGGCGCGAGTTGGCCTGCGAAGTTCGACGGCGCAGCGCCCGTGCGCTGCAGCGTCCTATTCATGATCTGGTTCATCAAAGCGTTCCGCGACCAGGCATGCTCGGCAGCCTTCGCTACGTACCAGTCGCGTTCGCTTTGAGTCTCGAGCTTGTCAAGGATCACCATGATATGGCCCCACAGCAATAGTCCAGCAGCTTGCTGGACTAATTGGTCAAGGTCCGGCCATGCCCCCGCGAACGAACGCATGTAGAACACATTTGATCTCGAGAACCCTTTCATGGCGGGGAACTCCGCGCGAAGGTCTTCAGCGAGACGCGTGACGACTTGAGAACCCCACCCCTCGTCGATCTGGCGTTGCAAGACGGTATTGCCTATTGACCAGTACAACATGATCAGTTCCGCGTTTACACGACGATGCGCCGTCAAACGGGCCGCGCGCACTCGACTCTTGAGGTCTTCAAGGACTAGCGGATAGTCCGAAGGTACCGATCCAATCTCAGAAACCATGCGCTCACGCTACCCGCGCCGAGTTAGTCCAGCAGGCCGCTGGACTAAGCGAATGATTCGGCCTGGGTTTAGTTCCGACCGGTTTGTCCGTTACTGGGTCAGTACCGGAGGTGCTTTGATGTCAGCGTAGTACGCGTTCTCGACTTCGATGGGTGTGCGCATGTCGAGTTCGCCGTGGAGGCGCTGGTTGTTCCACCACCACACGTATTCGAGGGTCGCAAGCTCGACTTGCTCGACGGTGCGCCACGGGCCACGCTGCCTGACGAGTTCGGTCTTGTACAGCCCGTTCACCGCCTCATCCAGGGCATTGGCGTATGAATCACCGACGGTTCCTGTTGATGGTTTCGCACCGAGCTCGACGATCCGGTCGGTGTAGACCATCGCCATGTAGTTCGACCCGTGATCGGAGTGGCGCGTGAGCCCGTCGAGATTACCGCCCGCCGCCCACGCCGCCATATCGAGTGCTTGCAGCGGCAGAATGTCCGCCCGTAACGTCGACGCGACGTTCCAGCCGACGATACGTCTGGAGTAAACATCCGTGACGAACGCGACATAAGCGAACCCAGACCATGTCGCGACGTAGGTCACGTCACAGACCCGGAGTCGACGCGGACCGTCAGCGGTGAAGCGTCGCTGAACGAGATCAGTGGGCCTGGCGGCGGTGGGGTCGGATTTCGTCGTGAACACTCTCTTCGACCGTCTGACACCGCGGACTCCCGCGAGTCGCATCAGCCGTTCGGTCTGGTCCCGGCCGATATCCCAGCCCTGCCGGCGCAGCAGCGCATGCATCTTCCGTCGCCCGTACACGCCCTAGTTCTCCGCGTGCAACCGTGTCACCTCGGGAATCAGCAGATCGTCTTCAATGAAACAGATCATCTCGTCGTGGGGCGGCCTGGTTCCTTGGCGAAAAACACGCTCGCCGCTTTCAAGATCTCATTCGCGCGCCGCAGCTCAGCATTCTCACGCTTGAGCTTCCGGTTCTCTTCCGTCATATCCGTCGTGACACCGGGCCGCACCCCGGCATCGATCTCGTACCGGCGGTGCCACACCCGCAATGTGTCAGGCGACACCCCAAGCAGCCCACCCACGTGCTGACAGGCCGCATGCAAACTCGGATACCCCGCTCGTGCCTCAACAAGCATCCGCAACGCACGCTGCCGAAGCTCAGGATCATATTTACTAGCCATCGTGTTCCCATCCTTATCTAAAGATCGGAACTAAACCCAGGCCGAATCAACCCATCAGTAGTGCCATTGGTCCCACCGCGTGAACTTGCCCAGCTGACCGGTAGCGTTCCACGGGTTGTGACCAAAGACCCTATTTGAGGGTCTTTGATCGGTGCGAATCTGACACCATGACATTCCCCACGGCACCCGAAACGCATGACCGAACGGGCCACCCGATCGGTGAAGAAGAACCCGACGGACGAGTATCTCGGTTCGGCGTCGACGGCACCGGCGTCACGACCGACGAATACAACACCGCCCTCGCCTTCGACGAACAGGCCAACCTCGTCCGGACCACCCGCATCGTTGTCGGACTTGACGGCTCCCCCTCGTCCCTAGCGGCACTCCGGAAAGCGGTGACCCTCGCGGCCGGGTCGAATTCGGCCGTGCAGGGGGTTGTCGCCTGGCAGATCCCCAACGGATACGGAGGCTACAACTTCACCGACTGGTCACCCGAGACCGACGCGTTACAGATCATGAACAAAATAGTGAAAGACGCGTTCGAGGGCACCGCGCCAGAGTGGTTCACCCCCGTTGTCAGGCAGGGTAACGCTGCCGCAGTGCTCGTCGAACTGAGCAAGGGCGCCGAGATGCTTGTGGTCGGTAGTCGCGGCCACGGCGGTTTCGCCGGCCTCCTGCTCGGCTCTGTCAGCACTGCGTGCGCAGAACACGCGCACTGCCCCGTCCTCGTCATGCACGACGACGACGCCTGACTCCGCCGCGTTGTTGTGAAGCTCTCCTCCGCGGTGATGTTCGTGAAAACCCTAAGCCGGTCCGTCGACTTCTACACCCAGTTGCTGCAAGCCACCGTCACTGCCCGCGACACCTCAGCAGCTCTCCTCGTCAGCCCCGGTGACTACCAGCTCTACCTCCGAGAACTGGGGTCCTGGGCCGAACACCCCCTCGGCGCGATCGGGATCCAATACCTGATCTGGAGCGCCGACACCCTCGAAGACCTCCGTCGCTGCGAAACGCTTCTCCGGGAACTCTCACCCCACGTCACCGCGCAGACGGTCGACGGCTTCGACATCGTCGAACGGCCAGGCCCTGACGGTGTACCCATCGTCATCGAGCACCCAGGGCCCGACCAGATCCCCCGCGACCAGATCATCCCCCGCATCTACGCCTGGTGACGCCCACCATCACCCCCGAAACACCCCAACCGGAATCGAGAAGGACCATGACACGCACAGACCCCGACGTTGTCGTCGACAACGAGATGGACGACATCTTCGCCTCCACCCCCATGACCACCCGGGCCCCCAAGACCCGCTTCCCGGAACATGAACAGGAACCTCGCGACGTCTACCAGCTCGTGAAAGACGAACTGATGCTCGACGGCGTCGCCCGCATGAACCTCGCCACGTTCTGCACCACCTGGGTCGAACCGGAAGTCCGCCAACTGATGGATGACTCGCTGGACAAGAACATCATCGACAAAGACGAATACCCCCAAACCGCAGAACTCGAAACGCGCTGCATCCACATGCTCGCCGACCTCTTCCACTCCCCCGAAGCCGCCACCACCATTGGCACCTCCACCACCGGGTCAAGTGAAGCCGCAATGCTCGGCGGGCTCGCCGCGAAATGGCGGTGGAAGGCCCGCCGCCAGGCAGCCGGCAAAGACACCGCCCAGCCGAACCTGGTCTGCGGTCCGGTGCAGGTGTGCTGGGAGAAATTCGCCCGCTACTTCGACATCGAACTCCGCCAGGCACCCATGAACGCCGGCAACATCATGACCCCAGCCGAAGCCCTCGCGCTCTGCGACGAGAACACCATCGCCGTCGTCGTCACGTTCGGCCAGACCTTCACCGGCAAGTTCGAAGACGTCGACGCCATCAGCGCCGCCCTGGATGACCTGCAGCTGCGAACCGGGCTGGACATCGACATCCACGTCGACGCCGCCAGCGGCGGGTTCGTCGCCCCGTTCTGCGCCCCCGACATCCAGTGGGACTTCCGGCTGCCGCGCGTGAAATCGGTGAACGTCTCCGGCCACAAAACCGGACTCGCACCCCTTGGCAGCGGCTGGGTCATCTGGCGTCAGGCCGCCGACCTCCCGGAGGAGCTGATCTTCAACGTCAACTACCTCGGCGGGTCGATGCCGACCTTCAACCTAAACTTCTCCCGCCCCGGCGGACAGGTCGTCGCCTCGTATTACAACTTCTTCCGCCTCGGCAAAGAGGGCTATCGGAAGGTACAGTCCGCGACGTACGCCGTCGCGAAGCACCTCAGCACGGGCATCCGGAACACCGGCCGGTTCGACATCGTCTTCGACGGCAACCCGCAGGAGGGCATCCCCGCCGTCACCTGGAAACTCACCGGAGAAACGTCCTCATTCAACCTCTTCGACCTCGCTGAAGAACTCCGCACGAGGGGCTGGCTCGTGCCCGCCTACACCCTCCCACCGAACCAGGAGGCTGTCACTGTGCAGCGCATCATCGTTCGGCACGGCCTCAGCATAGACATGGCCGACCTGCTCCTCGCCGACCTCGGCAACGCGATCACCAAACTCGACAACCGGCCGCCCTCGCGTCCCCTCACCGCGGCCGAAGCCCCTAGCTTCAGCCACACCGGAACCGCCGCGGTACCCAGTGAGCTGGTGCACTCATGAGCAGCCCCAAGCGAACCTCATTCGCATCGAAGAAGAAAAAGAACAACCTTGCCATGACCGTACCGACGGTCGCATTCCTCACCGCGGCCGCCGTCGTCACGAGCCTTCGCGGGCTCCCCGTGATGGCCAAAGAAGAACTCACCATGTTCGTCTACATCGGCTTCGCCACCCTCCTTTTCCTTGTCCCCGCCGCCCTGATCTCTGCGGAGCTCGGCAGCGCGTTCTCCAACCGCAAAGGCGGCGTGTACACGTGGATCGGTGAAGCGTTCGGGCAGCGCTGGGGGTTCGTCGGCATCTGGCTGCAATGGATCCAGAACGTTGTCTGGTACCCCACCGGACTCGCCTTCGCCGCAGCAGCAGCCGCCTACGCCCTGAACCAGGCAGGGCTCGCGCAGGCACACGTCTACGTCGGCGTGTTCTGCATCGTCAGCTACTGGCTCGCGACCCTCGTCGCTCTCCGCGGCAACGCACTGCTCGCGAAGATCGCTAAATACGGCTTCCTCGTCGGTACCGTCGTCCCCGGCGCCGCGCTGCTCGGCCTGTTCATCTACTGGGCAGCGACCGGGCATGCGATGGGCTGGACCACCGCCACAGACCCCGCCGTCGCGACCGTCGTGAACGGTGACAGCACTCCGCGCCTGCTACCCCTGCTCACCGGCCTCGGCTCCCTCGCGTTCCTCGGCAACATCATGCTCCTCTTCGCCGGCGTCGAAGTACAAGCCGTGCACGTCGGAGAAATGAAGAACCCCAGGCGCGGCTTCCCCGCCGCGATGCTGCTCGCCTCCGGCATCTCTGTCGCCGTGTTCCTCCTCGGCTCCATCGCCGTCGCCGGCCTCGTGCCCTACAACGACATCGTCCTCCAAACCGGAGTGTTCGACGCGATGGGCACCGTGCTCGTGGGGCTGTGGAACATGAACTGGCTCGTACAGATCCTCGCCGTCCTCGTCTGCTACGGGGCACTCAGTGGCGCACTAGCGTGGATCTCCGCTCCCAGCCGTGCGCTCCTCACGACAGCGCACGACGGGGTACTGCCGCCGATCCTGCAGAAGACGAACAAGGCCGGTGTCCAACGGAACATCCTCATCCTTCAGGCCATCATCGTCACCGCGGTGTCATCGATCTACCTGTTCACCGCCGACGTCAGCGGAGCATTCTTCCTCATCTCCACCGTCACCATCAGCCTCTACATCGTGATGTACATGTTCATGTACGCCGCCGCCATTCGGCTGCGCTACACCCAACCCCACCTCCCCCGCGCCTTCAAGATCCCCGGCGGCAAGCCCGGCATGTGGATCGTCGCCGGCATCGGATTCCTCGCCGTCGCGTTCGCTCTACTCGTCTCGTTCTTCCCGCCAACTCAGCTCCCGATCGGTGACCCCACCACCTACGTCGCCCTCGTCGCTGGCGGGCTCGTAGTCTTCGTCAGCGCCGCACTTCTGATCTACCACTTCAAGAAGCCGTCCTGGCGAAACGGCTCCCCCGACCAGAAACCACACGAAGCCAGCTTCAACCCGGTGGCACCCTCACCAGCACTGCCGGACACTCCGGCGCCCCGCGAACCCCAGAAGGCAGGAGCCCCCTCATGAAACATCCCTCCTCGACCGATGTGTCCGGAACCGACCGCATCGAAACCGCCGAAGACATCCTCGAAGAAGACATCGTCAATGCCTCCCTCGCAGAACAGGGGCTCCTGCCCATCCCCGACGCCGCCCCCTCCGACGGGCCCGCGCCCGCCGCCTGACCGAACCCTTCACCCAACCCGCCGCACCACCGAACCCGCCGCTCCACTCAACAGAAAGCGAGTACGTCAGGACTGCGCAACCTCTCACACGCCCCACCACCTCCGGCCAGGAACACCACCTCCATGCCGACGCGGCCACCCCGGCCGCGTCCTCAACGACGGGACGACGCGTCCTCGCGGCACTCCGACTCGCTACGGGCTTCATCTTCTTCTGGGCCTTCATCGGCAAACGCTTCGGACTCGGCTACTCCACACCCGCCGCAAAAGCGTGGATCAACGGCGGAACCCCCAGCCAGGGATTCCTGAACAGCCCCTCCGTCGTCGGGCCGCTGAAGCCGTTCTACGCCCGGATCGCCAGCCCCCTCGTGGACTTACTACCGCATCATCTACGCCCTCGCCCTGATCACCGTCGCCGCCCTCTCCGCCGGTGACACGTGGGGCCTCGGTCGAGCGTGGAAGAAGCTTCCCCTCGTACAGCGATATCGCTGGCTCATCTAGCGTCACGCAACCCCCGAACGAGCAGACCCATAAAGTAAGGCAAGAGATCCCCAACTCGCCCCACGCCGCCGACGAACTACCCCACTGGGTACCAACCGCCGAATATCTCTACGTACGCATCATTCCGACCGACATCCAAGGACGCCAATTCGAACGTCAACTTCGCCTCATCATTCCCGAAAGATGAGGCGAACCGATCGGTTCACCCAGAAACACAACCCACGTCCTTCCAAGCGTCCGCCCTTTAAACCGTCAACAGCCGACCACTTACCTCGAACCGCTGACGGTGCCTCCAAAACCAAAGGTTTGTGAGGCACCCCGCTCCCCCCGGAACAGTTCGGCGAAAGTTCCGATTTGTCCGGGTGCTGTCTGTCTCGGAAACTCGTCTCGTAGTCGTTCGTGCCTCATGCCTGTTTTTAGGGCTTCCTGGGGCAGGGAGAGCATCGAGAAGCTTTAGGTATGCGCCCGATGTACCGCTGCTAGGGATTTCCGCGACGACCTGGTGATTCATTTTATATACATATAGACTTATATGTATGCAGGATAATGCAAATGGGAATGCAACGAAGACCATGAAGCTCGATGCACTCCCTCCGGAGACGTTTACCTTTACTGAAGCCCGTAACGCTGGGTTGCAGGTCAGAGACCTGCAGAAGCTGCTCGACCTTCGTGAGATCGAACGTGTCGGCCGCGGACGTTATCGTCGCACCGATGCCCCATTCGCCGACTTGAGTCTCATCGAAATCTCAACACGGGCCTCTCTCGCCACAATCTGCCTGACCAGCGCATTAGCTCGATACGACCTGATGGACGCGATACCCGAAAGGATCGACATCGCGCTCCCCCGCAACACCAGTCACCCGAAGACAACCGCGTCAGTACACTGGCACTCCTTCGATACTTCGACGTTCAACATCGAACGTCGCGAGACACCGATCGAGGGCAGCAGCGTCACTATCGGCATGTACAGCCCAGAGCGCTCGATCATCGACGCGTTCCGACTTCGCGGCTACGTCGGCTACGAAATCGCCACGGAGGCGCTGCGCAACTGGCTCCGGCTTCGCGGATCCCGTCCCGCGAAGCTCATCGAAATCGCCCGTCAGATCCCCCGGTCCGAAGGGCCGCTCCGCACCGCACTGGAGTACCTCACGTGACAAGCGCAGCCACCACCAGCGCCAAACTAACCACCCTAGCCCGCGAACAAGGACTCAACTCACACGAGACACACGTGCTCTATGTGCTCGAACGGTTTCTCGACCGTCTCGGCCGAACAAAGTACTCGGAGGACTTTGTCGCTGGAACCCTGAAACACAAACCTGGACTGAATGATTTCGCCCTTGGCCAAGAGCGTTTCAGACACGCGCTTTCCGAGCCGACGACGACGCGCATACCTGCAGCACATGGGCGAATTGTGGGCAAATCGCACACCAAGTAAGAGAAAAAGCGCTTCTGATCAGGGGTTTTATGGCGGTACCGGTGGGATTTGAACCCACGGTGCTCTTTCAAGCACACATGTTTTCGAGACATGTACCTTCGGCCGCTCGGACACGGTACCGGGGAATACCTTACGGCACCCGGCAGCGCCGCGCCAATCGGCGAGCAGCGAGCGGAGAGCGGCGACTGCGACCCGCGTCGGTGCCGATGGTGTTGAAGCGGGCACAGGTCGGCCCCTTTCTCCAAGCGATGGAGCGGGTGACATGACAAGATCGATCTGTGACCTATTCAGCAGCGGAGAACCGCTATGACCTCCTTCCCTACCGACGCACCGGGCGCAGTGGCCTGAAACTGCCTGCCGTGTCGCTCGGCCTCTGGCAGAACTTCGGCGACACGACGTCTACCGAGACGCAGCGCGCCATTCTCCGCCGCGCGTTCGACAGCGGCGTCACCCACATCGACCTGGCGAACAACTACGGGCCGCCCTACGGCAGCGCAGAGACGAACTTCGGGCGCATCTTCGCCGAAGACTTCGCCCCGTACCGCGACGAGATGGTCATTTCGAGCAAGGCGGGCTACGACATGTGGCCGGGGCCGTACGGAGACCTCGGTTCACGCAAGTATCTGCTCGCGTCGCTCGACCAGAGCCTCTCCCGCATGGGGCTCGACTACGTCGACATCTTCTACTCCCACCGAGCCGACCCCGACACCCCGCTTGAAGAGACGATGGGTGCCCTGCACACGGCGGTCACCTCGGGTCGCGCCCTGTACGCAGGCATCTCGAGCTATTCGCCCGAGCGCACCGTCGCGGCGGCACGCATCCTGGCCGACCTCGGTACTCCCCTGCTCATTCACCAGCCGTCGTACTCCATGTTCAACCGGTGGATCGAGAGCGGCCTTCTCGACACCCTCGGCGACCTCGGCGTCGGCTGCATCGCGTTCTCGCCACTCGCGCAGGGTCTGCTGACCGACCGCTACCTCGGCGGAATTCCTTCCGATTCGCGGGCAGCCCTGAACGGCTCGATGCAGCAGAGCTTCGTCAACGACGACACTCTGACGCACCTGCGCGCGCTGAACGACATCGCGTCGGGCCGCGGACAGACACTGGCGCAACTCGCCCTGTCGTGGGCGCTGCGTGACGAGCGGGTGACGTCAGTACTCATCGGTGCGTCGAGCGTCAAGCAGCTCGATGACAACCTTGCGGCCACCCAGAACCTGTCATTCGAGCAGAGCGAGCTCGATGCCATCGACGAGCACGCCGTTGAGGCGGGCATC
Organism: Subtercola vilae; assembly: GCF_004923255.1. Taxonomy (GTDB): domain Bacteria; phylum Actinomycetota; class Actinomycetes; order Actinomycetales; family Microbacteriaceae; genus Subtercola; species Subtercola vilae. Next base: position 147,335 of record NZ_QYRT01000003.1, on the reverse strand, counting down.
AACCTCTGGGCGACGTCGAGCGCGGTGCAGTAGAACAGCCGGGCACTGGTTCAGATCTCGACCGTAGGGTTCACAGATGGTATTCCCCGAGCTGACAGAGGGCGGCGGCGGTTCTTCCGAACCGACCGTGCTGCTGCTGCACGCGCACCCCGATGACGAGACCATCGCCACGGGTGGCCTGATGGCCCATCTCGTGAGCGGTGGTGTGCGGGTGGTGCTGCTCACGGGTACTCGGGGCGAGCGCGGCGAGGTGGTCGCCGGCCCGCTCGAGCACCTCGAGGGCACGGCCGAGCTGGCCGCGGTGCGCGTGCACGAGCTCTCCCAAGCGCTCGCTGAGCTGGGTGTCACTGAGCATCGATTCCTCGGCACCTCACGGTTATATTCCGATTCAGGAATGCGGTGGGGCGACGATGGCTTTGCCAAGGCGGCGTCTGATGCTCCCGCCGATGCGCTGAGCCTGGCTCCGTTCGAGCAGGTCGTCGCCGAGATCGGTGCGGTCATTGCTGAGGTCACACCCTCGCTGGTGGTGACGTACGACGAGCGGGGTGGGTACGGGCATCCGGATCACGTGCGAATCCACGAGGCCGGCATCGACGCGGCGTCTGCAGCCGGTGTCCCCGTGTACGTCATCGTCGCAGAAGCCGCCGAAGCCGAAGCCGAAGCCGGTGACATCGCCGTGCCGCTCGGGCCTTTTCGGGCGGCCAAGATGCGGGCGCTCGGCGCGCATCGCACGCAACTCAGTGTCGACGGCGACGACATCGTGCACTCGGGCGGGCAGCGGCAGAACATTCCTGAAGTCGAGGTCTTTCGGCGATGGAAGAGCTCCTGAGTTCGCTAGTACCCAAGTGTTAAGCTCGCCTTACTAGGTCATGTAAAAACGCGCTTGATCTCTTACTGGAAGGCACATTTACCCAAATGAGCTACATCACATCCCCCGCCTTCGAAAAGAAGGGCTACGTCGTACTCGACGCGTACGACCAAGCCGCCGACCCGCAAGAGTGGCTCAACCTCCAATACGTCGACTGGAAGTCGTCGGGCGACACCCGCTGGGCCCCGCTCGCGAGCGCCTTCGGCGAGATGGAGTGCAACGGGTTCTGGAACCACACCCCTCCGCGCACCGACAAAGACGGGGTCTGGGTGCAGGCAAACGTCGACAAGGCCCCCATTCTGAAGGCCCGCGCCGAAGAGCCCGGCGCGAACGTCGGGCGTTGCCGCGTCATCGAACTGCAGCCGAACGACTATGCAGGCGCCATCTACAACCTGCACCAAGACGACAACAACCGCCTCAACCCCGACGGCACCGGGTGGATCGTGCGCAGCTTCTTCAACCTCAGCGACGATCCCGACTCGGTGCTCATTCTGCGCGAAGACCGGTTCGACCCCGAGACCGAGGTGCGCATCCCACTCCCGGCTGGCTCGCAGGTCGTCGTCGACACCCAGCGGTTCTGGCACGCGGTGTGGCACACCGGCCCTCTGCCCCGGTACTCTCTCATTTCATCGTGGACCTCGGGCCCCGAACTCGACGCCTACATTCAGAAGTATCACGGCGCTTCCCAGCCGAACAACCCGCCGCTCGACCAGGCGATCATCGACGACGCCCAGTTTCAGATGAAGCGCCGCCTCGCCGAGCGTGCTGCCACGCTCGCCGCGCAGGGCAAAAAAGACCACGCGCCGAAAGACCCCGAGGCGTAGCAGGCCGCTCCACTCGCTCACACGGCTCCGGATGCCCGAGCTCTCCACAGTGGGGGGCGCGGGTTCCGGCACTGTCGGTGGGCCCGCCTATCGTTGAGTCATGCCAACCAAGCCCCTCAGCAACTTCAAGTGCACCGAATGCGGCTGGACCACCCTGCGGTGGGCCGGCCGCTGTGGTGAGTGCCAGTCGTGGGGCACGGTCGTCTCTGCGGCCGAGACCACTGGGCTGCACGGCCAGGTGCGCGCGGTCAACCTCGAAGAGGGCCGCATCGCCCGCCCCATCACCGAGATCGAGACCGACGCGGCCACCCACTGGGCCACCGGTATCACCGAGTTCGACCGTGTGCTGGGTGGCGGCCTGGTGCCCGGCGTCGCCATTCTGCTGTCGGGTGAGCCGGGCGTCGGCAAATCGACGCTGCTACTCGAGGTTGCGGCGCGAGCGGCCCAGGAGCACCTCCGCGTGCTCTACGTCAGCGCCGAAGAGTCGGTCGGTCAGATCAAGATGCGGGCCGAACGAACCGGTTCTCTCTCCCCCACCCTCATGCTCGCCGCCGAGACCGACCTGGCCACGATTCTCGGCCAGATCGACGCGGTCATGCCGCACCTCGTCATCGTTGATTCGGTTCAGACTGTCAGCAGCTCCACCATCGAGGGCTCGGCTGGCGGCCCCACGCAGGTGCGGGCCGTCGCGTCGGCTCTCATTCGGGTGGCGAAAGAGCGCTCGCTGCCGGTGCTGCTCGTCGGGCACGTCACCAAAGACGGGTCTATTGCCGGCCCCCGTGTGCTCGAGCACCTCGTCGACGTCGTGTGCCAGTTCGAAGGCGACCGGCAGACGTCGTTGCGTTTTGTTCGTACGCTGAAGAACAGGTTCGGTCCCACCGACGAGGTGGGCTGCTTCGAGATGACGGGCGAAGGTATTCGCGAAGTACCCGACCCGAGCGGTCTGTTTCTCAGCCGGGGCAGCGAGGCCGTGAGCGGTACCTGTGTCACGGTCGCTCTCGAAGGGCGCCGCGCGCTGCCCGTCGAGGTTCAGGCTCTCGTCGTCGGCACCACCGCGCCGAACCCGCGCCGGGTCACGAACGGGGTCGACTCCTCGCGCGTGTCGATGCTCCTCGCGGTTCTCGAGCGTCGCATGAAGGTCAGACTGAGCGACAAAGACGTGTACGTGTCGACCGTCGGCGGGGTGAAGCTCACCGAACCGGCGGCCGACCTGGCCATCGCGCTCGCCATTGCCTCCGCCGCGAGCGACCTCGCGCTGCCGCACAATTTCGTCGCGTTCGGCGAGATCAGCCTCGCGGGCGAGGTGCGGCCCGTCACCTCGAGCGCCCTCCGCGCCACCGAGGCCAAGCGGCTCGGCTTCACCAACCTGGTCGGTCCGGGCGAGACAGCCATTCGCGCGGCATTCGCCCGGGCGTTCAATGGTGCTCGCTCGGGCGGGCCGGCGGGTGTGGAGTCTGGGGGCGGCCGCGACAGGAAGTGAAGCAACAGCAGCCGCGACAACGACAACGACAGCCGACAGCGACAGCGACAGCGACAGCGACAGCTGAAGGTGTCACACGTGCGGAACGAACGCCAGCCAGGCGAGACGACGAGAACGGCGTGGGTCTGACTCGATACGGTCATCGCTGTCGATGATGAGGGTGCGGCGGCGCGCTTCGTCATAGCGGGGCCACACGAGAGCGCGGGACTGGTCGAGAGCGCGGGACTGGTGGGGAGCGCGGGACTGGTCGAGAACGCGGGACTGATCGAGAGCGCGGGTGGTACGACGCGTTCGGGGCACCGAGGCGCGAACATGCGGCAGGTTGGACGCGGGTGACAGGTCGGCTGCGAGGGTCGGCACGGGAGCGGATGCCGGTTCTCGTGCGGAGTCGGGGAGGCGGGCATCCGGAACCCCGGTGTAGGCGAACGACGACCAGTAGCGCCGCATGCGGGCGCCGGCGCGAAGGAACGGGCGGCGGCCTCCGAGAAGGGTCATCGTGTGCCCGAAGGGAGAGCCGAGACGGTCGAACACCGCGAAGAGTTCGAGGCCGTGCGTGGCGTCGAACCCGGCGAGCCGCACGAGCCGTGGGGCGAGGTCGAAGCGATAGAAGTACACGGGGGCGAAGCGCGAATGCCGTTCGGCTACCTTCACCGTGGGGTACCAGAACGCGTAGTCTCCGCCGAAATCGGCGGCAGGGCGCTTGGCCGGCAGGCCCGGGTACTCGGCCTTGATCGCCTTGCGCGCCTTCTTTTTCGTCTTCGCGAAGATGGCGCGGATGCGCTGGGGTGTCGTCGCAAGGATGTCGAGGCGCCCGGTGAAGAGAGCTCCTTCGCGATCGTTTGTGCCGATGATGAGCGGAATCGGATGCGCACGCCCGGCTTTGAACGCATCGAGGGGGCGCTCGGGCAGAAAGTCCCCGTCGATGACGGGGCAGAGGGCGATGGTTCCGGGGTCGGAGTCAGGGGCCCTCGTGGTGAGAGCATCTGTCGCCCGCACGAGGTCTCGCCAGTCGGCCGTGACCAGCATTTCGCCCGCGTCTTCGGCCGTGGTGTTCTCGACGCTGTCGTTGGCGATGCGCGAGCTCAGCAGTTCGACGAACTGTGCGCCCCACTCGCGGGTGAGGTCGGGTGGGTAGACCGCATTCGTGGGTGAGCTCTGGGCGATGGCGCGGGCGAAGAGTCCGGATGCCCGCGGCACGGTCATGAGCGTCGTCACCGCGTTCGCCCCGGCCGACTCCCCGAACAGCGTTACGCGCAGAGGGTCGCCCCCGAACTCGCGGATGTTCGCCTGGATCCACTCGAGCGCCGCTACGCAGTCCTTCAGACCGAGGTTGTTCTCGATCGGGCGCTCGGGCGTCGAGTACCCGGTGAAGTCGAGAAAGCCGAGGGCTCCGAGGCGGTAGTTGATGCTGACGTAGACCACGTTTCCGTCGCGAGCGAGGGTGTCGCCGTTGCGCGGCACCTCCGACGAGGAGCCAACGCTGTACGCCCCGCCGTGAATGAACACCATGACGGGCAGCAGCGGTGCGGCATCCGGCGCCGCGTTCGGGCGCATCGAAACCGTGTCGGCAGCTGGCCGGGCCGGGCGCACGATGTTGAGGGTCAGGCAGTCTTCGCCCATCGGCGCGTTCTTCGCGGCGCCGATGAAGTTGCCCTCCCGCGACTGGGCCGACACCGCCCCGAATCGGCTGGCATCCCGGATGCCCGTGAAAGGTTCGGGCTGCCTGGGGCCGCGAAACCGCAGGGCTCCGACGGGTGGGGCTGCGAACGGAATTCCGCGCCACGCTTCGATGCCGCGCTCACGCACCCCACGTACGACGCCTTCGCGCGTGCGAACCTCGAGACCGGGCGACGTTCGGGCGCGGGTCAGCATAAGCCGATCCTAACCCGCCAACATTACGCGCGGGCTGCCGCGTCAGGCTTCCCCGGCGTCGACTTTCCCCAGAACGTCGACAAAGGCCAGCCGAGGCGACGAAGTGGGGAAACTCGATGCCCCGAGAGGGTCAGTAGAGGAGGAACTGGGCTGAGGCCGCGGAGGCGATGCCGTCGACCGAGACGGTGAGGTGGTACGACGCGCCACCCGCGGGAACGGAGGCCGGCGCCGAGGCGCCGCATGTGCTGGGCGAGGAGCGGGCGCGGTTCCAGGCGAACGGGGTTGAGCTCACCGTTTGGCCGGGTGCGAGCATGGCGGCGGTGTCGGATGCGTCGGTCTGGCAGTCGGTCGACTTCCAGTAGACCTCGGTTCCGCTGGTGATGGTGTAGATCTGCTTCGAGGTTCCGGCGTTGATGGTGCAGGGGTCGGCGCCGGTGTTGACGATGGTGAACGACAGTTTGGGCTGCGATCCGGCGGAGTAGCTGTTCGAGTCGGTGACGGCGGTCACGGTGATGTTGCCGGCGGCGCAGGCAGCCGATCCATCGGCAGTCGACGTGGCGGCGGGAGCAGCGGGGGTCGCGGCCGGGTCTGGCGCGGCAGCGGTGGCGGGCGGGTCAGCGGGTGCAGGGGTGGCCGACGTGGATGCTGCGGGGCCCTGCTGCGGGGCATCCGACGCACCCGCAGCCGCCGTGCTGCCGGGGGCGGCCGTCGGGCTCGTCGCGCCACTGGCGACCGCGCGGATGATCAGCACCACCGCCACGATCACGATGATGACGCCCACCAGTGCAACCAGGCGGCGCCGGCGATACACCTTCGCCGAAGGGCGGCGGCGGGCGGGCGGATGCCCCGGCATAGACATTCTGCAAGGTTACCGATCGCTGCAGAGGTGCGCGGGCGGGGCTCGCCGCCGGCGCTCGGCGTGGCCCGCCACGGTGGGCAGATTCCCAGCCTGGAGCAAGCGACGCACGCAATGCAAGCAGCACGAGCAGCGCACGCAACGGCGCGTGCGGGCGCGCGGGCGGGCGAGAGGGCGCGCGGGCGGGCGAGAGGGCGCGCGGGCGGGCGAGAGGGCGCGCGGGCGCGCCTCAGCCGATCGCGTTCGCCGCCGAAAGCCCGGTCACGGCCGCGCGGGCACGCGAAGCCGAGGTGGCCGCCACCGCGACGCGGGCGAGTTCGCGCGCCTCGGCGAGGGTGTGGCGGGCGAGTTCGGCCCGAACATCCGCGATGGCCGCCGGGGTCATCGAGAGTGTTGTCACACCGAGCCCCACCAGCACGACGGCCAGCAGCGGGTCGGCCGCGGCCTCGCCGCACACCCCGACGGGCTTGCCGGCCACACGCCCGGCCTCGCCGAGCATGCCCACGAGTCGCAGAACCGCGGGGTGCCACGGGTCTTGCAGGTTCGCCACGGAGCCGAGCAGCCGGTCGGCCGCGAGCGTGTACTGGGTGAGGTCGTTCGTACCGATGCTCACAAAGTCGGCCACGTCGAAGATCTGGTCGGCCACGAGCGCCGACGAGGGAACCTCGGCCATGACTCCGGCGACCTGAATGCCGAGTTCGCGCGCGAATGACACGAAGTATTCGGCGTCGTCGGCGTCGGCCACCATGGGTGCCATGACCCACAGTTCGACCTTCTCGCCGGGCTCGAGGTCGTCGCGATGCCCATTGACGCGCGCCTCGGCCGTCGCGAGCGCGAGGAGCTGGTCGCGCAGAATGTCTTCGGCTGCGCGGAGGGCACGAATGCCGCGGAGGCCGAGGGCCGGGTTCTCCTCTTTCGCGTCATTCAGAAAGCTCAGCGGTTTGTCGGCACCGGCATCGAGCACACGAACGACAACCTTCTTGCCGACGAACGCGCGCAACATGGCTTCGTATTGGGTGACCTGCGACTCGACCGAGGGCGCCTCAGTGGAATCGAGAAACAGAAACTCGGTGCGAAAGAGCCCAACGCCTTCGGCCCCGAGCGCGAGTGCCTCAGCGGCGCCCTCGGCAGACCCGAGGTTGGCGAGGAGCGGCACGAGGGTTCCGTCGGCCAGAGCCCCGGGCCGTAGCGGCGCGGCAGCCTCGGCCGCGCGCTGGGCGATGCGCTCGGTGGCGCGCTCGACGTCGGAGTCGGCCGGCTCGGTGAGAACGGTTCCGGCACCCGCGTCGAGCACGACGAGCGTTCCGTCGGCCAGGTTCTCGGCCCCCTTCACACCCACGATGGCGGGGATCGACTTCGACCGCGCCAGAATCGCGGTGTGCGAGGTAGGCCCACCTTCGCGCGTGATCAGCCCGACGACCTTCGCGAGGTCGAGCAGCGCCGTGTCGGCCGGTGCGAGGTCGTGGGCGACGAGGATGAACGGGGTCGCCGACTCGGGCACCCCCGGCGCCGGCACGCCCCGGAGGTGTGCGATGATGCGCTGCGAAACGTCGTCGAGGTCGGCGGCCCGCTCGGCCATGTACCCACCCATCTGAACGAGCAGGTCGCGAAAACCAGCGAACGCCTCGAACACGGCGCGATCAGCGGTTTTACCGCTGCCAAGGCGCGTCTGGATGTCTTCGACAATGGTGGGGTCTTCTGCCATCAACGACTGGGCGTTCAACACGTCTTGGGCTTCTCCGCCGGCAGCAGCACCGCGTGCCAGAAGGTCGGCAGCGACGGCGGCGAGCGAGACCTCGATGCGCGCGAGCTCTGCTTCAGGTTCAGCCGTGCTCGGCTCGTCTGTGGGCTCGGCGAGAGGTTCGGGCATCCGGAGCGTTGAAGCGACCGCAAGACCGCGACCGACGCCCACACCGTGTAACAGCATTGATTTGCTCCTTAGAAGTGGCAACTCCATCAACACTAACGCGGCGCCGAGGTCAGGCCTGCGGCAGATTCGTCTCGGCCACCGTCGCGTTGTCTGCCTGAAACGAGAAGCGTGCGCGAACCGTCTCGCCGGCAAGCACCCGCGGCAGCCAGAACCTCGCATCGTGCCACATCGCCTCGAAGGGAATCTCGTCGAGGGCGAACCAACGGGGCGCAAGTTCGACACTCGCCCGGGGTTCGCCCTGCCACACCTCGGCCACGAAAACGGTCGAATTCTGACTCCACGACGGCTTGTACGGAAACTCGTACACCAGATACCCGGCCTGCCGAAGGTCTGCTGGGGCTATGCGGATGCCCGTTTCCTCTGCCACCTCGCGCACGATGGCGTCTAGGGCGCTTTCGCCCGCCTCGAGCTTGCCGCCGGGCCCCACGACCTTGCCGATGCCGAGCCCGGTGAGCTTCTCGCCGAGCAGAACCTCGCGCCGGCCATCCGCTCGCTGCCGGATGAGGTAGCAGACGCACACCTCGTAGCCGCTCATCGGCGGGCAGTGGGGCCGGTGACCCCCGTGAGACCGGCGACGCAAAAAAGTGGGGTGGGCGTGAGCAGCCCGATGCAACTCCGGCTCACAGGTGCTTCAGCATGCGCGTGTTGCCGAGGGTGTTCGGCTTCACGCGCGCGAGGTCGAGAAACTCGGCCACGCCCTCGTCGGGTGAGCGAACGAGTTCGGCATAGACATCCGGAGCCACCAACGCCAGGGGCGAGGCCACGAAGTCGTGGCGTTCGAAGAAGGCGACCTCGAAGGTGAGGCAGAACAGCCGCGACAGCCCGAGCTCGCGAGCGTCGCGTTCGATCGACTCGAGGAGGGCATGGCCGACGCCCTTGCCGAGGTACGCCGGGTCGACGGCGAGCGTGCGCACCTCACCCAGGTCTTCCCAAAAGACATGGAGCGCGCCGCAGCCGATGGGGGTGCCCTCAGAGTCGACCCCGATACGAAACTCCTGCACGGCCTCGTAGTAGACCACGGCGTCTTTGCCGAGCAGCACGCGGGTCTGCACGAGTGGTTCGGCGAGGCGTTGGATGTACGGCACATCTGACGTACGCGCGCGTCGCACCGTGATCGGCCCGAGTGCGGGGCGAACGGCGGACACGTCTGAGTTGGTCATGCTCCATCCTTGCAGCCCCCGCCCGTTTTCACGAAAACCACTGCGCGTGGCTGCTTCGGGTGACGTGGCGCCGCGGTGAACGGCGAAAGGGCCGGCAACGGTGAGGGGGCCGGCCCTTTCGGGTGAATCGGGGTGGTGCTGGTGAAGCGGGGTGGTGCAGTTGGCGCTGGCGCCTAGTCGATCGCCGGCGCAACCGCGCCCTCGGCCGTGATGGCGGCAAGCGGCTCGGGCGACGTTGTGAGGAAGGTGAACTCCCCCTCGACGAAGTCGACGTAGATGTGATCGCCAGCGTTCAGCTCACCAAGCAGGATGCGCTCAGAGAGTCGGTCTTCGACCTCGTTCTGCATTGCGCGGCGAAGCGGTCGAGCACCGAGTGACGGGTCGAACCCGACCTCGATGAGACGCTCTTTGCTCGACAGCGACAGCTCGATGGTCAGGTCGCGATCCATCAGGCGGTCGCGAAGGCGGCCGATGAACAGGTCGACGATCTGCAGCAGCTCTTCTTTCGACAGCTGCGGGAACACGATGGTGTCATCGACGCGGTTCAGGAACTCGGGCTTGAAGTGCTTCTTCAGCTCTTCGTTCACCTTGCCCTTCATGCGGTCGTACGACGTCGACACGTTCGTCTGCGACTGGAAGCCGATGGGCGAACCGGTGATGTCTTTCGTACCGAGGTTGGTGGTCATGATAATCACCGTGTTCTTGAAGTCGACAACACGACCCTGGCCATCGGTCAGCCGGCCCTCTTCAAGAATCTGAAGCAGCGAGTTGAAGATGTCGGGGTGAGCCTTCTCGATCTCGTCGAACAGCACCACGCTGAAGGGCTTGCGGCGCACCTTCTCGGTGAGCTGACCGCCCTCTTCGAAGCCGACGAATCCGGGAGGAGCACCGAACAGACGAGAAACGGTGTGCTTCTCGCCGTACTCGCTCATGTCGAGCGAGATGAGGGCGTTCTCGTCGTCGAAGAGGAACTCGGCGAGCGCCTTCGCGAGCTCGGTCTTGCCGACACCCGTGGGGCCGGCGAAGATGAACGAACCCGAGGGGCGCTTGGGGTCTTTGAGGCCCGACCGCGTGCGGCGAATCGTGCGAGACAGAGCCGCGATGGCCTCTTCTTGCCCGATGACACGCTCGTGCAGCGCCTTCTCCATGAACATGAGTCGCGACGACTCTTCTTCGGTGAGCTTGAACACCGGGATGCCCGTGGCCTGCGCCAGAACCTCGGCAATCAGCCCCTCGTCGACGATGCCCGACGCCTTCACGTCGCCCGACTTCCACTTCTTCTCGAGCCGCAGACGCTCACCGAGCAGGTTCTTCTCCTCGTCGCGGAGAGACGCGGCCTTCTCGAAGTCTTGTTCCTCGATCGCAGCCTCTTTGCGGCCACGAACGAGTGCGATGCGCTCGTCGAACTCGCGAAGCTCCGGCGGCGCCGACAGAATCGACAGGCGAAGGCGTGCGCCGGCCTCATCGATCAGGTCGATGGCCTTGTCTGGCAGGAAGCGGTCGGCCACGTACCGGTCAGCGAGGTTCGCTGCGGCGACAATGGCACCGTCGGTGATCGACACCTTGTGGAACGCCTCGTACTTGTCGCGAAGCCCCTTCAGAATGTTGATCGTGTGGGGCAGCGTGGGCTCGGCGACCTGAATGGGCTGGAAGCGGCGCTCGAGCGCAGCGTCTTTCTCGAAGTGCTTGCGGTACTCGTCGAGCGTGGTCGCGCCGATGGTCTGCAGTTCACCGCGGGCCAACAGCGGCTTCAGGATGCTCGCGGCGTCTATTGCGCCCTCAGCAGCCCCGGCACCGACGAGCGTGTGGATCTCGTCGATGAAGGTGATGATGTCGCCGCGGGTGCGGATCTCCTTCGTGACCTTCTTCAGGCGCTCTTCGAAGTCGCCCCGGTAGCGTGAACCCGCGATGAGCGACCCGAGGTCGAGCGTGTAGAGCTGCTTGTCTTTCAGCGTCTCGGGAACGTCGCCCCGAACGATGGCCTGGGCGAGGCCCTCGACGACGGCGGTCTTGCCGACACCGGGCTCACCGATGAGAACAGGATTGTTCTTCGACCGGCGCGACAAGATCTGCATTACGCGCTCGATCTCTTTCTCGCGCCCGATGACCGGGTCGAGTTTGTTGTCGCGCGCGGCCTGCGTGAGGTTGCGGCCGAACTGGTCGAGAATCTGCGAGCCCTTGTCGGGCGCCTGGTCGTTGCCACCCACGGCGACGGCCTCTTTGCCCTGGTACCCGCTCAGCAGCTGAATGACCTGCTGGCGAACACGGTTGAGGTCAGCACCGAGCTTGACCAGAACCTGGGCGGCGACGCCTTCACCCTCGCGAATGAGGCCGAGCAGGATGTGCTCGGTGCCGATGTAGTTGTGACCGAGCTGCAGGGCCTCGCGAAGCGACAGCTCGAGCACCTTCTTGGCACGCGGCGTGAACGGAATGTGACCGGTGGGCTGCTGCTGGCCCTGGCCGATGATGTCCTGCACCTGCTCGCGCACGGCGTCGAGCGAGATGCCGAGTGACTCGAGCGCCTTGGCAGCGACACCTTCGCCCTCGTGAATGAGCCCGAGCAGGATGTGCTCGGTGCCGATGTAGTTGTGGTTGAGCATCTTGGCTTCTTCTTGGGCCAAAACGACGACGCGACGGGCACGGTCGGTAAATCTCTCAAACATGCTGACTCCTTGGGTACCGGGGCAGTGACGGTAACCGGTACATAAATGCTAACCACCGAGGTTCGGCATTGCTGCTGTGTTCGCCGTGGGCAGATATATCTGCCGCCCTCCTACGATTGACTCGTGAGCAACCTCGAACGTCACCCCACCGAAGTGGTCGAGTGCTCGACCGAGCCGACCCACCTCATCAGCATCATGCAGCCGCGAGAGGTTCCGCTCGGCGGCCCCCGCGCGCTCACGGTGAGACGCACCCTGCCGAGTAAGGGCCGCACCATGATCGGTGCCTGGTGTTTTCTCGACCACTACGGGCCCGATCCGGTGGCCGCGACGGGCAGCATGCGGGTTCCGCCGCATCCGCACACCGGCCTGCAGACCGTGTCGTGGCTGTTCGAGGGCGAGATCGAGCACCGCGACAGCGTCGGCAGCCACGCCATCGTGCGGCCGGGCGAACTCAACCTGATGACCGCGGGGCGCGGCATCAGCCACTCCGAGGTATCGACGCCCGGCACCACCGTGCTGCACGGAGCACAGCTCTGGGTGGCACTGCCCGAAACAGAGCGGCACCGGATGCCCTCGTTCGAGAGCCACGTGTCGAAGAAGGTGCGCGTGGGTGACGCGGCGCTTCAGGTGTTCGTCGGAGAGCTCGCGGGCGAGCGTGCCGACGCGAGTACCTTCAGCGCGCTGGTCGCCGCTCAGGTCGACCTTTCGCCGGGAGGCAGCGCCCAACTGCCCGTGCAACCCGGGTTCGAATACGGGGTTCTGGTCGACAGCGGTGAGGTGGGCATCCGGTCGTCGCTCGACGAAAACGAGACACAGGTCGTCAGGCACGAACTCGCACACGTGGGCACCGGATGCACGACCCTCACCTTCACCGCGGGCCCCGACCCCGTGCGACTGCTGCTCATCGGCGGCGAACCTCTCGGCGAGAAGCTTCTGATGTGGTGGAACTTCGTGGGCCGCACGCACGAAGAGATCGTGGCGTACCGCGCGGCGTGGCAAGCTGAGGCGCTGGGCGTCGGCGGCCCGCCGCCCGCGGGCACCGAAGACTTCTTCACCGCAACGCTTCCCGGCACGACGCACGGGTTCGAGGGCGGGCCGTTACCGGCTCCCGAGCTGCCCACGGTTCGCCTCAAGCCCCGCGGCTGAGCATCCGGAGCCCTAGCGGAACGCTGGCCGGAGCCCTACCGGAGCCCTGCCGAAACAGCCGCAGCGCCTATTGCAGCCCCGACGTCAACCGCGCGAGGTTGTCGAGCACCGTCGAGCGCAGCGGCTGGCGCTCCCACTCGTCGAGCGTGAGCCGGCGGCTGAGGGCGCGGTAGCCGTCTTCGACCTCGCGCATCTCGCGCACGAAGCTGGCGCCGCGCACCATCATCGAGACCTCCATGTTGAGGCTGAACGAGCGCATGTCCATGTTGCTCGAGCCGATGACGGCGACGTCGTCGTCGATGGTGAAGTGCTTGGCGTGCAGAATGTAGGGCTTGCGGTACATCCAGACCTCGACGCCGGCCTTCAGCAGGGCCTCGTAGTACGAGCGCTGGGCATGGTAGACGAGCGCCTGGTCGCCGATCTCCGAGACGAACAGCTGCACCTCGACGCCGCGCTGGGTGGCGGTGGTGATGGCATAGAGCATGGCATCGTCGGGCACGAAGTAGGGCGAGGTGATGATGATCTTCTTCTGCGCGTAGTAGAGCAGCGCCAGGAACAGCCGCAGGTTGTTCTCGCCGTCGAAACCGGGCCCGCTCGGCACGACCTGGCAGTCGAGCGCGTCGGCCTCGTCGTAGATGACGTCGGGCGTGATGGCCTCGGTCTCGCGCACCAGCAACTCGTCGGTCTCGCTGTACCAGTCGGTGATGAAAATGGCGTTCAGCCCGTTCACGATGGGGCCTTGTACCCGCGTCATGAGGTCTTTCCACTTCAACCCGCGGCGCCGATTGACACGCTTGTTGTAGCTGCGGTCGATCATGTTCTGCGAACCCATGTAGCCGACCCGCCCGTCGATGACGAGTACTTTGCGATGATTGCGGAGGTCTGGGCGCTGGTACCGGCCGCGCAACGGCTGAACGGGCAGCATGAAGTGCCAGATCACGCCGATCTTCTGCAGCTGGCGAACCGTCTGGCGATGGCCAGGTGAGCGGATCGATGCGATGTGGTCGAGCAGCACTCGCACAACCACCCCACGTTTCACGGCGTTCTCAAGCGCGGCGAAGAAGTCGGCAGTGACCCCGTCATACGCCATGATGTAGAACTCGCAGTGCACGAACTTCGTGGCCGCGTTCACGTCGGCCGTCATCTCGGCGATCGACTGGGCGTAGTCGCCGATGAGGCGGGCCCTGTTGCCGCCGACCAATGGCATGGCGCCGAGCGTGCGGTTCAGTTCGACCACCGAGCGCAGCCACGGGGGCCACGGATGATCGTTGCTGACCCGATCGATGCCTTCGGTGGTCTCGATGATGAAGTCGTTGATGGCCTGCTGCTTGTCGCGGCGCTTCTTCGGCAGCTTGTAGCTCCCGATGAGCAGAAAGACGAGCACCCCGAGGTAGGGAATCAGAAAGATGGCCAGCAGCCAGGCCATGGCCGAGCTCGGTCGCCGGTTTCTCGGCACCACGATGATGGCAGTGACACGAATACCGAAGTCGACAACGAAGGCTACGACGATGGCAATCACCGTCATTTGGTCACCAGAGATCAGGTGCCCCTTTCATCGCGCAGAAACAACACCCTGCATACCGTATCGGCTACCGGGGGCGAGCGACGTTACAGGCCGCGCTTGCTGCGCTCTTCGGCCTCGATACGGGCGAGCACCTTGCGCTCGGTCTTGTCTGAGCGAACGATGGCGCGCATGATGAACCAGAAGAGCAGGCCGACGGCGATTGTCGGAAAGAGTGCGGCGAGTGCGCCCCAGAGATCGTTCATTGTGCTTCTACCCTACGCCGTGAAGCTGTCAGTTCGACTTGGTGACGAATTCGACGAAACCCACGATGAGAAAGGTCAGGCCGACGCCGGCCACCACGAGACGCGCGGCGATGAGGCGCTTGCGCTTCTCGGCCTCGCTCGGGCCCTGCGGGGCATCCGGTTTCTGCTGCTCGGGCGTCTGCCCGCTGTCGGTCACGGCCGGCTCTACTTCACCAGCGGAAACAGGATGGTCTCACGAATGCCGAGCCCGGTGAGTGCCATCAGCAGGCGGTCGACGCCCATGCCGAGGCCGCCGGAGGGGGGCATGCCGAACTCGAGCGCGCGCAGAAATTCTTCGTCGAGGCGCATGGCCTCATCGTCGCCCGCCGCACCCAGCTTGGCCTGCTCGATGAACCTCTCGCGCTGGATGACCGGGTCGACGAGCTCGGAGTACGCCGTGGCCAGCTCGAACCCGCGAATGTACAGATCCCACTTCTCGACGACACCCGCGATCGAGCGGTGCGCGCGCGTGAGTGGGCTGGTCTCGACCGGGAAGTCCATCACGAACGTGGGCGAGTCGAGCGAACCCTTCACGAAGTGCTCCCACAGCTCTTCGACGTACTTGCCGTGGTTCGGCAGGTGAACCTCGACACCTTCGCGCGCGGCGAGCGCCTTCAGCTCGTCGAGACTCGTCGCGGGTGTGATCGGGATGCCCGATGCCTCACTCAGCGATTCGTACATGCTGATGCGCTGCCACTGCCCACCGAGGTCGTACTCGGTGCCGTCGGCCCAGGTCACCACGTGCGAGCCGGCCACCGCGAGGGCGGCGTTCTGAATGAGCGTCTGGGTCAGCTCGGCCATGGTGTTGTAGTCGCCATAGGCCTCGTACGCCTCGAGCATCGCAAACTCGGGGCTGTGGGTGGAGTCCGCGCCTTCGTTGCGAAAATTGCGGTTGATTTCGAACACGCGGTCGATGCCGCCCACCACCGCGCGCTTCAGAAAGAGCTCGGGAGCGATGCGCAGGTACAGCTCGGTGTCGAAGGCGTTGCTCCAGGTGGAGAACGGTCGCGCAGCGGCGCCGCCGTGCATGGTCTGCAGCATGGGCGTCTCGACCTCGATGAACTCGCGGTCGGCGAACGTCTTGCGCATGCTGGCCACGGCGGCCGCGCGGGTGCGCACCATGACGCGGGCCTCATCGCGCACGATCAGGTCTAGGTAGCGGCTTCGCATACGGGTCTCTTCGCTGAGCTCACTGTGCAGGTTCGGCAACGGCAGCAGGGCCTTCGACGCGATCTGCCACTCGGCCACCATCACCGACAGCTCACCGCGGCGCGACGAGATGACCTCGCCGCTCACGAACAGGTGATCGCCCAGGTCGACGAAGTCTTTGAAGGCGGCCAGCGACTCGTCGCCGACGGCGGCCAGCGAGACCATGGCCTGGATGCGCGTTCCGTCGCCCGACTGCAGCGAGACGAAGCACAGCTTGCCGGTGTTGCGCAGGTGCACCACGCGCCCCGCGATACCGACGGTGTCGCCCGTTCTCTGGTCGGCCACGAGTTCGCCATACTGCGCGCGAACGACGGGGATGGTGGTGGTCACGGGAACAGAGACGGGGTACGCCTGGAGGCCCTGCTCGAGCATCCGTTCGCGCTTGGCCATGCGGATGACCTGCTGCTCGCTCGTCGCGGCAGCCTCGGCAGCGGCTTCTGCTTCTGCTTCTGCTGCGGCGTCACTCGGGTCGAACGGCTCGGCTGGTGTTTCGGTCATGCGGCGGGGCTCCTTGAAAGTCTCGCCCAGCTTACAAGCAGCGCACCGCGCGGCGTCTCAGCCGCCGAGGTAGACGAACTCGTTGTCGATGAGGCGGGTGGTGCCCACGCGGGCGGCCACCAATACCTGCGCCCGACCGTGGAAGTTGTCGTCGACCGGCAGGAAGGTGGCCGGGTTGACCACGCTCAGGTATTCGAGCGTGACGAGCGGCTGGCCCATGCTGGCCGCCTGCGCTGCCGCGATGAGCGAGTCGATTCCGCTGACGGCGGCCGACTCGGCCGCTTCGAGAACAGCCGAGAGCACGCGCGCCGCGACGCGCTCACGCTCGTCGAGGTACGTGTTGCGGCTCGAGAGCGCCAAGCCGTCGGTCTCACGAACGGTGTCGACGACCTCGACGGTGACGGGGATGTTCAGGTCGCGCACCATGCGGCTCACCACGAACACCTGCTGGCCGTCTTTCTGGCCGAACAGTACCGAGGTCGGCTGCACGATGTTCAGCAGCTTGTTGACCACGATGAGCACGCCGTCGAAGTGGCCGGCCCGGCTGCGGCCCTCGAGAAGGGTGCCCACGTGGCCGGCCGAGATCTTCGTCTGCGTGCGGCCCTCGGGGTACATCTCGGCTGCGGTGGGTGCGAAGACGATGGTGGGGCCGGTGCGATCGAGCGCGGCGAGGTCTGCGTCGAGCGTGCGGGGGTAGGTCTCAAGGTCTTCGCCCTCGCCGAACTGCAGCGGGTTGACGAAAATCGAGACGACCACGATATCGCCCACTTCACGGGCCCGGGTGACGAGGGCGAGGTGACCGTCGTGCAGTGCACCCATGGTGGGAACGAGTGCCACCGTCGGGTTCGTGACGCCGCGGAGGCGTGCATCGTCTTTCGCGAGCGCGATCTGCTCGCGCACCTCGGCGATGGTGACAGCGAGCGTCGGCACCGGTACTCCTTATATTGACGGCGCCGCCAGACAGGCCAAGCGCCGTGAAAAGGTTACTCGCTACTCGACCGGCAGAAAGACGTCATCGGGGCCGGCCGTGCGCTGCAGGGCATTCTCAACCGACGAACGGATGAGCGGGGCCAGCATCCGGCCGGGGCCCTCGACCCCAATAGAGGTGAGCATACCCGTGGCCTGCTCGACGATCGCACTCGAGAACGTGGTAGCCGTCTCGATCGCTTCGGCGTAGGCAGCCCGGTCGCTTTCGGAGATGACCACCGGCTCGCCGCCCATCTCGACCACGAGCGCCTGGCCGATGGGCAGCACGGGGCCCGGCGCAGTGACGGCGAAGTAGGTGCCAGAGAGGCGGGCAATGTCGATGCTCGACCCCGTGAAAGACATGGCGGGGTGAATCGCCAGCGGTATCGCCCCCGCCGCGAGCGCCGGCGCGAGCACCCCGAAGCCGAATTCGGCGGCGGTATGCATGACGAGCTGGCCCGGCTGCCAGGCTCCGGTTGCCGCGAGCCCGCTGACCAGCGCGGCCAGTTGGTCGGAGGGCACCGCCAGCAGTACCAGCTCGCTTCGCTCGATCAGTTGCGGAATGTCGAGAATCGGAGCCCCCGGCAGCATGACCTCGGCCCGCTCGCGGCTCGCCTCCGACACCGCGCTCACGCCCACGATCGCGTGCCCGGCCCCGGCGAGCGCGGCCCCGAGCACCGGCCCCACGCGCCCTGCGCCGATGATGCCGATGCCGAGCCGGCCCGAACGTTGTGGTGAGGTCATCGGTCGGTCTCCGGGTGTTCGGGGGTGGGCAGAAGCGGCACGAGTGGATTGTCGTCGCTCGCGTGAAGCGCGGGGGTTGCCCGCCCGGCCCACCGATGCGAATCGTCGGCGCGGGCCGCCAGAACGGCGCCCGCCGACAGCTCGGTGAACGCCGCCACCGCCGCACGCCGGTCGATCACGCCGAGCTTCGCGCGCACGGGGCCTGCAATCGTGTTGAAGTCGAGCGCCGCGAGATCGAGCACCCGGCGAACCGGCCCCTGGGTCACGTGAAGGCTCTGCAACCGCGCCAACGGAACGACGCTCAGCCGCCGCCAGACGAACCCCGTGCGCAGCAGCACGGCATCCGGAGTCACCGCGAACCCCGTGCGCCGCCACGACAGCGGCCTCAGCCAGAAGCCGCGCGCCGGTGTCGAGCTGAAGCCCGCCCCGTGCCTGGCGGTCAGCCCGGCGAGCACGAGCCGCTGCAGCTGCTGCTGGTCGCTGGCATCGGTCGGCGAGGCCACCGCGAGGCCGGGCAGCAGCAGTCCGAGCACGCGTTCCACGTCGGCAACGCGCCCGACGGGCAGCAGCAGGGTGTGCGGCTGGCCAGCTCCACCGTGCGACGAGGCGTGGCCGGCACGGTTGATTCTGATCATCCACCAGCCCGCCGGGCGCCACAGAATCGGCTGCGTGACCTCGATGGCGTGAATGCGCCCGGGCGGCAGCGTGTCGTTGTTGATCGTGAACAGGCCGAAGCCCACCCGCACCCCGTCGGGCGTACCCGCGATGGAGTATCGCAGCGACTTCGTGAAACGCCTGCTGTAGTAGCCGAGCGAGCCGATGACGCTCGGCAGCAGCAGAAACAGAATGAACGTGTGGTGCGCGAACACCGTCGACACAACGAGAGCCGCAATGACGAGCAGCAGCACCACGGTGAATTCGCTCAGCACGAGCGAGCCGATCAGCCGCAGTGGGGTGATCTTCACCACCGACTCGGGCGGGGCAGCATCGGGGTCGAGTTCGGGGGCAAGAAATTCGCCGAGCCGCCGGTTCAGGATGCCCGGTCGGGGTTCGGGGGAACCGAAACCGCTGGCGTCGCCGACGGTGGCACCCACCCCAGCGTCGTCAGCCGCCTGTGCCGCGGCCCGCGCCTCTGATTCCAGCACCCCCGACGCCCGCCGCAGTATCTCGCGGCGCAGCTCATCGACCTGGCTCGAACCCAGGTAGGCCAGCTCGACCTTCGCGTCTTGACCCGCCACCGTCAGCTCGATACGGGCGGCACCGAACAGGCGAGCGAACAGCGGACGAGTGATGTGGATGCCCTGAATGCGGTCGAGCCGCGCCTGCCTGTTGTGGCGAAAGAGCACTCCGCTCTTCACTTCGACCGCGTCGCTGCCGATGCGAAAACTGTGCATGCGCCAGGCCAGCGCGAAGGCGGCGATCGCTACGAGAATGACGCCGAAGATGATGAGAATGGCGATGCCGGTCTGACCGTGGCTGTACACCAGTGAGACGATGTCGCCGTTGTCGCCGGGGTTGCCGCGGCCGCCCTGGCCGCCTCCGCCGCTTCCGCCCCCACCGCCGTCGCCCGGGCCCGGCCCGGTGGGAATGAACAGCTCGACGAGCCGCTCGCGCAGGTTCGTCAGAATGAAGGCGAGCACCGCCACCAGCACGAACCCGCCTTTGAGCAGCGGTGACGCCCAGTGCAGGCGGTGCCACTCGCCGTCGGCAAGGTGCGCCGCGACAGGCGGCAGCGACGGAGGCATGGAGGACGGCACGCCCGGCGCACCCGGCATGTCCGGCATGTCCGGCGCCGTCTCGCCGCTCGCCGTCTCGCCGTTCACCGTCACAGCCCGGTGCGGCGCGCCTCGGCCAGCCCGATCAGCTGGTCGCGCAGCGCGTCGGCTTCTGCCTCGGGCAGCCCCGGAATCGCCACCCCGCTGGTGGCCGCCGCCGTGACGAACTTGAGGTCGCTGAGCCCGAGGGCCCGCCCGAGCGGCCCGCGGTTGATGTCGATGAGCTGCATGCGCCCGTACGGCACGGCCACGATGCGAAGAAACATGATTCCGCGACGAAAGAGCAGGTCGTCGTCGCGCAACTGGTATCCGATCGCGCGGGCCCGGCGCGGCGCCACGATGAGCAGCACGATCATGATGGCAATGGATGCGCCGAGCATCCACCAGCCGAACCAGGCCCGCACCACCAGAATGAAGAACACACTCACGGCCGCCAGTACGACGCCTGCGATGATGGAGGCGGCGATCTCGACGGCCACGTACTTGGGGCTGACCCGGCGCCACTGGGTGCCGTACGACAGCCGGTGCGAATCGGGTGCGGGGTTCACGGGCGGCTAGCCCAACCGGCGGTCGGGGGCGCTGACCGGATGATCGGGGTCGCCGTCATCGGGCGGCAAGGTGCACAGCTTCTCTGCCACGAGGCCGCACGCGAGCAGTATCGCGCCCGCAATCGCCGCAGCGAAACTCAGCCACAGTGACGAGACAGCCGGAACCACGGCCCGCGACAGCAGGTACACCACGACGCCGACGCCGAGGCCGGCGATCAGGGCGCCCACGAGACTCGATGCCTTCGCGAGCACCACCGTGCGCATGGCGCGGAACGGATTGATGGGGGCCTGGTTCGTGCCGCGGATGGCCCGCGCAATGGGCACCGCCAGCGTCACGACGATGGCTCCCGCCGCGACCAGCGTGATCGACAGCGAGAGCGGCAGAGCGATGATGGGCCGGCCGGCCGAGGCGAGGCCGACTTCGATGAAGAACCCCACAAAGGCTCCACCGATGACCAGCAGAACCAGAGTGATCGGGCGTGTTCGCTTCATTTCTCCCACTTCGCGTACAGTCTCGGGATCTCGTCGGTCGTGGCCGGCAGCGCCGCCAGCAGTGCGGCGATTGGGCCGTGGCCCGGCAGCTCGGCCGCAGGTTCGATCTCGTGCCACGGCACCAGCACGAATGCACGCTCGAATGCCAGCGGATGCGGCAGGGTCAGTGTCTCGTCGTGCTGTTGCAGGCCTGCGAACGTGACGATGTCGAGGTCGAGCGTTCGGTCGCCCCAGTGTTCTTCGCGAACCCGGTCGTGCGCGAGTTCGATGGCCTGCAGGGCAACCAGCAGCTCATGGGGCGGCAGCGCCGACCGCACGAGGGCCACGGCGTTGAGGTAGCTGGGCGCGTCGAGGTCGACACCGTCGGGCTTCAGAGCGTCGGTCTCGTAGAGGCTCGAGACGGCGTCGACAATGACTCCGTCGACCGCATCGATCTCCCGCACGGCATCCCGCAGTGTCTGCTCGCGCTCCCCGAGGTTGCTGCCGAGCGCGACCACGGCGGGAAGAGTGACCCGCAGCTTCTCCTGCCTCACGCCCGCCTCCGGGTGATGGTGATCGAGACATCGGTGAACGGCACTTCGATGGGAGCTTCGGGCTTGTGCACGGTGACGCGCACCCGCTCAGCCACTTCGTGCGCCAGCACGACACGGGCGACCCGCTCGGCGAGCGTCTCGATGAGGTCGACGGGTTCGCCGGCTACCGCATCCGCGATCTCGTTCGACAGCACCCCGTAGTGCAGGGTCTGGTCGAGGTCGTCATCGGCGGCGGCGGCCGCGGTGTTCAGCCACGCCGTGACGTCGATGACGAACGGCTGGCCGTCACGGCGCTCGAAGTCGAACACTCCGTGGTTGGCCTGAACGGTGAGCCCGGTGATGGTGATGGCATCGGGGCCGTCGGGTACGAGGGCGAGTGCGACCGTTGGAGTCGACTGGTCGGTCATCGTTCTGCCCCCTTCTTCCAGGCTTCTGCCACGGCGAGCGCGGCTTTGGTGGTCTCGACATCGTGCACCCGCACGGCCCATGCGCCTGCCTGGGCCGCCAGGGCGGCGGTGACAGCCGAAGGAAAGTCACGGGCATCCATCGTCGCACCCGCCGGCAGCAGCTCGCCGATGAAACGCTTGCGCGACGCACCCACCACCAGCGGCAGGCCGAAGGCGGTGAACACGTCGAGGTGGGCCAGCAGCTTCCAGTTGTGGTCGGAGTTCTTCGCAAAACCAAGGCCCGGGTCGACCAGCAGCCGGGCGGGGTCGACGCCGCGCACCACGAGTTCGGCGACGCGGTACTCGAGCTCACGGCGAACGTCGTTCACCACGTTGTCGTACACCGCCGCCGAGTTCATCGAGTCACTGTGGCCGCGCCAGTGCGACACGAGAAACGCCACGTCGAGGTCGATGACGGCTGCCGCCATACCCTCGTCGCTCAGGCCACCCGACACATCGTTCACGATGATGGCGCCCGCTTCGACCGCGGCGCGCGCGGTCGAAGAATTCATCGTGTCGATGCTCATCGCGATTCCGCTGCGGGCCAGCTCCCGGATGACCGGCAGAACCCGCGCCTGCTCTTCGGCCACGGGCACTCGCCTGGCGCCGGGCCTCGTCGACTCGCCACCCACGTCAATGAGGTCTGCTCCCGCTGCAGCCAGCTCGAGCCCGTGTGCGACGGCCGCTTCGGATCTCAGCCACCGCCCGCCGTCGCTGAACGAGTCGCTCGTCACGTTGAGCACACCCATGATGAGCGTGCGCCCCTTCGGCAGCCCCGCATAGGTGGCGTGCGTCACGTCGGCCGCGGGCCTCCGTCGGCGCGACAGCCCTGCTCCGAGGTCGCTCACAGCGCGGCCTCGTGGCCCGTGGCGCCGGCGGTCGGCTGCCCGATGAGACCCATGAGTTCGCTACGGGCAGCTGGCTCGCTGAGAGAGCCGCGACTCGCGACCGTCACGGTGGTGCTGCCGACCTGGCGGGGGCCGCGAAGAGTTACGCAGCCGTGCGATGCCTCGAGAACGACGAGAACGCCGGTGGCATCGAGGCCGTCGGCGATGGTGTCGGCAAGCTGCTCGCCGAGGCGCTCCTGCAGCTGCGGGCGCGACGCGAGCGCGTCGACCACGGCGGGCAGGCGGCCGAGGCCGATGAGCCTGTCGGTCGGCACGTACGCGATGTGCGCCAGGCCCTCGAACGGCAGCAGGTGGTGTTCACAGACCGACCGGAACGTGATGCCCCGCATGAGCACAGGCTCCCGCGGGGCGGCCTCGTCGAACGCGAACGTCTCGCCCAGGAGGGCGCGAGCATCGACCCCGACCCCGGAGAAGAACTCGGAGTATGCCTCGGCGACACGCCGAGGGGTACTGCCGAGCCCTTCCCTGTTCGGGTCTTCGCCGATCGCCTCGAGAATCTCGAGTACGGCGGCTTCGATTCGTGCTCTGTCTACCACTGTTCGATGGAGTTCACTGGAGCCGACAGGCTCAAGCGGTGGCGGGGCGGGGCGGGGCCTGGGGCGCGCGCTTCGGCTTCAACTCGGGCTCTGGCTCGCTCGTGATGCCGCCGTCGGTGGCACCCAGGTCGATCGGAGCCTTGGCGGCCCGGTAGTCGATGGGCGGAATCGAGGAGACCGGGCGCTTCTGGCTCGACAGCCACTGGGGGCGAGGAGGCAGGTGGCGCACGTCTTTGAAGATCTCGGCCAGCTGGTGCTGGTCGAGCGTCTCGTGTTCGAGCAGCTCCGTGGCCAGGTGATCGAGGATGTCGCGGTTGTCGTTCAACACCGACCATGCCTCGTCGTGCGCCGCCTCGATGAGCTGGCGCACCTCGTTGTCGACCTGCTGGGCGAGGTTGTCGCTGTAGTCGCGTTCGTGGCCCATGTTGCGGCCGAGGAACATCTCACCCGACGCACTGCCGAGCTTGACGGCACCGACGTTCGACGACATGCCGTAGTCGGTGACCATCTTGCGGGCCGTGTCGGTGGCCTTCTCGATGTCGTTCGACGCACCCGTGGTGGGGTCGTGGAAGACGACCTCTTCGGCAACCCGGCCACCCATGGCGTAGGCCAGCTGGTCGAGCAGTTCGTTGCGCGAGATGGAGTAGCGGTCTTCGAGCGGCAGCACCATCGTGTAGCCGAGCGCACGACCGCGCGGAAGAATGGTGATCTTCGTGACGGGGTCGGTGTGGTTCATCGCGGTGGCGACCAGCGCGTGCCCACCCTCGTGGTATGCGGTCACGAGCTTCTCGTGGTCGCGCATGATGCGGGTGCGGCGCTGCGGGCCGGCCATGACACGGTCGACGGCCTCATCGAGAGCACGGTTGTCGATCAGCTGCGCATTCGAGCGGGCGGTGAGAAGCGCTGCCTCGTTCAGAACGTTGGCCAGGTCGGCACCGGTGAACCCGGGGGTCTTGCGGGCGAGAACCTCGAGGTCGACACCGGCAGCCAGGGGCTTGCCTCGGCCGTGAACCTCGAGAATCTGCTTGCGACCCTGCAGGTCGGGAGCATCGACGCCGATCTGGCGGTCGAAGCGGCCCGGGCGAAGAAGCGCGGGGTCGAGAATGTCGGGGCGGTTCGTCGCCGCGATGAGAATGACGTTCGTCTTCACGTCGAAGCCGTCCATCTCGACCAGCAGCTGGTTGAGGGTCTGCTCACGCTCGTCGTGGCCGCCGCCCATACCGGCACCGCGGTGACGGCCCACGGCATCGATCTCGTCGATGAAGATGATGGCGGGCGAGTTCTGCTTGGCCTGTTCGAACAGGTCACGCACGCGGCTCGCGCCGACACCGACGAACATCTCGACGAAGTCAGAACCCGAGATGGAGTAGAACGGAACGCCGGCTTCACCTGCGACCGCACGGGCCAGCAGGGTCTTGCCCGTACCGGGAGCGCCGTAGAGCAGAACGCCCTTCGGGATGCGCGCACCGACCGCCAGGAACTTCGACGGGTCTTTCAGGAAGTCTTTGATCTCTTCGAGCTCTTCGATGGCCTCGTCGTTGCCCGCGACATCGGCGAAGGTGACCTTCGGGGTGTCTTTCGAGACGAGTTTCGCCTTCGACTTGCCGAACTGCATGACCTTGTTGCCGCCGCCCTGCATGCCAGAGAGCATCAGCCAGAAGAACGCACCGATCAGAATGACGGGCAAAAGAATGCCGAGCAGCGACAGGAACCAGTTCGTCTGCGGAACCTGGTCGTTGAAGCCGTCAGTGGGTGCTGCAGACGTGACGGCGTCGATCACCTCGGTGCCGCGCGGTGCGACGTAGTAGAACTGCACCTTCGACCCGTATTTGGCGTCGGCCGACGCGAGGGTCAGGTCGACGCGCTGTTCGCCGTCGATGATGAGGGCCTGTGAGACCTTGCCATCTTTCAAGAACTGCAGACCCTGCTGGGTCGACACCTGCTGGAACCCCGAACCGGTGATCAGGCCGAAGCCGATCCACAGTGCGATGGCACCAAGAATGATGTAGGGAATCGGAGACCGGAAAATGCGTCTCAGGCTCATGTCTCTTTTTGGTTCTTGCGGCAAAACCGGCACCCTTCTGGTCACCCAACTACTGGTTCAGAGTACCCGTCGCACACTGGGCGTGCCCTGCGTGTTCCCCGTGGGCTTAACTTGCGCGCGCTCTGAGGCCGACAGCCGGCATGATCACTCCGTCTATCAGCGAAATCAAGAACTCGCGGTCGACCGGCTTCTTCAGAATGAGCGTGCGGTACGACGCCATCGACGGGCTGATCAGGGCGAGGGCCTCAATGTCGCTCTCTGGCGAGATCTCGCCGCGATCGATCGCTCTCTGCATCAGAACTCGGTTGACGGATGCCCGGGGCTCGATGATCGCGGCGTTGGCCGCATCGGCGAGGTCGGGTTGTCTCGACAGCATCGAGATCAACCCTGCCATCACCTTCATCTTCTTCTCTGCATCGACGATGGAGTGCGGCTTGATCAGCGCGACCAGATCGCCCCGGAGTGTTCCCGTGTCAGGCAGATCTTCGAGGCTGTACGCGCCCTTCTTCATGCACGCGACCGCGTCGATGACCAGTTCGGCCTTCGAGGGCCAGCGCCGGTAGAGCGTCGCTTTGCCGGCCTTCGCTCGGGCGGCGACCATGTCGATGGTCATGCCGTCGTAACCGGTTTCGGCGAGAACCTCGAGCGCAGCATCCAGAATGTCGGCATCGCGGGAATGATCTCGCTTGCGCCCGAGTTTAGGAGTGGAGAGGTCGATCTGCGTCATCGCGTTTCTTCCTTTCGATTGAGTGTGTGACAGCCAAATGTTACTGTCGGATTAAATACTAGCAATTCAGAAACTGTTAAGTTCCGAAACTGCTCAGTACCGTATATAGTCGGTGACATGTCACAGACTTCTCCCGCTGCAACCGCAGCCTCTTCGCGCCGCTGGCTCACGCTCGCCATCGTCGCACTCGCCCAGCTCATGGTGGTGCTCGACGCTACCGTCGTGAACATCGCCCTTCCCGCCGCCCAGGCCGACCTCGGCTTCTCGAACGGCGACCGCCAATGGGTCGTCACCGCCTACTCACTGGCGTTCGGCTCGCTGCTGCTGCTCGGCGGCCGCGTCTCCGACCTCATCGGCCGCAAGCCCACGTTCATCATCGGTCTGATTGGCTTCGCCGCCGCATCCGCCCTCGGTGGCGCTGCCGACAGCTTCGGCACGCTCGTCGCCGCCCGCGCACTGCAGGGCCTCTTCGGCGCACTGCTCGCTCCCACGGCCCTGGCCGTTCTGACCACCACGTTCACCATTCCGAAGGAGCGCTCGCGCGCATTCGGCGTGTTCGGCGCGATCGCCGGTGCCGGTGGCGCCGTGGGGCTGCTGCTCGGCGGTTACCTCACCCAAGACTTCAGCTGGCGCTGGAACCTCTACATCAACGTGTTCTTCGCCATCATCGCGGTCATCGGTGCGATCATCTTCGTACCGACCATCAAGCGCACAACCGAGCGCCCCAAGCTCGACATCCCCGGCACGATCATGGTGTCGGCCGCTCTGTTCTCGCTCGTCTACGGCTTCTCGAACGCCGAGACGAACGGCTGGGGCGACTTCTTCACCTGGGGGCTCCTCGTAGCGAGCGGCATTCTGTTCATCGCGTTCGTTCTCTGGCAGCGCCGCGCGCAGCACCCGCTGCTTCCCCTCGCGATCATTCTGAACCGCAACCGCGGCGCAGCGTACCTGTCGGTGTTCATCGCAGGCTCGGGCATGTTCGCCGTGTTCCTGTTCCTCACGTACTTCCTGCAGACGTCGCTGAACTTCAGCCCCATCACCACGGGCCTCTCGTTCCTGCCGATGATCGCCTGCCTCGTGCTGGCCGCCCAGCTCGGCACGAACATCTTCGTTCCGCGCTTCGGGCCGAAGGTCATGGTGCCGACCGGCATGCTCATGGCATCGGCGGCGCTGCTCTGGATGACGAGGCTAGACCTGTCGAGCACGTACGCCGCGAACATCCTGCCGCCCCTCATGCTCATGGGGCTCGCGATGGGAACGATCATGCCCGCCGCGATGCAGACCGCGACGCTCGGCGTCGACCGCCAGTTCGCCGGCGTGGCCTCGGCCATGGTGAACACCTCGCAGCAGGTCGGTGGCTCGATCAGCACCGCGCTGCTGAACACCCTCGTCGCCACCGCTGTGACGAACTACATCGCATCGAACCTGCCGGCCTCCCCCGCCGTCGCAGCGCAGGCTGCCGTGAACGGCTACGCTCTGGCGTACGCCTGCGCCTCAGGCCTGTTCTTTGCCGGTGCCGTCATGGCTGCACTGCTCTTCAAGCGCAAGGCCACGGTTCAGGCCACGGCCCACGCGGCTCACGCCCAGGCTGAGAAGCACGCCGAGAACGACCGCATCGCTGAGGCGGCCGTGGTCTAACCGGCCCGGTCGGGGCCCGCGCCCCGCCGCCCGCCCGCAACGCAAACGTGGAGTCGTTTTCCGCCCCAACCGTGAGGTTCTAGGGCGGAAAACGACTCCACGTTCGTCTTTATGGGGTGGGGCGGTCAGGCGTAGACGTGGGGGGCGAGCACGCCGATGTCTTTGAGGTTGCGGTACTTCTCGGCGTAGTCGAGGCCGTAGCCCACCACGAAGTCGTTGGGAATGTCGAAGCCCACGTAGCGCACGTCGAGCTCGATGCGCACGGCGTCGGGCTTTCGCAGCAGCGCGCACACCTCGACCGACTTCGGGCCGCGCGAACGCAGGTTGCCAAGCAGCCACGAGAGCGTCAACCCCGAGTCGATGATGTCTTCGACGATGAGAACCGTGCGCCCCTCGAGCTCGGAGTCGAGGTCTTTCAGAATGCGCACCACCCCGCTCGACTGGGTGCTGGTGCCATACGAGCTGACGGCCATCCAGTCCATCGTCACTGGCAGGTGCAGTTCGCGGGCCAGGTCGGCCATGACCATGACGGCGCCCTTCAGCACGCCGACGAGCAGCACGTCTTGGCCCGCGTAGTCGGCCTCGATGCGCCTCGCCAGTTCGGCGATCTTGGTGCGGATCTCAGCCTCAGTGATCAGAATCTGTGACAGGTCGGCTGAGACATCGAGTGAATCCATGCCCGTCAGCCTAGCGAACGCGAGCGAAGACGAGGGCGGCTGAAACCCGGGTGACGCGGATGCCCGGCAGATCCACACCCGCTTGACCCCGCCACTCGGTCACGAGCCGCAGCACGGCGAGCGTGTGCGCCCGGCTGAGGCTCACCCCGAACTCCGCCAGCACGACGAACCGCACGATGCGCTGCGCGAGTGCCGCCGGGTTCAAGGCCAGGCCGTGCACGTCGAGGGCGATGCCAGCCTCAGCGTGTTCGACGATCTCGGCAGCCCACTCGGCGGCCAGGGCATCCAGCGCCTCGGCGTCTTCGCGCAGCTGCTCGGCCGTGCGTACGAGCGCCTCAGCGATGCCAGGGCCGAGCTCTGCCTCGAGCATCGGCAGCACGGTTGAGCGCACCCGCACGCGGGTGAACGCCGGGTCGAGGTTCTGCGGGTCATGCCACGCCTCGAGCCCCGACCCGGGCCCGAGGTCGGTGAGCGAGTCGTGAAGCGTCTGGCGCCGGATGCCCAGCAGCGGCCGCAGGTACACCCCGTTCACCGGGCTCATGCCCGACAGGCTCGTCGGCCCGGAGCCCCGCGCCAGCCCCAGCAGCACCGTCTCGGCCTGGTCATCGAGCGTGTGGGCGAGCATGATGCCCACGGCGTTCGTGCTCGCCTGTGCGCGTTCGAAGGCCGCGTATCGCGCTGCGCGGGCGGCGGCTTCGGGGCCGCCGGCGCCCCCAGCTGTGGTGCTCGCCGCGTCGGTCGTAGTGCCGCCGACCTCGACACGCTCGACCAGAACCGGGTCGAGGCCGAGCGTGCGGGCCTGGGCGGCTGCGCGGGCGGTGACCTCGGCCGAGCCCGCCTGCAGCCCGTGGTCGACCAGCACGGCGCCCGCGCGAAAGCCGGCGCGGGGCGCCTCGAACGCGAGGGCCGCTGCCAGAGCGAGGGAATCGGGGCCACCGCTCAGGGCGACGAGCACGAGGGGGGCATCCCGAGCCGGCAGCGACGACTGCTGCTGCGGCTGCATCGACAGCGGTGAAAGCTGAACAAGCGCCTCCCGCACGGCCCGGCGCACATCGGCCATCGCCGGGGTCAGGCGGGGGCGGCGTTCGTTCGGGTGCATCCAGTAACGTTATTGCAGTTTGAGCACACTATAAGAAGGAGCAGTTTCGTCATGGTCAGCTACGACGCCGTCATCGAGATTCCCAAAGGCAGCCGCAACAAGTACGAAGTCGACCACGAAACCGGCCGCGTGTACCTCGACCGCGTGCTCTTCACCACGTTCGTCTACCCCACCGACTACGGATTCTTCGAGAACACCCTCGGCCTCGACGGCGACCCTGTCGACGTGCTCGTGCTGCTCGAGTACCCCGTCTACCCGGGCGTGGGCGTCAAGGTGCGCCCCGTCGGCGTGTTCAACATGAGCGACGAGGCCGGAATCGACTCGAAAGTCATCGCCGTTCCCGCGAAAGACCCGCGCTGGGCGCACATCGTCGACGTCGACGACATTCCGCAGCAGCTCCGCAACGAGATCGAGCACTTCTTCGAGCACTACAAAGACCTCGAACCCGGCAAATGGGTGAAGACCGAAGGCTGGGGTTCGGCCGCCGACGCCGAGCAGATCATCGAGAACGGCATCACCAAGCTGGCCGCCGAGGGCGCGCACTAGCTTCACGTCTGTTTCACTGGGCCGGCTCCGGATGCTCGGGGCCGGCCTTCTGCGTGCCCGAGCGGTTGGCGCGGCCTGGCGTGCTCGCGGCCTGGCCCCTCTCGGTTGATTGACCAATGGGCGGCCCTCGTTCAAACCGTCGCCCCATGTGCGGAGGTTTGAACGAGGGCCGCCCATTCCGTTGTCCCGCTGCCGCCCCGCGCCGAGCCGACCGCCTAGAAGCCGGCGCCGAACTGCGCCAGAACGGCGCGCGGGTTCTGGGCCGTGCCATTGAGGCGGGTCTCGAAATGCACGTGGCATCCGGTCGACGCGCCCGTGGTTCCCGCCTTCGCGATGAGCTGACCCTCGGCCACAGCCCAGCCCGAGCGCACGACCAGCGAGGTGTTGTGGCCGTAGACGGTGGTGCGGCCGCCGCCGTGGTTGATCGTCACGGCATTGCCGAGGCCGCCGTTCGAACCGGCGAACGTCACGGTGCCGGCCGATGCCGCGTAGACGTTGGCTCCGCAGGTTCCGCCCGGGCTCACCAGGTCGATGCCCGCATGCAGTCGCCACACGGCGTCGATCGGATGAAACCTGTTGCCGAACTCATCTGACACCCGCGCGTTCGGGAGCGGGGAGTTCCAGACCTGGGTGCCGGGGCCGCTGATGCCCGAGCCCGAGCCGCCGGCGGCGCCGCCGCTACCGTTACCGTTACCGCCGCCGTTTCCGTTACCGTTACCGCCGCCACTGGCAGCAGCAGCCCGCGCAGCCTCGGCCGCCGCCCGCGCCTCCCGCTCGGCCCGCGCCGCCGCCGCCAGCGACCGTTCCGCCGCGATACGCAGCTCGCCCAGCGCTGCCTCGGCCGACTTCGCACCCAGCAGTTCGCTCTGAACCACCCCGGCGTCGAACGCAATCTGGGCGGTCTCGTACTCCGCACCCCGCTGGTCGGCCAGCGCGCGGGCTGCCGTCGATTCGGTCTCGAGGCCCGCAATCAGGCTCCGGATGCTCGCGATCTCACCCTCTTTCGTAGCCTCATTCGACCGAGCTTCGAGCACGTCTTCCCAGCTCGGGTACTCGACCGCGTGCGCCGCCTCTGGAGCGAGCCCCTCGCCCATCACCAGCGCCAGGCTGAGTACGGCTGCTCGCAGCAGCTGGCGCGAACGGTGCGCGAGCCGGGGCCGGCGCGGCGCGTTCTCGGGGGCTCCGGCAGCATCGGGGTCGGTCGCGGGAGCGGTGTCAGTCGCGATAGCGGCGGCATTTGCTTGGTTCATCAGCAGATTTCCTGTCAGCAGCTGGCCACAGGCATCCAGATCGCCCGGTCTGTTCCGGCCAATCTAACGGCCCTTTCGCCCCGCTCCCGAGCCCACGCCGCCCGGCGCCGACTGCACAGACGCCGCACAGATTCGACGGATTCGACGCCGGGCCTCGAGGTGTGGCATACTCGTTGAGTTGTCAAAACGGCCCCATCGTTTAGCGGCCTAGGACGCTGCCCTTTCACGGCAGTAGCACGGGTTCGAATCCCGTTGGGGTCACCGTTAGCTAACGATGTGTTGGCTAACGCGATGT
Source organism: Subtercola vilae (assembly GCF_004923255.1). Lineage (GTDB taxonomy): Bacteria > Actinomycetota > Actinomycetes > Actinomycetales > Microbacteriaceae > Subtercola > Subtercola vilae. The sequence continues at coordinate 115,799 of NZ_QYRT01000003.1, read as the reverse complement.
TAGCTAACGATGTGATTTGCTTGCGCAAATCGGGTCGGGCGGCAATGTACGGCCGAGTTGCGAAAATCACGAAGCGCAATTCAGGTATAGTAAATGCGGTTCACAATTTCATAAGTTTGGCCCTGTAGCGCAGTTGGTTAGCGCGCCGCCCTGTCACGGCGGAGGTCGCCGGTTCAAGTCCGGTCAGGGTCGCAAAGGTCGTCTCACCCTTCCTTCGGGAAGGGTTTTTCGGCCTCTGGAGGGGCTCGCCCCTTCGGCTCTGTAGCTCAGTTGGTAGAGCGTTCGACTGAAAATCGAAAGGTCACCGGATCGACGCCGGTCGGAGCCACTGCCCCACTTCCGGGCTTCTACCGGGAGTGGGGCTTTTTCGTGCGCGCGACTCGCCTATGCCCGGTGTGACCCTCCCTCTTCACCAGCCGAGGTCTCCTCAGCACTCTTCAGTGACGCGCAACATCACAATTCGCTCGGGAAACGAGCCAGGGGCTTGCAGGCCGGCCGCAGCGAGAACGCGACCTGTCAGCACCACGCCCGACCCGTCGCCGTACCAGAGGGGGTCGGTGTGCCCGTCGTCAGGCGTGCCGACGAGCACAGGAGCAACTCGGTACCGCTTGTCGGGGGCGAGCCCGGGCACGGTGAAGACGCGCCGCGGTGCCACATCTGATCTGCCCAGGTAGGCCAGGAAGATCAGCGCCTCCCTCTTGTCGGGGCTGACCGCACCGTACACCTGCAGGGTGGGGTCGGTCTGGTCGGCCCGCATGAGGTCTCCCGTGTGAAGAAGGGAACGATGCTTCTTGTAGAGCTCGATCCACGCAGCGAGGTCGAGGGACTCTTGTTGGGTGGCTTGTGTGAGATCCCATTCGATACCGAAATGACCGAACAGAGCTGTTGCGGCGCGAAATGACAGCTCGTGCCGGCGGCCGGTGGTGTGGTTGACCCCTGATCCGATGTGCGAACCGAGCATCTCGGCGGGAAGGAGCTGCATCGTCCAACGGTTCATCTGCTGCCGGTCGACCGAGTCGAGGCAGTCGCTCACCCACACCCGGTCGGTTCGCTCGATGACACCGAGGTCGACGCGCGATCCGCCTGAGGCGCACGATTCGATTTCGAGACCGGGGTGCCGTCGCTTGAGATCATCCATCAGGCGGTAGGCGGCGAGGGTCTGCTCGTGAACTCCGGGAGCGCCGGAGGGGTAGGTGCCGGCGTCGATCAGGTCTCTATTGTGATCCCACTTGATGTACGTGATGTCGTACTCCGAGAGGATGCTCGACATGCGTTCCACGATATGGTCGTATGCCGCAGGGATGCCGAGATTCAGCACCTGTTGATGCCGCGACTCGACGGGCAGCCGCCCGCCGGTCTGCATGATCCACTCCGGGTGCGCCCGCGCCAGGTCGCTGTCTTCGTTGATCATCTCGGGCTCGAACCAGAGCCCGAATTCCATGCCGAGGCCCCTCACCTGGTCGACAATGGGGGCGAGCCCGGTCGGCCAGACGTCTGTGTCGACGCTCCAGTCGCCGAGACCACGGGTGTCGTCACGTCGCCCCGAGAACCAGCCGTCGTCGAGCACATAGCGCTCGACGCCCATCGCTGCCGCACGGTCGGCCAAGTCGATGAGTCGGGCGCAGTCGTGGTCGAAGTACACCGCCTCCCACACATTCAGGGTGACCCGTCGCTCGCTTGCCGGATGCTCGGCGCGGCTGCGAAGGTACCGATGAAACCGGTGTGCCTGGTCGTCGAGCCCGCTACCGTATGCGCCGTAGAGCCATGGCCCGCGGTAGCTCTCGTCGGGTTGCAGTCGAATCTCACCCGGCAGCAGCAGTTCGCCGCCGCCCACCACCTGAAACCCGGTCGACAAGCGCTCGGCGTAGTGGCGGTGATTGCCGCTGAAAGCAACGTGAACGCCCCATACCTCGCCGTGCTGAAAGCCGAATCCGGGCGTACCGACACTGAGGATCGTCGCCGCATCCGGGCCAGTGCGGCCCTTTCGGCCTTCTCGCTCATGGATGCCGACGACAAGTTGACGACGCTGTGGCGTGCGCTCTCTACTCCAACGGCCGGCAAAATCGAGAATCTCGCTGGCTCGAGAGGGTACCGGCAGCGCCACGTTCAGGTCGGTCACGGTGTACGTGCCCGCAGCAGTGTTCGTCAGTTCGGCGCGGGCGCGCAGCAGCCCGCTCACCAGCAGTTCGACCTCGATCGTCAGGCTCAGCCCCGCATGGCCGTCACCGGCCCGAAACGTTACCGCGGCCGCGCCGGCCTCACTGAGGATGCCCTCTCGATGAGGTTCGGTGGTGAACTCGATCGACGTGACAGCGAACTTGGGCGACCAGTCCGTACCATCGCGATGCCCCGCCACCCCGGGCTTGCCCTCCCAGCCTGCGTGCAGCTCTGGCAACAGTGCCAGACGAACGGGCTGGTCGACCACGTTGCCACTAGCGGGCTCTACCAATGCGTCAGAAAGCGCGCGAGCGTCTTCAGATGTGAGCGATCCGAGAGCAGACCCCCAGTAGACAACCGCTGGCAATCGCGCGTCGGTCGCGTCGAGCAGCAGGCTCACCCCAGCGGTCGTCAGGTGCACCAGCGCGCTGGGCGGGGTCGTGTCCGTCGTATTCATCGGGCCTCGAATCTCAGCTTCATCGAACGGGTCTCGGGGCGGAGCAGTGCGTCTGGCCAGACGTCTGGGCCGCACGCCCGCGAGCCGAGACCGTTCTGTGCGACATCGAGGTACAGGTACGTCGCAGTGGGCGTGAGCAGTTCGTGCTGGTGGGTTGCGCGGGCGACCTCGTGGGCGGTGTGCCGGGCGAGGGTGAACCCCGGCAGCCGGCCCCGAACATCGTGTTCTGCCTCGATACGCAACCACGACCCCTGCGCGGAGTCGATGTCGAGTTGCCGCACGTCGCTCCGATGCCCGCTCTCCTGAGGCCAGGCGTACGGGAACGTCAGCTCGTCGATTCCGGCACGAAAACGGCCAACCTGAACTCCGCGGCGCGAGTCGGGGTACGACTCCCCCGGCCCCGTACCGAACCACTCCGCACCGACCACATCGGCCGGCAGGTCGAACCGCACTCCGAGCCGCGGAAAGACGATGTTCCAGCGGGAGGAGGGAATCATCCGAAGGCTGAGGAGCACTGCCTCGCCATCGATCTGCCACTGCTCGTCGAGGGTGACCGCGACACGCGTGTCTGCTGCGGCCCAGCGGGTTGTGCGTTCGAAGGTGGTCGCGGTGGCCTGAACATCGACCACGCGGCTTCTCAACCGGTCAAGCCCGGCGCCTCGCCATTGGTCTGCGTACGACGGGCCCGGTATTCCGAGCCCCCGCCCTTGCATCGGGTCACTGACGTCGTAGCTGCCCATGTGCGAGCCGCCGTCGTTGTCGGTGGGGGCGCGCCAGAGCTCGAGTCGAGGCCCGGAGATGCTCTGGCCGGCCAGGGCGCTGAGCCTGCCCGACGTGAATTCTGCCGGACCGAGGGTTTGCCGCGCGAAGGCGTCGCGTTGGGGTCCGGATGCCGCCAGAGCCTTCGGGTCTGGCGCGAACCGCGAGCGCTGGGGCGCCGCGCCCGTCTGCAGAAGCGTCTGCTGTACGGCGAGTACGTGCCCCGCCGGCGCCCAGGCGGTGTCGATGGCGAGTTGTGCCTCAACCGTGAACCACAGTTCTCCGGTCTGAATCCTCAGCAGAGTGGGGTCAACAGCTACGTCGACGGTCACAGCCGACCCGGCCGGCAGGGCCACACCGATCTCGGAGACCACGTCGAGCAGGCCAACGGCAACCCTGACTCCGTTGTGCTCGATGCGCCACGCGAAGGTGAGGTCTGAGGCATCGGATGAGTGGCGTCTGTTCGAGACGGTCACCCGCACCGACTGTTCGACAACGGTGAGAGAGAAGCGGAGGGGGGCGGTGACCGCCTTGAACTCGACGAGGCCGGGGGTGGGCGTTCCATCGGAGAGCACCATGCCATCCATACAGAAGTGACCGTCGTGCACACCGGTCTCACCGAAGTCGCCGCCGTAGCCGAAGAACTCGGTGCCGTCGGGCGTTCGCGTGCGTATGCCGTGGTCGCGCCACTCCCACACGAAGCCGCCGTGCAGCCGCGGGTACTGGTCGACCAGGTTTTCGTAGAGGTCGATGCCGCCCGGCCCGTTGCCCATGGCGTGAACGTACTCGCAGAGCAGAAACGGCTTCGTGCGAAGCTTCGCCGACTGCGCGCCCGAGGCATCGAGCAAAAGCTCGGTCGAGTCACTGCCGATGCTCGTCACTTCGGCAATCGAGGCATACATGCGCGAATACACGTCAGTGTAGGCACCCGTCTTGTCTCCTTCGTAGTGAACGGGGCGCTCGGGGTCGCGGGCGTGAACCCACTCCGACATGGCAGCCAGGTTGGCGCCGGTTCCAGACTCGTTGCCGAGCGAGAACATCACGATGCAGGGGTGGTTCTTGTCGCGCTCGACGGTTCGCTCGATGCGATCGAGGTACGTGGGGAGCCAGGCCGGGTCTTCGCTCGGATTGCCCATCCACTCGTCGGTACCGGGCCCGAACACGCTGCCGCCATGATGAAAGGCATGCGTCTCGATGTCGCACTCGAGCATGACCCAGAAGCCCAGTTCGTCGGCGAGGTCGAGCACCCGGGGATGCGGCGGATAGTGCGCCGTGCGAATGGCGTTGACATTGTGGCGCTTCATCAGCTCGAGGTCGCGACGCACGAACTCTTCATCGAAACCGCGGCCGAGATCGGGGTTCGTTTCGTGCCGGTTCATGCCGTGCAGCACCACGCGGCGCCCGTTGACGAGAAACTGGTCGCCCACGATCTCGATGGTGCGAAATCCCAGCATGAGTTCAATCGTCTCGGCCCCGTGACCGCCGGTGACCGTGGCGGCGTAGAGCCGCGGGCTCTCCGCCGTCCAGGGCAGGACCGCGGCGACCTCTGTCGGCTTCACTTCAGAAGCTGCCGCCCACTCGACATCGATGTCGAGTTCGGGAATGCGCAGGCGCACGGGGAATGCGGCGTCGCCGGCGCGCAACTCCGTCGTCAGCAATCCCCTGCCGGTGGTGTGGTCGAAGCCAGCGCGGAGCCACACGTCTTCGATGCCGCCGACCGGGCGCGCCTGGAGGGTCACCGAGCGGTAGATACCGGGCAGCCACCACTGGTCTTGATCTTCAATATAGGTCGAAGCCGACCATTGGTGCACGCGCACCGCGATGGTGTTGTGCCCGGCCTGCACGGCATCGGTCACATCGAACTCCTGGGCCAGGCGCGAGCCTGTACCCACCCCGATCTCGACTCCGTTGACCCACACCCGGTACCGCGACTCGACGCCCTCGAAGCGCAACACCACGGCTTCGAACACGCCCCGCTGCATCCATTCCGGCGGCAGCACGAACGACCGGCGGTGATCTCCGGTCGGGTTCTCGTCGGGTGAGAACGGTGGGTCTTGGGCAAAGGGCAGCTGCACATTGGTGTACTGGGGAAAACCGTAGCGGCCCTCTGCGTGCAGCACCCAGTGGCTCGGCACAGGCAGCTCATCCCAGGCCGAGTCGTCGAATTCTGCAGCGGCGAACGCATCGACCGGTTCTCCGTCTGGCAGAACATCGGGAGCCCCGAGGGTTCCAGGGGCGCCGCTCAGAAGGCGAAACCGCCACGTACCGTCGAGCGCCAGGGTGGGCGCGTCTGAATGCAACCACGACCGTGCGGGCCGTCGCTGACCACGACCGGGGCCGACGTCGTTCAGGTAGTGAGTCGTGTCGTTCATCGAGGGGCCTTTCACGGTGACGCGCGCGGCGCGCGGAATCTCAAGGTCAACAGTTCGAAGGGGCGCAGTTGCAGTTCGAGCCGTCGTGGGGCCGACGAGCGGATCGCGTTGCTCGAGACTACTCGCTCGAGCAGGTCGGTCGGTTCGACTGCGTGCCAGTCGATCGACGTCTCGAGGGTCGCCGACGAGCGGTTGCCGTGGGCTTCGTACAGACGCACCACCAGGTCTCCGCTGTCGTCTTCAGCGAGCTTCACCGCTTCGATGACAACAGCCGGGTTCGACACCACCAGCAGTGGCGCTACCGGCGTGCCGTGGGTGGGCAACGGCACGAGGCTCTGCCGATAGCCGTCTTCGACCGCCTCGGCTATGCCGCCGGGCCGCAGGCTGACCGTAAAGGAGTGTGCACCGCGATCAGCACTCGGATCGGGGTAGTTCGGAGCCCGCAAGAGCGACAGCCGGGCCATCACCATGGGTCGGCCTGACGGCGCGGTCAGCGTGCGCATGTCGTGGCCGTAGACGACGTCGTTGGCAATCGCCACACCCCACGACGGCTCGCCGACATGTATCCAGCGGTGGGCGACCGTCTCGAACCGCGCGGCATCCCACGACGTGTTTCGATGGAGGGGCCGATGCAGGTGCCCGAACTGAATCTCAGACGTGGCATGGTCGGCGCGCACATCGATCGGAAAGGCGAGTTTCAGCAGTTTCTGCGACTCGCGCCAGTCGATGTCGAAGGCCAGGTCGAGGCGGCCGTCGGCGATGCGAAATCGCAGGTCGATGGATGAGGCTCCGAACTCATGGCGCACCGCAACAGCGTCGCCGTCGATTCGAACAGAAACGGGGTCACGAAGCTCGCGGCCGGAGCGTTGGTCTTCTTCATTGATGTCCCAGGCATCCCACTCACGCGGGGTGTCACGCAGAACCTGCAACACGGCTCCGGCTGTTGCCTCGGGTAGCATCTCGCGGCCCACGGTGAGATCCCGCACGGAGACCAGTGTGCCCGCCGCGTCGATCACAACGCGCAGTGTCGGATCCTCCAGCACGAACGTGCCGCCGAGCGCACGCGGCATCACGGGTGTGCGAAGAGAAACCGGCCCGATACCCATCGCTTCGACACCGTTCTGGGCATAGGGGCCCGCGTTGGCGGCGAGTGGCGTGCCACCATCGCCGCTCTCACGCTCGGCGGTCAATTCTGCAATCGCCGCAGAAATGAGAGCCGTGAGTGACGCCTCCACGCGTGCGTACGCGGCTTCGGCATCCTGATGCACCCACGCGATAGAGGTGCCGGGGAGAATGTCGTGAAACTGCTGCAGCAGCACCGTCTGCCAGGCCTCTTTCAGCTCGGCCGCGGGGTACGGCGCGCCTCGCAGAATCGTTGCCGTGCTCGACCAGAGCTCCGCCTGCCTGAGAAGCGCCTCGCTGTGGCGGTTGCCGCGCTTCGTCTTCTGTTGAGAGACCAGAGTGCCGCGGTGCAACTCGAGATACATCTCGCCGATCCACACCGGCGGGTCGCTCAGTTCTGCCTCCGCCGCGGTGAAGAAGGAGTGCGGATCTGACAACCGCACCTTCGGCGACCCATCGAGGTCACGCTTGCGAGCGGCCTGCGCGAGCATCTCGCGGGTCGGCCCGCCGCCCCCGTCACCCCACCCGAAGAGGCCGAGCACTTCGCGGGCTGCCCCCTTCTCGCTGAAGGTGCGTTCAGTACGGGCGAGATCCAGCGCCCCGAGGTCGGAGTTGTACGTCTCTGCCGGGGGAAAGTGCGTGAACACGCGCGACCCGTCGATACCCTCCCAGTGAAAAGTCGAGAACGGCATCTTGTTTGTCTCGTTCCACGACGGCTTCTGGGTGAGAAAGTACCGGGCCCCCGCGGCGCGGGCGATCTGGGGCAGAGCGGCGCTGTAACCGAACGAGTCGGGCAGCCATACCTCGTCGGTCTCCACCCCGAACTCGTGAAGAAAGTACTGCTTTCCCATGACGAACTGCCGCGCAAGGGCTTCTCCCCCGGGCATGTTCGTGTCTGACTCGACCCACATGCCGCCCACCGGTCGAATGCGACCGGCAGCGACGGCAGCCCGAACCCTCTCGAACAGCACAGGCTGGCTCTGCTGAAGCCAGGCGTATTGCTGCGCAGACGACGCGGCGAAGACGAAATCGGCGTCACGGTCGATGAGATCGAGAACGTTTGCGAAGGTGCGTGCGACCTTTCGCACCGTCTCACGGGTCGGCCAGAGCCATGCGCAGTCGATGTGAGCGTGACCGACTGCTGAGACGGTGAGAGCGCTGGCGGGGGCCGTCGTTGCCAGTACTCCGGCGAGAGCGCTGCGTCCGAGCGCCGCCGATGCGGAAACGTCGTCGGGATCCATCAGGTCGACCATGCGTTCGAGCGCATGAACGATCTCCGCGCGCCTGGCACCGTCTCGGGGCAGCACATCGACGAGCCCATCGAGGGTCACGATGTCTTGCAGCAGCTCCCACACCACGAGGTCGCGCCGGGCCACTTCGAGCTTCAGCAATCGGTAGAAGGGTTCGTCGCCAGAGGTTGCCAGGTCGCCGAGCGACGTGGGCTCGTACTCGTACGGAACCTGCACGAGCGGGTTCGCCGCAGCCTCGAGTAGTAATCGGAACGGGCCCGGTTGGGGTAGCGGCACCCACGCGTTGAAGGGTTCGATCGCCTTCACGATCGAGCCGTCAGGTCGGTATGCCGTGGCCTCGGCCTGAAATCCCGGCTGGTCCCCGGTGAATCCGAGATCCACCACGAGCTCGGTTTCTTCCGGCGCCCAGTCGGCCGGAACCTCACCTCGCACGTCGAACCAGACGGTGTCCCACGGCCGGCCCCATCGGGCACCGAGGCTCATCGGCTCGAAGGTCTGCTTCACGGCGTACGCGAACGTCACCGGTTCACCGCCGACGGCCCAGGCGGCCACTTCGACTGCGCGCGACTCCCGGTAGAGCGCCGGTTGGATGCGAAATCGCGTGAATCGACGTACACGCTGCATCGCGAGCGCAGAGGCGTCGAGCCGCACCCGACCGTTCGGATTCGACTCGTCGCTCACTCGTGCAACTCCCGTGGTTCGACGAGCTCGCGAGTGTAGTAGTCGACCAGCCCTGCAGGCGAGGTCAGCACCGGGCGGTCGAACTCTCCAGACAGGTACATCGGTGTCACGAGATACGATTCCCGGGCACGCTCGGGCTTCGCCCACTGCACCCCATTCGCGATGACTCTCTGCACATCGGGGTGGTGGTACACAGGGAAGATCTCATCGCCCGGGCTGAAATAGAACACCTTGCCGTACCCGCGCCGGTAGGTGACGCCGCTTCGAAACACCTCCCCGCCCGAGAAACTGCTGATGAACACGAGCTCATCGGGTTCAGGGATATCGAAGAATTCGCCGTACATCTCCTGGCCCGGGATGACAATCGGCTGCGGAACACCGTCGGAGATCGGATGCCGCGGCGCAACTGTCCACACCAGCTCGCTATCAGCGTCGTTGCGCCAGCGGAGGCTGCACGTGGTGCCCATCAGGCGGCGAAAGATCTTCGAGTGGTGCCCCGAATGCAGCACGATGATGCCCATCCCCTGAAGCACGTGCCGATGGATGCGCTCGACAACCTCGTCGGCTACTTCTTCGTGTGCGGTGTGCCCCCACCAGAGCAGCACGTCGGTATTCGCGAGCGTCTGCTCGGTCATCCCGTGCTCGGAATCGTCGAGTACACGGGTCGTCACCACGGCAGCAGCGCCGAGCAGGCGAGTGATTCCCTCTGCAATAGTGCTGTGCATGCCGTCAGGGTAGATACCGCGAACGACAGGGTTGACCTGTTCGTGGCGGTTCTCGCCCCACACCACCACTCTGATCGGCTCGGTGGTGTTCTGTTCTGAGGTGGTCATTCGGCGCCTCCTGACGCGATCAAAGCTGGGGCTCGGCCCCAAGCCGGTGTTTCAATTCCGTCGACGGCGCTCGCCCACGATTGCAGCTGGCTGGCAACGTCGTCGTGTAGTTCGTCGGCGATGGCTCGGGCGAGTGACTCCTCGAGAAGTTCGGCGATCACGACGCGCTCTCCCCCGCGATCGCTGCTCTGAACTGCCGCCTCGACCATCGCAAGGCTCCGCACATTCGCACGCACCTCGTTCTGCGGCGTCGTACCAGAGCGCACAGCCGAAGCAAATTCTTCGAGTGAGCCTTCGATGCCTTCGCTCGCCTCGCCGACAGCAAGACTCGATTCGGTGGTATCGACCTGCACGACGCTGTCGCCGTTCCATGCCGCGGCGCCGAACTCGCCATACGCATGCCAATCGGCATTCCACGATGTCTGAAGACCCGGTGTGCACCGGCTTCCCGAGTAGATGAACCTGGCCCCGGATGCGAGCTCGAACTCAGCCGAAGCGGCGGCGTCTCCGGCGAACCAACTCCAGGCCGGGTTCCAGGAGCTGCACCGCACGGCAATCGGCTCATCGCCCGTGAGGTAGCGCACCATGTCGAAATGGTGGATCGACATGTCGACGAGCAGTGGATGCGCCATCTGTTCACGAAAGCCCGGTTCATGATCGGCGTGGTAGAACTGCGCGTGCACGGCCGCCAGCGGGCCAAGGCCCGCCACGCCCCGGCGAAACGCGGCGAGATGGTTGAAGTACCGGCGTGACTGGCTGACCATGAGCAGGCCACCGGTCACGTTGACAAGCGCTACCTGACGAAGCGCTTCGGCCACGGTGGGCGCCAACGGCTTCTCGCAGAGAACTGGGAGGCCCGCCCGCAGTGCCTGCTCGTTCACCGTGTTGTGCGCCTGCGGCACCGTCACATTGATCACGGCCTTCGCTCCAGAACGTTCGGCGACGTCGGCGATCGAGGTTGCGACGAGAGCGCCGTCGATACCGGCGGCGGCAACCGCCGAGGCAGCGAGGTCGAGGTTGAGGTCGACTACACCGACGGGCACGGCATACGCCGACGCGCTGAGCATGCGGATCCACTCCAGGCCCATGGCGCCAGCACCGACGACGATGACGGGCAGTCGGTCGCCCGGCACCCAGGCCTGTTCGATCCGATCAGCGGGGGTCGCGGTCATCCTTTCACCGCGCCACCGAGGCTCGAGCGCAGCAAGTGCTTGCGCACGAAGATGTAGAGGATCGCGGGCGGAGCCACATAGACGATCGCACTGGCGGCCAGCAGGCCCCAGTCGACCTGGTTGTGCTCGCTGAAGGCACGGAACAGACCGATCGAGAGCGGGTACAGTTCCTGACTCTGCAGCATGACCAGCGGTGTCAGAAAGTCACCCCACACCCCCATGAACGTGAGCATGGCGGCGGCACCCAAGCCGGGGCCGACGAGTGGCAGCACAATGCGCCAGATGGCCTGGAAGCGCGAGTTGCCGTCGACCCACGCGGCCTCTTCGAGCTCGATGGGAACGGCAGAGATGGTGCCTTTCAGCAGCCACAGGGTAACCGGAAGCTGCAGCACGGCCTCGACGAGAATGAGACCGTAGAGCGTGTTCGTGAGTTTCAGGTTCACCAGGATCAAGTAGAGCGCCACGATGGTGGCCGGGGCCGGAATCACCCTGATCAGAAGGATGCCGTACATGAAGGCGCGGCGGCCTCGAAATTCGAAGCGGGCCAGAGCGTACCCGCCGGCAAGCCCGAGAATCAGGTTGAGCGCGGTGGCGCCAATGCCGATGATGAGGCTGTTCATCAGCAACAGGGGCGTGCCCGAGTTGGTGAAGAATCGCGTGAAGTTCTCGAACGAGAGCGTGGGCAGCTGAACGTTGGGGCCCGCGTGCGCGTCGATGGCGCTCAACACGACCCAGGCAAAAGGCACGAGACAGAAGAGGCCCAGCAAGCCGATCAAGGTATAGCCGAGCACCCGCTGCATCTTCGCCACCGGGGTGAGCCGGCGACGACGGAAGGTCTGCGGTGGCGCGACCTCGGGGGGAGAAACGGGTTTGACCGCGACAGACGTCATGTCATACCTCCACTTTCGCGAGCCGCACATACACGAGCCCGAGCACCAGCACGATGGCCAGCAGAATCATCGACGCGGCACTGCCGATGCCGATCTGGGAGAACTGCAACGCGCGTTCATAGATGTAGATCGCGGCGATGCGGGTCTGGCCGGCGGGGCCGCCCTGCGTGAGGAAGTACACCAGGCCGAACGCTCCGACGGTACTGATGGTTGTGAGAAGCAGATAGAGAAATACCGGGCCTCGAATGAGGGGAAGTGTGACGTGCCGAAAGACCTGAATGGCGCGCGCCCCATCGATGCGTGCGGCCTCGATGAGTTCCACCGGAACGTCTTCGAGCGCGGCTTGGAACATGATCATGGCGAAGGCGATGCCCCGCCAAATGTTCACGGCGACGACCGACGCCAGTGGCACCACCTGCAGCCAGTCTGTCGATCCTGCGCCGAAGAAACTGGTCAGCAGGTTCAGCGTGCCAGACGAGTTGTTCGAGAGCACGCTGGCCCAGGTGAGTGAGGCGACAACCTCTGGTACGACCATCGGCATGAGGATCGCGGCGCCGAAGATACCCTTGCCCCGAATCCAGGGGCGGCTCAGCAGAATGGCCGCAACCATGCCCAGCACCGTCTGGCCGATGATGGCCGAGTACAGCACGAACTCCCCGGTGTGCCCGAGTGAAGACAGAAAGTCAGCGTTTGTCAGCAGGTAGGCGTAGTTGTCGAAGCCGACCAACTTGGGGCTGCGGGCGGCGAAGCCGGTGAGCTGCGTGTTGGTGAAGCTGAGGTACATGCCGTAGACGGCCGGTGCCACGATGAACACAATGATGAGCACGGCGGCCGGGCCGAGCAACAGCGCGATGAGCGGTGTCGAACGGCGGCGACGGCGCTTCCGCGCTGGCGGCTGTGAGGCCGCCAGCGCAGAAGCCGGTGCAGTTACGGTCGACGTCATTATTTGATGAGGCTGGGGCCGAGCAGGTCGGTCGCGTCCTTCTTGAACGCGTCGTAGGCCTGGTCTCCGTCAGCGGTGCCACTGATGATGAGTTCGGTCGCTGCGGCTACCGCCTGGGCGATCTGGTCTGCGCCGTCACCCGTCGGAACATAGACGCTGCTCGCAAGGTTCTTACCCGCCGCGATCAGTTTGGGTTCGTCGGCATAGGGCTTCACATCGGCGAGATCGTCACGCGGAGAAGCTGCGCCCGAACTCACCAGCTGGTCTGCCAGCGGTTCTCCTGCCGAGAGGTACTCGGCCAACAGCATCGCCTCGTCTTTGTGCTGACTCTTCTCTGGAATGCCGAAACCGAAACCGAGACCGCTCCAGCCATAGGGCGTGTCACCGCTGCGGAGCCCAGGGTACTGCCACGTGTCCACGACGTTGTTCAAGTCGGGGATAGGTGCTTTACCAGCGGGGCCCCAGTCGAACTTCCAACCCGAGGTGCCCTGCGCGGCGACGGGAATCGTGCCAGCCGGGAACCCGACGTATTTGGTCGGCTCCCAGGGGTTCGGGTTCTGCAGGTCTTGAACTGGGAGAAGGCCCTTGGAGAAGAGTTGGCTGTACAGGTCGAACACCGCGTGGAAACCACTGCTGTTCAGATCCCACTTGCCGGTGTCCAAGCTGTAGTAGTTTTTGTCGGTTCCACCGAGAATCGGCTGAAACCCTTCGGTCCACGTGCTTCCACCCCAGGCGGTGCCAGCCGGGATCACGATTGGTGTGCCGCCGGTCTTATTCTTGACCTCCACCATGCGGGCGAGCAGGTCGTCCCACGTGGCCGGCTGGGTCGTAGAGATGCCGAGGCTCGTCAGCACGTCTTTTCGGTAGAAGAGGTTCTGCACACCCGTTTCGTGTACGAGATCGTAGACGTGACCGTCTTGACGGGCCGAAGCCGTCTTGATCTGCGGGTAGTAGTGCGACCACCCGTCCCAGTTGTTGAGGTAGTCGTCAAGAGGAGCAAGATAGCCCGCGCCGGCGAAGCCCGGAACGACGCTGTCACCAAGGTCGAGAACATCGGGTGCCTGGCCTGCGATGAGCTGCTGCGTGATTTTGGTCTTGAACTGGTCGTCAGTGAGAACGTCTGCCACCATGGTGACTTTGATGTTCTTGCCCTGCTTCTTCATCTCCGCTTCGAAGCCGGGAATCAGCTTGTTGACGGCATCGATTCGGGTCTGTTGATACTCCGTGATGGAGATGTTGACAACCCCATCGCTGTTGCTGTTGCTGCTTGCGGAGCAGGCGCTGAGCCCACCCGCCGCGACGACGCTCGCGGCGAGGAGGCCGATCACGCGAGAACGCTTCATTGCGGAACCTCTCTTGAACCCTATCCTGTTGGCTACTTTGCCTATTCGATGGGATAAAGCATGTTGCAATGTTAGGACACACTCTCGGTGGCGTCAATACTTTTGCCTAGTTGATAGAATTACTCCAGCGCGACAAGATGTGGCAACGCACCGCACCGACCGATAGCTAGGGAGGCATGACCGTGCTTCGAGGCAGCAACCTCCTTCGCCTGGCCGACTATAACGAAGCCGTCGTGCTTGATCTCATCCGTCGTAACCCCGGTAAGAGCCGGGCCGACCTGCAGAGAGACTCCGGGCTCGCGTCGCAGACCATCTCCAACATCACTCGCCGTCTGATCGAAGCCGAGATGATTCGAGAGAGCGCCCCGAGCAACACGCTTCGCGGAAGACCCAGCATTCCGCTCGCTGTCAACGGCAGCGGAACTTTTTCCATCGGTGTTCACATCGACCCTGCCCGCCTGACCATCCTGCTGCTCGATGTTGCCGGGGAAGTGCGCGACTGGAAGCAGCTGCGCACCCCGCAAGCCACGAGTCCCGAAGATATGACCTCGCTCATCGCCGTGAGTACGGGGCGCCTCATTCGCGAATCGGGCGTCGATCGCGACCGAGTACTCGGGCTCGGCATTGCTGTACCAGGCCCCCTCGACGTTCGCACAGGCGTAGTGCTCGACCCGCCGCAGCTGCCGAAGTGGCGAGATGTGCGCCTCCGCGCAGACCTCCACGATGCGACCGGTATGCCCGTACTGCTCGACAAAGACGTCACCGCCTCAGCCACCGCAGAGCTGCGTCACTCTGATGACGCGGATTTTCTCTTCATCTACCTCGGCTCCGGTGTCGGCGCGTCGGTCGTCACCCAGGGCCAAGTGCTTCGGGGGGTGAGCAACAACATCGGTGAGATCGGAGACATTCTTGTCGACCCGTCAGCCGAAGATCTCGGGTGGAGCGGGCGACGGGGCGGGCTTGCCGCGGCCTGCGTGCCCGAGGCGCTCGTCATCCAGGCCTCGCAGGCCGGCCTTCTGCCTCTGCCCGATCTCGACGACTACCTCGCCATCGACGATGCCTGCACGACGCTGACAGAGCTCGCTGCCAGCGGAAACACCGTAGCCCAGGCACTTCTGTACCGCGCCGCACAAAGGGTTGCGGTGGGTATCGGCGTTCTTGTGAACTTTCTCGATGTTCCACGAGTTGTGCTTGGTGGCCCCGCCTGGAACCGGCTGGCGAGCACCTTTCTACCGATCCTCGAAGACGCGGTGCGGAGCGAGCTCGTCGTGTCCCGAGACGTCTTCTCTGTCGTCGGCTCCGCGGTCGGCGAACAGATTGCCGCCCAGGGCGCCGCCGAACTCGTCATGGACCACTTTCTGGCGCCGCGTCCGAGCGTGCTCTTCATGGACTGAGGCGCACTGTCGGTTCGAGTCGTCTGCGATGCGATGCAATGCAATGCAATGCAACCACCGAAGGCCGCCGACCGGCCCGACACCACTGTGGATGCGGGTCGACCGGCGGCCTTCGCGAGCGCCTGAAGGCCGGAGCGCGTTACCGCATCTGCCGACGGCGGCGACCAGCGACGAAGACGCCAGCACCCGCGGCCAGAAGGAGCGTCGCCACGAGGCCGATCAGCGCCACCTCTGAACCCGTCGCCGCGAGGTTACCCGAGGGCGACTGCCCGTTGCCCTGGCCGGCGACGGGCGCCGGAGTAGCTGGGGAGGAGCCGCCGCCGATCGTGGGAGGAGGTGTCGGTGTGGAGGTGGGGATGGCATCCGCCTCCGTCGAGAAGGCGACGGTCGTCGCCTCGGAGAGCGGCCGAGCCGCCACCTTCACCGAAACCGTTCGCGATGCGGCATCGTATGTCCACGCAGATGCGCCGACGGCGACACCGTCAACGGTGACCACTGCAGGCTGGGCGGCGTTCGTGAAGGCTGCCGTCCAAGCGCGGTTCGTGACCTGGCCGGTGAAGGTGCCAGAGACGGGAGCGATGTTCAGTTTTCCGCCGGTGGCCTGCTGCGTGTACGACAACGCCGTGGTGGCACTCTTCACGCTCTCGGCCGCGCCGCCATCATCCTCGTAGAGGGTGAATGACCCGTCGGCGCCCGTGGCCACGTTGACAGTGACATCTGTCAGCGGGTTCTGGCTGTCATTGGTCACGTTGTTGGTGCGGGTCGGCACGATTCCACCGGAGCGAACGAATACCGGCATGCGATCAAGACCCGTCGTCACGTCAGCGGTGGTTCCTCCCTCG
This sequence comes from Subtercola vilae, assembly GCF_004923255.1. Classification (GTDB taxonomy): domain Bacteria; phylum Actinomycetota; class Actinomycetes; order Actinomycetales; family Microbacteriaceae; genus Subtercola; species Subtercola vilae. The sequence continues at coordinate 99,584 of NZ_QYRT01000003.1, read as the reverse complement.
TGAGTCTCGCCGGTGAAGTAGTCGACCCACTGGCTGCCGTCGGGAAACCAGACCGAGGTCGTCGCAGTGTCACCGGGAGTGGTGACCGGCGCGACGAGAATGTCTGAACCGTAGAGGTACTCCCGGCCCGCCATCGAGTAGGCCTGCTGCGAGGTGGGGTACTGCAGGTACAGCGGCTTCACGATCGGCGTGCCGGTTGCGGTGGCCTGCGCGGCGAGGGTGTACGAAAGCGGCACCAGGCTTTCGCGCAGGTTCAGGAACGACGTGGCCGAGGCATCCGTGGCCGCATCGTACTGCCAGGGCAGTCGGTCGCTGTGGTTGCTGTGCAGACGATCGATCGGCTGAAAAGCACCGAACTGCACCCAACGGGCATACAGGTCACCCGGCAACTGCGTACTGCCTTCTTCGGCACCAGGCTTCTGGTCTCCCCCGAAGTGGCCACCGATGTCGTGGCTGATCGAAGCCAGGCCTGTTGCCGCCGATTCGCCGGGCGTGTAGCCCACCTCCCCCTGCAGCATCTGCCACGTCGATCGGGTGTCACCGGTGAAATGCAGTGTCGTGCGCTTGTCGGCCCACGGCCCGGTCGGAACCGCCTGCGGGTTGCCGTACCCGCCGGCCGTCAGCGAGCCGTATGCCCGCGAGAATGCGAAGCCCCGGCCGCCGAGTGCATCGTTGGTGTATGCAGCGTACTGGCTGTTGATGAACGCGTCGGGGGTGACGCCGTTCGCCGAGTATTTCGACTGCTCGTTGCAGCACCAGTCAAGCCAATAGATGTCGGCGCCATCGCTCTGAAACTCACTGTGCAGATCGAAGTACGCCTTCAGCTGGGCAGGGTCTGACCAGTCGATGAGAAACTTGTTGGTGTCGGTACTCGGGCTGAAGGCTCCGTTGGCCGTGGTCTGGGCGGCCGCGAACTTCGGGTCGTCAGACTGGATGGTCGGGTGGATGTTCAGGGTGTTGTGAATGCCCTCGGCCTCGAGGGAGGCGAGAAGACCCTTCATGTCGGGGAATTTGTTCGTGTCGACTTCCCACCCGTTCCAGGTGTCTTTTGCCTTGAAATCGGTGTCGATCGCCATCACATCGACCGGCACACCCTCTGAACGGAATTTCGGCACGATCTGATCGGTGAACTCAGAAGCAGTGCGGTCGTAGTACTCCGAATACCAGACGCCGTAGGCCCACTGGGGTAGCAACATGGTCGGGCCGGTCAGCTGCGAGAGGTCTTTCAAAGCTTGTTCGTAGTTGGTGCCGTACCCGAAGACGTATCCGTCGTGATAGGCCTGGCCGCCGTGGTCACCGCGTGCGGTGACAGCCTTCGTTGTCGGGTCGTAGAGGCTCGACGTGGTGTCATCGACGAGCGACCAGCCGTCTTGAAACAAGAGACCCGGGTTCGTCTTGGGGGAACCGTTCACCTGGTCGAGGTCGCGGCGGTAGCCGCCCAGTGCGGCATGCGGCGCGAGCAAGGGCGAATCACTCTGCACGAGAGCGACAGTGTCGATGTTGAGCTGGCAACTGGATGCATCGGGGCAACCGATCGTGACGTCATTGTTGCCCGCGGCGAGCTGAATTGGCGTGCTGACGGTGTTCCAGTAGTCCCAGCCGCTCGTTGCGGGTAGCGAGACAGCGGTCGGTGTGCCCGAATTGGACTGTACAGCGATGCTGCGAGCGGCGCTCTGCCCGTTGGCGTAGCGCACCTGCATCGCGTATTCGCCGTCGGCGGGCACGCCCGTCACATGTGTTGTTGCCGAGGCACCCTGGCCGAGACCGGCGAGAAAGCTGCCGGCGGAAGCGCCATTGTGGTCTGCGCCGATGTTGGCGCCCCCGGCAAGGGTGCCGGTTTCTGCCTCACACAGAGCACCGAAGGTGCATGACGAGACCGCAACGGTCGGGGCCGGATAGCCCGCCCCGGGAGCGACGAGCGCCAGACTGTCGAGGTTGATCTGGCCCGAGTCGCCGGCGGCGCGCGTGACGGTAATGCGGTGTTCGCCCTGCGTCAGCGTGAGCGGAACCGACGCGAGCGACCAGGAATCCCAACCGGCCGTCGGCGGCAGGGTGAGGGTCTGGGCGGCGCCACCATCGACCGAAGCGCTGAGGGTACGATCGGTGACCTTGCCGTCACCGCCCTGGCTGTTGGCATAGCGCAGCGTGAGGTTGTCGGTGCCGGCCTGGCCGATCGTGGTCTGGAAGGTGAGAGCGTTGCCGACAGCCTCGTAGCCGGCAACGAACCCCTGCCCGGTGTACCCCGAGTGGTTTGTCGCCAGGCTCAGCCCGGCGAGTGACAGCCCCTCGGCTTCACAGAGTGAACCCGAGATGCACTCGGCCGCATCGGTCGTCGCCCACGGCGAACCGGAGACACTCTGGCCAGACGAGGTGACCAACGAGACCGAGAGATTCTCTCCAGTGAAGTCGCCCGAACCCACCCGGTACTTCACGAGCATCTGACCGGTGTCGATCGTGAGCCAGCCGTCGGTGGTCGTCGTCGTGAACGGCGCGGCAGCGAAGTCGTCGCGGCCGACGACGTTGAAGGTCGCCCCGTCGGTGAACTGACCATCGCCGGCGTACTCCGTGCGAATGACCGTCGGTGACACGATCTGAAAGCGAGCATCACCAGAGGCGACAGTCTGTGCTGCGAGGCCTGTGTTGGGTTGGGCGGCTACAGGCAGGGCGGTCAAGCCGACCACCCCGAGAGCCGTGCCGGCTACAAGTAGTGACGCGAGCATCCGCTTTCGCCGTCTGGTTTCTGCCACGAGCAATCTCCTTTGTTTGCTGGGTGAATGCCGTGCGCTGGCGCCAAGACGATGATTCACATCGTGGGCGGAAGGGGCGCGGATCCTTGTTGAGTTTATCCTGTGAACTCAATATGTAAACATACAGAATTGCGGAGCACTCAATCAAGACCCAAAAAGCCTTCGTTGGCTCGTGCTGCTTTTGCCTCCTTCCGATCCGTCGCACACGTCGGAACTAAGAACGTCGTTCGGCGCGTTCGAGCTCGTGCGCGAGCGAGTCGAGTTCCGCACCTCCGGCCATGAGACTCGTCAGCTCGCCCAGCGTGATCTGAGACTTTTCAAAATCCCCGATGCTTGTGCCTCGGTTGAGAAGAAGAAACCTGTCGCCGACAGGATAGGCGTGATGCGGATTGTGGGTGATGAATACAACTCCGAGTCCTTTGTCGCGCGCCCGGGCGATATAGCGAAGAACAACGCCAGATTGCTTGACGCCAAGCGCCGCCGTGGGCTCGTCCAGAATCAAGACGCGAGCCCCGAAGTACACTGCCCGCGCGATTGCAACGCATTGCCGTTCACCGCCGGACAGAGTACCGATGGGTTGATCTACATCACGTAGATCGATGCCCATGTTCGCGAGTTCCTCGACGGTCACTCGCTTCATCTCTTTCACGTCGAGGCGCCGAAAAGGACCTGTGCCTCGGGTCAGCTCCGAGCCGAGAAAGAAATTGCGCCAGACCGGCATCAAGGGAACCACGGCGAGGTCTTGATAGACCGTCGCGATGCCCATGTCGAGCGCCGCTCGAGGCGATGAGAACGTAACCGCAACACCATCTATCAGAAGCTGGCCCTCGCTCGGCGTGTGAGCGCCTGCGAGAATTTTGATGAATGTGGACTTTCCAGCGCCATTGTCACCGAGCACACATGTCACTTGGCCGGCGTTCACTTTGGTGGTGATGCCTGAAAGAGCATTCACTGCTCCATAGCTTTTACCGATTGCATTGACCTCGATGATCGTTGCCGGGGTGGTGGGTAGCGTGACGGTCATCGACTTCCTCCTGTTGCTCTTCTGCGAACCCAGTGATTCAGGAAAACCGCGAGCAGGAGCATGCCGCCCAAAACGGTTCGGAGCCAGTTCGTGTCCCACTGAGCGAAGGTGATGCCCTGGAAGACCATGCCGTAAATCAGTGCGCCAAGCGCAGCGCCAACCGCCGACCCGTAACCACCGGTCAGAAGGCATCCGCCCACGACGGCGCAAATGATGTAGATGAATTCTTGTCCGACACCAGTATTGGCTTGCACTGTCGAAGTACGGAACAGGGAGATCATTCCGACGAGCCAGGCAGCCCCTGAGGTGGTCATGAACAGGCCGACTTTGGTTTTCATAACAGGCACGCCGACCTGACGCGAGGAGTTCAGCGCTCCGCCGACAGCAAAAATCCAGTTGCCAGCGCGAGTACGGAGAAGCACCCAGGTGGCGATGATGGTCACAACGATCCACCAGACGACGGAGATGTAGAACACGCCGCCGCCGATAGTGAGCGAGGAGCCGAAGAACGCTGCGATCGAATCGTAGAACGGAACTTTCGTCATGCCCTGAATCGCGACCTGGCCGGTCAAGAGTTTCGTGACGGCAAGGTCTGCGCCGGCGAGAACGAAGAACGTGCCGAGGGTGACGATGAAGCTCGGCAGGCCTGTGCGCATGACGACGTATCCGTTGAGCGCTCCAATCGCAAGAGCGACGGCGAGCGACACGATCGCTGCGACCCAGATGTTCACCCCGAATTGAGTGGTCAGGATTCCGACCACAAGAGCGGTAAAGCCGGTCATGACGCCTGCGGAGAGGTCGAACTCGCCACCGATCATCAGCAAGGCCACTGCCACGGCCATGATGCCGAAGGTCGAGGCAGATTCGAGCCAGACACCAGCCCCTGGCAACGTGAGGAAGGTGGTGGTGTAGACGGAGAAGAAGATCATGACGGCAAGTGCCGCGACCAGTGCGCCTGTCTCGGGTCGTCCTAATATGCGGCGAATGGGCCGGTTCTCAACACGCGGCCGCGTCGCGATGGTCATGATGTCTGTTGTTGTCACAGGGTGTCCTTTCGTGTAATGCGGGGAAAGCGCGCAACCGTGCGCCCCTCCCCCGCATTGACCGGAATGCTAGCGGGTGCCGTTCTTGGCGAACTGCGCAACCTGTGCGGCATTGTCTTTCGTGACGAATGCCGGCCCGGAGTAGACGGGCTGGCCACCACCGATGATGTTGCCATTGGTGCTGTCGAGGAACAGAGCTGTGACACCGAGGAAACCTTGCACGTAGGGCTGCTGGTCTACGGCGAACAAGATAGTGCCGGCCTGAACGTCAGCGACGACGTCTTCAGACAGGTCGAATGTTGCGACCTTCGCGGTGCTGTTCGATTCACTGACGCCGCCGACCGCGTCAAGGGCGTACTGTCCACCCAAGGTCAGCACGCCGTCGATGGAAGGGTCTGCTTGAAGCTTTGACTTGATCGTGGCCTTGACCTCCGAGTCGTTCGTGCCATCGACCTGCAGGTTGGTCATCGTGCCTTTGAAGGTCGACGTGGCAGCCTTGCACCGTTGCTCGAGTCCGACATTGCCTGCTTCCTGGATGACGCACAGAACGTTGTTCAGGCTGGAGTCGTTCAGCTTGTTGCCGACGGCCTGGCCTGCCACCGTCTCGCTCTGGCCGATGTGGGTGATTGCACCGTATGCTGCTGACTCCTCGATGCCCGAGTTGATCGTCACGACGGGGATGCCTGCTGCGACAGCCGCTTTGATGCTCGTCTTGAGGCCTTCGGGATTAGCCATCGACACGACGATTCCGTTGACCTTCTGAGCGACGGCGTTGTCGATCAGTTGCGATTGCTTCGCCGGGTCAGGATCGGCGTTGTACGTGATCGTCGCGCCGTAGTTCGAACCTGCAGCTTCGGCACCAGACTTCACGCGATCCCAGAAGGCATCACCGGGGCCTGAGTGAGTGATCACGGCGTAGGTGTACTTCGCACCGTTCGGGTTGGCAGAGTTCGTAGCCTGGCCGGTGCCGGAACAGGCCGTCAGTAGAATTCCGGCGACGGCGACAATGCCGATCCCGGTGAATAGTCTCTTCATTATTTGCGTTCCTCTTGTTGTGTGCATCCACCTGATGTGGCGGGGTGAGAACTGCTGACTGACGTCAGTGCACGAAGGAACATTCTGTCCTCTGAAAGCAAGATCTTCATCGAGCTGCCTACCTGCATGTTTTGACGTCAGCGTCAGCATGATTCTGCGGCATCATCTCTCCCGATGTCAATACTTAGTCCTTACATTCTCTCATTCTGCGTATAATTGGTCTGTACGATCATTCAAAGACGAATTGAGGCAGCGCATGACACATCGCAAAACCATTGGAGTGGGCCTGATCTCGGTCGGCTGGATGGGGCGTCTGCACTCGCGCGCCTATCTCGCTGCCGCTCAGCACTACCCGGAGATCCCCGTTCGCGCTGCATTGGTTGTCGCAGCAGATCCAGACGAGAAGTCTCGCGAGTACGCCACTGATGTTCTCGGCTACCGGGAGTCTGTCTCCGACTACCGGGCGGTCCTTGCGCATCCTGATGTTGATGTGGTGTCGATTTGTTCGCCGAATTTTCTGCATGAAGAGATGGCGCTCGCCGCAATTGCCGCGGGCAAACCGTTTTGGATCGAAAAGCCGATGGGACGCGGCGTGCTCGAATCCCGACATATTGCCGAAGCCGCGTCGGCCGCTCAGGTGGTGTCGTCTGTGGGGTTCAACTATCGAAACGCACCGGCGGTGGAGCACGCCCGGCGGCTCGTGCGCGACGGCGCGCTAGGCACCATCACCAACGTGCGAGTGGCATTCATGGCCGACTACTCCGCCGACCCCCTGGGCGCCTTGACATGGCGTTTCAAGAGAGATCTTGCGGGCAGCGGCGTGCTCGGTGACCTCCTCTCGCATGGCGCCGACCTGGCCCAGTATGTCGTCGGCAGAATCGTTTCGGTCACCGCGATGACCGAAACATTCATCCCACAACGTCCGTTACCGGCGTCTGGGGCGGTCAGCCATTTCAGCCGCGGTACCGAGGATGCCCCGATGGGCTCGGTCGAAAATGAGGACTATGCGGCCCTCCTCGCTCGGTTCGCCGGTGGCGGCGTCGCTGTTCTTGAATCGAGTCGGGTATCGGTGGGACCCCGAGCGCAGTATGTACTCGAGGTCTACGGCACCAAAGGGTCACTTCGGTGGGACTTCCAGCGCATGAACGAGCTAGAAATCGCTGACGACCTGTCTGGATTCCGAACAGTGCTGATGGGCCCCGGAATGGGCGACTTCGCGCGGTTCCAGCCCGGGGCAGGAACCGGGATGGGTTTCGATGATCTGAAGACGGTAGAGGCGTCGCTGTTTCTCCGCTCGGTTCTGGAGAACCGGCAATACTCTGCTTCGGCGACGGATGCGTGGGCCGCAGCTGAGATTGTTCACGCGGCACAGACCAGCGCCGAGACAGGCGCATGGGTCGCTGTCGGAGAAACCATGACCCAACACGGGCCGAGTCAATCGGGGCTGACTGACGACGTCGTCAGCTGAAGGCGGCCTGAAACGCGTCGAGTGCGGCGTCGGGGTCGCCGCTCGCCCAGCCTTCCAGGGCCACTACGCCCTCATAACCAAGCGATCGTAGCTCAGCTGCGATCGCTTGGTACCTAATCTCTCCGGTGCCGGGTTCGCACCGGCCGGGAACGTCAGCTACCTGGATTTCACCGACCCACGGCAGTGCGCGGCGAACGAGATCGATGAGGTTTCCTTCGCCGATTTGGGCGTGGTAGAGATCCAGGTTCAGTTTGAGCCCAGGGCTGTCGACAGCGGAGACCAAAGCGAGGGTATCTGCGGCCCTGGCGAACGGGGTGCCGGGATGATCGACGGCAGTATTCAGGTTCTCCAGGGTGAATACTCGGCCGGCACTCTCACCGAGTTCCGCGATGCGGCGGAGCGTGTCTTCTGCCGTGAGCCAATCGGCACCGGTAACGTGGTGCCCCGAGATGACAGGCAACCCCTTCGCATCGAGACCGGTGCCGTGCAGGTTCAATCGTGGCGAGTTGATGATTTCGGCGGCCTGCAGCGATTCTGCAGCCGTACTCAAGAGTTCCCGAATGCCCTCTGCGCTCGTCAGGTCTCCCCGCAGGTAGCCCGTCATTGAGGAAATAACGGCCCCGGTCGCTGCAATCTCCGTGAGATTCTTGGTGTTCCAGCCCCAGATCTCCACTTCGAATCCTCGCTCGTGGAGTCGCTTCACGCGCTCTGTGAACGGGAGCTTCAGGTACAGCATTTCTGCCGATGCGGCGAGGCGGAAGCTCATGAAAGGTCGACAGCGACAGCGGTGTGCTGCTCCGCTGAGCGTTGGGCTGCGTCGGCAAGGATGAGAGCGGCGCGGCCGTCGTCAAACGTCGGGCTCGTCGACGCCTCACCGCGGGCAAGTTTGACGAATTCCTCCAGTTCTGCGGCGTATGCTCCGGCGTAACGCTCGAGGAAGAAGTCCTGGTACGGCGGCCGAGACTCAACTGCGGTTGCGGTCGAGACGCTCACCAGGCTGGTTCCCTGATTTGCGACCTGAAGCATGCCGAGAGCGCCGAATGCTTCGATGCGCTGGTCATAGCCGACGGCGCTGTGTCGGGAGTTCGTGATGGTCACGATCGCGCCGGACGCCGCCCGCAGTACCGTCACGGCCGTGTCGAAGTCGCCGTGCTCGCGCGCTCCGGCATCGAAGGTTCTGGTACCGACGGCGCTCACCTCGACGATGTCGGACACAAAGAACCGGGCCATGTCGAAGTCGTGAATGGTCATGTCACGAAAGATACCTCCGGACACGCCCACGTAGGCCGCGGGCGGCGCAGACGGGTCGCGGCTGATGATCGAGAGCTGCTCAATATCACCGATTTCTCCGGCCGCCACTCTCGCGCGCGCCTCGGCAAAGCCGGGATCGAACCGACGGTTGAAGCCAAGCGCGATCGGTACGCCCGACGATGCGACCCTCGCCCGAAGCCCTTCGACGCGCACGATGTCGAGGTCGATGGGCTTTTCGCACAATGCGGGAATGCCTGCGTCGAGTGCCGCTGAGATGAGGTCGATGTGGGTGGCTGTGGGCGAGGCGATGAGCACTGCATCTACTTCGCCTGACGCGAAGACTTCGTCAGCCGAATCGGTCACTGTTCCGCCGTAGACCGAGGCTGCACTTTTGGCACCGTCGATGAACGGGTCGCACACCCAACTCAGCACGGCATTCGGTGATGCGGCGATACTCGCGGCATGCACCATGCCGATCCGACCGGTGCCAATGAGCCCGAAACGGAGAGGTCGTTTGGTCATTTCAAGGTTTCCTGTCGAGAGTGGTTCATACCCAGGCGCTCAACGCGTCGCGGTTGAGTCGTTGATCGTGGGCACGTTGTTGTTGGAAGGTGGGAAGTGAGAGGTCGCTGCCGTTCAGAACGTCTTGTTCGACAACAACCCATCCCTCAAAGCCGCGCTCGTCGATGGCGGCCATCACAGAGGGAAGGTCGATGTCGCCTGTGCCGAAAGCGACAAATGCGCCCGAAGACCAGACCTCGGGCATTCCGCCGCCCGCTGCCAGCACCCGCTTCAGCTCGGCAAGGTCGACGTCTTTCAGATGCAGATGGTTGATGCGCCCTCCCCACCGCCGCACTGCCTCAAGCGGGTCGCCTCCGGCAATGAAGAGATGCCCGGTGTCGAGAGTGAGATCGATGTCGACGTTGCTGAGAAACCGATCGATCTCATCGGGAGACTCAACAAATGTTCCCGCGTGGTGATGAAATGTGGGCTCGAACCCAGACGCCCGCACGAGGTGTGCCGCGTGTGCAGCGTTTGTGGCAAGTCGCTGCCACCCCTCGTCGTCGAGAGGATCCTCAGTCTGCCCTCGCCCGGGTGCGGCACGTCTCGCTGCGGAGCCGTCGTCAGCGAGAGTCGGCAGAGGAAGACGATTGGGGCTTGATTCAGCCGCATCCGAGAAGACTCGAAGCGCATCGGTGAGACTGGGCAGCGCTGCTTGAAAAGCTTCATCGTCAGAAAACGGCAACTGCACCCAGCCGCCAGCCAGTTCGAGGCCGAAGTTCGCAAGCCTTCTACGCAACTGATCTCCGCGGCCGAAGTAGCCCACCGGCCCGAGATCCACACCGTCGTAGCCCGCCTCGGCGAGAATCTGAAGCATGTCGTCAGCGGCAACCGTTTCAGCTCCCTCCGGCGTCATCTCGAAGACACCGAAACTGACGGGCGCTCCGGCAACTGTTGCTTTCACTGAGCAGATTCCTCTCCGAGCAGCGAGCGTTGGGCTGTGCGTTGCACCTCGTAGTCGGCTCGGGCGATCCGAGTCGATTCCAATGTCGACACTTCGGCCACCGGCACGTCCCACCAGCCCCCACCATCAGGACCGTAAATGCGTGGGTCGCTGTTGATATGGATGAACGTCGCGCGCGATGAGGCTTTAGCGACCGCCATCGCAGCGGTGAGGTCGCCGATGGCGCTCTGCCCCGCCTCGATTTCGATGACGTCGATTCCGTAGCTGCGGGCATTCATCGCCAGATCGATCGGTAACGGCAGTTCGGTTTGAAAGTTTCGCGCTTCGGGGTCGAAATGCCGGTACAGCGTGCCGAATCTTTCTGAACCGACGGTCTCAGAAAGGTGCCCGATGGAGGCGTATCCGTGATTCTGAATGAGCACCACGATGATCTTGATACCTTCGGCGACGGCGGTGACAAGCTCAGAACTGAGCATCAAGTACGAACCGTCACCGACCATGACGATGACATCTCTGTCAGAACCTTCTGCCAGGGCTCCGCGTTTCACACCCAGCCCGCCGGCGATTTCGTAACCCATGCAAGAGAACGCATATTCGACGTGATACCCCAGCGGGTCACGGACTCGCCAGAGTTTGTGCAGGTCTCCGGGCAGTGATCCGGCGGCTTGAACGATGACGTCGTCAGGGTCGGTCGATTCGTGAACGGCCCCGATGATCTCTGGCTGCCCCGGTAGAGCGAGACCCGAGGGGAGGAACGCCTGATCCACAGCCGCATCCCATTCCGCCTTTTCTGCGGTGATGCGGTGCGCGTATTCGACATCGACCAGAACGCCGTCGGTGTGGGCCAGAAGTTCGGTCAGAGCTTCGCGGGCGTCAGCGATGACGGCCATCTGAGTACCGTGTTTGTACGCATCGAAAGCGGCCACGTTGATGTTGACGAACCGAACCACCGGGTTCTGAAAGGCCGTACGCGAGCCGGTGGTGAAGTCGCTGTACCGGGTGCCGATACCGATGATCAGATCTGAGGTTGCAGCCAGCCGGTTCGCTGCCGTTGTGCCGGTCGCACCGATACCGCCAAGGTACTGCGGGTGATCCCAGACCAACGAGCCTCCGCCCGCCTGGGTAGTCGCCACCGGGATTCCGGTCTTCTCGGCGAACGCGCGGAGTTGTTCTTCTGCTCCCGAATAGAGCACACCTCCGCCGGCGACAATGAGAGGTCGTTTCGCTGCTCTGATCGCGTCGATCGCACGCGCGAGAGCCGGCCGCTCAGGAAGCGGGCGCCGAATGTGCCATTCCCGGTCTTGCAAGAACGAAGTGGGCACATCGAGGTGTTCCGCTTGAACATCTTCGGGCAGGGCAATTGTCACCGCGCCCGTGTCTGCTGGGTCAAGCAGAACGCGCATCGCCGAAAGCGCGATCGAATACAGCTGCTCGGGTCGTTGTACCCGGTCGAAAAACTTCGACAGAGGGCGGAAAGCATCATTGACGGTGATTCCGATGTCGTGAGGCAACTCGAGCTGCTGCAGCACGGGGTCGGCGACGCGTGTGGCGAAGGTGTCACTCGGCAACAGCAGCGCAGGTAGCCGATTCGTCGTGGCCACAGCTGCGCCAGTGAGCATGTTGGTTGCGCCTGGGCCAACGGAGGCAGTGGCGGCGAACGTTGCGCGGCGACGATGCATCCGCGCGTATCCGACTGCTTGATGCACCATTGCCTGTTCGTTTCGGGCTTGGTAATAGGGCATCAGATCGGGCGAATCGACGTTGAGCTGTTTCAGCGCCTGGCCCACGCCGGCGACATTTCCATGCCCGAAGATACCGAAGACACCGGGGATGGTGCGTTCGCGAAGGTTCCCGTCGACAGTCCACTGGTGCGCGAGAAACTCTATGAGCGCCTGGCTGACCGTCATTCGTTGTGTTGCCGCCATCAGTGCCAGCCTTTCCTGGTCGAGGTGCTGGTCGTATAGGGGAGCCTGTTGTCAACGTGCTGGTTGTTCCAGCTGTCTCGAACCCAGGCGTGCGCGGGGTCGTCGCTGATGAGCCACGCTCGCTCGGCATCCGGGCCCGCCATCACGTTCAGGTAGTAGAGGTCGTACCCGGGCGCTGCCACCGCCGGGCCGTGGTAGCCGAAGGGCACCAGGGCGATGTCGCCGGTCTGCACCCTCGCGTTGATGTCGATCTCGCCGGCGGGCGACGAGTATGTGCTGAACATGCCGAATGACGCAGCGGGCTCGGGGGCAGCTGACCCGCCTGAGCGGGTCGGAGCCGACTCGAAGTAGTAGATCTCTTCAAGCCGCGATTCGTGGCCGGGCACGTTCTCGTCGTGCTTGTGCGGCGGGTACGACGACCAGTTCTGCGAGGGCGTGATGACCTCGCAGACGATGAGACGCGCGGCGTCGAGAGCCTGGGGCGTGCCGAAATTGTGCACCTGGCGACTGGATGCCCCCGCCCCCCTCAGCTCGACCGGAGTCTCGCTCGCGGCGATGTGCCGCGACGGCCGCACGTCGGTCGTGGGCGACGTGGTGACGGCGAACCGCCCCACCCCCCGAACCGTGGCCGTGGCCGCCGACGAGAGGTAGAGAACGTCGGTCGGGCCGTCGAAGACCGACGACCGGCCCACGAGGGTGACCTCGGTGCGTGAGCCGGCTTCGACGTACGACACCTCGAACGAACCCGCGAGGGGAACGATGATGCGCTCGATTGCGGTCTCGTCGAGCTCGAGGCGCTCGCCCGCCGCAAGCTCGGCGACACGGATGCCCGTGTGCGCCCAGCCCGCGGTCGAGGGGTCGACGACGCTCTGCCACGGCCCGCGAGCGAGCTCGCCGCGGGAATAGAACCATCGTTGGTCAGTCATGTGGTGCTCCAGAAAGAGGCGTGCGCGAAAATCAGTCGTGCTGCGGGAAACCGAGGTTGATGCCGCCATGGCTCGGGTCGAGCCACCGGCTGGTCACGGCCTTCTGCTGCGTGAAGAACTTCACGCCTTCGGCGCCGTGGGCCTTGGTGTCACCGAACAACGAGTCTTTCCAGCCACCGAACGAGAAGGTCGCGACCGGCACGGGAATCGGCACGTTGATGCCGATCATGCCGACCTGGATCTCGTTCTGAAAACGTCGGGCTGCCCCGCCGTCGTTGGTGAAGATCGCCGTTCCGTTGCCGAACGCACCCGAGTTGATGAGCGCCACGCCCTCTTCGTAGCTCGAGACCCGCACGATGGCGAGAACCGGGCCGAAGATTTCTTCGGTGTAGACGCGTGACGAGGTCGGCACGTTGTCGATGAGGGTCGGGCCGAGCCAGAATCCGTTCGGGTCGCCGTCGGCAACCACATCACGGCCGTCGACGACGATCGTCGCGCCGTCTTCTGCGGCGATCTCGATGTACGACGCAACCTTGTCGCGGTGCACCTTGGTGACCAGCGGGCCCATGTCGCAGCCGCGGCGACCGTCACCGGTACGTAGCGTCGCCATGCGCGAGACGATCTTCTCGATCAGTGGATCTGCGACCGGCTCGACCGCGACGACGACCGAGATGGCCATGCAGCGCTCTCCGGCAGAACCGAAGCCCGAGTTGATGGCGGCGTCGGCCACGAGGTCGAGATCGGCATCGGGCAGAACCAGCATGTGGTTCTTCGCGCCCCCGAGGGCCTGAACGCGCTTGCCGTTCTTGGTTCCGGTCTCGTAGACGTACCGGGCGATGGGGGTGGAACCGACGAACGAGATCGACTTCACGTCGGGGTGGGTGAGCAGGCCATCCACAGCCTCTTTGTCGCCGTGCAGAACAGTGAAAACGCCCTCAGGCAGCCCCGCTTCGGCCCACAGAGCAGCAAGCCAATTGGCGGCAGAGGGGTCTTTCTCGCTGGGCTTCAGAACGACGGTGTTGCCCGCAGCGATGGCGATGGGGAAGAACCACGACGGAACCATGGCCGGAAAGTTGAAGGGCGAGATGATGCCCACGACACCGAGCGGCTGGCGGATCGAGTACACGTCGATGCCGGTCGAGACCTGTTCGCTGAACTCGCCCTTGAGGTGGTGCGCGAGACCGGTCGCGAACTCTGCAACCTCTTGGCCGCGGCTGATCTCGCCGAGCGCGTCGCTGGTGACCTTGCCGTGCTCGCTCGTGATGATCTCAGCGAGCTCGCCCTTCTTCGCGTCGAGCAGCTCACGAAATTTGAACATGATGTTCTGACGCTTGGCGAGCGAGGTGTCGCGCCAGGCAGGGAACGCAGCGGCGGCACTGGCGACGGCCGCGTTGATCTCGGCCTGGTCGGCCAGGGCGACGCGTTTGGTGACGATGCCCAGGGCGGGGTCGTAGACGTCTGCCGTACGGCCACTGTGCGAGGGCGACTCGGCACCGTCGATCCAGTGCGGCACGGTGGGCAGATCGGTGACGGCAGGGTCTGTGGTGCTGTCTGTGGTGCTGTCTGTGGTGCTGTCTGTGGTGCTCATATTTCGAATTCCTTACGTGTCTGTATTCGTGAAGCTGGATTACATGCTGCTCTTTAGCGAGCGATGGCTCCAGCCGAGTGAACCAACGCAGCAGCAGTGTCGACGGCGGCGGCGACATTGCCATCGGGTGGATACAACAGAGTACGGCCCGCAGTCAAACCTCGTACCCCTGGAAGCGAAAGTGCGTCTTCCCACGCAGCGAAGGTCTCGTCTGGGTCAGCACCGGAGTCGCCACCGAGCAGCAAAGTCGGCATGGTGGTGGCGTTCATCACGCGCTCCATATCGTCGACCACAGGCAACTTCAGCCAGGTGTAGGCGCTGCTGCTGCCGAGTCCGGCTGCAATGGCAACAGAAAGTACGACGGCGTCAGTGGAGAGGTCATTTGCGACGTGAGTGCCGGACCAGCGGGACACAAACGGTTCGAGCATGATGGGCAACTTGGCCTCTGCCGCCTGCCCCACTGCTCGAGCGGTGGATTCCAAGGTGCTCACGGTGCCGGTGTCATCGAGATTCACGCGCAGCAACGTCTTAGCGAAGTCAATTCCTGACGAGGCCATCGCCGGCACGTCGTACGCGGTGAACCGATCATCCATTTCGAACGAAGCACCGCGAAGACCCCCCCGATTCATCGAACCGACAATGATTTTGTCGTCGAGCAGACCCAGAGCGGCGAGATCGTCGATGATATCGGGCGTGCCGAGCACACCATCGACTCCAGGCCGGCTGAGCGCAATGGCCAGCCGATCGAGAAGAACGTAGCGGTTCTGCATCGCCATCGGGTTCGTGCCGACGCCAAGAGCGCCGCGGGCTGGATGATCCGCAGCAACGATGAAGAGGCGACCGTCTCCGCGGTTCACGTCCCTGCGCCGCCGGGACACGAGCGCTTCGCGAATCTCCCAGGGCCGGAAGGCGCGAATCTCCCGAAGGCGGTCGAAATCCGCGCCGCTGAGTAGCCCATCGGTCACAATTTCACCCCGGTCTTGACGATGGATTCGATCTCCTGCGTCGTCGGCATTGCGGTTGAACACTCACGACGGGAGGCAACAATCGCACCCGCTATGTTTGCGAACTGCACGATGGTTCGAAGATCCCAGCCAGACAGAAGCCCGTGGCACAGAGCCCCGCCGAAGGCATCGCCGGCGCCAAGGCCGTTGACGACTTCGACGAAGTATGGGGGCACTTCAACGGTCTCGTCGCGCGTCATCGCGAGCACACCCTTCGGCCCCTGCTTCACAATTGCGAGCTCGACTCCGCGGTCTAAGAGAGCAGCCGCCGCGCGGAGCGGCTCGGTTTCACCAACCGCGATCTCGCACTCCTCTCGATTGCCCACAGCGACCGTGGCAAAGGCCAGCGCCTCAGACACGTGATGCGATGCGGTGGCAGCATCGGGCCAGAACATCGATCGATAGTCGAGATCGAATATGGTGCCAGCTGCACGCCCTCGTGCCGACAGTGCCGCCAGGTGAGCACTTCGGCTGGGCTCCTGAGTAAGCCCGGTGGCCGTGAACCAGAAAATCGCAGCCGATCGCACCGATTCCACATCGAGGTCTTCGGGCTCGACGTTCAGATCAGGCGCCTTGGGCTGGCGGTAGAAATAGATCGGAAAATTGTCGGGGGGAAATATTTCACAGAACGTCACCGGCGTCGGCAGCGTGGGGTCGACTTTGACCGAATCGGTACCCACACCGAGACGATTCAACTCGCGCAGCAGATACCTGCCGAAGGGATCATCGCCCACCCGCGAGATCAGGTCTACCCGACGGCCGTGCCGAGCTGCTGCGACTGCCACGTTTGCGGCACTACCACCGAGAAACTTTCCGAACGTCTCGACGTCTTCAAGACCGACACCGTCTTGCAGAGGATAGAGATCGACACCGAGTCGGCCGAATGCCAGCACATCGACTGGGGGAGAAAGTGTATTCATACTCCGCTGTAGAACTTTCTGATGGAGGTCTCATTACGAGCTTATGTTGTGCTTACAATAGCACATAAGCTCTTTTTGGCAAGCACAATGTAATGTTGTATCAGCAATGATCGATCGAACTTCAGCTAGAGAATTGGACCCGCCTCATGGTCAGTGCAGACACCGTTTGGCCCGACCATCTGTTCGCTGACTTGGATCGAACCGGCCCGATCCCGCTCTACTTTCAGGTGTCGAGCAGACTAGAGGCGGCCATTCGCTCTGGTGAACTGCCGCCGGGTTCGCGTCTCGAAAACGAGATAGCAATCACCCAGCACCTCGGTATCTCAAGGCCAACGGTGCGTCGGGCGATACAAGAACTCGTAGACATCGGGCTGCTTGTTCGTCGCCGAGGAATCGGCACTCAAGTCGTTCAGGGGCAGATCACCCGCCAAGTCGAACTCACGAGCCTCTACGAAGACCTGAAGAACACAGCGCGTGAACCTGGCACCAAGGTGCTCATCCACGACATTGTCGAGGCTGACGAAATCGTCGCTGAGCGACTGAGGGTGCCGGTCGGATCGAACGTTGTACACCTTCGGCGTCAGCGCACCGCGGGAGGGGTGAGTATCGCGATACTCGAAAACTACCTGCCGGAGGCGTTCGGTGACATCACAACTGAGCAGCTGCAACTCCGAGGGCTGTACCAGATACTCCGCGCACGAGGAGTGACTATCCGGGTCGCCAACCAACTTATCGGCGCCCGCAGGGCCGACACAGACGAGAGCACGCGGTTGGGCATCGACGACGGAGGACCCCTCCTGACCATGGAGCGTGTCGCCTACGACAACGCGGGCGAGGCAATCGAATACGGTCACCACTGCTATCGCCCCGACATGTACAGTTTCGAAACGACGCTCGTAGCCCGGTAACCAGGTATCACCCGCTTCGACCCCCTGTCGGCTCCAGGCAGCGGGCGCCCGCGAACCATTCGCCCCGCGTTAACGTTGCGTTTGCCATGACCCAGCACAGTGGAAGCCATCTGTGAGAGCTCACACCGAGCACTCCTGAAGGGCTGAAAACTCAATGAGACACAACTGGCGGCCGGCAACGGTCGTACTCGCATCGCTGGCTTTGGCCGTTCCCCTGCTCGCGACGGTGTCGCCGGCCGCAGCCGCGACTGCCGCGCTGCCGACCCTCGCCATCAACGAGGTCGACGCCAGCGGCGTGCCGCAAGACTGGATCGAGCTGAAGAACACCGGCTCCTCACCCGTCGACGCATCGGGGCTGATTCTCAAAGACGACAAAGACTCCGACCGCTTCGACATTCCGGCGAACACCATCGTTGCCGCCGGCGGCTACGTGAGCTTCGACGTGGCTGACGCGTTCGGGCTCGGTAAAGGCGGCGATGCCGCGCGCCTGTACCTCAGCGACAACACCACGCTGGTCGACTCGTTCACCTGGGCGAGCGACTCCTCACCCGGCAGCTGGGGTCGCTGCCCCGACGGCACGGGCGCCTTCGCCGTGAACGCCACCAAGACCAAGGGCGCGGCAAACGACTGCGGCACGCCCACACCCCCGGTGACCACACCGGTCACTCCCCCCGGTGGGGTTTCGGATGCCCTGCCCTGGCCCGGCGCATCCAGTGTCAGTACCGCGAGCGTGAAGAACTTCTTCGGCACCAACCTCAGCGGTCTGAGCTACGAGCTCGGCGCCGCCGGCGCACCCGACACGCTCTGGGCCGTTCGCAACGGACCGAGCACGCTCTACCGCCTGCAGCAGAGCGGCACCGACTGGGTCACCGCCACCGACAACGGCTGGGGCGCAGGCAAATCGTTGCACTACGTCGACGGCACCGGCGACCCTGACGCTGAGGGGGTCGTTCACACCTCAGCGGGCACATTCGTTTCGACCGAGCGCGACAACAGCAACAACAAGATCAGCCGGCCCGCGGTGCTGCGCTACGACACCACCCCGAGCGGAACGTCGCTGAACGCGTCGATGGAGTGGAACCTCGTCTCCGACCTGCCGGTCGTCGGCGCGAACCTCGGCCTCGAGGGCATCGCGTTCGTTCCCGACTCGTACCTCACGGCGAAGGGCTTCGTCGACGAGAAGACCGGGGCGACCTACAGCCCCGCCACGTACGCGAACCACGGCGACGGACTCTACTTCGTCGGCCTCGAGGGTACCGGCTCGATCTACGCGTACGCACTCGACCAGACCGACGGTACGAAGTTCACCCGCGTCGCGACCATCAAGAGCGGCTTCCCGTCGATCATGGAGGTGCAGTTCGACGCCGAGAAGTCGGCCGTCTGGGCGGTCTGCGACAACACCTGTGGCGGCCAGTACGCGCTGCTCGACATCGCGGCGACCGGCACGAACGCCGGGCACTTCGCCGTGACGACGGTCTACAACCGCCCGACCGGCATGGGCGACTTCAACAACGAGGGCTTCGTCACCGCACCCCAGGCCCTCTGCATCAACGGCGTCAAGCCGGCCTTCTGGGCCGACGACGACCAAGACAACGGGTATTCGCTGCGGCAGGGAACGATCGACTGCGTCGCGGCGTCAGTACCGACCGACCCGGCCACCACACCCGTCACTTCGGTGACGTCGGGCGCTGATGCTGCGGCCGCGCCTGGCAGAACGTCGACGGGCACGACGGGTTCGGCCAAGGCTCTCGCCGCGACCGGATCTGAGCCCGCACTGCCCGGAGCGGCAGCCCTTCTGGTGCTGCTCGCCGGTGCTGCGGGCCTCGTCGTCGCGCGGCGTCGCCGGCGGGCGTAGGCCTCAGCGCTCAGCCTGCCGTAGCGCGTAGGTACAGCCTGGTCTGGGGCGTCGCACTCTTGGTGCGGCGCCCCAGTCTGTTCACCGAGTGAGCAGCGACGCCCGCTCCGGATGCTCGTCGAACCACTGGCCGACGTACCAGCACATGGGTACCACCCGGTACGCGGTGTTCTTCTCGACGTCGTCGATCGCAAAGGTGACCACCTCGTTCGCGTACCCCTTACCGCGCAGTTTCGGGTCGGTGAAGGTGTGGTTGAACGACACGGAGTCGCCGTTCTGCACGTAGTCGGCAGCGCTCACGAGTGCGCCGTCGATGCGAAGCATGTAGCGGTGCCGATCGGTGTCGTGGATGAATTCGCGGGCCATGACTCCAGCCTACGTCTGTGGGTTCGTGTGAGAACTCCCGGCTGGCGCACCGCTTGTTCTCTTCGGGCCGGAGAATCGTTGCTCAGGCACGTTCGTTCACGATTATTCGACCGCCGGGAGCACACCGAATGAAACATGTCTCAGACAGCTCGTGGTCTAGCCTGAAGCACCACTCCGCGTGCCATGTCGACCCTCTGCACAATCCGCGGCTGAGCGAGCCGAGCGCGATGGAGTCGTTCATCGTCAGCTACCGCAGCACGAGTACGGCGGCCATTCGCCCCGTCGACCTCGGGGAGCCCGTGGATGGTCTGACAGAGAACGACCGGCCGGCCACTGCGTGAGGTGAGACACGACCCTCGGCAGGCCTAACCCGGCGGCGTGTGGGTTGGGGCGGGGGCTGGGGTGGTGGCTGGCGGCGGTTCGATGATCGGCGCGGCCGGGCTTCCCCAGCGCATCCATGCGATCACGTAGACGACGATTCCGCTGATGAGTGCCACGATCACCCAGAGCACCACGACGAAGTCGATCCACGAGCCCACCGGCGGCGCGCCCGGCAGAAACGAGCGCAGCGGAATGATGGCGAAGAGCATGGCGCCCATCCAGCTCAGAAACGACGGCTCGACTTTGCGAAAGCCCCTGAAGACCGAGATTGCCACGAAGAGCTGCAGGATGGGCAGCACCACCATGAGGGCAAGTAAGAGAAAACCGAACGCGAAGGTGCTGCCCGAGCGCGAGGCCGTGAGTTGGGCGAAGTACGCAGGCTTCAACCCCTCGGCGGTTTGAATCATCTCTCCGTGGGTGACCCGGTCGGCCGACAAGCTCCACCCAGGCATGTAGCCCTTGTAGATGACTTTGGTGTCGATGGGCTCGAGCACACCGTTCTTCTCGGCGTAGGCCTGAATGAAGATCTCAGAACGATAGGTGTCGAAGGGCCACTGCTCGACGGCACCGGGGGCGAACGACGTCACCGGCTGAGTGCCGGGGATGGCGTCTTTGGCGAATTGCATTGTCTGCGAGCCCGAGACCGGCGAGAGAACCAAGGTGACGGCCTGGTCGAGCGTGATCGAGTCGTTTGCCTCGATCTCGGTCGAGGGCGTGAGTTCCAACTCCATCGAAATGGTCTCGGTGAGGGGGTTGATGGTCTTCGGCGTGAGCACCACGGTCACGCCGCCGGGGTTCGGCGTCACATCGGCGTCGTTCGCGATGCGCCCACTCGCCGCGTAGAGGGTAACGACGACCGCGTACACGATGACGACCACCGCGATCACAGCGACGAGCCGCGCAGAGCGGCGGCGCCAGAGCGCCAAGGCCTTCTGCGTCGGCGGAACCGGCGAGAGTGGCGGCGAATCCTGAGTGTCGTTGATGCTCACGCATCGAGCCTAGTGACCGCGGCAGCAGCTCAGGCTTCGTAGAGCTCGAGCGGCAGGCCGTCGGGGTCGCGAAAGAACACCATCGCCTTGAGGGTGTTCGGGTCGTGGCGGAGCTCCTCGCAGGCGTACCCCTTCGCCTCGAGTTCGGCGCGAGCGGCCGCGACGTCGGCCACGGCGAAGGCGAGGTGTCTGAGCCCGAGGGCTTCGGGGCCGGATGACCGGGGTGGAGCATCCGGAAAGCTGAACAGTTCGAGCATGTAGGTGCCGTTCAGGGCGAGTTTGCCCATCCACGAGCCGCGTTCGGCGCGAAAGTATTCGGCCTCGAGCACGAAGCCGAGGGTGTCGGCGTAGAACGCCTTCGACCGTTCGTAGTCGCTGGCGATGACGGCGATGTGGTGGAGCGCGAGAACCTGCATGGCTCCAGCATGGCGCACTCAGCAGGTCTTGATCAGTGGGCGGAGATGAGCGCCGCGAAACGGGCGAGGTCGACGTTGCCGCCGCTCACGATCACGCCCACGCGCTGCCCGGCCAGTTCGCGACCGGCGGCGAGCACGGCGGCCAACCCCAGGCATCCGGTCGGCTCGACAATCAGTTTCATGCGCGACGCGAAGAACTCCATCGCCTCGACCAGCGCGGGGTCGTCGGCGGTGAGCATGTCGGTCACCAGGCGCCGCATGACCTCGAACGTGACCTCTCCCATACGCTGGGTCTGCGCGCCGTCGGCGATGGTGTCGGGCGTCGGGATGCTCACGATCGCGCCACTTCGAAACGACTGCCGCGCGTCGTCACCTGCCGCGGGTTCGACGCCGTACACACGGGTGCGAGGGCTCCTCCCGCTCGCGGCGAGCGCAGAACCCGCCAGCAGCCCTCCTCCGCCGACCGGAACGAACAGGGCATCGAGCTCCCCGACCTCGTCGAACAGTTCGAGCGCCGCCGTGCCCTGGCCCGCAGCGATGTCGGCGTGATCGTACGGCGGCACCAGCGTCATGCCGGCGCCCCGCACAAAACCGGCCGCAACCTCTTCGCGGTTCTCGGTGTAGCGGTCGTACTCGACAACCGTCGCCCCATAGCCGAGTGTGGCCGCCTTCTTCACCGGCGGAGCGTCTCGCGGCATCACAATCGTCGCAGCGATGCCGAGCGTTCGCGCCGCGAGCGCCACCGCCTGCGCGTGGTTGCCCGACGAGAACGCCACGACCCCCCTCGAGCGCTCGTCGTCGCCCAGCCGCAGCAGAGCGTTGAATGCACCGCGCGCCTTGAACGCGCCCACCCGCTGAAAGTTCTCGCACTTGAAGAACACCTCGGCCCCGGTCAGCTCGTTCAGCGTGCGCGAGGTCATCACGGGCGTGTGATTCACATAGCTCCGGATGCGCGCCGCCGCCTGCTCGACGTCGTCGAACGTGAGCAGGGCGGTGGTGGCTTCGGGCATGCTCCCACTATACGAACCGGCTCGCTGCGCCCGTCTCCCCCCGGGGTGCGCACGCCGCGCCCCCCACCCGCCCCGGCTGCGCCTGGGGCGAGGGAGCGACGCACGATCAGTTCGGGCAGGTGATCGCGTTGCCGTCGGTGTTGAAGTCGCAGCCGCCGCCCTTCTCCGCGTTGAACATGTCGACGTCGCCCTGCGTCGGCAGTACCCCGCCCACACTGGGGCCGTAGAAGTAGACGCCCGAGTAATAGCCGAGCGCGGTGTAGTACGGCGCCATCGATTTCGGCACGGCGCCGTTCGCGAGCGCATCATCGATGTCCCAGCCGTTCGACCCGCTCCAGCCGCCACCGCCGCCGGTCGAACCGCCCGAGCCGCTGCCGTCGCCTACATCGCCGCCGCCGCCTGAGGTGGCCGTGCCGTCGTCGGTTTGAGTCTGGTCGGGCATGCCCGAGCCGTCTTCGGCAGCGTGGGCAGCGAGGCCGGTGCCACCGATGAGCGCGCCGGTGAGCGCGCAGAAGACCGCGAGGTTGCGGAATTTTGACATGGTTCTCCTATCGATTGCCCACCGCGATTGTGCGGCGGGATGCTTACGAGAAGAGAGATGCAGGGGCGGGCCCTGGCTTACGCCGAACGTCGAAAATCCAGCGGGTGCTCAGGCTCGGGCATCCGAAAGCCCGGTACTTGCGGGCGGAGATGGCGAGTGCCACAGTAGGGCGGATGAGCGAATCAGAACGGCGCGAACCGGCCGAGAGCACGTCGGGCAAACGGGAAGCCGCCGAGAAGGAGACCCTGCAGAGCTACCTGCAGCGCGCCCGCGAGGCACTGCTGTGGAAGCTCGACGGCCTCACCGAGTACGACGTTCGCCGCCCGCTGGTGGCCACCGGCACCAATCTGCTGGGGCTCGTCAAGCACATGGCCTTCATCGAGGCGGGGTACTTCGGCGACACGTTCGGCCGCCCGTTCGCCGAACCCCTGCCGTGGGGGCACGACGATGCCCCGGTGAACTCCGACATGTGGGCGACAGCCGATGAGCCACGCGAGTGGATGCTCGACCTGTACCGCCGGGTCTGGGCGCACGCCGACGCGACCATCGCCGCGCTGCCGCTCGATGCCACGGGGCGCGTGCCGTGGTGGGAACGCGACCGCGCGAACGTCACCCTGCACCAGATTCTCGTGCACGTCATCGCCGAACTGAACCGCCACGACGGGCATGCCGACATCGTGCGCGAACTCATCGACGAGAAGACGGGCCTCCGCGAAGACAGCGACAACATGCCCGACGGCGACCCAGAGTGGTGGGCAACGTACCGCGACCAGCTCGAGCGGGTGGCACGGGAGGCCGGCGCAGCCCGCGGGTAGACCCGTCGGGCGGCGGCAGAGGCGCGAGACGCGCGCGACGGGTCAGAAGTCGAACAGGTTGCCGCGCAGGGTGCTGCTGCCGAAGGAGTCACGCAGGATGCCCCGGGCCCGCAACCCGGGAACCAGCTGGTCGAGCATCCGGTGCACCGTCACAGGGTGAAGGTCGCCGTTGAAGATGAATCCGTCGTTGTCGGTCGTCTCACCGAGTTCTTCGATGAAGTCGGCGAGCTGTGACGCCGTCGTGACATAACCGGCGCGGTCGACGAGTCTCCCCTTGCGAGCCTTGCGCGAGGCGATCTGCCGCAGGGTGTCGGTGGCGAGGTCTCCCCCGGCGCCGACGAGGTTGTTGATGGTGCCTTGCGACACGTGGTCGCCGAAGACGCCGGGGCCGATGGGCCGGTCGAGGTCGAGCACCGTGAGATCGGTTTCGAGGTCGCTCGACTGGGCGGCCAGCACGTGCCTCAGCGCCAGGTCGGTCGGATGCTGCGACGCCGCCACCACCCGGTCGACCTCCTCCTCGCTGCCGACGATCTCCGGGGTCAGCACGAACAGCACCTTGATGTCACCGGGCCGTCGCCCGCGGGCTCTCGCCGCATCGTGGATCTTGGCGCGGTACGCCCGCACACTCGCCGCATCGAGGGGTGCGAGCGCCAGTTGCACGTCGGAGTTGCCTCCGGCGAAGCCGAGCCCCCGACCCGAGCCGCCGGGCGAGACGATGATGGGGTCGCCGGCGTCGAACGGCAGGGCGTTCAGGGGCCCGTCGAACGTGAAGTACTCGCCCTCGTGGTGCTGGGCCTCGAGCCGGGTGCCGTCGGCGAAACGGCCCGTGGCCGGGTCGTTCACCAGAGCGCCGTCGGGCCAGCTGTGCCAGAGTTCCCGCAGTGACCCCAGCCATTCCTCGGCCCGGTCGTAGGCGGCATCGTGAGAGAGTTCGGGCAGGCCGAAGTGCCGGGCGCTCTTCACATCGGTGACCACATTCACGCCGAACCGGCTGCCGCTGAGGTGCTGCAGCGTGGCGAACTGGCGGGCGGCGAGGTAGGGCGGGTACGCGCCGGCGTTCACGGTGGGAGCGACGCCGATCTGCGACGTGGCACCGAAGAGGTAGGGCGCGAGTAGCAGCGGGTCGTGCTTCGGGCCGCCATAGGCCGCGCGCACGCGCAGGTCGAGCGTCTCGGGCGAGCCGAGCGAGAGGGCGTCTTCGATGATGAGCAGGTCAAGACCTGCCTGCTCGAGTTCCCGCACCGACTGCTGGTAGAGGGCGGGTTCCTGCCAGCGGTAGTTCCAGCCGTGGTCGGGCTTGCCCCAGCCCTGGGGGCCGAAACCGCGGCCGAAGAACCATCCGAAATGTTGCAGGTGAGCCATGCATCCAGTGTCTGCGCACCGGCGTGAAACCGCTCAAATGTGACTCTGTGTGAAGTGCGGCATTGGCGGCGCCACGCCTGAACCGTAGCGTTGCACAATCGACAGAAGGCAAGCGCTATGACCACCAACCAGGTGCCCTACGGGTACGACAACTTCGGCTTCACCACCGAGCAGGTGCACGCCGGCGAGGTGGTCGACGCCCAGTTCGGCGCCCGCATCGCCCCCATCTACCTCACGGCGGGCTTTCTCTTCGACTCGTTCGACCACGCCCGCGAGCGCTTCGCCGGCAACGACGGCGGCCTGGTCTACTCGCGCTACGCGAACCCCACGAACACGGCGGTCGAAGCCAAGCTGACTGCGCTCGAGCGCGGCGTCGATTCGCTGCTCGTGGCCAGTGGGCAGGCCGCGATCACCGTGGCGCTGCTGGGCATTCTGCGGTCGGGCGACCACTTTCTGTCGACACCGAGCCTGTACGAGGGTTCGAAGACACTGTTCCGCGAGAACTTCGAGCGGTTCGGCATCGAGGTGGAGTTCGTCGACGACCCGCACGACATCGACGACTGGAAGCGCCGCGTGCGCCCGAACACCCGCGCGGTCTACGGCGAGACCATTCCGAACCCGAAGAACGACCTCATCGACATCGGGCTGATCGCCGACTTCGCCCGCCAAGAGGGCCTGCCCTTCATCATCGACAGCACGGCGTCGACACCATACCTGATCAGGCCCATCGAGCACGGCGCCACGATCGTGGTGCACTCGGCGAGCAAGTTTCTGAGCGGGCACGGCGCCTCACTCGCCGGCGTGGTGGTCGACGGCGGAAACTTCGACTGGGCGCGCTACCCCGAGAAGTTTCCCCAGTTCAGCACGCCCATCGGAGGCGCGGGCAGCCCCGGCAGCCCGACACTGGTCGAGAAGTTCGGCAACCGCGCCTACCTCGAGTACACCCGCTCGGTGATCGCCGGGCGCCTCGGGCCGGTGCTCTCGCCGCTGAACGCCTTCCTGCTGCAGCAGGGCCTCGAGACGCTCTCGCTGCGGGTCGAGCGGCACTCCCGCAACTCGCTCGTGGTTGCGCGCTGGCTCGAGGCACAGCCCGAGGTCAGCTCGGTCGACTACCCGGGCCTCGCCTCGAACCCCTCGCACGACCTCGCGGTGAAGTACTACCCGCGCGGCACCGGTTCGGTCTTCGGATTCACCCTCGAAGGCGGCCAGAACGACGCCCGCACGGTGATCGACGCGCTGCAGCTGTTCAGCCGCATGTCGCACATGGGTGACGTGCGTTCGCTGGTGCTGCACCCGGGCACGACCTCGCACGCGCACCTCAGCGAGGCCGAGCGGGTGAAGCTGGGCATCCTGCCCGGGCTCGTGCGCCTCTCGGTGGGCATCGAAGACGAAGCCGACCTGCTCGCCGACCTCGAGCTGGCGTTCGCGGTGTTGCGTTCGGCTCCGGGTGCCCGCGGCACGGCCTCAGCAGACCAGATCGTCGGCGCGCGGTAGATGCCCGGGCGGCACGCGGCTGGTGCTGGGGCACTGAGCGTCGGCGTTCTGGGCCTCGGGCGAATGGGCCTACCCATCGCCGCGCGGCTCGCTCGCGCGGGCTTCGTCGTCTCGGGGTTTGACATCGACGATTCACGTCGCCGGCCCGCCGAGCTGGTTGCGCTCTCGTGGGCAGCGAACGCCGACGAGCTCGCCGCCGGTTGCGACATTCTCGTCACCGTGCTGCCCGGCCCGGCCGAGGTCAAGGCCGCGGCGAGCCGCGCGTTCGCCCACTTGGCCCCCAAAACCTGCTGGATCGACCTGACGAGCACCGATCCTCGGGTCGCAACGCGCCTCGCGGCCCTGGCAGCCGAACGCAGCATCGCGAGTGTCGCGGCGCCCATGGGCGGCGGGGTCGAAGCTGCCGCGGCCGGGCGGCTGACCTTCTTCGTGAGCGGGGCTGCGGGTGCTGTGGAGCGCGCCGCACCGGTGCTCGAGGTGCTCGGCGGGGCGATCGGCCGGGCGGCGGGCATCCGGAGCCTCGGAGACGACATCGCAGCGGGCCCCACCGCGAAGCTGCTCGCGAACCTGCTGTGGTTCGGGCAGAGCGTGGCCGTCACCGAGGCGCTGCTGCTCGGGCAGGCGCTCGGGCTCGACCTTGCGACGCTGCGCGACACGCTCGCGGCGAGCGCCGGCGGCAGCGCCTTCATCGACCGGCACCTCGACCACCTGCTCGCGGGCGACTACCTCACCTCGTTCGGGCTCGACCGGTGCGTCGAAGAACTCGACACCGTGGCGGAGCTGGCGGGCGGGGCGGGCGTTCCGTTCGAGCTGTCGACGCTGGTCGGCCGGATGCACCGCGATGCCCTGCACGAATTCGGAGCCGTCGACGGCGAGCTGTTGGCCGCCAAGCTGCTCGAACGGCGCGCGGGGCGCACCCTGCGCTCTGCACCCACCACATCTGCACCCGCCGCATCTGCCCCCGCCGCGCGCCCCGCACCCACCGTACCCACACCGAGGGTGAAAGACTGATCCCATGCCAGAGAACACTCACCGCATCGAGACCAGCCACGCCGGCAGCCTGCCGCGCACGCCCGAACTCATCGCCGCGAACGACGCCCGCCAGCTCTCGGCCGACGGCTTCACCCTGCAGCACACCCCCGAATTCGAACGGTTGCTCACCGACGCCGTGGTCGACCTCGTCGAACGCCAGCAGGCCATCGGCATCACCCTGCCGGGAGACGGCGAGTTCGGCAAGGCCATGACGAGCCCGGTCGACTACGGTGCCTGGTGGTCGTACTCGTTCCAGCGCGTCAGCGGGCTGTCGCTCACCGGCGACGACCCGTTCTCGGCCGCACCCGTGCGCTCGACGCCCGGAAACGTGCAGCTCACCACATTTCCCGACCGCCGCGACTGGAGCATCTTTCGCGACGCCTACACCGACCCCACCAGCGGAATCTCGACCGGAAAGACCGCCACAGCCTTCCCCTCGACCACCGGGCCGCTCGTCTACACCGGGTACGACGCCATCGCCTCCGACATAGCGAACCTGAGGGCGGGGCTCGCCGCCTCCGGCCAGCCCGACGGCTTCATCACCGCACTCTCGCCCGGCAGCGGCTCGCGCGTGGCGAACAACTTCTACGCCACCGAAGAAGAACACATCTGGGCATGGGCCGACGTTCTGCGTGAGGAATACACGGCGATCATCGACGCCGGCCTGCTGCTGCAAATCGACGACCCCTCGATCGCCGAGAACTGGGACCAGATCAACCCCGAGCCGTCGATCGCCGACTACCAGGCGTTCACCCGCATCCGTGTCGAGGCGCTGAACCACGCGCTCCGCGGGCTTCCCGAAGACCGCATCCGCTTCCATCTCTGCTGGGGCAGCTGGCACGGCCCGCACACCACCGACATCGAGCTGCGGCACATCGTCGACCTGATGCTCGAGATCAACGCAGGTTCGTACTCGTTCGAGGCCGCGAACGCGCGCCACGAGCACGAATGGCGCGTCTGGAACGACGTGGCCCTGCCCGAGGGCAAACTCATCGTGCCCGGCATCGTGGGCCACGCAACCAACGTGGTCGAGCATCCCGAACTCGTCGCCGACCGCATCGAACGATTCGCCTCGGTCGTGGGGCGCGAGCGCGTCGTCGCCGCCACCGACTGCGGCCTCGGCGGCCGGGTGCACCCGCACATCGCGTGGGCCAAACTCGAGTCGCTCGCCCGCGGCGCCGAAATCGCGTCGGCACGCCTCTGGAAATGAGCACCTCGGTGACAACGCTCGCGCATCGCGCGCCTGCCGCGGGTGGCCCGGCCTGGGGCCGGTCAGCGGCCGGCTGGTCATTCGACGGCGAAGCAGAACGCGGCCCGGCCGCAGCTCCGTCGGCATGCGGATGGGCTGCGGCGGCCCTGCAGTGACAGCGTGCACAAAACTCGCAGCCGCCGCCGATCGGCTGGCGAGTGGCGGCTTCGCCGGTCGGCGCTACCTGGTCGAGTTCGGCCGGGAGGGGGCAGGCATTCCCGCGGGGCCCCTCTGGTTCGTGGCCGCAGCAGCAGCGGGCCGCAACCGGATGCCCGGGCGCGGCTTCAGCCCAGAACTCGATGACGGTACCTCAGGCCAGGCGCGGCACTTCGCCGGAATCGTGGCCACCACCGCCCGTGTCGGCCCCACCGCCACCCGCTGGGTCTCGGTGCGCCTTCGGCGCGACCCCGGAGCCTCCGCCGACGGCCGGCTCACCGAACTCGCCCTCGAGTTCGCCACCCTCATCCGCTCAGGCACCCTCCACCCGCACGAGGCCGGCACCTGGATCACCACCCACCTCTGCGCCGACTCCTGACCCCGCCCGCCGCACGGGCACCGCGGATTTGGCACACGCCTTCCGTTTGTCGGCCTCCACGCGGCCCTCACACCTACCCGCTCTCATCGACTCGGCAGAGTTTGCGGGTGCCGGGGGCTGCGACCCGCAAACTTTGCCGAGTGGAATGGGGTGGGGTGGGGTGGGAGGAGGAGGAGGGCGGCGGGGGCGGTCAGACGGGGGCGTCAGGCCGCGAGCGGCAGCTCCGCGGCGAGGCCGGCCGACACGGTGAGGCGGCCGGCGAGGGCGTCGACGGTCACTGAACCGCCGTCGGCGAGGGCACCGGTGACGAGCAGGTCGGCGATGCGATCATCCACTTCGCGTTGAATGACGCGGCGCAGCGGCCGGGCGCCGTACTCGGGTTCGTAGCCGTTGTCGGCGATCCAGTCGATGGCTTCGTCGGTGACGGTCACCGAGATCGAGCGGCCTGCGAGGCGGGCGCGGGTGGCACCGAGCAGCAGTGTCACGATGGCGCGCAACTGCGTAGTCTCGAGCTTTCTGAACAGCACGATCTCGTCGATGCGGTTCAGGAACTCGGGGCGCATGGCCTCGCGGAGCTTGCCCATGACGCGGTCGCGCAGCGCCTTGTCGCTGCCGAAACCGCCGCCGGCGGTCGGGTCGGCCACGAAGCCGATCGCGCCGCCGCGGCTCGCCAGAAACTCCGAACCGAGGTTCGAGGTCATGATGATCACCGTGTTGCGAAAGTCGACCGTGCGACCCTGTCCGTCGGTCAGGCGACCGTCGTCGAGCACCTGCAGAAGCAGGTTGAACACGTCGGGGTGCGCCTTCTCGATCTCGTCGAACAGGATCACCGAGTACGGGTTGCGGCGAACACGCTCGGTGAGCTGGCCCGCCTCGTCGTACCCGACGTACCCGGGAGGGGCACCGACCAGCCGCGACACCGTGTGTCGCTCGCCGTACTCGCTCATGTCGAAGCGCAGCATCGCTTTCTCGTCACCGAACAGCGACCCGGCGAGCGTCTTCGCAAGCTCGGTCTTACCGACCCCGGTGGGGCCGAGAAAGAGAAAGCTGCCGACGGGCCGATTCTGGTCGCCCATACCGGTACGGTTGCGGCGCACGGCCTTGGCCACCACCGACACCGCGTCGTCTTGGCCGATCACGCGGGAGTGCAGCTCGGTCTCGAGCAGCGCCAGGCGCTCACGGTCGACCTGCGTGAGCCGGTTGGCCGGGATGCCCGTGGCCCGACTGATGACGGCAGCGATCTCGTTCTCGTCGACGACGGCCGCGGCATCCAGTGCCTCAGTCGACCCCACCGAGGCGAGCTTGGTGTGCACGCCCACGATCTCGTCGCGCAGGCGCGATGCCTCTTCGTAGTGCTCGGCCGCCACGGCAGAGTTCTTCGACGCCTCGAGCTCGGCGAGCTGCTCGAGCAGGGTCGACGCGTCGAAGCGCGAACCCAGTTTCAGGCGCAGCCGCGCGCCGGCCTGGTCGATCAGGTCGATGGCCTTGTCTGGCAGAAAACGGTCGCTGATGTACCGCGACGACAGCTCGACCGAGGCCCGGATGGCCGCGTCGGTGTACCGAACACCGTGGTGCTCTTCGTAGGCCGGCTTCAGCCCGGCGAGAATCAGCACTGCGTCTTCGATGCTCGGCTCGCCCACCTGAACGGGCTGGAACCGCCGCTCGAGCGCGGGATCTTTCTCGATGGAGCGGTACTCCTTCAGCGTGGTCGCACCGACCACGTGCAGGTCGCCGCGGGCGAGCCGGGGCTTCAGGATGTTCGCCGCGTCCATTCCGCCCTCACCCGAACCGCCGGCGCCCACCACGGTGTGCAGCTCGTCGATGAAAATGATGAGGTCGGCCTTGTGGGCGCTGATCTCGTTCATCAGCTTTGTCAGGCGCTCTTCGAAGTCGCCGCGGTACTTGGTGCCGGCCAGCATTGCGGGCAGGTCGAGAGAGATGACGCGTTTGCCACGCAACTGCTCGGGCACACCGCCGTCGACGATGGCCTGCGCGAGGCCTTGCGCGATGGCGGTCTTGCCCACGCCGGCCTCGCCGATCAGAACGGGGTTGTTCTTCGTGCGGCGCGACAGAATCTCGATGGTCTGCTCGATCTCGTCAGCGCGCCCGATCACGGGGTCGAGGTCGCCCTCGCGGGCAAGCTCGGTGAGGTCGGTGCCGTACGTGTCGAGGGTGGGGGTGTCTGACTCGGTCGAGCGGCCGACATCGTTCGCCCCGGCAGAACCAGCCGCGTTGCCGGCCGCGTTCGTGTCGGACGCGCCCGAGAGCCCGCCGTCGCGAAGCCCCGCCTGCAGTGCTTCGGGCGTGACGCCCGCCGCGCTCAGCACCTGACCGGCCGGGGTGTCGCCGGCGATGACGAGTGCAAAGAAGAGGTGTTCTGGGTCGATGTAGGTCGAACCGGATGCCCGGGCCACCTGGTACGCGTGAAACAGTGCGCGCTGGGCCGACTGGGTCAGTACCGGCGCGGAATCGGTGCGCTCGGTCGAGGCCTGGGGCAGGCGCTGCTCAGCGGCAGCGGCCACCGCGGCGGGGTCTGATCCGACGCGGGAGATGGCGTCGGCCGCGGGCTGTTGCTCGGCGATGACGCGCAGGATGTGCAGTGCATCCAGCTCGCTGTGGCCGTGCTCGAGCGCGAACCGGCCGGCCTCTGCCAGCACCTCGTGGGTGCGGCGGCTGAGCAGTCGGCTGATGTCGATGGGGCGGCCCTGCTGGGCTCGCTGCTCGCCCTGCAGGTAGCGGGCGAGAAATTCGTCGAACGAGCTGGTGCCCGATGCGTCGTGGTCTGAGTAGGTCGGCATGCGTCCTCCTGTGAAACTTGAGTGCCTTCGACTCAACTTAACGTCGTGCAGGCCAATGCATTCCCACGAACGCAGAAATTCTCGTCACCGCGCCGCGATGGTGCCTACCACGACCGTCGCGTCGAGTTCGTCGAGGGTCACGATGCGGGCGACCAGACCCGCCCGTTCGAACAGAGCGAGCGTCAGCGGAGCCTGGACGGCGCTCGTCTCCACCAGCAGTCGCCCCCCGGGCGCGAGCCACGCAGGAGCCTCAGCGGCGATGCGGCGATGCAGGTCGAGCCCGTCGTCGCCTCCGTCGAGTGCCGTCGCAGACTCATACAGTCTCGCCTCTGGCGGCATCAGCGCGATGGCCTCGGTGGGAACGTATGGCGCGTTCGCCACGATCACATCGACCCGGCCCCGCAGATGCGCGGGCAGCGGCTCGTAGAGGTCGCCGATGAGCACGGTGGCACCCGCGCCCAGGTTGCGCCGGGCGTACTCGAGCACAGCCGGATCGATGTCGGCCGCATACACCTCGAGTTTCATCGGGGCGCCAGCTGTCTCGCTGGCGACAGAACTTTCGCTGACCTCGGCGAGAACGGATGCCGCCACCGCCGCCACCCCACAGCACAACTCGACCAGCACCACCCGCGCCACTTCGGCGCCGCGGTCGGGCGTGGCGGCAGCGGAGAGCGTCTCGGCAGCAGCCGCCGCAACCGCCGCAACGGCCAGCGTCGCCAACAGCTGCGTACGCCGCCGCGGAACGAAGACCCCGGGCCCGACGGCCAGCCGTTGCCCGAGAAACTCCACCCAGCCCACGAGGTGCTCGAGCGGGATGCCCTGCACCCGCCGAACCACCAGCTCCTCGAGCTCGGCCGGGGTGCCCGCCCCTTCGAGCAGCAGGTCGGCCTCGTCTTCGGCGAAGACGCAACCGGCTGCGCGGAGCCGCGCCACGATCGTGTCTCGGAGGAGCGACGCCTCAGCGGGCGCAGCCGGCAGGTGCTCGTGCATGGCAGCCAATGCTAGTCGGGAAGAGATGCAGTGGGCTTTGGCGAGGTACATTGGAACAACGCAGTCGACATTCTCAGGGGAGATCAGAAATGACCGGGTTACTCATTGGCCTGCTGGCCTTCATCACGGTTGGCGTGGGCATCACCGGGATCGTCGCGGGCATCGCGATGGCGAAGTCGCCCTACCGCGGCTGAGGGTGCTTCGCACGCTCCACCGGCGCGCAACGCGACCGATCTTCACAACACAATAGATCGAGGGGCACGGCAAGATGACCGACAGGGCCGTCTTCAGCGAGGCACTCGAAGAGCTCTCCCGTGCACAGCGCGGCGGAGGCCGGGCCGTCACCTCTGCCGATCTCTGCGGCCCTTTCTTGCGCGTTCTGCCGGTGACGGGTGCCGCGGTGTCGACCATCGGCAGCGGGCTCGGCGTCTCGACGATCTGTGCCAGCGACGACGCTGCCGCCAAGATCGATGAGCTTCAGATCGATTTGGGCGAGGGCCCGTGCTGGGAGGCCCTCTCGACGCGCAGACCCGTCATCGCCGACAACTTCGCGGTCGAGAAGCACCCCGCCTGGCCTGTCTTCGCCGAGGCGCTCCGCGGCTACCGCATCGGTGCGCTCTACGCGTTTCCACTCACGCTCGGCGCCCTCGACATCGGCTCGATCGACTTCTACTCGAATTCGGCGCGCAGTATCAGCAAGACAGAACTCGACGACGTGACGGCCCTCAGCGAGATCGCAGCCTGGCAGGTTCTGCGCCGCGTGCTGGCCGACGACTCGCAGAACACCCGTGACGTCGACGCCGACCCCAGCCCCGGGTTCTCCCGCAAACAGGTTCACCAGGCGACAGGCATGATCATCGCCCAACTGCAGGTGCCGGCGACCGATGCCATGTTGCTGTTGCGCGCCCACGCATTCTCATCGGGGCGAACCGTACGCGAAGTCGCACACGACGTGGTGGCGCGTCGACTCGACTTCCTTCCCGCATCAGAGCGGTCGTAGGATCAAGTTATGACGGAGCAAACCCGCGAAGGGCTCCTCGCCGCATCTTTTGTCTCCCTGGCTGACACGCTGGTGGTGGGGTACGACGTCGTCGATCTTCTGCAGACCCTGGTGGAGACCTGCGCAACAGTCCTCGATGCGGCGGCGGTCGGCCTGTTGCTCGCCGACGAAGGAAATGTGCTCGAAGTGGTCGCCTCGACCAACGAGCGCAGCCGTCTGCTCGAGATTCTTCAACTGCGTGCGGGTCTCGGCCCGTGCGTCGAGTGCTACATCACCGGCAAGGTCGTCTCGGTACCCGACGTGCGTGAGCTTCGCGACGACTGGCATGTCTTTCGCGAAGGCGCGCTCGAACAGGGCTTTCTCTCGGTGCACGCGGTGCCGCTGCGCCTGCGCGGCTTCACGATGGGTGCATTGAACCTCTTTCGCGAGACAACCGGGGCCCTGAACAGCAACGATGCGGCCGCGGCCCAAGCGCTTGCCGACGTGGCGACCATCGGCATCGTTCACGAACGAGCAATGAGACAGAGCGAACTGACCCGGGAACAGTTGCAGCGGGCTCTCGACAGCCGCGTGATCATCGAACAGGCGAAGGGTGTCATCGCCCAGTCGAAGAACATCGACATGAACGGTGCGTTCTCGGTTCTGCGGGAGTACGCGCGCTCGAATTCGCTCTCGCTCACCGATCTTGCTGGGCGCGTCGTGGAGCGCACCATCATTCTCTGACCTGACACGCCGCCCCACCTACGCCAGACTCCACCGCACGTCAAGGCGCCGCCCCGAAACTCTGATCTGACCTTCACGGCCGGGCCCGGTGCTAGCGTGAAGAAAGCCCAAGACCTCGGCTTCGTCAGTGTCATTGACACGCCTGAGTCGAGGTTCACATGATCGTTCGTTCACACGAGACCGATACCGCTGCCGAGGGCCCAGACGAAACCGGCCAACCCGAACCGGTCGGCGGGGCGGGCGATCGTGCTGGCCCGCACCGGGCGCATCCATACCTCGCGCCGGAGGATTACCGCACGTTCGCAGACGACTTCGACTGGGGCCTGGTCTGATTCGGCCAGCACCCCGACGGGCGCCTGCGGCTAGCCTTGGGCGTCAGGCTCGGGAATGTAGTAGAGACCCGAGCCGCTGTTCGCCGAGTCAGACAGCTGGCGAACCCACTCGCGGTTGATGCTTGGCGTCTTGCTACCGAAGTATTTGAAGTAGAGCGGCACCGAGGCGTCCATCCAGAGGCTCGAACGGCCCGACCCCGTGTCGGCATCGTCTTTCCACGAAAAGAAGAAGCTTTCTCTGCGTCGCAGTTTCGCACCGATGACGATCTGCAGGTGCGCAAGAACCCGGTCATCGAAGAAGGTCTCGATGCTGGCATTGCCGTAGATGAGTTTTCCCACGTTTACTTCCTCCGACCATGCTCGCAGAGGTCGTTCCCTGTAGCGCTATACCTAGACCATATTCAACCAACGAACGTCTTCTGCGCCAGCGCCTAGGGGGTTGACCGGCATTTTGGCATGCGCTAATGGCAGACTGGAGGGGTGAATCAGCAAACCACTCTTGCCCTCGTTCGTCACGGTGAAACCGACTGGAACGCTGAGCGCCGCCTGCAGGGCAGCTCAGACATCGCTCTGAACGACGTGGGCCGCGGCCAGGTTCTGGCTACCGCCGAGCTGCTGCAGGGTCAGCCGTGGGATTTTGTGGTGTGCTCTCCGCTCTCCCGGGCCCGTGAAAGTGCGAGCATCATCGCCCGCACACTGGGTATCGAAGTGAGCACGGTGGTTCCCGAGCTGGTCGAGCGCGACTACGGGCCCGCCGAAGGCATGCAAGACGGTGACGAGCTGCGGGCCCTTCGCATTCCGGGCGGTTTTCAGGGCGCCGAGACCGAAGCAGACGTCACCGCTCGGGCCACCGCCGCCCTCGGTCGCATCGCCACAGAGTACCCGGGTGCGCGGGTCATCGTCGTTGCGCACGGCACCCTCATTCGGCTGGCCCTCAGCGAGTTGAGCGGCAGCGCCATCACGACGATCACGAACGCGGGCCACTGCCTGCTGCACCACGAACCCAGCGCCGATAGCGCCGCAGCCGATGCGTGGTCGATCTCGGTCGTCAACGGTGCGCCGTTCGAACCGGTAGCGGTCGGCTGACAGGGCCCGCCTCGGGGCCGCCCTGTTGCACCCACCGCGAACGCGCGGGGGCGCCTGGCGGTGCTACTGCTCTGCGCGCAGCAGCACCTGGCCACTGTCGGTGGCAATGATGGTGGCAGAGGCAATGTCGGCGCGCCGGATGCTCGTGGTGGCGGTCGGCAGAGCCACGGTACCCGGGCCCGAGCTCCACGTGGCCACCTGCGTGCTGAGGCCGGCCCGATCGGTGATGACCATGGCGTAGCCCCTCGAATACGCCTGCTCGGGTTGGCTGCCACCTCCGTACGTGCACTTCCACTCGATCAGAGTGCCCCACGGCTCATCCGCGAACGTCGCCACGGCGGTGAGGGGGCTCGGTATCTCTTGATCGAAGACCACCGAATTGGCGGGATCGCCACCGGGGGTGGGCGACGACGTCGGCGCTGCCTGAACGCGTGACTGCGGCGACACCGCCAGAGAAATGACCAGCGTGAGAGAAACCGCCGCCGCTACCGCGACGAGAGCAGCGGCCGACGCCACGACCCTGGTGCGGGTGCGATGTCGACGGGCCCGGGCAAGCAGGGTCGGCAGCACGGTGAGCCGGTCATCCTCGAGCCCTGCCGGTGGTGCTTCGAGTAGGGCAGCACCCTCGGCGGCGCTGAGGGTGGCGAGCAGGCCCGGCACACCGGCGAGTTCGGCCAGTGCGGCCTTGCACGCGGGGCACTCAGCGAGATGCTGTTCGTATTCATGGCGTTCGGCGGGCGCCAGCGCGCCCAGAACGTAGGCGGCATCCCATTCGGCGAACCGATCGTCGGGCGTCACCTTGTCACCCCCTTCTCCTGCAGAACGAGCCGCAACGCGCGCAGGCCGTAGTGCAGGCGCGACTTGACCGTTCCCTCGGGAATGCCGAGGTGCTCGCCGATCTCGGCAACCGACCGGCCACCGTAGAACGAGTGCACCACCACCTCGCGGTGCTCGCGCGAGAGCTCACGCAGTGCGTCGGAGACCAGCCAGGCCTGCAGAACGGTGTCGGTGTGATCGACGCTCAGCCGTTCGGGCGGCGCATCGGTGGCGATCTCGTGGCGCGAGCGGGCGCTCCGCCAGTCGTCGATGACCAGGTTTCGCGCCACGGTGAACAACCACGATTGCACGGAGTCTTGTTCGCTCTGCAGGATGCGCGGGCTACGCCAGGCCCGAAAGAGCGTCTCCTGCACCACGTCTTCGGCCCACTCCCTGTCGCTTGTCAACCGGATGACGAACCGCAGCAGGGCTGGGGCATGCTGATCGTGCAGCGAACGCAACACCTGGGCTTGGTCATCCACGCCAACGCACCTCCACCTGTACATACGAAACACCCAGCGAAAAAGTTCACTGGTCGGTGAACGAAACCACGCGTCTTATCGTAGATACGGGTAGCAGTGTCTCAGCCACCCCTCGCAGAAGGAACACTATGACCGAGAAATCTCCCGTCACCCGCCGCGTCGTTCTCACCGCCGGAAGCGCGGGTGTGCTCGGTGCGAGCGCCCTGGTGCTGGCCGCGTGCGCACCCACCGACAACACGAACACCGGTGGGGCGGCCGCCGGCAGCACCGCCGCGCCGACCGGGGCGCCCAGCACAGCCGCCGCCGAAGCGCCCGCGACCTCGAGCGGAAGCGCTGCGGGTGGCACCGAAGTCGCCAAGCTGGCAGATGTTCCGGTGGGCCAGGCAAAGACGGTCACCTTCAAAGGAAAGTCGATTCTGGTGGCGCAGCCCACCGCCGGCGAGGTCGTCGCCTTCAGCTCGGTGTGCCCCCACCAGGGCTGCGCGGTCGCCTTCGCACAGACCGACTTCGCATGCCCCTGCCACGGGTCGACCTTCGACCTCAGTTCGGGAAGTGTCACCCACGGGCCGGCCCAGACCGGGCTCAGCAAGATCGCCGTTGCCGTGTCGGGCGACTCCATCGTCGCTTCCTAGAGCAGAACCCCCCAGGAGACCAGCATGCTGCCCTACGAGATCAACGGCCTTCCCCTCCACATTCTGCTCGTGCACTTCGTCGTCATCGTGATTCCCGCGGGGGCCCTGATGACGGCAGCCGGAGCGGTGTGGCCAGCGTTCCGGCGAAAGCTTGGCATCGTGACCCCCATCGTCACGCTGCTCGGGCTGCTCAGTGTGCCGCTTGCGACGAACGCCGGCGAGTGGCTCCAGCAACGGGTGGGAGCCACCCCGCTCATCGCGGCACACGTGGCGCTCGGAGACACGCTGTTGCCGTGGGCCATCGCGCAGTTTCTGGTATCGCTCGTGATCTGGGGCTGGTACCGATTCTTCGCGGCGTCGAAGGCGTTTCCTGACGCACCCGTGCGGCGGGTCAGCGAACTGGTGCCCGTGGGCGGCGACACGGGGGGTGCCACGCGAGCGGATGCACGCCCGGCCGCTCCGGGTCTGAACGGTTCGGCAGCGGCAGCTTCAGCAGCGGTCACCGCTGAATCCGCAGCCGCTCCTCGGCGCCGAGCCAGCCTCGCTGTGTCTCTGGTGGTGTCGATCGTACTGATCGTCGCCGGCGTCGGCATCTCGGCCGGAACGTTCTACAAAGTCGTTCAGATCGGTGAGTCGGGTTCGAGCGCTGTGTGGCAGGGCTCGTTCAGCGAAAACCCGAAATAGCGACAGTGACGAAGTAGCAGCACTGACGAAGTAACAACCCAGAGACGGGCGGGTCAGCCCGCGTGGGTGGCGGCCTGCCAGGCCGACGCGATCATCTCGGTGAGGGTGTGGTGGGGCATCCAGAGCCCGTCGCCCGTGGCGAGTTCGCCCGATGCGACGATGCGTGCAGGGTCGCCCGGACGGGCGGCGAGAACTTCGGGGGTGAAGTCGATGCCGGTCACTGCCGCCATTTCGCTCATGATCTCGCGCACTGAGACGCCAGAACCGCTGCCGAGGTTGTAGGCCGGGGCGAGCGTCTCGCCCGCGTCGAGCTTCTGGGCGGCGGCAACGTGGGCGGCCGCCACATCGGCGACGTGAACGTAGTCGCGCACGCAGGTTCCGTCGGGCGTGGGGTAGTCGTCGCCGAAGATCTTCGGGGTCTGGCCGGCCAACAGCGCGCGAAAGACGAGCGGGAACAGGTTGTGCGGGCTGGTGTCGCTCACGACAGGCGTCGCCGACCCCACCACGTTGAAGTACCGCAGAGCGGTGTGCCGAAGGCCGGATGCCACGGCCTGGTCGGCGATCAGCCACTCGCCGATGAGCTTGGTCTCGCCGTACGGCGACTCGGGGGTGGTGGCGGTGGCCTCGGTGACGAACTCGGCCGGGGCGTTGCCGTACACAGCCGCACTCGACGAGAACACGATCGACGGTACCTCGTGGTTCTGCATGGCAGACAGCAGGTTCACGGTGGCCGTGACGTTCTGCGTGTAGGTGTGCAGCGGGCGCTGAACGCTCACCCCCGCGTACTTGAAGCCGGCGAGGTGCACGACTCCGGTCACCGGATGCTCGTCGAAGACCCGCTCGACGAAGCCAGCGTCGACCAGCGAGCCCCGCTCGAGCACGGCGCCTTCGGGAACGAAGCCCTCGTGCCCGCTCGAGAGGTCGTCGATCACGACCACGTCGATGCCGCTGTCAAGAAAGGCACGTGCCACGTGCGAGCCGATGTAGCCGGCCCCGCCTGTCACCAACCACGTCATGAAAATTCTCCTTCGGGTGCTTCGGGCTCTGCTGCGGTGTCGGACTCTGCTGCGGCCGCGACGAACGTGATACCCCAAGTGGAGTGCCAGGTGTCGGCGGGCTCGATCCAGCGCAGGTCTTCGCCGGTGTTGAGCGCGTCGGGCGGTGCGGTGGTCGGCTCGACCGTGACCGCCCAGCCGAGGCCCGCAGGGGTGGGAAAGATCTGGGTGGTGAAGACCTGGGTGTGCTTGTAGTTCTGGTCGCCCCAGAGCTCGATACGGCGGCCGTCGGGCGCGGCGATGGTGTGCCGGTAGGTGCCGTCGGCACCTGGGGTGAGACCGAAATAGGCGGTGTCGAGGTCGAGGGTACCCACGACCGCGCCCTGCGAGAGGTCGTACGCGGTACCCGCGACGGCGGCGGTGCCGGTGGGGTTCAGCCGGGCATCCACGCTCACCCGCATGGTGGCGTTGACCGTGATCGTGAGCTGCTCGGTGGGCACATCGCCGATGCGAAAGTAGGGGTGGGCGCCGATGGCGGCCGGCGCGGGGGCCTCGCCGTCATTTCGGATGTCATGGTTCACCGTCAGGCCGTCGGGCCCGACCGTGTAGGTGGTGTCGACAGTGAGGGTGAACGGGTAGGCGTCGCTTGCGGCGATGACGGCACGGAGGGTGATCATCGAGTCGCTCTGTGAAATCGGCTCATGCGGCAGCCCGAACAGGAAACCGTGCAGCGCGTTGCCGCGGTCGGGCTCGGTGAGTGGCAGCTGCAGGTCGCGGCCGTCGTAGCTCCAGCTGCCGTCACGAACCCGATTCGGCCAGGGCACGAGAATCTGGCCGGCGCAGAAGAGCGGAGCGGCGGTCTCGGCGAAACCCTCGATGAGCGCAGTACCGTCGACCTCGAGTACGCGCAGGGTGGCGCCCACGGCGGTGACCACGGCGCGGGTTCGGTGCTCACCCTGGGCCCAGCTCAGCTCGAACTGGGATCCGGTGGGCAGGGCGGTATCTGCGGCCCTGGCGGTACTGGCGGTACTCATACGTGGTGGCCTTTCATGGTCGCGCCGTCAGAGGGCTGCACGACGAACAGATCAGGGCGGTCAAAACCTCGGGCAGCGAAGGCTTCGACCAGCGCGGCTTCGAGAGCGGGCCGGAGCGAGCGCGGAATGAGCGCGATGGCTGCTCCGCCGAAACCGCCGCCGGTCATCCGGGCACCGACGGCGCCGCTGGCCAACGAAACTTCGACGGCGAGGTCGAGTTCGGGCACCGAGATCTCGAAGTCGTCGCGCATCGAGACGTGGGAGGCGTCAAGCAGCGACCCGATGGCGTTCGGGCCCGCCTCGGTGAGCAGGCGCACGGTCTCTTCGACGCGGGCGTTCTCGGTGATGACGTGGCGGGCGCGCCGAAAGGTCACGTCGTCGAGCAGCCGCTGCATGCGCGGCAGGTCGTCGACGGTCAGCTCGCGAAGGGTGGGCACACCGAGGGTCTGGGCCGCCAGTTCGCAGGATGCCCGGCGGGCTGCGTACCCGCCCGTGGCGTGCGCGTGGGTGACCTTGGTGTCGACCACCAGTATCTCGAGTGCCGCGGCGTCAAGGCCGAGGGCGATCGACTGGCTCTCGAGGCTGCGGCAGTCGAGGAAGACGGCCGCGTCGGCGCGGCCGAGCATCGAGGCGGTCTGGTCCATGATGCCGGTGGGGGCGCCGACGGCCTGGTTCTCGGCGACCTGGCCCACGGCAGCGAGTTCTTCGGGCTCGAAGCCGAGGCCCCAGAACTCGTTCAGGGCCACGGCGGTGGCGCACTCGATGGCGGCAGACGACGACAGGCCGGCCCCGATGGGCACGTCGGAGTGGATGTGCAGCGCGAAGCCCCGGCGGGCGAGGTCGCTCGCGGCGGCAGTGTCGGCTGTGCCAGCCCGGGCGAGGAGCGCCCAAGCCACGCCGAGCGGGTACGCCGACCATCCGTCGAGCGCAGCGGGCGCCAGGTCGGCCAGGTCGATCTCGACCGTCTCCTCGGAGAAGGTCGACGAGACCCGTGCGAGCTGGTCGTCGCGGCCCGCCAACGCCACCCACGCGCGCCGGTCGATGGCGAAGGGCAGCACGAAACCGGCGTTGTAGTCGGTGTGCTCGCCGATCAGGTTGACCCGGCCCGGCGCCGACCAGAGCCCGTCGGGCGCCTGACCGTGGCGCTTCTCGAACTCGGTAGCGAGCGCCGTGCGCACGTCGCTCTGGCCCGCAGCCGCGTCGAACGTGGTGTCAGTGTGTTTCGCGCTCATCGTTCGCGCCCTTCGGCCTCGGCGTAGCTGGTTCTGAGTGCTTCGGCCGTGCGTTCGGGCGGTACGTCGCCGATGAAGGCGCCCATGGCCGACTCCGAGCCGGCCAGAAACTTCAACCGGTCGGCCGCGCGGCGGGGCGACGTGATCTGCAGCATCAGCCTGATCTCGTCGCGGTGCGAATTGACCGGCGCCTGGTGCCAGCCCGCGATATACGGCGTCGGCGTGGGGTACAACCCATCGATGGCGCGCAGAACCCGGGGGTAGAGCACGGCGAGCTCGTCACGCTCGGCCGACGACGTAGCCGCCAGATCGGGCAGCTGACGGTGCGGCAGAATGTGCACTTCGATGGGCCAGCGCCCGGCGAACGGAACGAACGCGCTCCAGTGCTCGCCCTGAACAATGAGACGCTCGCCCTGCTGCTCGCTCGCCAGAATGTCGGCGAACAGCGTGGGTCCATAAGCATCGATCGACGCGATCAGGCGCTCAGTGCGCGGTGAAACGAACGGGTATGAGTAGATCTGCCCGTGCGGGTGGTGCAGCGTCACACCCACCTGCTCACCACGGTTCTCGAACGGAAACACCTGCTCGATACCGGGCATCGCCGAGAGCACCTTCGTGCGGTCGGCCCACGCTTCGATCACCGTACGCGCACGCGAGGTGGGCAGCGTGCCGAACGAGCCTTCGCGCTCGGGGCTGAAGCACACCACTTCGCACCGGCCGATGGATGCCCGCACCCGCCCGAGCCCCACCGAGTGGTCACCGGCGACAGACGCCACCCCCGGTGTCGCGAGCTCAGGCCCGAACGACGGCGAGCGGTTCTCGAACACGGCCACGTCGTACAGGCTCGGAACCTCGGAGGGGTTGTCGGGGGCCTGCGGCGCGAGCGGGTCGAGGTTCGCCGGCGGCAGGAAGACGCGGTTGTTGCGCGCGGCCGCGATGGAGATCCATTCGCCGGTGAGTGCGTCTTGGCGCATCTCCGCGGTGGGCGGCCTCGGGTCAAGCTCTCGCTCGTCGGCGGCGCGAAAGGCCGGCAGCGTGGTGTCGGCGTCGTCGTAGTAGATGAGTTCGCGGCCATCGGCGAGAACGTAAGGGCGTTTGACGATGGGCCTGCCCCCGACGAGCGACAGCGCTTCAGCGGGTTCAGAGGGCAGGGAACTCATATCAGTACTTTCGCTTTCACAACACAGGCGACCGAGACGGCTTTCACAATCCAAAGTATCGTACGTCGACCACGGGCGCACCCGCGGTGATGACTTTCTTTTCTTTGTCAATTGACAATAAACCGCAAGCCAGCGACCATGAAGACATGACCGATCCCGGCCCTGACGACCAGCTGCCCCCCGCCGTTCGCCGCGAACGCATGCTGGCCGTCATCGACGAGCGCGGTTTTGCGCGCGTGGGCGAACTCGGCGACACCTTCGGCGTCTCTGGCGTCAC
Organism: Subtercola vilae; assembly: GCF_004923255.1. GTDB lineage: Bacteria > Actinomycetota > Actinomycetes > Actinomycetales > Microbacteriaceae > Subtercola > Subtercola vilae. Next base: position 55,994 of record NZ_QYRT01000003.1, on the reverse strand, counting down.
CATTCGGGCCGACCTCGATCTGCTCGACCGCCAACACCTCATTCGCCGGGTGCACGGCGGCGCGGTCATCCGGAGCCCACGCCTCGAACACGAACCCACGTTCGAGCAGTCGCTCGAAGCGTCGACCGCCGAGAAGCGCCTCATCGGGCAGCTCGCGGCGAGCCTGGTACGCCCCGGCCAGAGCGTTCTGCTCGACGTGGGCTCGACCGCGTTGGCGGTAGCTGAGGCGCTCGTGGCCCGCGACGACCTGAGCGACGTCGTGGTGGTGACGAACGGCCTCAGCATTGCACTGGCGCTCGAGCCGGGCATCCCGAGGCTGAGCGTGATCGTCACAGGCGGCACCCTGCGCCCGCTGCAGCACTCGCTGGTCGAGCCGCTCGCGTCGTCGATGCTGCAGGGCCTGCACGCCGACATCGCCTTCATCGGCTGCAACGGAGTCGACCTCGCCCACGGCGTGACCAACCTGAACCTGCCAGAGGCCGACATCAAGCGCCTCATGCTCGCGTCGGCCAGCCGGGCGGTCGTGATCGCCGACACCGGCAAACTGGGCCAGGTGCACCTCGGAACCATCGGCCAGCTCAGCGACTTCGACGCCCTCATCACGGGCACGCCCGAGACGGCCGACCCGGCTCTGGATGACCTCACCGCGTCACTCGAATCGGCCGGTCTGCTCGTCATCACCTCACCGGCCACCGCCGCCACCTTCTGACAGACCCCTGATCGTTCTCGCCGGCCTTCGCAGCCGATGAGTAAACTCGTCGGATGGATTCGATGAGACAGGTGGATTCGATGAGACACGCCAAGCGCCCGCCAGCCCCCGGGGCCTCGCGAGTGCTGAAGGTCGTCGCCATCGCGTTGGCCGTGGTGCTCGTCAGCGGCGTCTCGGTCGCCGCCATCGCCGTGACCAGCATCGCGTCGAAGATCAGCGCGAACGCCGTCGACATCTCGGGCGGCACCGGCGAAGGCGGCAGCCAGCCGCACGTGGGCGCGTTCGTGGGCGGGTTCAACGTGCTCATCGTGGGCACCGACAACGACGCGAAACAGGGCGACTCGTTCGGCAAGCGCGACGCGACACTCAACGACGTGAACATCATGCTGCACGTGTCAGCAGACCAGAAGAGCGGCGTGGTCGTGAGCTTTCCGCGCGACCTGATCGTCAATCATCCGGCCTGCACCGACCCGACGACGAAGGTCGCGTACGACGCCACCCGCAATGAGCCGCTGAACACCGGGTACGAACGGGGCGGGCTGGCCTGCATCAAGACCACGATCGAGAAACTGACCGGGCTGACGATTCCGTACGCCGGGCTCATCTCGTTCAACGGTGTGATCGAGATGACGAACGCCGTCGGCGGCGTGCCGGTGTGCGTGAACAACGCCATCTTCGACAAGGACTCGGGGCTCGACCTGCCCAAGGGCACCACCGTCGTGTCGGGCGCCGACGCCCTCGCGTTTCTCCGCACCCGCGAGAGCGTGGGCGACGGCAGCGACCTTTCGCGCATCTCGTCCCAGCAGCAGTACCTGTCGTCACTGGTGCGCACACTGAAGAGCGCCAACACCCTCACCGACGTGACAAAGCTCTACGGCCTGGCGAGCGCGGCGGCGAACAACATCAGCCTGTCGACGTCGCTCGCGAGCCCGGATGCGATGGTGTCGCTCGCCCTCGCGCTGAAAGACATCGACCTCACGAAACTGGTCTTCGTGCAGTACCCGGGCACCACCGGCAACGCGAACTACCCCGGCAAGGTGATTCCCACTGTCGATGTGGCCGACGAGCTCTTCGCGAAGATCTCGAGCGACCAGCCCTTCACTCTCGACAGCGACTCGACGGGCATCGGGTCGGCGGTGGTCACTCCCACGCCTTCACCCAGCTCCAGCTCCACCCCCAGCTCCACCGACGCGGCCACGCCGGCCGCGACACCCGCTCCCTCCCCCTCCTCCACCTCAGCAGTCATCGCCGGTGTCACCGGCCAGACTGCCGACGAGCAGACCTGCGCCGTGGCCAACTAGCCAGCCAGCTTTTCGCTAAACGAAGACCGTGGGTGGGTCAGGTGAGCTGGGGGAAGAAGGTGGCGAGGGGGGCCGGGCGCCCGATGTGGTAGCCCTGAGCACCGTCGACGCCGAGCTCACGCAGGAGGTCGAGTGAGGCCTCGTCTTCGACGAACTCGGCAATGGTGAACTTGCCGAGACCTTTGCCGATCGACACCAGCGACGACATCACCAGGCGATCGAGCGGGTCGCGGTCGCTGCCGGAGACGAATTCGCCGTCGAGCTTCATGATGCCGAAAGGCAGGTGTTTGAGGTAGTAGAACGAACCGTATCCGACACCGAAGTCGTCGAGTGCGAAGACGCAGCCGAGGGCGGTCAGGCGCGACATGAACGCCTGCGCGCTGTCGAGGCTCGAGACGGCAGCGGTTTCAGTGAGCTCGAGCACCAGGCCCGTGGCATCCACCCCCGTCTCGTCGATACGCCGTTCGATGAACGCCGCGAATTCGAGGTCTCCCACCGAACGGCCCGAAAGGTTGACGTGCACCTTGATGGCGGGAGCGATCTGCTGCAGTTGCGTGAGACTCTCAAGTGCGTGGCTCACGACCCATTCGTCGAGCATCACGGCGAGGCCGGTCTGCTCGGCGACCGCGATGAACTCGCCGGGGGCGATGAGCCCGCCGTCGGCGTCGATCATGCGAACGAGCAGCTCGAGCGAAGAGATGGTGTCGGTGTTGAGGTCGAGAATGGGCTGGGCGTGCAGCACCAGGTTGTCGTTCTCGATGGCCGCGAGAATCTTCTCTTTCCAGTTGAACTGGTTCGACACCCTGGCGGCGAGCACCTGCGAGCTGTCGAAGAAGCTGTAGCCGTTGCGACCCGACGTCTTCGCGTCGTACATCGCGAGGTCGGCGTCAGAGAGCAACTCAGCCGAGCTGGTGCCCTCGCTGGTCACCGCGACGGCACCCACGCTTGCCGTCACGCGACGGGTGAGGCTCGCCTCTTCGTACGCCGGGAAGTTCTGAAATCCGTCTCGCACCAGCGTGACCAGCATTCGTACGGCGGTCTCAATGTGCTCCCGGTCGCCCGCTGTGAGCAGCACCGCGAATTCGTCGCCGCCGATGCGCGCCACGACATCGGTCGAGCGGATCCAGCGGGACAGCAACGCCGCCATGGCCACGATGAAGTCGTCACCGGCCCCGTGGCCCAGACTGTCGTTGATCTCCCTGAAGTTGTCGAGGTCGAGAACCAGAACCGCACCCGCGTCGGAGCCCCAGCGGCAGTTGTCGAGGTGTTCGTCGAGCAGCCGTTCGAATTCGGTGCGGTTGGGCAGCCCGGTGAGCGCGTCGTGCGCGGCGAGGTAGGCGAGATGCTCCTGGTAGCGGTGCTGCTCCGAGGTGTCGTACGCATTGATGAGAACGGAGGTGGGCTCACCCGACACGTCGCGGAGCACCACTGCCGTGACGTCGGCGCGCTTCTCGACGAGCCCCGCCGTCAGCAGGATCTGGCGATTCACCCGCTCGGCGCCAGAGTCGATCAGGGCGGCAACCCAGTTGGCGTCGTGGAGGCCAGAGTCGTGGGGGCCAGCCCCGCCGGCGGGCTCTGGGTGCATCATCGGCAGCAGCTCGGCAGCCGAGGTGTCGACGAGCTCGCGGCTCGGGCGGCCGAACAGCACACAGAACGCGTCGTTCACCAGCGCGATGCGGCCCTCGGTATCGGCCAGCGCGATGCCGGTGGGCGACTCCTGAACCAGCTGCTCGAACTGCTGGGTGACCAGGCGCAGTGCCATTTCGCGCCCGCGCGTGTCGGTGGCATCGCGAACCACGATCAGAGCCTGGCGCTTGCCCCCGACAACAAAGGGAACGCTCGTGACCTCTGACTCGCGACCCGACAATGTGGCAGTGACACTCACCGTCGACCGCGTGCCTGCCAAGGCATCGCGAAAGGCCTTCTCGAGAATGGCCACATTCTCGGAATTCGACACCTCGAACAGGGTTTTGCCCTGCCAACTGCGTTCGCGCGCGAAGACGTCACCGGCACCACTGATGCGCTGGTACCGCAACTCGTCGTCGACCACCAACATCAGTACGTCTGGCAGCTGCTCGAGCAGCAGGCGCAGACGCAGTTCGCTCTCGAGAACGCTCTGAAAACGAGCCTCGGCAACCGCTTCGGCTGACGCCGACAGTGCAGCTGCTCGAGCGCTGCCCTGCCGCTTCGCCCGCTCACTACCCTGGCGCAGGTTCTTCGCCCTCAACCGCGGCCGAGGGCGACCACCGTGCTCGTTCGGCATCGCTGCCTCTCTTTCAAACTGGCGCTCTCGTCTCTCAGACCGAGAGCTTCGCCAGCGCCTCTTCGATGACTGTCGCCGCATCGTCGATGAGCTCGTCACTGATGACGACGCTCGGCAAGAACCGCAACACGCTGTCCCAGCTGCCGGCATCGAGCACGATGACACCGTTGATGGTGGCGTGCGTGATCACGGCGGTGAGGGCCTCGGGGTTGGGCTTCCTGGTTCCCGGATGCACGAGCTCGACCCCGAACATCGCGCCCTTGCCGCGCACCTCACCGACCACCGAGAACTTCTCGGCCCAGTCGCCGATGCGGGCGAAGAACGCCTTCTCGACGCGCTGCGCCTCACCGATCAGGTTCTCGTCTTCGATCAGCTTGAACACGGCAAGCGCCGCGGCCGTCGACACCGGGTTGCCGCCGAAGGTGCCGCCGATGCCGCCGGGCTGAACCGAATCCATGACGTCGGCGCGACCGGTCACGGCAGCGAGCGGAAAACCGCCGGCGATGCCCTTGGCGCTCGTGATCATGTCGGGCACGACGCCCGAGTGCTCGATGGAGTACCACGCACCCGAGCGGGCAATACCGGCCTGGATCTCGTCTGCCACGAACATGATGCCGTTCGCCGTGCAGAACGCGCTGAGCGTCTCGAAGAAGCCCTCGGCCGGAATCACGATGCCACCGTCGCCCTGGATGGGCTCGACGAACAACGCCGCGAGCTCAGTGGCCCCGATGTGCGTGTTGATGTAGTCGATGGTGCGCTCGGCCGCCTCGACGCCGGTCATGCCCTCGGGGTCGCGGAAGGGGTAGCTCGTGGGCACGCTGTAGATCTCGCCCGGGAACGGCCCCATGCCGGCGCGTTCGGGGAACGGGCGGTAGGTCATGGCCATGGTGAGGTTGGTGCGACCGTGGAAGGCGTGGTCGAGTGCGGCGATGGCGCGACGGCCGGTGAATTTGCGGGCGATCTTCACCGCGTTCTCCACCGCCTCGGCTCCTGAGTTCACCAGGATGGAGTGCTTCTCGAAGTCGCCGGGGGTGTGCTCGGCGAGCTTCTCGGCCACTCGCAGGTAGTTCTCGTACGGGGTCACCGTGAACAATGTGTGGGTGAGCTTCGACGCCTGCGCGCTGGCCGCGGCGGCGACGGCGGGATGCGCGTGACCGATGGTGGTCACACCGATACCGCAGCCGAGGTCGATGATCTGGTTGCCGTCGACGTCAACCAGAATGGCGCCTGAACCGTGATCCATGTAGATGTCGACGAGGGTGCCGGCGCCGCGCGAGACGGTCTTCAACCGACGGGCATGCAGCTCTTTCGACTTCGGGCCGGGCAGCTCGGTGACGATCTTGCGTTCTTGGGAGACAGTGAAGGGTGAAGAAGCCATAGGTCGAGCTTAGATTAGTCGCCCGCTTTGGCGGCCTTCCGACGCGTGCGCAGGTACTGCACAAGGGCCGACACAATGGTGATCAGCACGATGCCGCCGATCACCACGTCGATGTAACGGGTCACCACATCGGCCACGCCCGGAATATGGCCGAGAAAGTAGCCCAGCAGCACCACCAGCAAGGTCCAGAGCACTCCGCCGATGGCGTTGTAGAGCAGGAACTTCGCGTAGTGCATCTTGCCGACGCCCGCCGCGACAGGGGCGAAGGTGCGCACCACCGCGATGAAGCGAGCCACGATCACGGCCGCTCCACCGAACCGGGTGAAAAAGCCCTGAGTACGTTCGACGTTCTTCGTGCTGAAGAAACCCGAGTCTTTGCGCTCGAAGATGCGCGGCCCTGCCCGGTACCCGATCAGATATCCCAGTTGGTCGCCGAGTACCGCCGCGAACGCGATCGACAGCAGCACCAGCCAGAGCGGAGCCTGGATCACCCCGGTGAACGTCAGCAACCCGGTGAAGAAGAGCAGGGTGTCACCGGGCAGAATGAACCCGATCAGCAGCCCCGTCTCGGCGAAGACGATGGCGCACACCACCACCAGCGCCCACGGCCCGGTGGCCGAGATGACCTGCTCGGGGCTGATGGGATTCAGGGCTTCGAACATCACGGGGCGGCCCTCTCTGTTCGGGCGACACTGACAATGGTGGGAATGCTGGCCGCCACCCTGAGGCCGCCCGATGACCTGTTCGCGAGGGTCACCGTGCCTCCGGCCGACGATACCAGCGCCCAGACGATCGAGAGCCCGAGACCGGCATTTCCTTTGACGCCCCGGGTGCCGACGACGGCGTTCGCAGGGCCGGCCGAACCGGTGCGCGACTGGTCTTCACGAGAGAAGCGGTCGAACGCGAGCGGAATGAAGGCGGCAGACATACCCGGGCCCGAGTCGGTGATGTCAAGGCACAGGCGGGAGTCGAGCATCCGGAGCTCGGCGCGAACAGTGCCAGAACTGCCGATCGCCGCAATGGCATTGCCCAGCAGGTTGTCGACGATGCGCCCGAAGTTGTGTCTCGACAGGGCGACAGACGCGCCAGAGAGCTCGGCGACCTCGTAGTCGACGAGAACGGCTGAGCCGGTGCTGAGCATGCGCGCCCGGTCGATGGCGTCGACCAACTCGTCGGCCATCTGCGATACCGGCGACGACTCGTTGGGCTGCATGCCCTCGATGCGGGTGAGTTCGAGCAGGCTGGCCGCCAGAACCGTGAGCCGCTTCACGTGCCTCTCAGCCGACTCGATCTCGGCGAGCAGTGCCGTCGAGTCTCCCGCGCTCAGGTGCGCCAGCTCGAGCTGGGTCTGCAGAATCGCCAGCGGTGTGCGCAACTCGTGGCTCGCGTCGGAGACCAGCTGTTTCTCGCGGTCGGCCGAGGCCCTCAGATCGATGATGAGCTCGTTCAGCGTGACCGCGAGCGCTGAGAGTTCGTCGCGGGCCGGGCCCACCGGCAGCAACTCGGTCGTTGTTCGCTCGCGCAGCATCACGGCCGTGCGGCGCATCGACGACACCGGGGCGATTGCCGCGGAGGCAAGCAGCCAGGCTCCGCCGGCGAACAGAAGGGTGAGGATGACCAACCCCACCACCAGCGCGGTGGTGAGGTTCGCCAGCGACAGCTCCGCCGCCTGCTCGTTGCGTGCGGTGACCACGTGCCAGACACCGTCGTTCGCCTTCACGGCCCGCGATACGACCAGGTACTCGGCGTTCGGGGTCGTGATGCTCTGGGTGGCAGCGCCGGCCGTGACGATGTCAGGCAGCTGCGGCGTCAACTCTGGGGGCAACGACGACTTGACCGCGACACCGGCGGGGTTCAGCACAGTGAGCAGCTGGCCCTGCGCCGGCGCCTCGAGCGAGGCCCCCTTGTTGTCTGCGATGGCCTGCACGTACGGGTCGGCGTCACTCTGCAGCAGCATCACCGTGGAGTTCGCGAGAATATGCTCGACCTGCAGGCGCACGACGAAGGCGGTTCCGGCGAAGAACACTCCGGCAATCACGAGAGCGCCAAGCGTCAGCCGAAGGCGAATCGAGAGCTGCCGGAACGGCCTCACGCAGTGACCTCGAGCCCGTACCCGATTCCCCGCCGAGTGGCGATCGACACGTCAGACCCGAGAGGGTCGATTTTACGGCGCAGGTAGCTCACGTACTGGTCGACGACGTTCGCGTCGATGTGCTCGGTGCGACCCCATACATCGTCGAGAATCTCGGTACGGCTGAGCACCGAGCCCGATTTGTCGGCCAGCAGTCGCAGCAGGTCGAACTCTTTCGGGCTGAGGCTGAGCGGCTGGCCGCCGACCGACGCCTTGCGGTTGTGGCTGTCTATGGTGAGCGAGCCGATCGAGAGCGCGATGTGGGGCCCGACCGTCTCACGACGAAGCAGGGCCCGGATGCGCGCGGTCAGCTCAGCGAAAGCGAACGGCTTGGTGAGGTAGTCGTCGGCGCCGGCGTCGAGACCCTTCACACGGTCGTCGACAGCATCGCGGGCGGTGAGCAGCAGAATGGGCACAGCCGCGTTCTGGGCTCGCATGCGGCGGCAGAACTCGAAACCGCTCATGCCCGGCAGCATCACGTCGACGATCGCCGCCGAGTAGTGCGTGTTGCCAGCCGAAATGAGCCCGTCGATGCCATTCGCCACCCGGTCGACCTCGTACCCTTCGGCGATGAGGCCCTTGGCGAGAAGGGCCCCCATTTCATCCTCATCTTCAACGACCAGCAGTTTCACACGAATCCTTCCCGCTTTGATTATGGGCGCACGAGAGCGCACCGCACAGCCTGTGGAAGGCGGATGTCTGTGAAAACTCACAGCGACGGGGTTGAGAGATACCCCCCTGGGGTATATATTCGGCGGTGGGAGGCATTATGACGACGCCGAATGCAGAGCACGACGATCACGGCCACGCAGGGCATGGGCACGGGCACGGGCACGGGCACGACCACACTGGTCAGGGGCATGGCGGGCACGGCGGGCACGGCGACCATGCGGCGCAGTTTCGGCGCAAATTCTGGCTGACGCTGGTGCTGGCGGTGCCGACGGTGTTCTTCAGTTCCATGTTCGCGAGCATCATCGGGTACAGCGTGCCCGACTTTCCGGGCGCCGGCCTCATCTCCCCCGTACTCGGCACGATCATCTTCGTCTACGGCGGCTGGCCCTTCCTGACGGGCGGGCTCTCCGAGATCCGCTCGCGCCAGCCCGGAATGATGCTGCTCATCGCCATGGCGATCAGCGTGGCCTTCATCGCCTCCTGGGTCACCACGCTGCGCATCGGCACGTTCGACCTCGACTTCTGGTGGGAGCTCGCTCTGCTCGTGGCGATCATGCTGCTGGGCACTGGGTGGAGATGCGGGCGCTCGGCGCGGCATCCGGAGCCCTCGACGCCCTCGCGGCCCTGCTGCCCGACACCGCCGAGCGCGTCACTGACACCGACAACGGCAATGGCACCGACACCGGCGTCGAAGAGGTTGCGGTCGGCGAGCTGACGGTCGGCGACGTGGTGCTGGTGCGGTCGGGGGCACGCATACCGGCCGACGGCACGATTGTGGAGGGTGCGGCGGCGGTCGATGAATCCATGGTGACGGGCGAATCGGTGGCGGTACGACGCGAACCGGGCGACCGGGTCGTGGCCGGAACCGCGGCCACCGACAACGCGTTGCGCGTTCGCGTCACAGCCATCGGAGACGACACCGCGCTGGCGGGCATCCGGCGCCTGGTCGCCGACGCACAGAACTCGAGTTCGCGCGCGCAGGCCCTGGCCGACCGGGCTGCGGCGTGGCTGTTCTACTACGCGGCCGGCGCCGGTGTGCTCACGTTCGTGGTGTGGATGCTCGTCGGCACTCCCGACGACGCCGTGACCCGCACGGTGACGGTGTTGGTCATTGCGTGCCCCCATGCGTTGGGGCTGGCGATTCCGCTGGTGATCGCCATCTCGACCGAGCGGGCGGCCCGGGCGGGGGTGCTGGTGAAGAGCCGGCTCGCGCTCGAACGCATGCGGAGCATCGACGTGGTGCTGTTCGACAAGACCGGCACGCTCACGCGGGGTGAGCCGGCCGTGACGGATGCCCGGTCGGGCGACGCGCGGTACGACACCGCGGCTCTGCTCGCGTTGGCGGCGGCGGTCGAAGCCGACAGCGAGCACCCTGTGGCGCGGGCCCTGGTGCGGGCGGCGGCGGTTTCTGTTGCGGCTGCTGTTTCTGCGGCCCCGGCGGCTCGCATCGGCGTCGAGTCGGCGGAGTTTGCGGGTGTCGGCGCTGTCGACCCGCAAACTTCGCCGACTGGAATGGTTGGCGGGGTGGTTGGCGGGGGGAACGGCGGAATGCGGGCACGTGAGTTCCGGTCGCTGACGGGGCGGGGGGTGCAGGCAGTGGTCGATGGAGTGCTGGTGAGCGTGGGTGGGCCGGCGCTGCTGCGGGCGAGCGGGGCGGCAGTGCCCGGCGATCTGGCTGAGGCCGCGGCCGAGTGGGCTGGGCGCGGGGCATCCGTGCTGTACGTGATCAGTGGCGGTGCGGCGGACGACGGTGGCGCGGCGGTTCCTGCGACTGTGCTCGGCGCGTTTGCGCTCGAAGATGGTGTGCGGCCCGAGTCGCGCGAGGCGGTCGACGCGCTGCATGCGCGGGGAATCCGGGTCGCGATGATCACGGGCGATTCGCACACGGTGGCGAACGCCGTGGCCGCCCAGCTCGGAATCGACGAAGTCTTCTCCGAGGTGCTGCCCGAAGACAAAGACTCGAAGGTCGCGGAGCTACAGGCGCGGGGGCAGAAGGTCGCGATGGTGGGTGACGGGGTGAATGATGCTCCGGCGCTGGCTCGGGCCGATGTGGGCATCGCGATCGGCGGCGGAACAGATGTCGCCATCGAGTCGGCCGGGGTGGTGCTAGTGGGCAATGACCCGCGGGCAGTGCTGTCGGTCATCCAGCTTTCGAAGGCCAGCTACCGCACGATGGTGCAGAACCTGGTGTGGGGTGCCGGGTACAACGCACTGTCGGTGCCGTTGGCCGCCGGCGTGTTGGCGCCGGTGGGTTTCGTGCTGTCACCCGCGGTCGGGGCCATTCTCATGTCGGCGTCGACCATCATCGTGGCGGCCAACGCGCAACTGCTGCGCCGGGTCGACCTCGACCCTGCTCGCTTGGCGGCTGGCGCGCGACGCGGCTGAACGGTGCAGTCGAGCTTCCCCAGACTGTCGGTTCAGCCGGGCCAGAACGACGGACTGGGGAAACTCGACGGCCCGCGGAGGTGGGAGGCGGGCATCCGGAGGCCCGCCGGTCAGCCGAGGAGCACTCGGTAGGGGTTGGCGCGCGAGCCGTCGCCGAGCACGGTGGCCGAGACGATGACCTGGCAGGCATCGAGGGCATACGGCCGGATGCGTGCGGCCCAGCCGGCGGTGAAGGCAGGGGGCACGTATCCGGCTTTGTGCGATCCGTAGAACAGCAGCAGATCGACGCGCACGGCGTTCGGGTCGAACGGGTTGTTCGGTTCGAGCTCGAGGGCCGCGAACAGCGGCTCAGCGGGGTCGGAGAGTGCCTGGCGAGCCTCGATGACGGCCGAGATTCCTTCTTGGTGCTGGGCGGTGGCGGTGGCCTCGAATGGATGCTCGACCTCGAGTTCGATCGTCGTCACCGGGTCGTTCAGCGGCACGGCCAGTAGTTCGGCCCGCAACAGCGAGTCGCTCGCTGCGACCGCCGCGCTCGTGCGGAACGAGATCAACGCCGCGCCGCCCAACACAAGGGCGGTGAGAATTCCGACGTGGGGCACGAACAGTGCGCAGAACGCTGCGGCCAGCAGTGCACCCCTGACCCAGCCCGGCCAGGTCGACGGGGTCAGCATGACGGGCGCCCCGTGGCCATGACTGTGCTGGGCGCCGGGGTCAGACGCGTGGAGCTGCGGTGATCTCGTGGGCGTGCCGGGTGATCGCGACGTCGTCGATCTCCACCTCAGCCTGCTCGAACCGTTCACGAAGGTGTTCGAGAACCTCGGCGTGGGGCTTACCCGAGTGGTCTTGGCGAGCCTGCGCGAGAATACCCGCCACCTTCTCTTCGGCGGAAGCATCGGTGCTCCCCGCCATCACGGGTTCGTTCTGTGCGCCATTTTCAGCCATAGTCAATCTTCGCACTGATCGCGTAAACGGTTTGGTCGGGGACGAGCGCGGCGATGTGCCAGAATCGGCGGCATGGCCGGGGAGACGGGAAACGGGCGCGCGGGTGCGGGCTGGGCGCCGACGTTCTTCGTGGTGGCTGCCGCCGTCTGCTTCGGAACAACCGGGACCGCCCAGGCCCTCGGCGCCGACAGCGCGTCGGCACTGTCGCTCGGAGCCGCGCGCATCGTGTTCGGCGGGGCACTGCTTGCGATCATGGCGGCGGCCGGGCTGGTGTGGGGCCATCGCAGAGGCGCGGTGGCTCGCGCGTACGCCCCCGCCAGCGCGGGCTGGGCCTCGCTCGGGCTCGTCGCCGTGGGCGCGGTCGGAGCGGCGGCGTACCAACCCACATTCTTCACGGGCACAAGCCAGAACGGGGTCGCCGTCGGAACCCTGGTGGCGCTCGGATCGGCGCCGGTGCTGACGGGGCTGCTCGACTGGGGCGTGCGGCGGAGGGCGCCGGGGTGGCGGTGGGCGGTGTCCACTGCGGTAGCTGCACTGGGTGTTGCGGCACTGACCGGGGTGTTCGGCGGCGGCGCAGGTTCTGCCGGGGCTGGGGCGGCGCTCGCGGGGGGCGGGGGTGGGGCATCCATCACTCCAGTGGGGCTTCTGGCCTCACTCGGCGCCGGCCTGTCGTACGCGGTGTACGCGCTCAGCAGCAAGGCGCTGCTCGAGCGCGGATGGAGCCCGACCGCGACGATGGGCGCCACGTTCGGGGCGGCGGCGGTGATCATGCTTCCGGTGCTGCTCGGCTCGAATCTCGCGTGGCTCGGCACGGCACGCGGCATTTCCACGGCGGTGTGGCTGGCCGTCATCACGACGGGGCTCGCGTACACGCTGTTCGCCCGGGGTCTCAGCCAGCTGCCCGCGTCGCGCGCGGCCACGCTGACCCTCGTCGAGCCGCTCACCGCGACGGTGCTGGGCGTACTGGTGCTGCACGAGCAGTTCACGGCGGCGATCGTGGCGGGGCTGGTGCTGTTGGTGATCGGGTTGGCCGTGCTGACTTCTGGATGGCGTCGCCCGCGCGGCACGGGGGCTCCCCCGCTCTCCCCACGGTAGCCGCGCTCGCCCCGGATGTGCGCTGCCCACGGGTGCGCGCTGCCCCGGGTGTGCCCTGCCCGCGGGTGCGTCAGGGGGCAGGCGGGGCGGGAGCGTTCGCGCGGGCGGCAGCCGCCGCGATGGCAGCGAGCAGGGGCGGCACGTCGAGGCGCGGCACGACCGCCTCGACGAGCGAGAGCGCGGAGTCGGCGGCACGGGCATCCTCGAGCGCCGCCCGCAGTTCGCCCACCGTCGAAGCGCGGGTGGTGAAGAGGTCGCCGGCGTCACGGGCGAGGGCTGCGGGCAGGGCGGTCCAGTTCCAGGGCGCGATGTCGTTGTACCGCGCGGTCGGGCCGTGGATCGCACGCTCGACGGTGTACCCGTCGTTGTTCACGATCACCACGATGGGGGCGAGGCCGAGGCGCATCATGGTGCCGAGTTCGACCGCCGTCAGCTGGGCAGCCCCGTCGCCGATGAGCAGAATGGGGCGGCGTTCGGGCGCGGCGAGCGCGGCACCGATGAGGGCCGGCAGCGTGTAGCCGATGGATGCCCAGAGCGGCTGCCCCACGAACACCACCCCGTGTGGCAGCCGCTCGGCGCCCATTCCGTAAAACGAGGTGCCCTGATCGGCCAGCACCAGATCGCCCGGACGAAGCGCCGCCGCCACCTCGCTCCACAGCGCGGCCTGGCTGAGTGGGGTGCCGCTGGCCACGGTGGTCGACGCGACCTCTGCGCCGGCCACAGCAGACGCGGCCATCGCAGCCACCTCGTTCGCCGCGTTCGCAGCGTTCGCCGCGTTGGCCGCATTCGCAGCGAGCGAGCGCAGGATGCCCGACAGCACCCCCAGCGCATCGGGCAGGTCGACGGGGCCGAACTCGATGCCGGCCACCGACGCCCGGTGCGGGTCGAGCCTGATGACGCGGCTGTCGTCGAAGTGCTGGCTGAAGAACCCGCTGGTGAGGTCGGTGAACTGTACGCCCGCGAGGATGAGGGCATCGGCATCCTCGATTCCGTGGCGAACTGCCGGGGCGCTGGCCGAGCCCTCGTAGGCTCCGAGGTAGCCCGGCGCGCTCTCATCGACCACACGGCGACCCCAGAGCAGGGTTGCATGGGCGAGCGGCCGCCCGTCGGGCTGCGCCGTGGCGAGCAGCTCGTGCAGCTCGGCTTCAGCGCCCAGACGGTGCACGAGCAGGTCGGCCAGCACGGCGACCCGGCCCACGCCGGCCCGCCGTACGCCGACACCGGCACCGACACCCGCGCCCGCCTCAACGGTGCCGCCGACCCCCACGCCCAACGCACCCACCAGCAACCCCCGGGCCGCCTCGGCGAACCCCGCGAGGGCCCCGGGCGACGTGAGATCGCGATGCGCCGGCAGGGGCGCGGCCGGCGGCTGGGCATCCACCTCGCCCACATCGGTGGCGAGCAGCAGGTACCCCGGCAGGTGCTGCTCGCGAATGGCCAGCAGCACACGGTCGATCTCGGCGGCGTAGTTCGTGGCCGTGAGCACGGCCTGCGCCACGGTGATCTCAGCGCTCATGCGGTAGAAGTGACGAAAGTCGCCGTCCCCGAGCGAGTGGTGCAGCGCTCGGCCCGCTGCCTGCGCCGCCTGCGAGGGAGCCCCGACGAGGTGCAGCACTCCCACATGCTCGGCATAGCTGCCGGCGACCGCGTTGACGGCGCTGAGCTCGCCGACGCCGAACGTGGTGCAGAGCGCTCCGATGCCGCGGAGGCGCGCGTACCCGTCGGCCGCGTAGCCCGCGCCGAGCTCGTTCGCGGTGCCCACCCATGACACCACGGAGTGCGCCTCGATGTGGTCGAGAAGGCCGAGGGTGAAGTCGCCCGGAACCCCGAAGACCCGGTCGACCCCCAGTTCTGCCAACCGGTCGAGCAGGTAGTCGGTGACGGTGTACCCGGCGGTTGGCGGATGCCCGGCCGACAGCTCAGCAGAAGCAGAAGTGGGGGCTGGTCGGCGCTCTGGCATGGCCCCATCGAATCACACCGTCACCTCGGCCGAATGCCAACCGAATGTTACGAACCGGTAAATTGCGGGCAACCGCAGGAGAAAAGTCTTGCGTCGAGTTTGTTCGTAAGGTTTACTAACAAACATGACAGCATCGGCGCTTCCCGGTTTCGCACCCGGCCGCACGCTTCGGCCCAGCGCGAAAGTTCTGCCAGAGCACGCCCGCAACCACAACCGTGCCCTCGTGCTGCAGACGCTGTACCGCACCGGCCGCCAGAGCCGCGCCGACATCGCCAGGGAGACCGGCCTCACGCGGGTCACCGTCTCAGACCTCGTGAACGACCTCATCGCCGAGAACCTCATCATCGAGATGGGCCCACGCGAAGATGCCCGACCCGGCAAACCGGCCACCATTCTCGACATCGACCGTACCGCCTTTCAGATCGTGGGCATCGACCTGTCGGAGCACGCGCTGTTCACGGGCGCGGTGCTCGACCTCGACGGCACCATTCTGAGCCGCGCCGAGGTGGCCCTCGCGGGAAGCACCGGCGAAGACGCGGTGGCGAAGGTCATCGCGCTCACCGACACCCTGATCAGCGCCACCACGGCACCGATTCTCGGCATCGGCATCGGCTCCCCCGGCGTGGTCGACCTCGGCGGCGTGGTGCTCAGCGCACCCAATCTCGGCTGGAAGAACCTCGACCTGCGGTCGCGGCTCGCCGAGCGGTTCGGGCACCCGATCGTGGTCGCGAACGACGCCAACGCTGCGGCCCTGGCCGAGCACAGTTTCGGCGGTGCCGACGGCGACCTCATGGTGGTCAAGGTGGGGCACGGCGTGGGCGCGGGCCTGCTGCTCGGCGGCTCGCCGCTGTTCGGCAGCCGGTTCGCGGCGGGCGAGATCGGGCACGTCGTCGTGGGCACTGACGGCGGCGCCCTGTGCGTCTGCGGCAAACGGGGCTGCCTCGAGACGTGGCTCTCGACGCCGAACCTCGAGCTGGCGATCGGGCTCGGCCGGGCATCCGGAACCCACACCGACCGTGTTCTCACCGAAGCCGGCCAGCGGCTCGGCATTGCCCTCGCCCCCATCGTTGGCGCCCTCAACCTGCCGGAGATCGTTCTGAGCGGGCCCACCGAACTTCTCGACGGAACGCTGATCGCGGCGACCGTCGAGACCCTCCGAAGCCGCACGATGGCCGAGTTCCACGGCGATCTCACGCTTCGGATGACCACGCTCGGGCAAGACATCGTCTTGCGCGGCGCGGCCGTCATGGTGCTCTCCGGCCAGCTCGGGGTGTCATGACACGGCACGACCCTGCACCATCAATGCCCTAGGAAAGGTAGCAACAACAATGAGGAAACTCTCTCTGGTAGCACTCGGTGCCGCCACCATGCTCGCCCTGGCGGGCTGCGCGTCGGGCGGGTCAGCCGCTTCGGGCAGCAGCACTCCGGAGGCCGGCAGTATTCGCGTCTGGCTGAACGGCACAGACACCCCCCAGGCCGCACGCGACTACCTGAAGACCACCTTCGAGAAGCAGAACCCCGGCTCCACGCTCACCGTCGAAGAGCAGTCGTGGACAGGCCTGGTCGACAAGCTCACCACCAGCCTCTCCGGCAGCGACAGCCCCGACGTGGTGGAGGTGGGCAACACGCAGGCCGCCGCCTTCACCTCGGCGGGCGCGTTCGAAGACCTCACCTCGAAGCTGCAGGAGCTCGGCGGGTCAGACCTGCTGCCCGGCTTCGTGGCGGCGGGCACGTACGACGGCAAGTTCTACGCGGCCCCCTACTACTCGGGCGCGCGACTGGTGTTCTACAAGAAAGACCTGCTGGCGGCATCCGGGCTCTCGGTACCCACCACGCTCGACCAGTACGTCTCGAACGGCGTCACCCTCGCAGCGGCGAACCCGGGTGTCTCCGGAATCTACTTTCCCGGTCAGGACTGGTACAACGCCCTGCCCTACATCTGGGAGAACGGTGGCGAGATCGCAACCGATGACAACGGCACCTGGAAGGCGGGATTCGAGTCGGCCGGCGCTATCGCTGGGCTGAAGCAGGTTCAGCAGGTCATGGAGAAGGCCTCGGTTGCCCCGAAAGACGGCAACGAGACCGACCCGCAGGTGCCGTTCTGTGCTGGCACCGTGGCGCAGGTCTCGGCGCCCAGCTGGGTGAAGGGCTCCATTCTGGCCGCGGCCGACGCGAAAGCACCTGGCTGCCCCGACCAGACGGCGAACCTCGGCGTCTACGCGCTGCCGGGCAAGAACGGTGGTGCCGCGCAGGTCTTCGCCGGTGGATCGAACATTGCCATCGCGGCCAAGTCGGCCCACCCCGACCTCGCGTACAGCGCCCTGAAGATCATGCTGGGCACCGACTACCAGACCATTCTCGGCAAGACCGGCCTGGTTCCGGCCCTCAAGTCGCTCTCGTCGACGCTCGGCACCGACGACGTGGCGAAGGCTACAGCCGAAGCCGCTGCGAACGCGAAGCTCACCCCGGCCTCACCGAAATGGGCCGACGTCGAAGCGGCCGGCATCCTGCAGGACTTCTTCGTGAAGATCGGCCAGGGCGGCGACGTCACAGCGCTGGCGACCGACGTCGACAGCAAGATCAACGCCATTCTGAACGGCTGAGCCCCGTGAAATGGATGTTCGGGGCCGGTCGTACCCGGCCCCGAACATCCACCCGAGTGCCTCGCCCTAGGAAGGTGAAGACACGTTCGTAAATCTTATGTGGAAGCGGTTCATGACTACTCTTCTCGGCTCCGTCAGTTCCCGGCTGCGGCGACCCGTGGGTCGCAAGGGCCTGGCCCCCGCACTGCTCCTCGTGCCGGCCACCCTCATTCTCATCGCCATCATCGGCTGGCCGCTGCTGCAGCTCGTCATCGTGTCGTTCCAGCAGTTCGGCCGCGCCCAGGTCTTCGGGCAGGCAGCGCCGTTCGTGGGCTTCGACAACTACACCCGTGTTCTCGGCGACCCGCAGTTCTGGCAGGTTCTCGCCCGCAGTTTTCTGTTCTGCATCGTGAACGTCGTGGTGACCATGAGCCTCGGCACGCTGGTCGCGCTCCTCATGACGCGCCTCAATAAATTCTTTCGCACCCTCGTCTCAGTGGGGTTGCTGCTGGCCTGGGCCATGCCGGCGCTCACCGCCGTCATCATCTGGGGCTGGCTGTTCGATACCCAGTTCGGTGTTGTGAACTACCTGCTCAGCCAGGTCACCGGCATCGACTTCACCGGCCACTCGTGGCTCATCGACCCCATCAGCTTCTTCGCCGTGGCCGGCGTGATCATCACGTGGCAGTCGGTTCCGTTCGTCGCGTTCACCATCTACGCCGGGCTGACGCAGGTTCCCGACGAGGTGATGGAGGCCGCCCAGCTCGACGGCGCCGGCGCAGTGCAGCGCTTTCGCCTCATCGTGTTCCCGTACCTCAAGTCGATCTTTCTCGTCGTCACGATTCTGCAGGTCATCTGGGACCTACGGGTCTTCACGCAGATCTTTGCTCTGCAGGGCATCGGCGGCATTCGTGAACAGACCTCCACGCTCGGCGTGTACATCTACCAGACCTCGCTCGGCACCGGTGACTACGGGGCAGGCGGCGCCATCGCCGTGATCATGGTCATCATCATGCTGGCCATCTCGATCTTCTACGTTCGCCAGACCATCAAGGAGGAGGCCCTGTGAGCACCGTGACCAAGAACGCCGATCTGGCGGTGCTCGACTCGGCCGTGGCAGCCATGATCGTGCCGCCGTCGCCCCGCCGGGCATCCGGTCGCCCGCCGCGTCGCCCCGTCTCGGGCCATCGCGTCAAACGCCGCGCCGCCAGCGTGGTCTTCAGCGTCATCGCGGTCATCATCTTTCTCTGCTCGGTGTTTCCGGTGTATTGGATGATCAATACCTCCCTGCAGCCGAACAATGAGATTCGCGGGCCCATCCCCAACTTCTTCCCCAAAGACTTCACGCTCGGCAACTATTCGACCGTGCTGTTCGAGCCGTCACGGTCGCCGTTTCTGCCGGCGCTGGCCAACTCGCTGGCCGTCACCCTGCTCACCGTGGTCATTGCGCTGGTGTTCGCGTTTCTGGCCTCGCTCGCCGTCACCCGGTTTCGATTCAAGGGGCGCAAGGCGTTCATCCTGTCGATCCTGATCATTCAGATGATTCCCGCCGAGGCCATGATCGTGTCGACCTACCGCGTGCTCGACAGCTGGTCGCTGCTGAACACCATCGGCGGCCTGACGCTCGTGTACGTGGCCACCGTGCTGCCGTTCACCATCTGGACTTTGCGCGGCTTCGTGAACGGGGTGCCGATCGAGCTCGAGGAGGCCGCCATGATCGACGGGCTCTCGCGCACGGGCGCGTTCTGGAAGATCACCTTTCCCCTGCTCGCGCCGGGGCTGGTGGCGACGGGCGTGTTCGGCTTCATCCAGGCCTGGAACGAGTTCGTGCTCGCCCTTGTCGTCATGTCGCGGCCCGCGTCGCAGACGCTGCCCGTGTGGCTGCGCACATTCCAGCAGGCTAACACCACCACCGACTGGGCCGCCATCATGGCCGGGTCGACGCTGATGGCCATCCCCGTGGTCGTGTTCTTCCTCATTGTGCAGGGTCGAATGACGAGCGGGCTGATGAGCGGGGCGGTGAAGGGATGACCGGCGGGGGCATGGCGGGCAGCCGGGTGTCGGCTGACGCGTGTTCTGACGAGGCTCTGCGCCGCCAGGTTCTGGCCACGCTGATGCCCGGGTTCGCGGGCACGGTGCTGCCCGAGTGGCTGCGCCGCAGGTTGGCCGAGGGCCTCGGCGGAGTGTGCGTGTTCGGGCCGAACATCCGGTCACTCACGCAGCTGAGGGAGCTCACCGATGCCATTCGCGAGGCGAACCCGCACGCGCTGATCTCGATCGATGAAGAGGGCGGCGACGTCACGCGGCTGTTCTACGACGTGGGTTCGCCCTACGTCGGCCACGCGGTGCTGGGCCGGCTCGACTCGCTCGAGGCGACCACGGCGACGGCTCGAGCGGTCGGCCGTGCGCTTCACGATGCTGGCGTGAACCTCGACTTTGCTCCCGACGCAGACATCAACTCGAACCCCGACAATCCGGTGATCGGTGTGCGGAGCTTTGGCGCCGACACCGCACTGGTTGCGCGCCACACCGCGGCGTGGGTGCGCGGGCTGCAGGCGACCGGTGTCGCGGCCAGCGCGAAACACTTTCCCGGGCACGGCGACACGGCAACCGACTCGCATCGTGCGCTGCCTGTGGTCACGGCCTCGGCCGTCGAGTTGGCCGCGCGCGAACTCGAACCATTCCGCGCGGCGATCGCCGCCGGGGTGCGCACTATCATGACGTCGCATATTCTCCTTCCGGCATATGACTCGGTGAACCCCGCGACACTCTCGCCGGCCATCCTGCAGGGGCTGCTGCGCGGGCATCTCGGGTTCACCGGGCTGATCGTGAGCGACGCCCTCGACATGGCGGGCGCGAGCGCACTCAGCGGCATACCCGAGGCCGCCGTCGGCGCTATTGCCGCCGGCTGCGACCTGCTCTGCGTCGGCACCGAGAACACGGATGCCCAGCTCACGGCCATCGGAACGGCGGTTCTGGCAGCTGTCGCAGCGGGCCGCATGCCCGCCTCCCGCCTCGCCTCAGCCGCCGCCGCGGTGCGCGCGCTCGGGGCCGACCTCGCGGGTGAGTCCGCCTCCGTGCCGGCACTGGCATCGGCATCGGCATCGGCATCGGCATCGGCATCGGCATCGGCATCGGCATCGGCATCGGCACATACTCCTACAGCGAACGATGTCGTCTCGACGTTCGATGTCTCCCCCGCAGCCACGGCGTGGCTGGCCGGCGGCCCGGTCGACTACCTCATTCGTTTCGAGACGACGCCCAACGAGGCCGTCGGCGACGCACCGTGGTGGCCGTGGCCCACGGCCGTCGCAGCGACGACAGCGACGGTGCTCGTCGTCGGTGACGTCGAGTCGGGGCGGGCGGCCGTTGACGTCATCGGCGCGGGCACGGGTACGGGTAGGGGTAGGGGTAGGGGTAGGGGTCGAGACACAGCCGGGGGCACTGGCACTGGCGTGCGGTTACTCGTGGTGGGCAAGGCGAACCATCTCACGCCGTGGGTGGTCGAGACGATTGGCATGTTGCGGGCATCCGGAACCGTCGTTGTCGTCGACATGGGATGGCCGTCGCTCGACCGACAGTTCGCCGACATCGCCACGTTCGGCGCATCGGCCGCCGTGGGTGGCGCCCTTCGGGCTCTGCTCGGGGATGCGGTATGAGAATCGGCATCGACATCGGCGGCACGAAGACCGACGCGGTGGCCATCGACGATGGTGGCGTCATCGTGGACCGGCTGCGGCTGGCCACCGGCTTCGGTGCGGCAGAAGTTGTCAACACAGCGGTGGCGGCCGTGACGCAGCTGCTTGCCCTGCCCGGCGTCGCAGGCACGGCGAGCGACGACTCCACCAGTAGCATCGCGTCGATCGGCATCGGCATTCCCGGCACGGTCGACAGCGCCACCGGGCACGTCTCGCACGCCGTCAATCTGGGCCTCGACGAGCTCGACCTGGGCGACGCCCTCGAACGCCGCCTCGGCGTGCGGGTGCGAGTCGAAAACGATGTGAAGGCAGCCGCCCTCGGAGCGTACTCCCTGCTCGAGCACACCCCCGCCCACGCCGCGGCGCACACAATGGCATACCTCAACCTCGGTACCGGGCTTGCCGCGGGCCTCGTTCTGGGGGGCGAGCTCTGGCGGGGGTCGTGGGGGGCGGCTGGCGAGATCGGTCACATTCCCATCGATCCAGCGGGGGCGCTCTGCCCGTGCGGCCAGCGCGGCTGCCTCGAAACGGTGGCATCGGGCTCGGCTATCGCGCGCCAGTGGTCGACCGACGACCAGCGACCCGCGCAGTCACTGTTCGCGGCCGCTGACGCTGGTGATCTCTACGCGGTGGATGTTCGCCAGCGCTTCATCGAAGGCATCGCCTCGGCCGTGCGCGTGCTGGTGCTCACGGTCGACGTCGATGTCGTGGTCATCGGCGGCGGACTCAGCAACCTCGGCACCCCACTGCTCGACGCGGTGCACGGCGTGCTCGCCGGGTGGGCGCTGGCCTCGCCGTTCATCGCCTCGCTCGACCTCGGGCGCCGTGTCGAGCTGCTGCCCGAAGGCTTCCCCGCCGCGGCTGTCGGCGCCGCCCTCGTGGGCATCGACCCGGCAACCAGCCCCACCCCACCCCATCGACTCGGCGATGTTTGCGGGTGCGAGGCCTCAGCAGGCGCAAACTCTGCCGACTCGACGAGCGGCTGAGCGGCTGCGCTACTGCGCTACTGCGCTACTGCGCGAGGCTCCGCACGAGGTCGATTTTGGTCGGAAACGCGCACTCGAGCAGTTCGCGCACCTCGGGGTCGCCGTCGAATTCGTCGGTCATGCGCAGCCCGATCATCGTGTTGATCAGCATGCCTTCGGCCAGGAACCCCTGCGCCTCCGCAGCGCCGAAACCGGCCTCGTCGCGGAGAAACCGGTACACCTGCATGAACCCGCCGCGGCCGGCCGGGCCGATGACCGGGTCTTTGCCCAGCACGAAGGCGTGCATCAGCGAGAGCAGCAGCCCGCGGTCGCGCAGCTGGTTCACGTAGGCAGAACCGAGCCGCTGAGTGAGGGGTTCGGCCGACGCCGTGTCGGCGACCGCCTGCCGAAACGACGTGAGCAGACGCTCGAGTGCGCGAGTGATGACGTCGAGGAACAATTGTTCTTTCGTACCGAACATGCGCACGACGTACGGTTGACTCACGCCTGCCGCGCGCGCCACCTGCGCGGTGGTCGAGCCCACGTATCCATAGTCTCCGAACACCTGCATGGCAGCGTCGAGCACAAGTTCTCGCCGTTCTGCGGCACGCATTCGCGTCGCCGGGTGGTCGTCTGTCTGCGTCACCTTGACATGGTATCAGCCGATAACTACTGTTTAGGTAATCGTATGATGCCTTAGCGGGTCGGCGGTTCTCACTGCACAACCCCTTCGAACGAAACGAGACGGCATGTCTGCCACCACGCCTGCTGCCACCGCAGCGGGTTCGCCCACTGCAGCGCGGCGGCGCATTCCCATTTGGCTTGCCATCGTGGCGGCATCGCTGCCCATGTTCATGGCCACGCTCGACAACCTCATCATGACCAGTGCACTGCCGGTCATCCGGGTCGATCTGAACGCCTCCATCGGCGAGCTGCAGTGGTTCGTCAACGCGTACACGCTCTCGTTCGCCACCTTCATGCTGATGGCCGTCGCGGTGGGTGACCGGCTCGGCCGGCGCAGCGTGTTCGTGTTCGGCATCGCACTGTTCACCGTGGCGTCGGCATTCTCTGCGCTCAGCACCGAGTCGTGGATGCTCATCGTCGGCCGCGCCTTCCAGGGCGTCGGGGCGGCTGCCCTCATGCCGCTCTCGCTCACCCTGCTGGTCGGGTCAGTCAGTACTCGGCTCCGACCCCTCGCCATCGGAATCTGGGGCGGCGTCTCGGGCCTCGGCGTGGCCCTCGGGCCCCTCATCGGCGGCGCGGTCATCGAAGGCTTCGACTGGCAGGCGATCTTCTGGCTGAACGTGCCCGTAGGCATCGTGTCAGTGCCACTCGCTCTGCTGGCCCTGCCCAACACCTTCGGCGCAAAACTGCGGGCCGACGTGGTGGGCCTTCTCCTGGTGGGCGTCGGCATTCTCGCCGTGGTCTACGGCATCGTACGCGGCAACGACGCGGGCTGGGGCAGTTTCGAGGTGCTCGGCTCCCTCATTCTCGGTGCCGTTCTGCTGGTGTCGTTCGTGGCGTGGGAGTCGAAGAGTGCCGCGCCGCTCCTCCCACTGCGGCTCTTTCGTGACCGCAGCTTCAGCGTCGCCAACCTCATCGGTATCGCGTTCAGTTTCGGCATCTTCGGCTCGATCTTCATTCTCATCCAGTTTCTGCAGATCGTTCAGGGGCACTCCCCGCTCGAGGCCGGCGTCATGACCATGCCGTGGACCCTCGCGCCCCTCATCGTCGCCCCCCTGACCGGCCTCATCACACCCCGGGTCGGCACCCGCGCGCTCATCGTCGCCGGCCTCGCGTTTCAGACCGCCGGCATCTTCTGGCTCGCGCTCATTCTGAAAGCCGATGCCTCATACAGCTCGATGATCGGCCCGTTTTTGCTCGCCGGAATCGGCATGGGGCTGGTGTTCGCCCCCTCATCGTCGGCCGTGCTCGCGAACATGGCGCCGACCGACCAGGCGAAAGCATCGGGTACGAACAGCACCCTCAGAGAGATCGGCGTCGCTCTCGGCATCGCGGTGCTCACCGCGGTGTTCACCGGTCACGGCGGTCAGTTGACGCCGACGGGGTACGTGGATGCCGCGATTCCCGCCGTACTCGTCGGCGCTGGCGCACTGGCGCTGTCGACGGTGCTCGCGCTGTTGCTCCCGTCGGGGCGGGTGTCCACGCTGCCGACGCCCGGGCCGGGCGCTCGAGCGACAGCGACAGCGACAGCGACAGCGACCGTGCCCGCAACGCCCACCCCCGCTACGGCCGCGCGAACCGGTCGGTAGCGTCGAGCAGCGCATCGAGAATGCCGGGCTCGTCGAACGCGTGCCCGGCATCGGGCACCATGGTGAACTCGGCCTCCGGCCACGCTTGGTGCAGATCCCAGGCGGTGAGCGCGGGCGTGCAGAGGTCGTACCGCCCCTGAATGATGGCGCCTGGGATGCCCTTGAGCGCCGAGGCGCCGGCGATCAGCTGGCCCTCTTCGAGCCATCCGCCGTTCAGAAAGTAGTGATTCTCGATGCGAGCGAAGGCCAGCGCGTACCCGGGCTCTGAGTAGTTCTCGAGCAGATCCGGCCGGGGCAGCAGCGTGATCGCCTGCGACTCCCACGCCGACCACGCCACCGCAGCCGGCCCGTGGATGCCCGGGTCGGGGTTCGTCAGCAGCCGATGGTACGCGCGAATGAAGTGCCCCCGGTCATCCAGAGTCTCGTCACTGGCAAGAACCGGTTCGAGAAATTTCTGCCACAGATCGGGCAGAATGAGCCTCGCCGCGCCTTCGTAGAACCAGTCGAGCTCGACCTTTCGCAGCGTGAAGATGCCCCGCAGCACCAGTTCGCTGACCCGTTCGGGGTGTGTCTGGGCGTAGGCGAGGCCGAGCGTGCTGCCCCACGAGCCGCCGAACACTTGCCAGCGCTCGATACCGAGATGCTCGCGCAGGGTCTCGATGTCGGCGACGAGGTGCCAGGTCGTGTTCGTGGCGAGGTGCTCGGGCGACGTGCTCGCGTGCGGCAGGCTCAGCCCGCAGCCGCGCTGGTCGAACAGAATGATGCGGTAGAGCGCCGGGTCGAAGAGTCGCCGATGCGCTGGGCTGCTGCCGGCCCCCGGCCCGCCATGCAGAAAAACCACCGGTTTACCGTGGGGGTTGCCCGAGGCCTCCCAGTACAGCTCGTGGCCGTCGCCCACAGGCAGAAAGCCGATCTCATAGGGGTCGATCTCGGGGTAAGCGGTTCGCATGCGTCGAGCCTACGGGCAGAAGTCCCCCTATAAGAGGACTGCGACGGTCGACGCCCACCCCTACTGTCAGAAGCAGAGACCCAGCACCCTCTGCGGAAGTTGACTGACGTGACCGAGACCGAATCCCATACCCAGCCCGAAACCGGGCCACTGGCTGTCTCTGCGCCCGACCGCGAAGGTTACTGGCCCCAGGCCATCACAATCGCCCTGTTCGTGGTCATCGGCGCCGCTGGGCTGCTGCTCCTGCTGTTCGCGCGGCACTGACGCGCGCGACACCAACCCGCGCGGTACTGACCCGCCCGGCACTGACTCGCTCTGCACTGGCCCCACCGAACCGGCCCCCACTCCACTCAGCTTCGTCGAGCGCAGTGATTTGTAGGATGGTCGGGTGCCCGTCTCCCGCCGAACCCTCCTGACACGGCGCTCGGTCGTGCTTGTCGTCGCGCTTGTCGTCATCGCGGGGGGCATCTACGTTCCTGTCGTGCTCACGGCCGCCGCGCCCGCCGCCTCCGCGACCCTCGCTGTTCCGGCCGTCGCCCCCGCCGCAGAGGCGGTCGTGAGCACACCAGCGGCAGGCTCGAGCGCCATCGCCCTCACCGGCTCGAGCACCATTCTCGCCTCGAGCGGCAGCACGACGCCCGTACCCATCGCCAGCGTCACAAAGATTCTGACCACGTTGGTCGTGCTCGAGGCGAAGCCGCTCACACTGACCGACAACGGCCCGAACATCACGCTGACCGAAGCCGACCTCGCCATTCTCGGCCAGACCCAGGCCGAAGGCGGCTCATATGTGCTCGTCAATGTGGGGCAGGTGCTCACCGAACGGCAGATCCTTGACATCATGCTGCTCGAATCAGCGAACAACTACAGCGAGACCATCGCCATCTGGGCCTTCGGATCGCTCGACAACTACCTCACCGCCGCTCGCGCGTTCATCGCGGCACACAACCTCAGCGGCACCACCGTCGTCGATTCGAGCGGCCTGAACCCGGCCAGCCGCAGCACCACCACCGATCTGCTCACCCTTGCATCGCTCGCCGAGGCGAATCCCGTACTGAAGGCCATCGTCTCGACCGCGAACGAGACCGTGCCCGGGCTCTCGCCACTCACCAACACCAACACTCTGCTCGGCTCCGACGGCATCGACGGAATGAAGACCGGCACCACCGACGAAGCCGGCTCGTGCCTGCTGTTCTCCGCCGACTTCACGGTGGGTGGCACAACCCTGAGCGTCGTCGGCGTGGTGCTCGGTGCGGCCAGCTCGGCGGATGCCCGGGCATCCGTCACCGCACTGCTCGACACGGCCAAGAAGGGCTTCACCGTGGTGCAGCTGGCCACTGCCGGAGAGGTGGTGGGCAGTTACTCAACGGTCTGGGGCAGCACCGCGCCCATCGTGGCGAGCGAGAGCGCCAGCACGGTCGTCTGGTCGAACTCGGCCGTGTCGGTGCGCAGCGCCGTGACCCCACTCAGCGAAACTGACCCCGCCGCCGCAACTCCCGCCGGTACGCTCACGTACACCGTCGCCGGGCCGGTCGAGAGTACCGTCGTCACCGTTCCGCTGGCGCTCGGTGCCGCTCTTCCCGGCCCCGACGGTGCCTGGCGACTCGCTCACCCGGGCGAGCTGCTCGGCTGACGAGCCGGCAGCGAGACCACGAGCTTCGTCGCCGAGACGCCGCCTCGCAGCCGCTCGAGGGCAACCTGCACCTGACCGAGCCCCGAACCCACGACCCGCGGCGCAGGTGCCGGCACAAACCGCCCCTCGGCGAGCGCGGCGGGCAGAAACCGCTGCCAGAGCATGGGCCCCACCTCGTTGTTCATCAGCGAACTGCCCCACACGAATCGCACCCGGATGCCCCGCGAACGCGCCCGCGCCTGCAACAGGGCAGTACCGCCGACCATCCGCGCGCCGAGCCGAACCAGCGCAAGCGAAACTCCCGTGCGGGGCGGCAGCGCGCCGAACGATACCGATGGGCTCGCCAGTGCCACCCGTTTGCATCCACTGCCGATCGCGATCTGCACGCTCGGCTCGGCCGAGCCGGTGCCCACCGCGAACACGCCGGCCACCGTGGTGCCTCGCACTGCCCCGACCGCATCGCGCACCACCGTCGGGCTTGCATAGTCGAAGACCCGGTTCGCTCCGAGTTCGCGGAGCCGCTCGTGGTTCTGTGGCGACGCCGTCGCCACCACGGTGTAGCCCGCCGCGACGGCCAGCTGAATCGCGTTGCTGCCGACACTCGTCGACCCACCCCACACCACGACGGTCTCACCGCCCTGCCGCGGCGCGGTCGGATGCCGCAGCCCCAGCTGATCCTTCTGGAACAGCGCCGACGCCGCCGTCGACACCCCGAGCGGAAGCACGGCTGCCTCCTCGTACGTCATGCCCTCGGGAATCGGTGCGGCCAGCATCGCCCGCACCACCGTGTACTCCTGAAAACCGCCCTCTGCCGCGTGCTTTCGCCCCTTCTCCATGCCGAGCGCGTATGCCAGCACACGATCGCCCACGCTGAAGCGGGTGACGAACGGGCCCACCTCCACCACGTCTCCCGCCACGTCTTCGCCGAGTACCGACGGGTAGGGCAGCCAGCGGAACATGAGGTTGCCAGTGGTCTGCTTGATGACATCGAGCGGGTTCACCGCAACGGCACGGTTGCGAATCACGATCTCGCCCGGGCCCGGAGCCGTGTACGAGGCCGGGCGCACGATCATCTGGCCGAACGGCGCGTCGAGCCAGGCCGCGGCGTTGGCAGCGCCTGCCGTCTCGGTGCCTGCAATCGCTATGCCTGCAGTTGCAGTGCCTGCCGTAGCGGCAACGGTGACCGCGGTGCTCAGGGTCGCCCCCACCGCCTCCGCGAGTTCAGCCCCGAACAGCGCACCCGGGGTGTACGCGCCCGGCCGGCCCTCGCCGTTCAGCAGGCGCCGCGCCACCTCGGCCATCACGTCTGCAGTGAAGGTGCTGGCGTCGCCGGCCTGCAGCCACCCCTCTCGCACCTCGCCCGATGCCCACTCCACCCGGGCGTGCGCCCACGTCGACGACCGCTTCATCGGCGCGGCCGTGAACCTGATGCGCGCAACGCGGTTGCCAACGAAGCGGCTCGCCCCGGGCATCCGGATGACCGCCCCCAGCACCGGCAGAACCACGCGCCTCAGCAGCACACCCGACGGCGCGGCCATCGAGGCGGCCACCACCTCGTCAGCGCCACTCGCTCGCCACGCCGCGAGCAGCTCACCGCTCGCGCCGCCGCCCGTGTGCACTGCATCGCCGTCGGGCGTCACAACCGTGAGCGGATGCGCCCCCGTCGCCGACCGCACGAGACGGCCGCCCCGCACCTCGCGGCCTCCGAATTCGAGCACCTCGATGATGCTCCCGGCCAACGCCGAGCCGAGCAGGCCGCTCTCCATGGCGAGGGCCGGCAGCGCGTCGACACGGACGCTCGCCGGACGCGGCAGGCCGGCGCACACCCGCAGCAGCACACTCTCGGTGCCGAGAACGCCGAACCCAGCTCCCGTGACGAACACCTGGCCGGCCGCGGTCGCTTGCTCGTCGAGCTGAAGAATGCCCTCGACGGCCGAGAACTCATTGGCGAGGTCGACGTAGTGGGTTCCGGGAGGGCATGCCCGGGCAACCATCAGGCTGGTGGTCGCAAACGGACCCACCGTGTTCACGACGACCCCCGGGCCCTCATCTCGCACCGCCTGCCCGGCACTCCGACCGGCCCCGGCGCTCCGACCGGCCTCAGCGAGTCCGGCGAGGTTCTCGTCGAGCGTGCCCACCACCAGTCGGTGCCCACCACCGAGCTCAGCAGACAGTGCCGCAAGACGCTCGCGCGACCGCCCTGCCAACACCACATCGATACCTTCGCCCACCAGTCGTGCAGCAACCTCGCGGCCGCTGCGCCCGGTTGCCCCGAGGATCCATACCTGCTTCGTCATTCGATCTTCTTTCGCCAGCTCGTCGGTTGTGCATCCACGCCCGCATTGATGACATGGCGTGCCATCACTCTACACATGACGACACTCGATGTCATCACGCGTCACTAGAATGGACGCATGAGCAGATGGCAGCCCGACGCGCGTGAGCGCCTCGAGCGTGCCGCGTTAGAGCTGTTCGCCGATCAGGGCTTCGGCGAGACCACAGTTCCCCAGATCACCGCGCGCGCTGGGCTCACCACCCGTACGTTCTTTCGCCACTTCGCTGACAAAAAAGAAGTTCTCTTCGCAAATGAAATCGACGTACCCGCCCTCGCCGCTCAAATGATCGCAGCGGCCCCCGCCGAACTGACCCCCATGCAGATCATCTCGGGCGGACTCGAGGCAGTGGCCGCGGCCCAGTTCTCCAGCGGGGTCGACTACGTCGTGGCGAGAAAGGCCGTGATCGAATCCGACGAGGGCCTTCGCGAGCGGGAACTGCACAAGCAGTCGGCACTTGCCAGCGCCATCGCCCAGAGCTTCGTGGCGCGAGGTGTAGACGAACTCGAGGCCACCCTCACCGCGCACCTCACGGTGACGGTCTTCAGCGTGTCGATCGGTCGCTGGCTCGATCAGAATGGGGCAGTGCCGCTGCCCGAGCTGCTGCACGAGACCCTGGCGGCACTGCGCGGCATCATGGTCGACGCCAGCTGGAGCAGCTGACCCCTGAATGTCGACGACGCCTGGTTTCGGCGCCGGCCGTGGGTCAGAGTTCGACGTCGAAGTCGTAGCCGTGCGCGGTGGCGTCGGCTTGCGACGAAGGCACTGGCTTCGGTCCGACGAGCGCCTCCGTGAGCCGGTGCAGCCGTGCTTCGGCTTCAGCCGAGTCTGGCTCCGGCATCGTGGTGTTCTCCGACGCGCTCACCAGTTCGCTCGCTGGCCCGATCACCAGCTGAACAGTGTCGGTCTGACCGTCGTCGCGCACGATCGGTATGTCGACAGCTTCGGCCCGGTGACTCGACCCGAGGGCGGCCACAAAGTGCAGCA
Organism: Subtercola vilae; assembly: GCF_004923255.1. Lineage (GTDB taxonomy): Bacteria > Actinomycetota > Actinomycetes > Actinomycetales > Microbacteriaceae > Subtercola > Subtercola vilae. The sequence continues at coordinate 25,738 of NZ_QYRT01000003.1, read as the reverse complement.
AGGCGTCGGCAACGCCGTCTGTGGTGAGAAAAGACCCGCCGCTATATGAAATACGTCTCATGCATCAACCATTGCCACGTTTGCCCGACGATTCAAGGGGGTCGACAGACAGAGCAATGTCAGAGCCGAACGGGTGTATTCTTCAGTTTTCTCGATCGTCTGGCAGTGGCGAGGCCACGGCCGAACCGGTCGGCGGCCTCACCCGTCGCTCGTGAATCGAAGCCCCGGCGGCCAGGTAGACCTCCCGCGGCACTCCTGCATCAGACTGCTTGACCGACGAGATCCAGATCGACTCCGGATGCACGTCGTCACCTGCCCGTACATCTTCAGCCGTGCGCAGCTTCGCCACCCGGTGGATCAGCGTGCCGAACCCGATCTTGATCGTGACGTCGGCCACGCAGAGCGCTATCTGCATGGTCGCCGCCCAACCGCCACCGTCGCCGAAGATCTGGATGAGGTAGACCACGGGGTACACCACCCACCCCGATAGCAACAGGGTCGCCGCCCGCCGCAGAAGCCGGTTCGCCTCTGGCGTGAGCCCCTCGCGGGAGGCGAGAACTCCCCGAACGAGAACCACGATGGTGACGAACCAGAAGACGCAGCTCACGGCGCCCCAGACAATGAGCTGGGCCGTGTCTGTTCCGCCGCCGATGATGAAGGCGCCGAGAAAGCCCGTGAAGATCATCAGAAACGCGCTGGCGGCCGCCACGAGCCGCGCCTGACGCGCAACAGCGCCCACCGCCGCACACACGGCCAGCAGTTCTACCGAGAGCAGTGGCACGTTCAGCGACCAGTCCATATACCGGGCAGCGAAACCGAAGATCGCGCCGTCATTCGGCACGTATCCGGCAGGCGTCTTGTCGTACCCGGTGACGAAGCTCACCACCAGCGCGATGTACGACACCGTGGCAATCGCCGTGATGCAGATGCGCGCGATGACGGCCGGCCGATACCGCGACCCCACTTCACCGCGGGTCAGCCACGCTCGAACGAAGCCGGCGAACAGCGCGAGCGCTGCCACGGCCAGAAAGTAGAGCGTCAGAAGATATTCTGACGACGTCAGGGTGGCCGACCACGGCGCTACAGCAGTTATCACGTACTACGACCGACCCGTCACTGGTTCTGGAGTGAAGAAGAGACCTCCACCGCTGTTCGCCGAGTCCATCAGCACGTCGATCCATTCGCGATTAATCGATGGAACACGACTCCCGTAGAACCGGTAGTAGAGCGTGCTGCTCGGGTCGAGCCAGATAGAACTGCGCCCACTGCCGATATCGGCAGAGTCTGCCCACGAGAAAACAAAACTCTCACGGCGTCGAAGCTTCGCCGTGATGACGATCTGAAGGTGGGTGAGAGCACGGTCATCGAAGCTGACTTCGATACTGGGGCTGCCATAGAGCAAAATACCCATCGGTGTGCTCCTCGGTTAAGATCACCCTAGCCCTGTTTGGGCAGAACCAAACCCGTTTCGTACGCGACGATGACCGCCTGCACCCGATCGCGCACTCCGAGCTTCATCAGCACACGCCCGACGTGGGTCTTGACTGTCGATTCCGAGACCACGAACTGCTCTGCGATCTCGCTGTTCGACAGCCCCTCCGCAATGGCGACGAGCACTTCCCGCTCGCGCTCGGTGAGCGGCTCGAGGCGTGCCCCGAGAGCGCTCGAGGCATCGGCGACGGCTCCTGCAGCGGCACTGGGGGGCGCACCCTCGTGTGTCGCGGGCAACCGGGAGCCGAACAGGTCGAGCAATTGTTTCGTCACACGCGGCGACACCACGGCATCGCCCGCCGCCACGGCCCTGATGGCGGTGATGAGTTCGGCCGGGCGAGCGTCTTTCAGCAGAAATCCGCTGGCACCGGCGCGCAGAGCAGCGAACGCGTATTCATCGAGATCGAACGTGGTCAGAATGAGGATCTTGCTCTCGGGAACCGTGCGAACGATGGCCGCCGTGGCATCGATGCCGTTCATGCCGGGCATCCGAACATCCATCAAGATGACATCGGGTTTCTCGGCCTGGGCTGCGACGACACCGGATGCCCCATCTGCCGCTTCACCGACGACCTCGAACCCGGGCTCGGCCTCGAGCACCATTCGAAAGCCCATGCGGAGCAGCGACTGATCGTCGACCAGCAGAATGCGTATCGAAGTCGTCATGACCGCTCTTTCGTATCGGGTGTCGAGAGTGTGGCCCGAACGCGCCAGCCGCCGGCGTTGGTGTGGCCGGCCTCCACGGTGCCGCCGTAGGCCGCCGCGCGTTCGCGCATGCCGATGAGACCCTTGCCGGTGCCGATCGATGGTGCGCCTGTCTCAGACTGGCCCTCGTCGTCGACGACGATACTCACGCCGCCGGAGCTGTAGACGATGCTCACGGCGGCGTGCTTCGGGTCGGGAGCGTAGCGCAGACTGTTGGTGAGGGCCTCCTGCACAATGCGGAAAACGGTGAGCTCGAGCCCCGCGTCGAGCGGAACCGCACCGGAGACAGAGAACCGGATGACCATTCCCGCCGACCGGTAGGCGTTCACTAATGCGGCGAGGTCGTTGTGCGAGGGTTGCGGGCCGGTGAGCACGGGCTCCACAGCTGCTACGGGCCCGCCGTGAGGCTCGGCCAACACACCCAGTACAACGCGCATGTCGGCCAGGGCGGTACGACCGGTCTCCGCCACCTGACGAATGGCGTCGCGTGCGCGTTCGGGGCTGCGCTCGACGCTCACGTCGGCCCCGTCGGCGAGCGCCACCATCACGGTCAGACTGTGCGCGACGATGTCGTGCATCTCGCGGGCGATGCGGGCACGTTCGTTCGCGGCGGCGAGAAGGGCCTGCTGGTCGCGCTCCCGAACCAGCTGGGTGGCACGGTCGAGCAGCGCTTCGACGTAACGCTTGCGGTTGCCCACGTTCACGCCGATGAGCAGAAACACGAGCATGAGAAAACCGAACGTCAACGACATACCGGTGGTCTCGGCGAGGTCTACCCCCGTCGAGATGAGCGTCACCGTCGCAAGAATGAGGGCAAGCGCACCGAACGAGATCCACGCGGCGCGCACCGAGGCGTACACCGCGGCACCGTAGAGGCCGAAGAGCGCGGCCGGCAACAGGCTTCCCCCGAAGGTCGAACCCATGGCGACAAAGCTGAGACCAACCGCGGCCACGAGAACGAGCGGATGCGCCCGGCGAAACCTGAGCGCGACTGTGACCACGATGAGCGCAAGAGCGGCCACCGATGCCGCCACCAGCGCCGCGACATCGTTACGGCCTGTGACGAACGCTCCAACGAGATAGCCCGCTGCCGGCAGCGCGAAGACGGCCACGACGGCCCAGTCGAGAATCCAGAGGTGCCGCGCGAAGAAGAGCCGAAAGACCCCGGGTGGCCGGGGCAGGCGCAGGGCGTCGTTCGAGGCGGCTGCGGTCTGGGCATCCATTCGCTCGGTACTCGAACGCCACAGCGCCGCCCAGACGGCCAAACGCCCGGCCGTCTTCGACGGTGACGTCGAGCTGGCCGGGCGTTCGGTGGAGGTCATGCTCAGGCATCCCTCCGGCGCATCAGGGTGGCGGCGGTGGCCAGTGCGACCACAATCCATCCGAGCAGGATCAACAGACCCTGCCACCACTCGAAGATACCGGGCTGGTAGATGTTCGAGCCAGCGGCGCTCGGCAGCCAGTCAGAGAGGCTGTGCGCCCAGTCGGCGGGAATCAGCGAGAACACCACGGGAACCACCAGCAGCAGGCCCAGGGCACCGGCGATACCGCCGGCGGTGCTGCGGAGGATGGCGCCGATGGCCATCGAGAGGATGCCGATGAGGGCAAGGTAACCGGCCGCGCCGACAAAGGTGAGCAGCAGGTTGCCTTCGAAGAGATTCGATGTCACACCGGCACCCGAGAGAATGGGCGCCGTGACGAGGTAGGTCAGCAGAATGCTGACAAGCGACACCACAAAAGTCACAACGCCGAACACGGCGACCTTGGCCCAGAGCACGGGCAGGCGCTTCGGAACAGCGGCGAAGCTCGAACGGATCTGGCCCGTCGTGTACTCACCGCTGATGACGAGAACACCCAAGACCGAGACCACGAGTTGCCCGAAGGCCACCCCGGCGATCGGCCCGAACGTGGCAAGCGACGCAAGAGTGATACCTCGCTCAGGGCCTCGGCTGATTCCGCCGTCGTTCACCGAGATAGCAACGATGAGCAGGCCGAACGCTATCTGGATGACCAGAATGACGGCGTACGCCCACACGGTGGAGCGCAGAGTTCGGAGCTTGATCCACTCCGACCGCAGAATGCCTGCGGCGCTGAGACGGATGGGCGAGGCCGGCTGGGTGGTGCTGCGCCGGGCAGGGGTTGTGGTTGTCATCGGGAGACCTCCGAGTGTGACGGGTCAGTGGCGAGAGGGGCACCGGCGTTGCCGCCGGAAGCCGCTCCGGCAGAGGCCGCGGTCGTGCGGTACTCCACCGAATCGGCGGTGAGGTTCATGTAGGCGTCTTCGAGCGAACCCTTCAACGGGGTGAGCTCGTGCAGGGTGAGGCCGGCGCGCGCCGCCGCTTCGCCGACCACGGCCGAGGTGAGGCCGACGATCTCGAGGGTCTGGGCATCCACACTCGTGATGGTGGCATCGGGTGAGTTCAGCAGGCGGGCGAGTTCGCCAGCCTGCGGGCTCACGGCGCGAACCGACGAGACCGTGGCGCCGCTGATGAGGTCGGCGACAGGTGCGTCGGCGATGACCCGGCCGCGGCCGAGAACGATGATGCGGTCGGCGGTCTGCGCCATCTCGCTCATGAGGTGCGACGAGAGCAGAACCGTACGGCCCTCCGAGGCGAGAAAACGTACGAGCTCGCGAACCCACACCACGCCCTCGGGGTCGAGGCCGTTGACCGGCTCGTCGAGAATGAGCGTCGACGGATCGCCGAGCATGGCGGCGGCGATACCGAGCCGCTGTCCCATACCGAGCGAGAAGCCGCCCACCCGCTTCTTGGCGACAGAGTCGAGGCCGGTCATCTCGATGACCTCTTTGACCCTGGATGCCCCGATGCCGTGTGTCGCGCCGAGTGCCAACAGGTGGCTGTACGCCGAGCGGCCCTGGTGTACCGCTTTCGCGTCGAGCAGCACGCCCACCTCGTGAAGCGGAGCCGCGTGGTCGCTGTACACCTTGCCGTTCACGGTGACGCTGCCGCTCGTGGGCCGGTCAAGGCCGACAATCATGCGCATGGTGGTCGATTTGCCGGCGCCGTTGGGGCCGAGAAAGCCCGTGACGAGGCCGGGACGAACGGTGAAACTCACCTGGTCGACGGCCGTCTTGGGGCCGTACCTCTTGGTGAGTGAGTGAGCTTCGATCACGGTGATCTCCCTGCGTTGAGCTGATGTGTGCAGCAGAACAACTGCACAACACTCACACTACGAACGCTCAGCCGACTCGGCATCGGCCTGCAGGGCCATCTTTACGCCATCGTTCTGGTGCTCCATCACCGGGGGGTAGTACCCAGGTACCACCTCCCGATCAGCGCTTGCTCTTCTTGACCGCTTTCTCCTCGACCGGGGCGGTGCCGCTGGCACGCTGCGCCGCGTAGTAGTCGCGGGCTTCGTTCTGCCGCTCGGCTTCGGCGCCCGACGCGATAGGAGCCCGCACATGCTCAGGGCCATAGCCGAACGCCGTCACGAGGTCGAGGGCGTGCGGCCGCAACCGGCTCGTGAGGCGCTCGATGTACGCGCTCACGGCCTGTGCCCTGGTGGGCGACAAGCGCCCATTGATGAGGTACCAGGCAGCATGCTTCTCGATCAGGCCGAGGCCGAACAGGTCACGCAGCCACGTCATCACGGTCTTGGTGCCAGGGTCTGCGATGTCGCCGAGCGCGTCGGTGAATGCCTCCCACTGCAGCAGCTCGGCGTGTGCGCGCGCCGCGTCGATCATCGCGTTCTGGTTCTGATTGAAGAGCTCGGCGGCGCGCTTCTTCGACGCCTTGTTCGCGGGGCGAAGGCGGCCGGCCACCTGGGCGACCATAGTCTCGACCCGATCGGTGAGCAGCGCACGCTGAACGGCGCTCGAACGCAGCTGCCCCACTGAGCGCGCGAGCGATCCGCGGTCGGAGACATTCTGGGCGAGGCGCCGAAGCCCCGCTCCGTCGACCGCACGGCCCGCCGCCTGCGTCACGGCGTACCGGGCGAGCACGCCCACGTCGGCTTTCGCGAACTTGCGGCTGTAGTCGGTCAGAAGCCGCTTCGCGACGAGCTGCAGCAACACATGGTTGTCGCCCTCGAAGGTGGCGTACACATCGAGGTCTGCGCGGAGGCTCGTCAGGCGGTTCTCGGCGAGAAAACCGGCCCCGCCGCAGGCCTCACGGGCCTCCTGCAGGGTGTCGAGAGCGTGCCAGGTCGAGAGTGGCTTCAGCGCTGCAGCGAGAGTCTCGAGATCTTGGCGGTCGGTGTCGCTGTCGTGCGCGCCCGAGAACACTCCGTCGAACGTGGTCAGCAGTACTTCGTGCGAGAAACTCGCCGCATACGTGGTGGCGAGCAGCGGCAGCAGACGGCTCTGGTGCTTCTGGTAGTCGAGCAGCACCTCTTCGTTGGTCTCGCTCGCTGCGGTGAACTGTCGGCGCTGGCTGCCATAGGTGATGGCGATGGTCAACGCGATCTTCGCTGCGGCAGTGGATGCCCCGTCAAGCGACACTCGACCCTGAACCAGTGTGCCGAGCATCGTGAAGAACCGGCGCCCGGGGCTCTCGATGGGCGACGAGTACTCCCCGGCAGGCGTGACATCGCCGTACCGGTTCAGCAGGTTGCGCCTCGGAACGCGCACGTCGGTGAAGTGCAGTCGCCCGTTGTCGATGCCGTTCAGGCCGCCCTTGAGGCCATCGTCTTCGCCGCCCACGCCCGGTAGAAAGGCGCCGTCGACATCACGGATGGGCACGTAGAACGCGTGCACCCCGTGGTTGACGCCCTGGGTGATGAGCTGGGCGAACAGCACCGCTGCCGTACCGTGCACGGCCGCGTTGCCGAGGTAGTCCTTCCACGCCCCGCGAAAAGGAGTGTCGATGACGAACTGTTCGGTTTCGGGGTCATAGGTGGCCGTGGTGCCGATGGCGGCCACGTCGGAACCGTGCCCGGTCTCGGTCATGGCGAAGGCACCGGGAACCTCGAGGCTCATGATGGCCGGCAGAAACGTGTCATGGTGGTATTCGGTGCCGAGGTGCAGCACGGCCGCCCCGAACAGCCCCCACTGCACGCCCGACTTGATCTGCAGCGACGGGTCGGCGATGACGAGTTCTTCGAAGCCGGCGATGTTGCCGCCGTGGTCGTCGTGGCCGCCGAGGCGTTTCGGAAAGGCGCGGTTGACCGAGCCTTCTTCGACCAGCAGATGAAGCTGCTCGAACACGCGCTGGCGGTGATCGGCGAGGGTCTGGCCCTCGATGCGCTGCAACTCCGGGCGCGCCGTGGTGGCGCGGGCCTGCAGCCGGGCATCGGCCCAGGTGCCGAGCAGGTAGCGGCCCAGCCATTCGACGTCGACGCTGGCCGGGGCGGCAGGAGCGCTGGATGCACCGGGCGCGGTGGGTTCACCAGATGCGGCGGCAGCGACAGCGCGCTGTGCCGGCGTGTCGGAGTCGGGGGTGGCGGGTTTCACGGCGGTGTCGACCATGGGGATTCTCTTCTTTCGAATGAACTTTTCTTCGCTGATTCGAGCGTACGAGCGTCGGCCACGACCCCCTAACGGGCAGTGAACGAGCTACAACCGTCGGGTTCTGGGGTGGTCGGCTCGTTGCTGAAACCTACAGCCGTGAGGCTCTTTGGCATCAGGAGTGCGACAAGGCACCGCGTCAGCCTGCCTCGGCGACGACACCGATGAGATCTTCGCCGTACGTGTCGAGTTTCTTCTGCCCGAGCCCCGAGATTCCGTCGAGGTCACTGAGCGCCGCCGGCCGCCGCGTGGCCAGCTCGCGTAGCGTTGCGTCGTGGAAGATGACGTATGCGGGAACCCCCATCACCTTCGCGGTGGTCGAACGCCACACGCGCAGCGCCTCGAAGATACCCTGCGCCTCTTCGGGCAGGTCGGCCACGGCCCCCTTCGCCCGCTGTGAGCGGGAACCCGAGCTCGATCGTTCGGTGAGTGCCGTCGTGGTGTCGACGCGCATCGACACCGTGAGGGCGCCGCTCAGCACGTCGGCACTCGCCGGCGCCAGCACGATCGTGCCGAAGCCGTCGTCGTTGACCGCCAGCAGCCCCTTCGCGAGCAACTGTCGCACGACCCCGCGCCACTGCTGCTCGCTGAGGTCTGACCCGATGCCCCACACCGCGAGTTCGTCGTGGCCGTACTGGTCGACCCGCGGGGTCTTCTTGCCGCGCAGAATGTCGATGAGGTGGCCGGCCCCGAACTTCTGGTTGCGCTCGCGCTGCAGCCGAACCACGGTGGAGAGCAGCTTCTGCGCGGGAATCGTGCCATCCCACGCCTCGGGCGGGCTGAGGCACGTGTCGCAGTTGCCACACGGCGTGCTGGCCTGCCCGAAGTAGCCGAGCAGATTCACCCGTCGGCAGTCGACGGTCTCGCACAGAGCGAGCATGGCGTCGAGGTGCGACGAGAGTTTTCGCCGGTGCGCGAGGTCGCCCGGCGACTGTTCGATCATGCGGCGCTGCTGCACCACGTCTTGCAGACCGTAGGCCAGCCATGCGGTCGACGGCTGGCCGTCACGCCCGGCACGCCCCGTCTCCTGGTAGTACCCCTCGACCGATTTCGGCAGGTCGATGTGGGCCACGAACCGCACGTCGGGCTTGTCGATCCCCATGCCGAACGCGATGGTGGCCACGATGACCACACCGTCTTCGCGAAGAAACCGTGACTGGGTGCGCGAGCGCAGCCCCGCGTCGAGCCCCGCGTGGTACGGCAGCGCGTTCACTCCGTTGGTGGCCAGGAACTGCGCGGTCTGCTCGACCGTCTTGCGCGAGAGGCAGTACACGATGCCGGCATCACCCGCGTGCTCACGGCGAATCAGCGAGAGCAACTGCTGGCGCACCTCGCCCTTGCCCTCGATACGGTACTGGATGTTCGGCCGGTCGAAGCTCGCCACGAAGTGCTTCGCACGCCCGAGCTTGAGCCGCTCGGTGATCTCGATGTGCGTGGCGTCGGTTGCCGTGGCAGTGAGCGCGAGCCTCGGAATGTCGGGCCACCGGTCGGCGAGCTCTGACAGCCCGAGGTAGTCGGGCCGAAAGTCGTGGCCCCACTGCGACACACAGTGTGCCTCGTCGATGGCGAAGAGAGCGACGGCGCCGTTCTCGAGAAAACGTTTGGTGCTCTCGCTGGCGAGACGCTCTGGCGCCACATAGAGCAGGTCGAGCTCGCCGGCCAGGTAGGCGTTCTCGACACGGGCACGTTCGATGCCGTCTTGCGTCGAGTTGAGGTAGGCCGCGCGCACGCCGACGGCCAGCAGGGCATCGACCTGGTCTTGCATGAGGGCGATGAGCGGAGACACCACCACACCCGTGCCCTCACGCAGCAGCGCGGGAATCTGGTAGCAGAGCGATTTTCCGCCGCCGGTGGGCATGAGCACCACCGCGTCGCCACCCGCAGCGACCTGCTCGATGACGGCCGCCTGGTCGCCCCGAAAATCGTCGTACCCGAAGACGCGCTTCAGTATCTCGCGTGCCGCAGCCCCGGCAGCCGGGCGGGCCTCGGCCTCCAGGTTGAATGTCATGAAGCCAGTTTACGGAGGTGCTCCGACACCGGCCCACCGATCATCCGGAGCTGTGCAGAACTACGCCAGCACGGTGCCTGTGAGCGAGCGCACCGACGAGAAGGGCTTGTAACGTAGCCGCATGGCCAAAGCTGTAGAGCACAGAGGATTCGACCGGCTCGTCAACCTGAGTGACGCTGTGGTGGCGATCGCGATCACCCTGCTCGTACTGCCGCTCGTCGATGCGGCCGGTGCCATCGGAGACACTCCGGTGCCGCAGTTCATGGCCGACAACGGCGTGAAGTTCTTCGTCTTCGCGCTCAGTTTCGTGGTGATCGCGAGGTTCTGGGTCATTCACCATGCCATGTACCGCAACCTCGAGGCGTACAACCGGCCGCTGATCTATGCCAACTTCCTCTGGCTGATCAGTATCGTCTTCCTGCCGTTTCCCACCGAACTGCTCGCCTCAGGCAGCGAATCGAACCACGCTACGTCGATTCTCTACATCGGTACGCTGGCGCTCACGACCGTCGCCGGTCTGGCGCAACAAATTGTCATCGTGCGAGACCCCGAGCTGCAACGCGTGGAGGTACGCAAAACCCTGCACATGAGGGTCGCCATCATCGCGGCCTCGATCATGCTGGTGGCCCTCGCGGTGACCATTATCGTTCCCACCGTGAACCAGTGGCCGCTTCTGCTTCTGCTGCTCACCGGTCCCATCGAGCACTTTCTGCTGCCGCGGCGCGGAGCTTCCGCGCCCGCACGCGCGACTGCGCCCCTTTCACCGAACGCTCCGCCCGAAAAGTAGCCCGCCACGCACGAACGGGCCGGCGGATGCCCACCCGGAGGTGGGGCATCCATCGGCCCGTTCGTGGTGAAGCCTGCTGTGGCTTACGCGGAATGGAGCAGTGAAACTGTGACTACACGCCTGCGCTCTGCAGATCGTCGATGATCTGGTCACCGGGTGCTGCGGGCACCATGGTGGCTTCGATGTCGGCACGACCGAGCAGTTCGTCCATGCGGCGACGACGCGACTTCGAAATGAGCGTCACAACCGTGCCCTGCTTGCCGGCGCGGCCCGTACGGCCCGAGCGGTGCAGGTAGGTCTTGTACTCGTCGGGCGCATCGGCCTGAATCACCAGGTTGATGTCGTCGACGTGGATGCCGCGCGCGGCGACGTCAGTTGCGACGAGCACGTTGACCCGGCCGCTGGTGAGCAGCTGGAGGTTACGCGTACGGCGTGACTGGTTGAGGTCACCGTGCAGCGACGTGGCGGGAATGCCGGCGTCGTCGAGCTGGTCGGCCAGCTCTTCGGCGAACGCACGGGTGCGGGCGAAGATCAGCGTCTTGCCCTCACCGCTCGCGAGCTGCTCGATGATCGCACGCTTGTCGCGCTGCTCGATGAGCAGCACGCGGTGGTCGATCGTCGAGGAGGCCTGGTCTTCACCGGCGACCTCGTGAACGGCCGGCTCGACGAGGAACTCGTTGACGAGCTGGGCGACGCCCTTGTCGAGCGTGGCCGAGAAGAGCAGTTTCTGGCTCTTGTCGGCGGTCAGGCGCAGGATGCGCTGAACCGGCTCGAGAAAGCCGAGGTCGCACATGTGGTCGGCTTCGTCGAGAACGACCATCGTGACCTGCGACAGGTCCAGGCGACCCTGCTCGACGAGGTCTTCGAGGCGACCGGGGGTCGCGATAATGATGTCGGTGCCGCGCTGAAGCGCTGAGACCTGCTTGAACTGCGGCACTCCGCCGAAGATCGGCGTGGTGAACAGGCCCACCGAGCGGGCGATGGGCTGCACGGTGCGGTCGATCTGCATCGCGAGCTCACGGGTCGGGGCGAGGATCAAGGCGCGAGGGAGGCGGCCGGGCTTGCGACCCTTGGCTCCGTCGTTCTCCATGAGGCGCTCGACGAGAGGAGCGCCGAAGGCGATCGTCTTGCCGGAGCCGGTCTTGCCGCGACCGAGAACATCTTTGCCGGCGAGAACGTCGGGGATGGTCGCAGCCTGGATGGGGAACGGGGTGGGCGCACCCATGGCGGCGAGCTGCCGCGTGATGTTGTCGCCGAGGCCCAGGTCGCCGAACGTGGTGTTCACCACGTCAGACGCGGTGGTCACTTCGGCTTCGAGGCGCTCGAGCACAACGTCGTCCTGCGCACCGAAGCGGCCCGCGGGTGTTGCGGTGCCGGCTCCGTCGCTGTAGCCGTTGTTCTCGCGCTTCGGGTAGAAGTCGCTGCCGCGGTTCGCGCGATCGGTGTTCGAGTCGCGACGGTCGTCGAACGAACGCGCGGCGCGGTCGCTCGAGGCGCCGCGCTCGGGGCGGTCGCCGTAGCTCGGGCGCTCGGTGCGGCCGGCGGATGCTCCGCGGTCGCCATACGAGGGGCGCTCGGTGCGAGCGGGGCGGTCGTTGTAGCTCGGGCGCTCGGTGCGTGCCGGGCGGTCGGCGTACGACGGACGCTCGCTCGACGCGCCGCGCTCGGGACGATCGCCGTATGACGGGCGCTCGGTGCGAGCGGGGCGGTCACCGTACGAGGGGCGCTCGCTGCGGCCAGCGGATGCTCCGCGGTCGCCGTACGAAGGGCGTTCGGCGCGACCGGCGGATGCACCACGGTCACCATACGAAGGGCGCTCGGTGCGACCAGCAGACGCACCACGGTCACCGTAGGAGGGACGATCGCTCGACGCGTTGCGGTCACCATACGAGGGGCGCTCGCTACGACCCGCGGATGCACCGCGGTCGCCATACGACGGGCGCTCGGTACGACCGGCAGAAGATCCACGGTCACCATACGAGGGACGCTCGGTGCGACCAGCAGACGCACCACGGTCACCGTAGGAGGGACGATCGCTCGACGCGTTGCGGTCACCGTACGAAGGACGCTCGCCGCGGCCAGCGGATGCACCGCGGTCGCCATACGAGGGACGCTCGGTACGACCAGCAGACGCACCACGGTCACCGTACGACGGGCGGTCTGAACGACCCGCGCCCGACGCGTTGCGGTCACCATAGGAGGGACGCTCGGTACGACCGGCGGATGCACCGCGATCGCCGTAGGAGGGGCGCTCTGAGCGGCCCGCACCTGAAGCACTGCGGTCACCGTACGACGGGCGGCCGGTCGAAGCACCGCGGTCGCTGCCACGGTCATTGCGGTCACCATATGAGGGGCGGCCGGTCGAGGCGCCACGGTCGTTGCGGTCGCCGTACGAGGGGCGCTCTGAACGGGCGCCACGGTCGCTGTAGTTCGACTCGCGAGTGGGGGTTGCGGCGCGGGGCTCCCAGTTGGGGCGCTCTGCGCGGTTCGTGGGGGCGGCACCGCGTGAGGCGCGCTCATCGGCGTTCCAGCGGGCCTTCTTCGGGGCGTCGGCCTCGGCCGGCTTGTAGCCGCGGTGACCGGCGCTACGCGCTCCGGGTGCACCCTTGGGAGAGAAGTTGTTGCCGCCGGTGGCGGATTTCTTCGAGTAATCAGGCATGGTACTTTCCGGGTTATTTAGATTGCATGGCAAAGCGGTCAATACATTTGTGATTGACATTTGCTGAACCCGGGCAGTCTTTGGCCGGGACCGTTTCACATACGTGATATTCCCGCCCCGCGCCTTCGCACCCCTGCACACGTTCGTGCGGTGCTCTTGCGCTTGTGCACTCTTTGCGCGACGCATCCATATTGCGTCGTGCCCATCGCACGAAACGAGAAACCGGCCCACCTGACTTACAAACCCATCCGCACATACTTCGCGGTGTCAAGAGCCGACCTCGCAACATTACACGAAGCCGGCCCAAAAAGCACTACCCGTCAGCCGATCACCGGCATCGGGGTGACGTCACCTGTCGCATCGACCACGTCGCTCTTCACTGACAGCGCATTCAGCACTGGGGATGTCTCAGCGTAAGCACGCAGCGTGGCCGTCGAGTCGATCGTCGGCCGAGCCTTCACGAGAAACACGAATGTGCCCGTAGCGCCCGCCGGAAGCGAATCGACCACACACTGTTCAGCGAAGGTAGCTGCCGTCTGACAACTACCGCCCGCCGGTGACGAAAGCACACTCTCGACCGTGAATGCCTGCAGGTCTAGACCGACGTTCGCGTACGCACTCACGTATCTGGCATTTGTGACATTCACCCGATACAGGAATTCGTTGTCGCCCGCCGGCAACGGCGTAAGCACGCTCGACGCGTTCTCCGACGGCGTGGGCGGTGTGCCCCCACCTGGTAGCAAGTCTCCCGTGCCCGCGAAGCTGATGAAGGTGGCCTGATAGTCGTAGCTGCTCATGCAGTCGAACTCGTAGGAGACCTGGAGTGGCCACTGGGAGTCATCGATGAACTGTGCGTGCGTCGCACCCAATCCACTTTTATCGAGGTCACTCACATACAGGCTCGCTGCGTATCGCCCATTGCGAGCGTAGGTAGTCCACGAGTTTCCCGTCGACGAGAAATGGTCAGTAGTCGAGGTGATCGTTCCCCGTGTAAAAAAGGTCGAAGGGAGCGCCGGAAGAGAGTACTTGCACAGTGGCGACATCACGGATGGTGAACCTCCGCCGGGCGCACCCGCGGTTCCCAGCGAACTGCTCCCGCCACCGACGTACCCGCCAGCTCCGCCGCCTGTCGTGCCCGACATGCACTTGATGCCGTCGCGCCCCGCGCCGACCCACGTCGACATGCCGGGCGTGTAACTGCAGTCGACTTCCATCGCCGACGACGAGAGCGCCGGAACGAGCACCAGCGCCCCGATCGTCGCGACGAGCGCCAGGCCCGCAGCGAACCGCCCGCCGCGTCGCCGTGCTTTCTGAGTCCCCCGTGTAACAGTGAAGAACTCGCGCACGAGCCCGCCTTTCTCTAAGTGATGATTGCTCACTATAGAGGGAGGTGGCCTCGATGTAAAGTCACACCAGCGTCACGCGATCCCTGACGCCGGCGATCCGGCGGCCGAGGCGTCGTCGGTCACAGCCACGGCCGGAGCCGAACCCCGCACGCGCCCGTCGCCTCGGGGCGACGTCGGCCGGGCATCCGCACCCACCAGTACCCACCCCGTGCGCACCGGGTTTCGCCGACGCGCGAGCGCCACACCCGAGGCGAGCATGCTGACGAGCAGCAGAATGGCCAGCACCACGACGCTCGACCACACGGGGCCCGCCGCACCGCCGGTCAGAATGCCCTGGATGCCCGACACCGCATATGCGAGCGGTGAGATCGAACTGATGAACTGGAACGGCCCGCTCAGAATCTGTACCGGATAGACGCCGGCCGTGGTGGCGAACTGCACCGCGAACAGAATGATCGACACCACCGCGCCGATGCGCCCGAACGCCGCGCTCAAGAACTGGTGAAAAGCGGTGAAGGCGAGCGCGATCAGCAGCGCGAAACCGAGCGTGGCGGGCAACGAGCTCCAGGCCGCTCCAAGACTGAGGTGCAGGTAGCCGACGACGAGCAGCGCCTGCAGCACAGCGAACGCCGATGCTCGCCCGAACACCCGCCCCACGAGCCGCGCCGTCGACGCCGAACTCGCCAGCAACGACGCCGTGAGCGGCCTGAGCAGCAGGAACACCGCGAGCGCCCCCACCCAGAGCCCCGCCGGGATGAGCAGAATCGCGATGACCTGCCCGATGCTGCCGCCGCCGTTCTCGGTGGCCACGTTCACGGCGATCGGGTCGGCCGCCACCTTTGCCGCCGCCGCCGGGTCGGTGGCCGTGTTCTTCGTCAGCGCTGCGGCGCCGCTCTGCAGCCCGGTCTGCAAAGTGGTGGCCCCGGTGGTGAGCTGGGAGGCTCCGGCGGCCGACTGTTGGGTGCCGGAGGCGAGGGTCGCCAGGCCGCCGGAGAGGTCTGAGGCACCCGAACGCAGCTGCGACGAACCGGCCGAGAGCTGGGCGGCGCCAGAGTTCAGCTGCCCGATGCCCGACTGCAGAGCATCCACCCCCGACGCCGTCGACGACGACAGCGTCGAACCACCCGCGGCCGCCTGGCTGAGGCCACCGCTGAGCTGAGAATACGAGCCGAGCAGGGTCTGCTTCGTGGCCTCGTCGAGGTTCGGGTTCGTCGAGATGGCCGCTCGGATGCCCGGCGCGAGCTGATCGAACCCACCCGCCAGCGTCGAAACGCCTGACGTGTATTTCGCGACACCGTCAGACAACGCCGAGAGGCCGGCCGTCTTCGAGTCGAGCGTCGCGACTCCGCCCGCGAGCGAATCGACCCCGTCGGTGTACTGGGTGACGCCCGAGCTCAGCTGCGACGCCCCCGTGGCCGCGCTGCCCGCTCCGGTGGCGAGCTGGTTGAGCCCGTCGGTGAGCGTGCCAGCGCCTGAGGCGAGCTGCCCGGCCCCTGTGGCGGCCGAGGAGAGCTGGGCGCCGATGGTTCCGAAACTGGAGTAGACGCCATTGACGACCTGCGCCGTGACGGTCTGGCCGAAACCGGCCTTCAGCGCACTGCCGACGGTGCTCGCCACGACGCCCGCGAGGTAGCCGTGCGAGTTGTCGGTTGTGATGTTGATGGCGCCCTGCTGCGGAGTGGGGGTGGCGAGCGTGTTGATCTGGGCCGAGAAGTCTTCGGGAATCGTCAGTACGGCGTAGTAGGTGCCGTCGGCGAGGCCCTTGGCCGCGTCGGCGCTGTTGGTCACGTTCCAGTCGAAGCCGGTCTGCCCCGAGCCGGTGAGCTGTGTGACGAGCCCCCGACCGGCGAACACCGTGGACTTCGTGCCGTCGGCAGCCGTCGTGGTGATGAGCTTGTCGTTGTTCACCAGGGCGGCCGGCACCTTGTTGAGGTTGTCGCCCACGTTCGAGAAGGCGCTCGAAAAGAGCCCATTGGCGGCGAGCGGCACCACTACCACCGCGAGCGCAGCGAGGGTGAGCCACCACGCGCGCCGACGGCGGTGCGAGCGAACAGGGGCTGATGCTGCGTGGGAACTCATCGCAGTGTTCCTTCCGGGCGTGCAGGCACAAGACCTGCGGGGTGTGACAGTTCGAGCACGGTGACCGAGCGGCCGAGGGCGCCGGAGGCAAGACCCGCGGGAGCCGCCGGCAGGCCCAGTACGAGAGTGGTCGCCGCTGGTACGAGAGTGCTGACGGCCCGCACGAAGACGGCCGCGTCGATGCTGCCGGCACCAGCGTCGCCGGTGTCGAGCACCAGCAGGGCCGAGCCGTCAGCCATGCCGGCCGCCGTGAGAACCAGGGCCGCAGCGAGCGGCGACAGCTCGCCGAGAGCCGTGGTCTCGCCGAGGCGGGGCTCACCGGGCACGGCCGCGAGCGCCCGGTTCACGGCCTCAACGCGGGTGTCGATGTCGTCTGGTGAAACCCACGGCCGGTACCACGACCGCGCGATACTGAGTCGTTCACGCAGGGCCGCCCCCACCGTGGTGTCGACGTCGGGCCGGGCCGACGACAGGTCGACGAGGGTCACGAGGCGGCTGATGGCACCCGCCTCAGAGGGCAGGCACCGCCCGAGCACCTGCAGCCCACCCGACTCGGGCGAGAGCCGCCCGGCCAGCGCGGCACCGAGGAGGCGACGCGACGCGGTGTCACCGGTGATCACCAGCAGCGCGCCCTCGTCGAGCGCGAGATCGACCGGCAGCCCGACACCCGCGATCACCAGCGCTTCTGCGGTGACGGCATCGTCAAGGTGACCGGATGCCCAGGCGGTGGCCGCGATGTGCTCGCGTAGCCCTTCACCTTCGACATCCACGTTCGGCAGCAGCCGGGCCAGCCCCTTCGGCAGGCTCCACGCGGTGTCGCCCAGCAGAGTCATCACGGCCGGAACGAGTGTCATGCGCACGAGGAACGCGTCGACGAACACCCCCACGGCCAACGCGAGGGCGATCTGTTTGATCGCCCCGGTTCCTTCGGGAACGAACGCGAAGAACACGAAGAACATGATGAGAGCCGCCGCGGTCACCACGCGGGCACCGTTGACGAAGCCCACCCGCACCGCACGCCGGGCGTCTCTGGTTTTGACATACTCCTCACGCATGCCAGAGACGAGGAACACTTCGTAGTCCATGGCGAGCCCGAACAGAATGGCCATCAGAAGAATGGGCAGGAAGCTCAACAGAGGCCCTGTCGCGCTGATGTTCAGCAGGTTCGAGAGCCACCCCCACTGGAACACCGCCACCGAGACACCGAAGCTCGCCCCCACCGAGAACAAGAATCCCACGGCCGCCTTGATCGGCACCGCGATCGAGCGGAAGACCATCGCCAACAGAACGATCGAGAGCCCCACCACCAGCACTCCGAACGGAAGCAGCGCCTGCGTGAGCAGGTTCGAGATGTCGACGGCCACCGCGGTCTGGCCGGTCACCGCGATCGGCGTGCCGAGGTCGGCGGTGATCTTCGGGTTGAGCGCGCGCAGGTCGTGCACCAGCGTCTTGGTCTCGGGCGAGTCGGGCGCGGTCGTCGGAATCACGCGAAAGATCGCGGTGTCAAGTGTGCTGTCGGGAACACCCTGGCCCACGAATGACACCCCGGGAACGGTCTTCAGTTCGTCGCCGATCTTCGTGAGAATGCCGGCGATGTCGGTCGACTGGGTAATGTCGGCCGCAACGATGAGCGGGCCGTTGTAGCCGGGCCCGAACCCTTTGGCGAGCAGGTCGTACGCCTGCCGGTTTGTGGTGTCGGTGGGCTGCTGGCCCGAGGTGGGCAGGTTCAGGTCGAGGCTGAACGCGGGAATGGATGCGACGCCCACGAGACCGACGACGGCGACGATGAACACGATGGGGGCCTTCATGACGAGGGCGACCCATCTGCCGCCGAGAGAAGTCGCAGCGCGCTTGGGGCGCTGGGCGCCGCCTCTGCCGGGAGCAGCGGGGGTCGCGGAAGACGCGCGGGTGCCTGCTGGTGCCGGGATGCCTTCGGGGGCGGAACGGGCATCCGGAGCCTGTGCTGCAGCCTGTGCCTCGCTCTCGTGCAGGGCGCCGGCGAGGGCCCGCCGCTCGACGCGCGAACCCTTCTTCGGGCGCAGCCGGTACTTTGCCACACCCATGATGGCCGGCAGCAAGGTCATGGCGATGCTCACCGAGACGAACACGGCGAACGCCGCCGCCACGCCCATGACGCTCAAGAACGGGATGCCCACGACCAGCAGGCCGAGCAGGGCGATGATGACGGTTGTTCCGGCGAAGACCACGGCGCTGCCCGCGGTGGCGACCGACTGGGCCGCCGACTCCTCGGCATCGAGGCCGTGAGCGAGCTGGGTTCGGTGCCGCGACAAGATGAACAGGGCGTAGTCGATACCCACGGCGAGCCCGATCATGACCGCCAGCAGTGGTGCGGTGCTCGACACTGTAATGAGGGCCGATGAGGCGACGACCGCACCGATCGAGATGCCGACGCCGATGATGGCCGACAGAAGCGGCAGCCCGGCCGCCAATAGCGAACCGAACGTCACGAACAGCACGACGGCCGCGAACAGCACCCCGAGACCCTCTGACGGGCTGACACCCACGGTGTTCTTCTGAAAGACCTCACCGCCGAATTCGACCCGGATGCCCGACGAACCCAGTTCGGACTTCGTCGCCTGCACAGCGTCGATGGTCGCCGCTTCGATGGTCGAGGTGGGCCCGTCGAACTGAACGGTGGCGTACGCGATGGTGCCGTCTTTCGAGATCGCGTCGCCGGCGTACTGCGAGAACGGGGTGATTACCGACGAGACATGGGGCACCTTCGTGATGGCATCGGTGACGGCAGTGATGGCGGCGGTGTCGCTGGCATCGTTCACGCTCTGGCCGTCGGGCACCTGGAAGACCACCTGGGCGCTCGAACCGGCCACCGCGGGGAACACCGCGGCGAGCTTGTCGAGGGTCTGCTGCGACTCGGTGCCCGGGATGCTGAAGCTCTCAGAGAAAGTGCCGTTCAGCGCCAGGCCTCCCCCGAGCACAGCGGCCAGGATGAGAAACCACCCCACGATGATCTGCCAGGAGTGGCGAAACGAGAATCGCCCGATGCGGTAGAGAAGGGTTGCCATGTCAGTGATTCCTAGTCGGCGGGAGTGAAGGAAGCGGGGGGAACGGGACCAGAGGAGCCAGAGTCAGCCGCGGCAGCAGTGCCCAGCGGCAGCAGCAGCTCTGTCATCACATCGATGAGCGCCTGCCTGACCTCGCCGATGGGTTCGGTGTTACTGCCGGCCTTGTCGGCGGCGGTCGTGGCCAGAACGTATGCAGCCCCGGCGAGCGCGACACCGAGGCGGATGCGCTGCTTTGTCGAGGGCAGTTCATTCAGGAACGCGTCTCCGAGGTGCCAGATCGATTCACGCGCCCGATCGATCGTCTCGATGCCGGCGAGCGACTGGCCCTGGTTGATGATGATGTGCGCCTCGAAGCGGTACTCGAGCAGAAAGTCGATGAACTCGTCGATGAAGTCAGCGCGCAGGGCGTCGTCTGCAATACGCCCGATGGTGTTTGTCAGTAGCGCGTGGAGTTTCGAGACGGCCGGGGCCAGCGCCGACTCGAGCAGCGCCTCCTTCGACGAGAAGTGGTAGAGCACGCTCGACTTCGAGTAGCCGGCCTCGTCGGCGATCTGCTGCAGCGATGCTCCCGCGTAGCTGGTCATAACGAACAGACGGAGAGCCGTTGCGCGCAGTTCTTCTGCCGGATCAGAGCGCGCATTCGAGAGTGGAGGCACCTGAGAACTGTATCCTGACCGTTCGGTCAGTGTCTGCACGATCGGTCAGCTGGGCGGTCGACTCCCAGCTAGACCGACACCTCCTGTGAGGCTGCGAAGCGCTCTGCCCGGCGGATCGATCGGCGCTCCCGCCAACCCTCGACCAGGTTGTAGAGCACCGGCAGCACAATCAGCGTGAGCAGGGTCGACGAGACGAGCCCGCCGATCACCACGATGGCCAGCGGCTGAGAGATGAACCCGCCGTGCCCGGTGAGCCCGATGGCCATCGGCAGCAGGGCGAAGATGGTGGCCAGCGCCGTCATGAGAATCGGGCGCAGACGCCTGCTGGCGCCCTGCACGAGCGCTTCACGCACGGTCGACCCTCTGCTTCTGTACTGGTTCACCAGGTCGACCAGAACGATGGCGTTCGTCACTACGATACCGATCAGCATGAGTACGCCGATGATCGAGGGCACCCCCAGCGGAATGTTCGAGATGATCTGCAGGGCAATGGCCCCGGTCGCCGCGAACGGCACGGAGACCAGCAGCAGAATCGGCTGCAGCAGGCTCTTGAACGTGGCGACCATCACCACATACACGATGAGAATCGCCACCAGCAGCGCGATGCCGAGCTGCCCGAACGCATCGCTCTGGCTCGACGTCGCGCCACCCAGGGTGGCTTTCGCGCCAGCGGGCAGCGCGGTCTCATCGACAGCCTTCTGCACCTCTGAGCTCGCCGAACCGAGGTTGTCGCTCGAGGGCGTGGCAGTGATCGTCGCCGTTCGAAGCCCCCGACTCGTCGTGATGGTGTCGGGGCCGTTCACTTGTGAGACGCTCGCCAGCGAGTCGAGCCGCACGGGCCCGCGCGCGGTCGGAATCGTCAGTGCCGCGAGGTCGGCCTGGGTGGCGGGGGTGGATGCACTCGCGATGTAGATCGTGTACTGAGTGTTCTTGATCACGACGCTGCCCACGGTCTGCGGCTGCATGGCATTCGCCACGAGGCTGCCCACCGCGACCTCACTGAGTCCGGCGGTGGTCGCCTTCGCTCGGTCGACGGCCACGGCGATGTAGGGCCTCGTCGCTGCGAGATTGCTCGAGCTCTGCGTGATGGCGTCGAGTTTCGAGACACGGGCCAGCAGGGCATCCGATGCCGTCTGCAGGTCAGCCTGGTTCGAGGCAGTGATGTCGACCGAGATATCAGAAGATGCCCCGAATCCGCTCGACGCCGCCACCGAGATCTGGCCCACGTTCGGTATGGCCTCGACGTCGCGGCGAACAGTGCTCTGCAGCGCGTCCTGGTTGACGCTGTCGTCTGTGGTGATCGAATACGTGATCGCATTGGCCCCGCCCCCGGCGAAGGCGTCGCGCAGGCTGCTGCCGCTCGAGCCGATCGACAGCTGCACGGTCTGGATGCCCGCCACCCCCTTCAGCGCGGACTCGACCTTCTGCGCCAGCGCATCTTGCGTCTCGAGGCTCGCGCCCACCGGAACGGTCTGCGTCACGGTCAGCGTGTTCTGGCCGCTCGAACCCAGAAAGTTGGTCTTCATGAACGGGATGAGCGCGATCGTGCCGCCCAGAATCAGCACGGCGACGATGATGGTGACGAACGAATGCTTCAGCGTCCACGCGATGATCGGCAGGTACCGGCGCTGCAGCGCGTTCGGCTTCTCGTCGTCGATGTCGCTGCCCGAGCGGCGCGCGCGGCGACCGGGCAGCGCGGCGGTGGCGACGGCCACGGTGTTGCGCACGGGGTGCGCGTCGGCCTGGGCGGCACCCGCGTGGGCGTGTTCGTGAGCCGGGGCATCCGGTACCGCCGTCGCAGCACCCGCGGCACTTTTCGGCCGCCGGTGCGAACTGCCGAGGAACCAGTACGCCAGCACCGGAACAATGGTGAGCGCAACGAACAGCGACGCGAGCAGCGCGATGGTCACGGTGAGGGCGAACGGCCGGAACAGCTCACCCGTCGTGCCCTGAACGAATGAAATCGGTAAGAACACCGCAACGGTGGTGATGGTCGAGGCCGTGATCGCGGTGGCGACCTCGCGCACCGCCTCGACGATGACCTCGGCACGCCCCGCCCCGTCGAGCGGGCGCTCGAGCTCCGCCGCCGTGAGATGCCTCTTGATGTTCTCGATGACCACGATCGAGTCGTCGACCACCCGCCCGATGGCAATCGTCAGCGCACCGAGGGTCAGGATGTTCAGCGAATAGTTCGCCGCCTGCAACCCGATGAACGTGATCAGCACCGAGGTGGGAATCGAGATGGCCGTCACGATGGTCGACCGCACCGACATCAAGAAGATGAGAATGATGACCACCGCGAAGAACAGCCCCAGCAGCCCCTCGGTGGCGAGCGATTCGATGGACTGCTGGATGAACGGAGCCTGGTCGAAGACCACCGTGAACGTCGCTCCCGGCAGTGCCGCCTGCAGCTGCGGAATGAGCGCCCGTAAACCCTTCGACACGTCGACCGTGTTCGCGGCCGGCAGCTTCGTGACGGCGATCGTGAGTGCCGGCTGCCCGTTCACCCGGGAGATCGACGTCACCGGGTTGTCGACGAGTTCGACGGTAGCCACGCTGCCGACGGTGGCCACACCACTGCCGTCGGTCTTCTGCGCCGGCAGCGGCAGCGCTGCGATGTCGGCGAGGGTGCCGAGCTTCGAGCCCGTCTGCACCGAGAGCGTTGAACCATTCTCGGTGAGCGCACCCGCCGGGATGAGTTGTCCGTTGGCGGTCAGCGCCGTCTTGATCGACGCATCCGTGAGACCGAGCGAGGCCAGTGTCTTCTCGTTGGGCGTGATGGTGACCCGCTGGCCCACGTCACCGACGAGCTGCGCCGCACGCACACCGGCCACCTGCTCGATGTCGCTCAGAGTGCTGGCGTGGATCTGGGCCGCGAGGGCCTTCGTATCAGAGCCGGTGACCGCCACCTGGATGACGGGAAGGTCGCCGATGCTGCCGCTCAGCACCTGCGGGTCGACCCCGTCGGGCAGGGTCGATTTGATGCGGCTGATGGCTTGGTTGATCTTCTGCTCGGCCGTCGCCAGGTTCGTGCCGTAGACGAAGGTGGCGTTCACGATCGAGAGGTTCGTGCTCGAGGTGGCCGACGTGGTGTCGATGCCCTCGACCCCCTGCACGGCCTGCTCGATGGGGGTACTCACGTCGCCGTTCACGACCTCAGGCGCGGCGCCCGGGTAGTTCGTCAGAACGACCAGCTGCGGAAAGTCGATCGAGGGGATGAGTTCCTGCTTCAGGCTCGTCAGTGCCAGGCCACCGAACACCGCCACCACAATCGTGACGAGGGCGATGAGCGCCCGGTTCTTCATACTCAACACGGCGAGAAAATGCACGAGTCTCTTTCTTGACTTCTTGGCGCACTCCCCGGGAGCACTGGTGTCACGATCAGTTCCAGTGTCTCATTTCCCGCCTGGCTTGCGGCGTACGCTGGCAGTCTCGACCCGAAAGGATGAGCATGCCCCACATCGGCACCAGCGACCTCGACGTTTTCCCCCTCTCCCTCGGTGGCAATGTGTTCGGCTGGACAGCCGACAGCGCCGCCTCGTTCGACATTCTCGACGCGTATGCCGCGGCTGGCGGCAACTTCATCGACACATCAGACTCCTACTCGGCGTTCGCACCCGGCAACCACGGCGGCGAATCCGAGAGCATCATCGGTGAGTGGCTGGCCAGCCGAGCGAACCGCGCCGACATCGTGGTGGCGACGAAGGTGAGCCAGCACCCCGAGTTTCGCGGGCTGAAGGCGGCGAACATCCGCGCCGCTGCAGACGCGTCGCTCGGGCGGCTCGGTGTTGACACGATCGACTTGTACTACGCGCACTACGACGACCAGGAGACCCCGCTCGAAGAGTCGGCCGAGGCCTTCGATGCGCTCGTGAAGGCCGGCACGGTGCGCTACACGGCCCTGTCGAACTACACGCCAGGGCGCATTCAGCAGTGGCTCGACATCTGCGATGCGAACGGCTTCGTTCGGCCCGTGGCCCTGCAGCCGCACTACAACCTTGTGCATCGCAACGACGTCGAAGAGCACCTCGTGCCGCTGGCCGAGCGCGAGAACCTGTCGATCGTGCCGTACTACGCGCTCGCCAGCGGCTTTCTCACGGGAAAGTACCGCTCGAAGACCGACAACGCAGGTACGGCCCGCAGCGGCGGCGCCTCGAAGTACGTCTCTGCCCAGGGCCTTGCCATCATCGACGCGCTCGAGGAGATCGGCCGGGCTCACGGCGCCAGCATCACAACCACCGCGCTCGCCTGGCTGCTCGCCAAGCCCACGGTGGCGGCGCCCATCGCCAGCGCGAGCAAGCTCTCGCAGGTGGCCGATCTGGTCGCCGTGGCGAACGTGCAGCTGACCTCCGACGAGGTGGCGCGGCTCGACGAGGTGTCGGCCTGGCAGGGCTGACCCACCGACTGGCAGAGGTGACCCACCGAATCGGCCGGGCGCTTCGAATTCTCTGAAACGAAAGGATGCCCGTGGCGAGCTTTCTGAGCCGGCTGATGCCGGCGGTCATCACCCTGCGTGGCACGAAACGCACCTTCTCGTCGGCGCGCCGCACAGCGAAACGGGTGGCGTACCTCACGGATCATCCCGCCCGGTTCGCCCCGCCGAAGTCGATCGGCCGCCGCGTCTCGGTGGCGCTCACCGTCGACGACGGCTGGCCGCTGTACGTACTGTCGCCTCGCGGCGGCGCTCCGGGCGCACCCGGCACCGGCGGTACCGCTGATTCTGCGGGCTCTGCTGGCTCGCAGCAGGTTCTGTATTTGCACGGTGGCTCGTGGATCGGCGAGATCGGCGCCACCCAGTGGTCATTCGCGGCGGCCCTCGTCGAGCAGAGCGGCGCCACCGTTACAGTGCCGATCTATCCGGTGGCCCCGGTCGGCACCGCCACCGAGGTGACGGCCCGCGTGGCCGACCTCGTAGAGCGACTGCACGCCGAGCCCACGCGCGTCAGTCTCGTGGGCGACTCGGCCGGCGGCACGGTCGTACTCGCGACCGCCCTTGAGCTGCTGCGCCGCGGAGTGCGCCCGCTCGCCGTGCTGGTGCTGGTGGCGCCGGGGCTCGACCTGACGTTCTCCGACCCGCGCGCCGCCGACCTCGAAAGCGCTGACCCGTTTCTCGCGGCCCCGGGGTTGCGGTACGCCGCGAGCCTCTGGGCGGGGGGCCTGTCGCTTGACGATGCACGGGTCAGCCCGCTGTTCGCCTCGCCCGCCGACCTCTCCGGCCTCGGCCCGGTCACGGTCTTCACGGGCACCCGAGATATCCTGAACCCCGACGCGCACCGTTTCACCGAACGTGCGCGTGCGGCCGGGGTGCCGGTCACTCTGCACGAGGCGGAGGGAATGCTGCACAACTACCCCGTCTTTCCCATCCCAGAGGGCCGCGCCGCGCTCGCGCAGATCGCAGCCCTGCTGCGCTGACGTCGAGTTTCCCCAGAACGTCGGCCTGGCCGCTGCCGGGCGACATTCTGGGGAAACTCGGCCGCGGATCGGGACGGGGGGCGGGGG
>NZ_QYRT01000029.1 GCF_004923255.1 Subtercola vilae | reverse complement strand
CCCTACGATCCGCGTCGTTAGCGCCCGGACGGTTACCGTCCTCTATATCGGCACGTTTCAACCAGTTCGATAACGTGCCCTCGGAGATCCCGAAGTCCTTCGCGATCTGAGACGCGTTGCCCTGGCCTCGCCGGACCACCGCCACGACATCATCGCGGAACTCTTTCGGATATGCCTTTGCCATGACTGACATCCTTCCAGCGAGAATGAAATCTCACAGGTCAGGTGACAACCAAACCCTGGGCAGACCCAGCGTCAATTGTTGTCATTGCAGTCGAGGGACCCTGGCTTAGCTGGGTAGGCGGTGGCAATCTGGTCGTTATTTCCCCAGGCAACGCAGACAATATAGGTGTTTTTATCCACGACCTGTCCGGTATCCCAACCTGCCCAAAACACATGCGTACTAATAGTCGCAGTGCTTCCGTAGACCCATTTATCACCTGGATGCATTGGGGCGTCTTTCCACTCTGGAGCTAGTAGTGTCTTTGCCATTTGGTGATACATGAGGCTTTCCCAATCGGTTATATCCGGGGGTAGATCTCGTGCGGTTCGAGCTTGAACAAAACGCATCTGCCAGTCGGCCTGATGCTCGGCAACAATATGAGTCAGGGCGCCAGAACGAAGTTGTGTTGTGATGTATCCAAGCGAATTGGGCTCTGCAGTTTTAAAATTTCGGTAGTAGTTGTTATTGCAGGCAGTAGATCCGCAGTCTTGCCGGTTGCCGGTGAGGTCGAACTTGTTGATGGGGTCGCCGGGGTAGTTGTACGAGTCGGAGTTGCCGCCCTCGACGGCGTCGGTGCTGAGGAAACGGCCGAGAGCTGGAACGTATTGGCGGGCACCCATTTCGATGGTTGCGATCGAGCCTTGGTGTTCGTAGAGTTTGCTACTGCCGCCGACCCAGGCATTGTCGGCGGTGCCGGGGAGGTTGTCTGGAACGCTGCTGTCGCTGGTAGTGGTGCCGATGACGCCGGTGGGGCTGATGGGCTGGCCGTAGGGGTCGTAGCGGTAGAGCGCCGACCGGATGCCGGCCTGGGTGGCGGTGACGATGATGTCGCCATGGATGTTCGGATACGACCAGGTTTGGGGCCCGGTTGCAGAGATGGTGACATTGACGCCTCCCGGGAGGCTCAACATCCGGCTCAGCGTGCTCGTCGAACCGTCTTTCACCATGACGGGTGAGCCGCCGGCGGCGTAGAGGTAGTACACGGTAGAGGTACCAGTTCCGGTGCCAGTTCCAGGAACGACCGTTGTCCGGGAAATGACTCGGTCGCTTGAGTCGCGTTGGTAGGTGATGGTGGTGCCACCGGTGAGGCTGGTTTTCATGTGCCGATTCGCGACGTCGTAGCGCAGGGTCTGGTCGGCGAGGGTGGTGGTGTTGCCGTGGGAGTCGTACGCGAGCTGGCCGGCCGGGAGGCCGGCGTTGCTGCTGTCGGCGCCGGTCACGGGGTTGGTGACGGTGCTGGAGGTGAGCATGTCGGCGTTGTCGTAACAGTAGTTCGTGGTCGTCGTCAGAGAGGGGGCGGTGGTGGTGTCGGTGACCGAGGTGCGGTTGCCGTCCATGCCGGCCGCGGTGTTCACCCCGCAGCCACCGGATGCCGCGAACCCGTAGCTGAGCGTATGCCCGGCCGTCTGCGCGCCGGTCAGCCGGCCCGCAGCGTCGTACCCATAGGCCGATGTTTGCGCGGCCGTGGTGCCATCTTTGGTGGTGTCGGTGAGGATCCTGCCGGACTCCGATCGGGCGACCGTGTCGGTGAGGCCGGGCTGCCCGGCGATGAAGGTCCATGCCATGCTGCTGGATGCGCCGACGCTGTTGCGGGTGAGTGCCAGTGCCGATCCGTTTCCGCCCGCACCGGTGCCTGCCGGGTAGCTGACGCCGGTGAGCTGCCCGGCGTTGATTCCTGCGGTTTTGTCGCCGTACGCGGGAACCGCGATGACGGCGCCGTTAGCGGTGATCTGGGTGACTTTTCCGTCAGGGTCATAGGTCGCCGCCTGCACCGACGGGCTTGTCGATCCGTTCGCCAGGGTCGAGGTTGAGGTGACCTGGCCGATTGCGTTGTAGGTCGGCGTCGTCACGGTGTTCCACACGTCGGTGTAGTTCACGGTTCGGCCGAGTAGGTCGGTGGTGGTGCTGATTTTGCCTCCGGTTGTGGTGGAGGCGATGGAGTCGTCGGTGACGGAACCTTTGAGCGGGTTGCCGGTCGCCGCACCGGTGTCGGTGAACGAGACGGTCACCGTTCGCGCGGGCTGACCACCGTACGCGGGATACACCGTTTTGGTGGCCCGGTTTCGGCTGTCGTAGGTGATGCACTGCCAACCGCTGTCGGTGGATGCCTGGCTTCCCGCGATGCGGCCGTAGCTGTCATAAACCACGGAAGAGACAGTATTTCCGCCGCCCGCGGTCGTCGGGGAAGGTGTGCTGGTTGATTGCAGCATCCCGTATTGCGGGGTGGTTCCCAAGGGGACACCGCAGACGGGTGTTGTGAGGGCGGGTTTGTACGAGGTCTCGTACCCGGAGGTGTTCGAGTAGTAGCTGTACGTCGATGCGGCGAAGGCTGCGCCCGTCGCGGTCGCTGCGGGAAGGGTTTTCCCGTTTCGGCGCTGGTACCCCGCAGCAGTTGTCTCGTACGTGGTCGTGGTGGTCAGGTTCAGTTTCCCGGCCCCGGGGTCGATGGTGTTGGTCGCGGCCATGCCGAGCCACGGGCTCGTACCGTACGTCGTCGAGGTCGTGAGGGATGTCACGGCGGTTGTGCTGACTCCGGTTGTTCCGGCGGGTACTGCGTCGTCGGTGGTGCTGGAGGTGGCGAGGCCGTAGTCGGGGCTTAGCGCCTGGTGTGGGATGACGTCGAAGGAGCTTTTGCCGGGCATGATCCACGTCAGCGCGAGGTACGCGCCCGGGCCGGCCTGGTTGGCGTAGTCGAGCCGTACCGGGAGTACGGTGCCGGGGTCCTTGATCGTGACCATTCCAAGGGGTGACCAGTGAACACCGGAGCTGATGTTGTCGTTGAAGAGCAGGGTGTTGTCGACCCACAGTACGGTGCCATCATCAGCCAACGTTTGCAGCGTGTACGTGCCGGCGGTGGGGAACGTGATCGTGCCCGTCATCCGCGCAGACCACGATGCGGCCGGGATCCCGGGCATCGGCGAGCTGGTGTTCCAGTCCATGTTCACGTCGCCCGCGGTCGCCGTGCCGGGGATACCCAACGAATACGCCTTCGGAACACCGGTCCACGACGGGTTGTCGTAGTAGGTGCTGTTCAGGGCTTGCAGGTTCTCGTCGTACCCGGTGTGCGTGTGCGCTGTCGTTGACGCGCAACTGGTCGTGGGCGTGCGGTCTTGGTTGAAGCAATTGGTTGCTGCCGGGCCGTAGCTGTCGGTGGCTCGGTTTCTGGTGTTGTAGAGAGTGGTTGTTTCCAACCCCTGCGCGTTCGTCACAGACTGGGTTTGGTCTTTTTCATTCCATTCGGTTTTGGTGAGGAGACCCATTGCACTGGTACTTGTTAGGGTGTGAAGTCCGCTGTCGTAGGTGACGGTTTCGGCGTGCCCGGTACCGACACGCGTGTTCGGCAGCGGTGTGCCAGCGCTGTCGACACTGTCGACGTACGTGGTGTTGACGACTGCGGGGCTGAGGGTGTCGCCGTAGGTGTAGAGCTTCGTGGGTTGAGCTGACGCGGTAACGCCGTCGGGGGCGGGCAGTGCGACCTTCGTCGCCCGGCCTCGAGTGTCGTAGCTGATTGTCGTCGCGTTTGTTGCTGTCGCTGTCCGCGCCGGGGTGGCCGCGGGAAGCGCGGTGAGCCAGTCGTTCTGCAGCACGTTCCTGATCACGCTGACCCGGCCCTGCGCGTCGTACGCGAACGTCGATTGGGCGTTGCCGGGATTCGTGATTTTCGTGAGTTGCCCGTTGGGGTTGTATTCGATCTCGGTGTAGTCCTGCACACCAGGCAGATGGCCGGGGTAGATGATCCGGCAGAGCAGCGGCCCGACCGTCAACGCTGCGGTGCCCGTGAAACTTTTGGGATCTGTGTTACAGACCTTTCCGTTCACGATGTCGTCGTTCTTTCCGGCTTGGGCGGCGGTATCGGTGGTGTATACGAAAGTTACTTGTCGCCCATAGGTTGTGTCGGATCCTGTAGTGGTCGCGGAGAGCGGGTCGCCGATCAGGTCCATCAAGCCTGAATCGGGCCGGAAATGGACTTTAGGCGCTGCCGGTTTCAGAACTTCCTGCGGTGATGAGATCTGGGCGACGACCCCGGCGGCGTTGAACAGGTACACGGTGCCGGCCTCATCGGTGAGGCTGACTTGCTTCGAGGCGTCGACGGTGAGAATGCCCGCCTCGCCTGCCGGGGGCGTGTAGCTGCCGCCGGGCTTGCTGACGTACGTGTGCACGGCACCGGATGCGTCGGTGAGAACCACCGACGTGTCGTTGACCTGTGCCTTCGAATAGAACCCGGCCGGCCCGGCAATCGGCGTCGACGCCGACCAGCCCGTCGGGAGTGTCGCCACGGTACGGGTGAACCATGATGGGGGTACGACCATCCCGGGTCCGGTGTCGCCTTGTTTTCTGACGAGCAGCACCATG
Source organism: Subtercola vilae (assembly GCF_004923255.1). Taxonomy (GTDB): domain Bacteria; phylum Actinomycetota; class Actinomycetes; order Actinomycetales; family Microbacteriaceae; genus Subtercola; species Subtercola vilae. Next base: position 42,844 of record NZ_QYRT01000029.1, on the reverse strand, counting down.
GTCGCGCCGCTGGTGTTCTCGTAATAGTTCACCGTGATCGCTGACGGGGTCGTCGACAGAGCAGTCGCGCTGCCCCAGCTGACCTGCGCGGCGGTGTTCCACTGATCAACGACGGTCGCACCGCCGACGAGTACTTGCGCGCCGTCGTCGCGGGCGTACCCGAACTGATACTGGGTCGCCGCCGCGTCGGGGCTCTGGATGAACCCTGTCCACCGGGCGAGGAAGTGATCGGTATCGACGAGGCCCGGCGCCGGTGAACCGGGTGTGCCGCCGGTGCCGTCGCCCCAGTTGAAGTTGATCTGCGGGTCGACCCTCGAGAGCACCTTCGTCGCCCCAGCGAAGTCCGCGGTGGGATTCGTCGGCGTGGCGGGCATGCCATTGAAGTACTCCGCATTGAGCCCGGCGTTCGAGGGGGCCTCTGAGTTGTAGGTGAACCCCATTCCCATCGCGCCGCCCACAGTGCTGACCGTCGGCGAGCTGAACGACATGTTCACGTTGCCGTTGCCGAGGTTCACCGACACCGGGCCGGCCGCATCAGAGGGCGATGGGCCACCGGTGCCGAGGCGTTTGTTGATGCTGAACGTGTTCACGAATACCGGCCCGTACGTATCGACGCTGTTCTTGATCAGCACGCTCCACGAATAGGTTCCGCCGTCTTGCAACGATGTCGGATCCGGGGTCCAAGTGTTGCTTGATTGCCAGGGCGACGCGATGACTTGGCCGCTGATCGCATCGGTGCTGGTTGTGATCTTGAACTGATACTGAAAGGCCAGGCCATCGGGCGCGGTTGGTACGCCGATAGTAAGGATCGGCTGAGTCGTCGTCACGACGGCATGATCTACTGGTGTGGCGGTGGTCTTGTCTGGTTTGGGCGGGCTGTCGGTGGTGAAGCTGTACACCGGGGTGTTTGGCCACACCGGATAGGCCGGGTAGTACATCGCCGCGTCATCGGCGACCCAGGACCGCCAGTAGTAGGTCGTCGAGGGTTGCAGGAGAGCCTTTGGAACAGTGACCGCACCGTCTTTCACCCAGCCGGTATCAACAATGGGGTTGATTTCGGGGTTCGGGTTCGTGCTCACCCGCGTCCACCTGATCAGTCCCGCCCCATCGGGGTCGTAGCTGTTGCCGACCCCGAGGGTTGGGGTGAGGATGACGTTTGAGGCGCCGGATGCGACGGTCGGCTGATCTCCAGCTGTCGGGTAGTCCTTATATGCGATGTACAGCCGGGAGTCGAAGACTTTCAGGGTGTATTGCCCCGGTGTTTCATCGCCGCCGAACGCGAAACCGTATCCGGTTGTGTTCGTGCGAACCCAATCGGAAACTTGATATGAGATTCCCGTGCCTGCAGGGTCGGTCATGCCGCCCGAATTGTTATCGACGGTGAAGTTGCTAAGTGCCGCTCCGGCGCAGTTCGGGCCATCGCACGTCGCAGCGTTGACCGACACCGAACGCGCGTCTTGGCTATATTCCGCAGAAACGCGGGTAAGAGCGATGTATGCCCCGACGATTTGTTTGCCGAACAATTGTTCGTAGTTGTAGTGCACGACCGAACGCCACACACCGTTGCCGTTGGAATTCCCGACCCACACGTGGTTGTTCGTGTTCGTCAGGTTCGTGTTCACCCCGTCGGTGGTGCGGTACGCCAGTTCCCGGTCGTTGTCAGGTCCGACGCTGGGGTCAACTGATACCGGGTAGACGCGCGCCGGGTCCGCGAGCCATGCTTTGTCGGGGGCGACGGAGACGAGGTAGCTGTCGCCTTCTTTGAGGAGGTTCAACCGGCTGCTGCGGCGGCGTCGGCTTTCTTGTCGGTGCCGGCGGAGTCCCACATGGTGGGTGCGGGGATCGAGAACGCGGTAGCACCAGCAGCATCGCTGAACGTGATTCCGCCGTCGGCGTCTTTGACCGCGGTGAGTCCTGGTGCGTTGACCTGCCACCTCCAGACGGGCGCGGTGTCGGGTTTGCTGTTCAGGCGGAGGAGCTCGTTCACGCCCGCAGTGGTGACGTCGTACACCAGGTCCGTGCCACCGAACACGTTTTTGTACTCGAGGTGGTTCTTCGTATCCGACGACGGTGCGAGGTCGCGTTCGAGAACGGAATGGCTCGCGCCCTGCAAGGTGAACCCGATCGTGTTGGCGTTCTTCGCCAGCTGCAAAACGTTGGCGTCGTCTGCGTATTGGGAGAACTGTGGGTGCAGTGGGTGCTGATCAACTTTCGCACCTCCCTGGCCAAGCCAGGACCACACCCCGGTGGTCTGCAGATCGGTCTGGATCGGCGCCCACCCGTCCGTGGCATCCGGGGCTGCAGCGTCTTGGACGTTGATGGGCGTCGCAGAAACGGAGGAAATCTTCGTACCATTCGGGCCCGCGTAGGTGTCGCTGAACTCAGTCGACGCGATGACCTGTTTCCCGGCAGGGTCGAAGTTCTGCACCGCAGTCTGATCCGCACTCTGGTCGGAAGCTGACGCCGTGGACACAGGCGCCGGCGGGACCGTAATAGAGCCCGAGTCCGTGGTGGGTGCGGCGTCATCGGTGGCAGGCGCGGCGACTTGAGCTGCAGGGACCGGAGATTGTTCCAATGGCGCTTCGACCGGGGTACTCACCACCGGCGGAGGGGTTGGGATGTCGTCCGCGAACGCAGGCACCGAAATCCCTGTCACGAGACCAGCGGTCACGATCATCGATACAAGTACCGTGGAAAAAGGGTGTTTGAACACCATAAGAGCAGCCCAACTGACCCCACGCACGAACCGTGCAAAAGAATCTGCAGAAGAAAAGCCGAAGGTCCCCCCCGGACAACTCACAATCTAGGGTGCCGGGAACCCTCCAAATGACGCTGAGGCGAAAGCGTGTTTCTGAGACGGTTCACCGGACCGGCCCTTCGGACTGGGAATTAGATCCAAAAATGCCCAGAACTACGGCAGAAACCTGTCGAAAAGGTCACTTTCAGGCCGCATCTTTCCAGCGTCCCAAGTGTGAACACTCTCATGAAGATTGTGCCGGAACCGGCCAAAAATGATGATCCAGAAGCATTACAGACACATCGGTCGGCGTTCCGTTCTCGTTGGGGTGGCTCGTGAATTCGTGAAATCTGCGGCGGTAGCGTGGGGGTGCGGGTGAGGTGTTGTGTGTTCGTGTGGGTCTGGTGGGCAGTCGTGTTGAGGTGTGGCGGCTGGTCGAGATCGACGCGAGCTTGTTGTTGGATCGGGTCCATGCGGTACTGCAGGTCGTGATGGGGTGGGAGGACACACATCTTCACGCTTTCGCCGATGCCGACCCCGACACGGGGGTACGGTCGGGTCTGTCGGGTCTGTCGGGGCCGCGCCGATGGGGGCCGGGGTTTCTCCGGGAGGATGACGAGGATCTCCTCCTGGAAGAAAACATCACGCTGGGCGTGGTGCTGAGCGTGGATCGGCCGTTGTTCTACGAGTACGACTTCGGTGATCAGTGGCTCCACCGTCTGGACGTTATCGAGATCCGTTCGGCAGGGCCTGCCGAACGGCGGGTGGTCGTGGTGAGGGGTGCTGGGCGGTGCCCGTTGGAAGACCGTGGCGGCGTCGATGGTTATGAGCAGCTCCTCATGGTCCTCGCTGATCCGGCCCATGAAGAACACGGCGAGTACGCCGAATGGGTTGCAGCAATGACGGGGCAACCGGCATCCCAGTTCAACCCGGCGCTGTTCAACCCTGACGTAGCAAATCGGCTCCTCCGGGAACGGTTCCCCGCATCCGGTCCAGCGGCGCAGTAACGGACGTAGCGTGTCAGCGCAGTGCTTGCACGGTGGAAGCAGCGAGTTTGTCGAGGGAGGTTTGGTGATCAAGCCCTGGTGTTGGTTTCATCATCGGCGGCAGAACACTCATGAAGTCATAGTGCCCGACATTCGGGTGCACGGTGATGGATGTCACGGCAGGTGACGTGCGAAGAATTTCCGCCGTGGCCGGTGGTGTGATGATGTCTGCTGCGCCGACGTGCACGGTGATCGGCGCTGTGATGTCATCAAGTGCGGCAGGAGCCTGAAACCAGCCGACGCTCGGGGCGAACAAGACCAGCCTCGTGACGCGAGGCTCGCTAGTAACAGGGACCGGTTTACCGTCTCTGCCCCAGGGGTGTGCACCGGCAAGGCAAAGAGCCGCCCACCCTCCGATGGAGTGACCGACCACGCTCACTGGCAGGTCACGACCGGGATTATCAGCCAGAGCGTTCCGTAAGTCATCGACGCGGGCTTGGAGTTGCGTTGTGGTCACCGTCTGAGGACTAAACCGCTCTCCTGGAGGGGCTATCACGACAAACCCGGCGGCCGCGAACGCATCCAACAGCACGGAATACCGGCAGGGGTCCCCGCCCGCACCGGCTCCAAACAGAACGATGCCAAGAGGGTTGGCTGGACTGAGCATGCGAGAACTCTATCGAGCCGTCGAGCCTGAAGCTCTCTTCGCGTTACCGTAATGGTGCCGTTGGCCAACGCTGGAACGCTGCTCACATGAAAGCCATGTGTCCAGCAGTAACCCAGACACACCCAACCCCACCGCAATCACTAACGTCGGATATTCCACCAATTCACCAGCCACCCCTGAAGGAACTGGCAGGCGTGATTCTTGACAAACCTGGATGCGACAGACGCCGAGCTGGCCGTGGCCGGTCTGGGAGTATCTGCCGCCCGGCTCGAGATACTTCGCTTCATTTTGTCAAAGCGTGAGGTCAGCGTCACTGCGATTATGGTCGAGGTCGGCATGACCCGGAACGGGGTTCGACGGCATCTGGAGGCCTTGCAACACTCGGGGCTCATTTCGGAGCGGCGAACAACTCATCCTCGCGGTTCCGGACCAATAACGTACTTCAGCGCTAACGAGGATTCCGTAGCCGAAGCCTGTGGAGTTGATCGCTCGGTGGCGGCGTTTTGTGATCGCTTTGTGTCGTTAGTTGCCGATGACGAGGATGCTGGCTGCGGCTTCGATGACGTCGTCGGTGATCGTATCCAGCTGGTTGATCTTGAGCACGCGGTTGATCTGGGGGAAGAGCCGTTCGAGGAGACGGAAGTTGCCGCGGGTGATGCGTTCGATGGCGGCGATGGCCTGTGCGTCGGTGAAGTCGTCGGGGTCGAGGGTCTTGCCGAGTCGTTTCCAGTGGCGGTCGAGGACAAACAGGAGTTCTTCGCGCCCGAGTGCCCGGTAGTGATGTGAGAACCCGAGCCTGCTGTAGAGCTGGGGGTAGTGGCGGAATCGTTCGTCGATGCCGGGCATGCCGATCAGGATCATCGCGAGGTGGGTGCGGTCGTGTCGGTCACGGAGGAGTTCGAGGGCCGTGGGGGTAAGTCGTTCGGCTTCGTCGATGATGAGCAGTTCGACAAAACGAGTCACATCGTGCTGCTTTTCGGCCGCTGCTTCGGGGCTGAGCGAGCGGACATGCTCATCGGCGCAGATTCCAACTTTGATCTGCCAGTGCATCAGCTCGTTCATGAGGTCCTTCGGCCTGCAGAGGACTTCGGGTGTGTAGAAGACGGTGCGGGACCGGTCCGCCATGGCGTAGTGCTTCGCGTCGTGATCGCCTCTTGGTCCCCACTCGTTGATGTAGGGCTCGAGAGCGTCCCAGTTCGCGTAGCGGCGGGCGGAGTTCGTTTTACCGACGCCGGCTGCGCCGTGGCAGATCCCGATGGTCTTTTCTTTCCGCACGGCGTTGGCGAACTCGGTAAAGCGCCGGTGTTCTTTGGTGACGATGAATGCCTGGTTCATCACTCGTCCTCTTCATAGGTGCGGAGCTTCGTCCGCCGCTTGATTGGTTCTGGGGTGCGGGGTTCCTCGCGGGTAGCAACGGTCGGGATACGGTCATTGATCGCCCGTCGCAGCTGCTTGCGTCTGGCCCGGCGAGCAGTCTCGATGTCGCGAAGACTGAGGCGCAAGTTCGGGTGGGCTTCATCAATGGCAGTACAGATGAATGTGTCTCGGTCGTAGACGCGGATCTCGGAGACGTCGCGGGGGTCGTACCGGATCGTGATGGTGTGCCCGACGAAGGGGGCGAGGGTCGGGGCGAGGTAGCGTTGGCCTTGGAAGTGGATGCCGTCGCGTTGCACGACCCGGTGCTTCGGAACAGTGAGAAGGAGCCCGTCGAGTTCTTGCAGACTCTCGGGCATCCGTGGCAGCCATCCGTCGCCAACCCACGCATCTCGGGGCGAGATTCCCAGCTCACTGTGGGTTCGGTCGTTGTAGGTGCCAATGAATTCACTGACCGCACGGTCAAGGCCAGCGAGATCCAGGACAGGCGTCGGTGTCCGATTTCCAGGCCCCAGGTGGCCCGGGAGCGCGGCCAAGAGTTCGGTATTGACAGTTCCAAAGAACCTCTCGATTTTTCCCCGACCCTGAACCGTCCCTGATTTCGTGCCGTTTTCTTTCTTTGGAAGGATTCGGATATGCCCAACAAATACCCTGCGGAGGTTCGGGAGCGCGCAACGAGGATGGTGCTTGATCGGTTGACCGATTACCCATCGACGTGGGCTGCGTGCCAGGACCTCGGCGCCAAGCTCAACGTCGGCGCTGAGACCTTGCGGAAATGGATCGTTCAGGCGCAGGTCGACGCGGGCACGAAGACCGGCCCGAGCACTGAGGAGCTCGAAGAGATCAAACGGTTGAAGAAAGAAAACCGTGACCTCCGCGAAACGAACGAGATACTCAAGGCGGCAGCGTCTTTCTTCGCGAGGGAACTCGACCCTCGCAACCGCGGATAGTCGCTTTCATCGAGCAGATGAGAGCGTACGGCCACGGGGTCGAGTCGATCTGTGACGTCCTGCGCATGCAGGGCGTCCAGGTCGCCCCACGGTCGTACCGAGCATGGAAGACAAGGCCGCCCGCACACCGCACCATCAGCGACGCGACACTCGTCGGGCAGCTGCGCACGCTTCGGCAGCGTGACGCGAAGGGCCGCCAGAAACCCGAGGTGCTCTACGGTCGACGAAAGATGACCGCGTGGCTGGACCGGAACGGGTTCGACGGCATTTCGAAGCACACCGTCGATCGGGTGATGCGTGCCGAGGGGATGACGGGCCTGGTGCGCGGCCGAAAGACTCGCACAACGATCGCGGGGAAGAACGGTGAACGTGCCGGGGATCTGCTGAACCGCGAGTTCACGGCCCCGTACCCGAACCACAGCTGGGTGACCGATTTCACCTATGTGCCGACCTGGGCAGGGTTCGTGTATGTCGCTTTCGCGATCGATTTGTACTCCCGCGCGATCGTCGGTTGGCAGTGCTCGACGATCAAAGACACCCCGTTCGTGGAGGCGTGCCTGCAGATGGCGTTATGGCGGAGGGATCACACCGGCCGGCCCGTGAATCGCGGAATGATCCACCACTCGGATGCAGGATCCCAATACACATCCATCCGGTTTACCGACACCGTCGCGCTGGAAGGCCTCGTCGCGTCGATTGGATCCGTCGGTGATGCTTACGATAATGCCGCCGCAGAGACCGTGATGGGGCTGTACAAGAACGAAGCAATCGCGAAGGGATCACCGTTCCGGACCGGGCCGCTGAAGAACCTCGCATCGGTAGAGGAAGTCACCTTCGACTGGGTCGACTGGTACAACAATCACCGGCTGCACAGCTACCTCGACTACCAAAGCCCAGAGCAGCACGAACAGAAATACTATGCTTCAAATATCGGCGCCCAAACCGGTGACGCCGCCAACAAAAAGGCGGCATGAAAACCGGGACGGTTCACCCTGTGGTCGACCCACGGTCGAGTGGATGATCCTGATGTGCAGGGCGATGGCGGTCTGCTCGAGGTGATGACTGATGAAGTCGGAGCCGTGGTCGACGTGCAGGATGTCGGGAATGCCGCACATCGCCCATGTCGGGTCAGTCTTTCGCCAGATCGCTTGCCGAAGCGCGAGGGCGGTATTGATAGCCGAGGGAGCCCCGGTGAAGACCATGTATCCGCAGATGGCGCGGGCGTAGTCGTCCATCACGGTCGTCAGCCATGGCCGGTCAGGTTTCCCGTCAGCGCCGACGATGAGGATGTCGAGCTCGGTGTGGTCGGACTGCCAGGTTTGGTTCGGGTGTTCAGCGCGGCGCCGGAAGACGAGCTCGTGCTTGTCTCGGTACGAGACCGGACCCTCCAGCGCCAAAGTGACAAGAGCCGGATCGAGGGCCTGGACGATTTGCCGCACGGTTGCATAGCTCGGCGCCGGCAGTCCACGCGCCCGCGCGTCGATGACGGCGAGACGATGCAGTGTGGCGAGACTCGGGCGCGGCCGACTGAGTGCCAGTTGTTCGATGAACGCGACCGTCTCTGCTGAGGTTCGTCGGGCACCTTTGTCTATACGCGCATGGGGGTCCAGGGCTGCGACGCCGCCTGCCCGGTAGAGCTGGTTCCAACGTTGCAGGGTCCGAGCGGAGATCCCGGTCTCCCGGGCAAGGACGGCGAGCGGGATCTGGTCTTCGACATGCAGCCGAAGAACACGCCACCGCTCACCCGCGTCCACGAGACACCTACACGGTGGCGTTTTCGCGCGCTGCGAGGGCCTGCTGGTGGCGGTAGAGAGTTGCGCGGCTCCACCCAACGAGCTTCGCCGCGTCCTCTGCGGTCCGACCCTTCGCTCTCGCCTCGGAAACGAGCTTGAGTTTGTCGGCAATCACAACGGGATCTGACAGCGGCCGGCCAAACTTCGTGCCGCCTCGCCGGGCGGCCGTGATCCCAGCATTTACGCGTTCCGTGATCAGCTCGCGTTCGTATTCCGCCAGAGTCGCGAGCATGTTCAGCATCAGTCGGCCTGATGTTGTCGTCGGGTCGATGCCATCCGAGATGCTCTTCACCTGTATGTCTGTCTGCTGAAGCAGCTTCACCGTGTTCAGCACATCGATCAACGATCGTCCGAGTCGATCGACCCGCCACACAACTACGGTGTCGCCCGGCTGGGCATACTCGAGGAGTTTCTTCATCCCGGGGCGAGAGATCGCGGTCCGACTGCCCGAAGTGACATCGGCAAAAATATCACGCTCCTGCACGCCGGATTTGACCAGAGCATCGACCTGCAACCTCGCGTCTTGGCCTCTGGTGCTGACCCGCGTATACCCAAGATGTCTCACCACCCCATTCTGTCTCAGAAAACGCTAAAAGTGCCGCGCGAAAGACATTTCGCGGTAAGACATGTTTCCGAGACAGACCGTGCCCCGGCAATCCGCCGCTCCTCCGCCCGAGGCGGAAGAGAGTTAGGGCGTCTTGGAAAGCTGTAGTTTTCCGAGACGTCAGTGAGACTGTGCTGCAGATGTGTTTGTGCCGTTAGCCGTGATCATTCGGCAGGAGAACTCACGCGGTAGAGGATCTCGCCGTGGAGGATGGAGCTCCAGCCATCTTCGTCTTCGGCCCATTCCTTCCAGGCGTCGCTGATCCGCTCGAGGTCAGCTTGCGTGGCCAGGTTGGCGCCAATGAGTTGGTGTTCGATCGCGGAGTTGAGCATGCGGTCGGCCCACATTCCTCCCCACCACGCGCGCTCGGCCGGCGCGGCGCAGCAACAGGTGATTAAGGTGGCGGCGACCTCTTCCAAACCAGCGGCGTGCGCCCATAGGGCACGGGTGCCTTCTAGCGGGTTGGGCAGCCTGGGGCGTTGGGTGTTTGGGTGGTCGGGTTCAGCATTGGTGTTCCCTGGATCGTGGGGGTTCCGTAAACGCCTGGGATGCCGGTGAAGGTTGCGGTGACGGTGTTGGTTTCGCCTGGTGCGAGGTCGACGAGGTATCGGGCGACCGGTCGTCCGAGGTCCTCTGACGGGGAGCGGACATCCGCGTTCACGCTGGAGGTGCCAGCGGTCGCATTGGTGAGAACCGCTCCGACGGGACCGTAAACGTATACTTCGGTGCTGAACTTCTTGCCGTGAAAGTTGCCGCCGACGACGAAGTCTGGAAGCGAGTCGGCTTCTTGTTGGGTGATGCTCGAGTGCAGGGTGACCGTTTCGGTGAAGCTCGGGTTCTGTTGATTGGTACAGGCATCGGTGGCCAGGGTTGTGCTGGTGTGTAACCAGTAGTCGGTTTTAGACACCGATACGTCGCGGAAGTATGTGCCGACCAGGGTGGTTTTGGTGTTGTCGTTGGGGAGCACTCCTTGCAGCCGGGAGCCGGTGAGGAGGTTCTCTTCGTCAGGATTCGCGCTCCACGCCAGCAGGTCACCGGATTGGATGCTCTTGTTGACGGCGGTCAGCAACTGGTTGGGGTCGGCGGTGGTCGTTGTCAGGCCGGTGAAGACCGTTTTGGCAGTGTCGGTGAAGAACGGGTTGGTGTCGGTCTCGATATCCGCTGGCGGGTAGCGGAGGTAGATGTCATGAAGCAAGAGAGGAACCGCGTTCTGGGCGGTCAGGACGTCGCCCGAGGCTAACGTCATCGGACCGGTCGCTGCCAGGATGTCTGCGAGTGCGATCGGGTCGACCGTAATGACACCGTCGACGGTGCCGCCTTTATATTTGTCCCAGAACGCTTTCATAGTCAGTGCTGCGGTTGGGAAGTCGGGTCGGCTGGTTGACCAGTTCAGGGTCGACGCGATACCGGGTGAGAACATGTTCAGCAAGTTCTGATCCATCGGACGCACCGGACCGTCGGTGAGCGGGAAATCACCGCTCGTCCCAGAAGCCGTGATGCTGACCGCCCCATCATCAACGGTCACCATCGACAGCGCGGCTGGACCCCCGCCAAGGGCCGTCGTTTCAGCGTTATTCAAAAAGCCCAGGAGGTAATGCCGTGGACCATTCACGCCGAGAATATTTTGGGCCTGACCGATCGCTGTTTGGGCTTTACCAAGCTGCTCGCCAGTTTTGCTCAGCGTGTTGACGAGTTGAGTTTTCGCTGCACCGATCTCTGAGACGGTGCCACTGGTATCGATCTGCTGGACGCTCGCTGAGGCCGTGGTCAGCGCGCCCTGAACGGTGGTGATAGTCGCGCTGGCTTTGGCCAGAACGGCGACGTCCAGTTTGCCGTTCACCGGACGCAACGAATTGATGCTGAGCGTGTTCGCGAAGGTCACAGCAGGGGATACGGCCCCGCTTCCAAGTCCGGCCAGGGTCGCCGAAACCTGTTGCACCGCCTTCAGATTCGGGCCGAGGAAAGGTATCCATTCCGCTGCGACGAACAGCGGCCCGGAGGTGTCGTTCTCGGCCTGCTGGGTCTCGGTTTGGAACTCGGCTGCCGCGTCGGACGCCGCTGCAGCATTCAGCGATGCTGCGGCGGTTTGCAGCGCGACAGCGGAGGTTTGCGCGTTCTGCAACGCTGTTTTCGCGTCCAAGACCTGGGATGTCACGAACGCGGCCCACGCCGCAACGATCAGCACAGTCAGAGCGACCACACCGATGACCACCCGCCGACGCCCAATGGTCCGACGCCGTCGGGCCTGGGGGCGGTGGACTGCATGTTTACCGGCGGCTATCGCACTGTGGCTCATTCCCTGCCGCTCCCACCGACGCGGGGATCGGCCCGCTCATCAGCGGATACCCTACCAACCTTCACCTGAAAGATAATCCGCTTCCTGGCCTCGTTCCCTGGCCGAGTTAGTGGTGACGGTTTTATTGGATGGTGATGGGGGTGCCGAGGGGCAGGAGCGCGGCGAGGGTGCTGATGTCGGTGTTGTTCATGCGGATGCAGCCGTGGCTGACGGCGTGTCCGATGCTGGAGGCATCGTCCGTGCCGTGCAACCCGATTTGGCCTGGCCCGCCTCCGAAGCTGGTGAGAGCATCGGAGAACGCGGAGAGCCCGAACGCGTACGGTCCGTAGCCGCTGTTCGTTGGTGCGAGGAGTTCGAGGAGGTAGAACGACCCGTGCGGGGTGGGCGTTCCGCCTGTTCCGGTCGCCACCGGGTAGGTGTTCAGGACGGTGTCATTCTGATAAACGGTGAGCGTGTTCTGCTCGGTGGATACTTGGACACGGTAGGTGAGGTTCGATTCGGTGACGCTATCGGACTTGATCCAACCGGTACTGCCGTTGGGTCTGACCGGGAGCTGCACTTTCAACCACCCAGGCTTCTCGCCCTCGACGAGGTAGCTCAAGGGGGCACCGGAGGGTCCCGGGTTCGTCATCGTCACCGTGACGGTGCCTTCGGGAGTGTCATAGACATCGACGCTCGTACCGGTAGCGGTCGCCGCTATCCCGACCGATGCTTGCGGGGTCAGTGTAGGCCTGGGTGTCGGGCTCGGAGCAGATGCTGCTATCGATGTTGGTGGTGCTATCGACGTGGGTGTCTGCGCCGCGCAACCAGTGACTGACCCAGCCGCAAGGCAAAAGGTGAGGCACAGGAGGACCGCGAGTCGCCTCGGCCGCACGCCACGGTTGACCAGCGGACCCCTCATCCGGCGTGGACGCGTCAACCGGTGAATGATGCCGTGCCCGTCACAGCTTTCGCCGGTGTCGCTGCGGGCACCGCTGGTGCCGGCACCCCGGTCGAAGTCGGAGCAGGCGTCGGTGTCGGTGTCGGTGTCGGTGTCGGTGTGGGGGTGGTTATAGGTGTGGTGGCGGCGGTGAACAGCAGCCCTTTGGGTTGGATGGCGGCGAGCTCACTGATCGGGCTGAGGCTGCCGTCGGTGAGGCTTAGTGTGGCGAGCGAGTTCGCGCCCGAATCGGGGGTGAGGGCCGAGACGGCTTGGCCGGATGCGAACGGCCCGGTCACAAGGTCGACACTGTTGTTGCTCGGGTCGGTCAGCCAGAGGGTCTGGTTTGTCGCTGTCGCGAACGCGGTGTCATCGATCGGGGTGCCGATCGAGAGAGCGCTGAGACTTTGCGCGGGAGTCCCGACGTTGTGCGCGAAGATCAGCTGCATATCGGCTTGACCGTCGAGCATGAAATCACCGCCGAACGAGGTACTCGTCGCGGGAACGACAGCGTTGGAGTCCGGGTCAGTCAGCGCCAGAGTGATGCTCTTACCGGCTTGGGTTCCGTTCACCGCGGTCGCTTGCGCATCATCGGTGAACACCGGGGTGAGCGCCGCGGTACTGCCAGCCAACGCGACGGAGTAGACCGCCGGTTTGCCTGTCACTGTTGGGTTTGACCCGCTGACCAGGATGACACCGTTATCGATCGAGATCGCATCCGTTCCGCCGCCATGAGTGAGACCGGTGTAGGTGTATTTCGTCAGCGGCGTCGCAGCGCCCGGCACCAGGGTAGAGAAGCTGGAGTTGCCGTCCTCGTTCGCGGTCAGAAGCAGCCGCGAGTTCGTCGGGTCCGCGGTCAGCCCGTCAACCCGGCCCACCACATCCCAGGACTGCCCAGCCGTCCCGTCCAAACCGAATTGCTGGATCGTGCTCGACGTCGTACCGGTACCGGATGCTTCACCGAGCGGGCCGACCCCGTTCTGGAACGTGACATAAATGCTGTCGCCAAGCCGGGTGATGTCATCAGGCTTTGACTCCTTCCCCACCGCTGGGAACGTCTTCACGGTGTATGCCCCGGTATTGCCGAGAGTCATGGGTGATGCCTGCGCGGACAAAGCCGTCAGGGTGATGGCGCCGACGACGAGGGCACTGCCTGCGGCGAGGATCGCCGTACGGTTCTGTGGGCGAGTCCAGTTCATGACATTCTCATCTCGTAGCGGAGGCAGCTGACCTACCTGACATTACGAAACAGAGCTGCCGTCCGTCCGAGCATCTCGTGGCCACCTTGTGGACACCAGACGGCTAGAAGGTGAACAAGCTCGTGGCTCGCGGTGAGGGTTGCCAGCGTTTCCCGGAATCCGAAGATACCGGAACACCACAAGACTCCGGGAATGACTCGGCTCTCACGCTGCGGTATCCACAGGTGGCGGCCGAGTAACCTGGGCTAACTAGTGGGAGGTTGCTATGAAGGTGGTTTGGGCGAAAGATCCGCAGCCCCACGATTACCCGGCAGCGGTCTCATATCTTACGTTGTTGGGCCGCCCTGTTGACGCGGATCGGTTGGTCGCGGCTTTAGCGCGCACCCCGATCGTTTTTCACCCCGCGAAAGATCTTCTGCGAGCATCCCGGCTCGGTCTTTTACCGCTCGATGACCCGTCGGTGGCTAGGGATCTGAAACGGATCCGGAAAGGTAAGCAACTCAGCCCGGTTTTGCTGCTCCGCGGCAACCTCCTGGGCGTTCCGTTAGAAATCCTGGACGGTTACCACCGGGTTTGTGCCTCCTACCATCTCAGCGAGGACACGCCGGTATCCGCTCAGATCATCTCTTTGGATGACGCAGCGGCAATCTAAATAGAGGCTCGTCGGGTTAAGGGTGTGGGCTGAGGGATCCTTGGGCTGCCTTCCGGCCGGAACGTCCGCCGCCGGGCCCGCGCAGAATGTATGCGATACCCACGGCAAGACCGGTACCGATCAGTGGGCCGGCGGTGTAAACCCAGAACCCATCGAAGTTCATGCTGATCAGGTCGGGTCCGAAGGTGCGGGCGGGGTTCATCGATGCCCCACTCACCGGGCCAGCCCAAAGCCCAGCAGCGAGGATGTATGCCCCGACTGCGAACGCGGAAAGGTGTCCGACGTTCTGCGCCCCAGATGCCGTGCCAAGGATAGTGCTGACAAGACCCAACGTGAGGAGGGTTTCGATCACGAATGCCTGCGGGTCGGTGAAACCGGTGCCGGGATGGGTCCTGCCGGTCCCGCCGGTCTGGCCTAACACACCAAGCAGCAGCAGCGACGCGGCCGCCGCGCCGAGGAGTTGGGCGATGATATACGCCGGAACGCGTCGCCAGCTGAAGTCTCGGCGCAGCGCAAACGCGATACTCACAACAGGGTTCAGATGCGCACCAGACACAGCACCCATGAAGAGGATGATCGCGATCACGGTCAAAGCGGGTGCTGCGACCGACTCGACCCGGCCGACCGAGCCGTGGGTGAGGGTGTTGACGATGTCCCCACCTGCCGCGACGAGGACAAGAAGAAATGTTCCGAAGACCTCCGCGAATAGTCGCCGCCATTCCAGGGATGGGTAGTTGAAGTCTCGGATCAGGCGCTGATCATGAACCGATAAGGCCGCATGCACTTGCCGCAACGCAGGTGCACCGTCAGCTCCTCCCGCTTCGTTGGCGCTCATTTTGCTGGCACCCGGGATGTGGGACCGGTCCGCTGAGCGCGACGTCGATGCAGCTCGGGCATCCTGCGCGGAAGTGGATCGCGGGTGTCTGTCTCACGGCTGAGGGAGAGCACGATCCCGATGGCGAGAAGCGAGCTGATCAGTGCTGTGCCGCCTGCCGAGATGAGAGGCAACGGTACTCCCAGCACGGGGAGCATGCCGAGTACCACCGCGATGTTGACCAAAGCCTGCCCGACGATCCAAACCAAAATCGACGCCGTAACAACGCGCGCGAATGGGTCCGGTGTAGCCCGGATGATGCGAAGGAAAGCGACCCCGAGGACGATGATCAGTATCAGCACGAGGCAGCCACCGATCAGCCCGAGCTCTTCGCCGATGACGGCGAAAATGAAGTCGGTGTCCACCGCGGGCAGCCATGACCATTTCGCCTTGGAGTTGCCGAGACCGACCCCGAAGATTCCGCCGTCGCCGAGCGCGAAGTAACCGTTCTGGATTTGCCAGCCGGTGCCGCTGTAATCCGCTGTGCTGGGCTGCAGGAATGCCAGGATCCGGCTGACCCGGTTCGGCCTTGACAGTGCCGTAAGAATCGCGATCGTTGCTGATATCGCGGTGAGGAGGGCGAGGTGTCTGAGCGGTATCCCGGCGAAGAAAAGGGCGCCTAGAACTATTCCGATCAGGATGACAGAGGTACCCAGGTCACCGCCGATAGCCACGAGCACGATAGCGGTCCCTGTGACGAGGATTGTTGGCATGAGGGCTTGGGAAAACTGGGCGATACGGTGTTGTTTTCTGCTCAGGAACATCCCAAGCCACAGCACGACGCCCACTTTGATGAGTTCGGAGGGTTGCAGGGCTGGAAGAGAACCGAGTTGGAGCCAGTTACGGTTCCCGTTCACCGTCACACCAAGCGGGCTGGCGATGACAAGCAGTTGTAACAGGCAGCCGCCGGCGAGAACGATCCATGCGGAGCGTTTCCAGAACGTCGACGGCAACCGGGAAGCAACCAGAAGCAGAGGAATACCGACAAGTGCGTACGTGCCTTGGCGGAGGAAAACCGAAAACGAGCTGCTGTCATCGATTTTGGAGCCAACCGAGGAAGACGAAAGCACCATCATCAGTCCGAACGCGACCATGAAAAGTGTCACTCCGAGAAGAAGGTAGAAATTCGACGACACCATCGGGGCCGCTTTCGCCAAGGTGATTCGAGCTGTGCGCAGACCCACAGATACGGAGGACGGGACGGCCTGGGGTCGCGGCTGGAGGCTACTAATGACCGGGTCGCGGCTTGTTAGCGTCGCGTCTTTTTTGTTCATTCGTTCTCTGTTTCCATCGGTACGGTGTCGTCCGCGCGCACTCGTCCGCGCGCCAAAGCGTCAACGACCGCGTCTTCGGCTGCCGAAGCAGCCTCCCTCGACATGGCGTAATGGCCCGCACGTGCTATCACGCGACCGTAGTGCCGGTAGCCGGCCGCACAGAATGCAGCGAACAGAAGGCTCGCGCCCAGTAGGGCCAGACCGCCCCACGGGGTAGCCGCTCGTACGATTTGTGCCACACTATCGACGCTCATGAGGACGTACGCGATGGTCAGGGCGGCCCAGAGCCAGCGTCCGGACGGTCTAGTGCGTTCCATGAAACATGACCCTACGGGCGGAATGATCAGACGGTTGAAGCCACGCCTAGGGGCGGATCGACCGTGAGTAAAGTGCGATCAATAATGTCCGTATTCACATGAACTTTCGGGGCCGCGGTTGCTAGGTTGCGGGAATGACTTCTGAGTCGACCATGCGCCACGCACGAACCCGGAACGGTAGCACCGTCGGGCGGGTGGTCAAACTGATCGCCCTTGCTCTGACCGTTGCTGTCGTCAGTGGGGCATGCGTGGCCGGGATTGCGGTGTGGCAGCTCACCGGAAACGTAGGTCAAGGAGTGCACCTCGCGCTGCTGCCCGGCCAATCCGCACCCCCCGTGCCGGGCGTGGGTGCCATCGAAGGGGGTGTGAACCTGCTCCTGGCTGGCACCGACACGCGAACCGGGCAAGGTTCAGCGTTCGCTGACCCCGCTGACCTTGCCGGCAGTTCCGGGGCTGGCAGCAACGATGTCACGATGGTGTTGCACATCTCAGCCGATCACAGCAACGCGTCCGTGATCAGTATCCCCAGAGACCTGATGGCCCCGATCCCGGACTGTCCAAGCCCAGACGGGAAAAGCACGATCCCCGCAACCGACTACGGCATGTTCAACACCACGCTGTCCCGAGGCGGCCTGCCTTGCATCGTACTTACCGCAGAGAAACTGACCGGGCTGAGCATCCCGTATGCGGCGCTGATCAGTTTTCAAGGCGTCAGTAGCATGTCCTCCGCCGTCGGCGGCGTCACCGTGTGCCTCGCCACCGATGTCAACGACGACTACTCCGGGCTGCACCTCAGCGCCGGGCAACAAACCATTTCCGGAGACACCGCCCTCGCGTTCGTGCGCAGCCGGCACGGTGTCGGAGACGGCAGTGACCTGGGCCGGATCAGCAACCAGCAACTGTTCCTGTCCGCTTTGGTTCGAAAGATCAAAAGCGGCGACGTGCTGAACAACCCCGTCACTTTGTTCTCGCTCGCCAACGCGGCGACGAAGAACATGACCCTTTCGGACACCCTCACCAACCCCACGACACTCGTTGCGATCGCGTTGGCTTTGAAGAATATAAGCCTGGATAACGTCGTCTTCGTTCAATACCCCACCATCGCCGATCCGAACGACCCCAACCGGGTTGCGCCGAACGACTCTGCGGTCACCGCCTTGGATGCGGCACTGAAAGCAGACCAGCCCCTGCAACTCAGCGGATCCGTCGGCGTCGCAACCCAACTCGATCCGTCCGCGACAAACACCCCAACACCGTCAGCAGGGACGCCGGCACCCACCGTTACCGGGACGGCGACCCCAACGCCAGCTCCGACCGGCGCGCTGCTCCCCGCAGCAGTGACCGGGCAAACCGCAGCCCAGGTCACCTGCACGAAAGGAAACAACTAATATGACCGGCCCTTCCTACAACACCATCAGGTACCGTGCCGGACTTCGCATAGCGGTGATGGCCGCCGCTGGGATCGTTGTCGGCCTCTGCGTTGGATTCTTCGCGTCGTGGACGTACGCG
The DNA here is from genome assembly GCF_004923255.1 of Subtercola vilae. Taxonomy (GTDB): domain Bacteria; phylum Actinomycetota; class Actinomycetes; order Actinomycetales; family Microbacteriaceae; genus Subtercola; species Subtercola vilae. The sequence goes on along the minus strand of NZ_QYRT01000029.1, from coordinate 24,693 downwards.
CCGGCGCTCGGCTGGTCTGCCGCGGCGATAACGTTCTTGATCTGGGTCTGGGCGACGATCCGCCCCATGGGCCCAGAAGAAACCGCAGCGCACGCCACCCGCGAAGACCCCAGCAGGTTCGCCTCCCACCTCCTCGTCCTGATCGCCACGATCGCCAGCTTCGGCGGAGTCGGGCTGCTCTTGATCGAAGCCACCAACGCAACCGGAATCGCCAAGGCCGGAATCATCCTCCTGGCACTATTCACCATCGCGCTCTCTTGGCTGATCACCCACACCCTCTTCACCCTCCGCTACGCCGCGCAGTACTACCAAACGGCCAGCGGAGTGGACTTCAACGAAAACGAAAAGCCTCGATACAGCGACTTCGGCTACCTCGCATTCACGATCGGAATGACATTCCAAGTCTCCGACACCGACATCAAAAACCATCTCATCCGCGCAACCATCCTCCGCCACGCCCTGCTGTCCTACATCCTCGGCGCCCTCGTCCTCGCGACCACCGTCAACCTCATCTCCGGACTCACCGCACACTAAAACCGGACTCGACAGCCGCAACGTCGACACGCGGCCGATGGTCACGTCAGGCTTTCACAACACTCGATCACCCCGGTCAGAACCGAAATGCCCTGAAGCTCGACCCAGAAATTTGACACACCATAAAGCTCGGGAGTTGGTGGAAGGTTTAGCTGACCCGTTCGCTCCCATGAGTCCTGATCTTGTGCTTAGCGCTGGTGCAAGTCTTCGACTCCCGGGGTTGTTGGAGCCGAATATGTGCGCCGAAAGCGTGGGAGCGTTGTCGATCGGTGCCCGGGCAGGACCGGGGTAGCGCCGGATGCAGCGCAAAAGGCGAGGAGCTTCGGTGGTGCGGGAGTAGACCCCCGACTGCGAACCGCAAACAGTGAGTCGATCTCGGCAACGTCGATTCCGTGCGCGAAACATGGAGCCTGTCAACCCGTGTTGGCACGCTGAGGGTTAGCGATCTCGCTGAGTCGGGTCATCACGGCGCGGGTTGGGGCGATGACCACAATCGACTGCCGCTGCAGCAGCATTGGCACGATGCGATCTTCGAAGAACTCTTTGAGGGTGGGACCGTCGGTTAGACGATCGTCCACGATGATTTCCTGAGGAAGCTTTTGGAGCTTCTCAAGCGTCCGGTCCGCCAAGACGCTTTCGCGTGAATTGTTACCGATCACGATTATGTCAAGCTGTATCCCGCTCGAGGCGATGGCAGCGGCTAATCTACCTGCGGCCTGGCCTAGATCTGAGTTTTTCAGCGCATCCGAGGTCAGCAGCAGCAGGTATCCGAACGTGCTCATGTGCTTTTTCCCTTCCGAGTTCAGACAAGCACATGCGTGTCCGCTCGGCCAGGCAGGGTAGGCGATCCTCATCCGGCAGTGCCCCTTTGCGCGGGTTTGCGGGAGCTTCGATCACGGCGTATAGTGATCGCCGCAAGGTGCTGTTCGTTAGCTGAGGCTCCTTCGCGGAAATATGCCAGCGACCCTAAACGTCGAGAGACGCCTCGGGTCAGGACAGGCCATCCCGGCTTAAGGGGTAGCCCCGATTGGCTCCCAACCGTAAAGTTGGGTCGACGCCGCGAAGTGCCAAAGGTCTTACGAGGACAGGTTGTCACCAGCCAACAGGTTGGGGTCTGTCGGGTGCCGCCGAAAGTGCGGGAGGTGGACCTGATGAGTCCGAGCCATAGTCCCGCGCGCAGAACACCCTCCAGCTGCCAACGTCAACGCCCTATTCACCCAAGGCGGTTAGCTTCTCCAGGTGAGAGTGTTTCGCGCTGCCCAGCGCCTCGATAGGACCGAACCTTCGCGGCGATTCACACTTGCTCTGACCCCGCTAACAGCGGGAGGAAGTGACCTCTGATGAGCTCACCTATCGACACTGAACCAACCGCGCAGCCGAACTCCGCTCTGGACTCCGCGCACGTCGGAAACATCGAAGGCGCCTTCGGCACCATCGCTCTGGGTGATGATGCGCCTCGCACGAAAATGTCCGCGAAGCTCCGTACCCTGGTCGCGATTGTTGGGCCTGGCCTGATCGTGATGGTCGGCGACAACGACGCCGGTGCGTTTGGTACTTACACGCAGGCAGGCCAGAACTACGGAACCAGCCTGCTTTGGGTTCTGGTGCTCCTGATCCCCGTGCTTTACGTGAATCAGGAGATGGTCCTCCGCCTCGGAGCTGTCGCCGGGGTCGGCCACGCGAGGCTCATCCTGGAACGGTTCGGGAAGTTCTGGGGCGCGTTCAGCGTCATCGACCTATTCATCCTGAACGGCCTCACGATCATCACGGAGTTCATCGGCATCAGTCTGGGACTTACCTATCTGGGGATTCCGAAAGTCCCCGGAATCATCGTCGCCGCACTGTTCGTGATCGGGGCTGTCAGTACCGGGTCGTTCAAACGGTTCGAACGTCTTTGCATGATCCTGATCGCCGGATCGCTGCTGCTCGTACCCCTTGTGATTATCGTTCACGCACCGATCGGTGAGGTCGCAGCCGGGTTCCTGATTCCCGGGTTCCCGCCCGGTGCGGAGCTGTCCACGGTGACCTTGCTGATCATCGGGATCATCGGCACGACCGTCGCGCCGTGGCAGTTGTTCTTCCAACAGTCCTACGTCATCGATAAGCGGATAACCCCCCGGTTCATGAACTACGAAAAAGTCGACCTCTGGATCGGAATCGCCATCGTCATCGTCGGCGCGGCCGCTCTGATGTCCGTCACATCCGGGGCGTTCACCGGTACGCCGCTGTTCGGGAACTTCACCGACGCGGGCGGTGTAGCCACAGGCCTAGAACAGTACGTAGGAAAAACGGCAGGCATCCTCTTCGCCGTCGCACTCATCGACGCGTCAATTATCGGTGCGGCCGCGGTCGGTCTCTCCACCTCCTACGCCCTCGGTGACGTTCTCGGACTGAAGCACTCCTTACACCGGAAAGTCTCCGAAGCGAAAGGCTTCTACGCCGCGTTCGCCGGGATCCTCGTGGTCTCAGCCATCGTCGTTCTAATCCCTGGCAGCCCACTCGGGTTAATCACCGTAGGCGTGCAAGTCCTCGCCGGAGTTCTCCTACCCTCAGCAACCGTATTCCTCCTGCTGCTCTGCAACGACAAAACCGTACTTGGGCCCTGGGTCAACGGTCGGGCACTGAATATCTTCACCGCCGCCGTGATCGCCGTCCTCGTAATCTTATCCATCGTGCTCACCGCGAGCGTCTTGTTCCCCTCGATCGGATCCGCCGCGATCATCGCGATCCTCGCTATCGGAGGCGGAGTCTCCCTGCTGGCCGGCATCGCCTTTGCGGTGTACCGCATCATCCGGCCCGCGGCCCCGTCCCCGGACACGGTCGACCGCCGCGAACGTCCCACCTGGCGGATGCCGCCGCTGTCGCTCTTGAAACCACCGAACCTTTCCGCCGGCAGGCGCCTTGGCCTCACGGTTCTTCGCACCTACCTACTACTAGCCATGATTCTCGTCATTGTCCGTATCATTCAGTTGGCCGCGAACCCGGCGGGCTGACATCGTGAACCCTCACCACCAAACCCACTTATCGTGCTGTAACCCCCTCCGAAAGGCCCTCCGATGACTTCCATCACTACCCAGCCGGGCGTGCCTGCTGTGGTCTATCTCTCCTCGATGCTCCGCGACGCCGTCGTCGATGTCGATGGCAAAGGAATCGGCACCATCGCCGATGCCATCGTCCGCCTCGGCCCCACCGGGCACCCGCACCTCACCGGACTCGTCGCTAAAGTCGGACAAAATAGGGTCTTCGTACCGATCACCGTCGTGAGCAGTATCGTTCCCGACCGGATCATCCTGAACACCAAAACACTTGACCTACGCCCGTTCGAACGCCGGGACGGTGAAGTCCTCCTCAAAGAAGCCGTCCTCGGACACCGCGTCATCGACGTCGAACACGCCAGACTCGTCCGCGCCTACGACGTCACCCTCACCAACACCCCAACCGGATGGGCTGCCACCGGACTGGACGTACACAAACGTAGCTGGCTCCCGGGCAGTAAACACGACCAGCACACCCCCCGCGACTGGAACGAATTCGATGCTCTCATCGGGCACGAAGCATCCGTGAAAGTCCGCACCGGGTTCGGTCGTCTCCGCGGGCTCCGGGCAGCAGAAATCGCGGACATCATCGAAAGCGCGTCCACCAGAGAACGCGACGACCTCCTCGACCACCTCCACCACCACCCCGACCTCGAAGCAGACGTCTTCGAAGAACTCCAAGACACCCACCAAACCCAACTCCTCAAAACACTCAGCACCCCAGAGATCGCCGCGGTCCTGACCCGGATGAGAACCGATGACGCCGTCGACGCGATCATTGACCTCCCCCAAGATCGCCGCCAACCCGTCATCGACGCCCTCCCCACCCTGAAACAGGCCGACGTGATGCGGCTCATGAGATACCAAGAATCCAGCGCCGGCGGACTGATGGGCGTTGAATACCTCGCCCTGGGCGAGAACGCGACCATCGCAGAAGTCCTCGATCAAGTCCGGACGTCGACAACCGTGCAACCGGAGGCGCTCAGCACGGTCTACAGCACCAACACCGACCTGCAACTCACCGGATCACTGAGCCTCGTACGCGCCATCCAGGCAGACCCGAACGACCGTCTCGGAGACATCGCCGACCCCGACCCAGTCCACGCCGACCCCCGCGACGACATGATTGACATCAGCAACATCATGGCCGACTACAACCTCCTCACCCTCCCCATCCTCGACGGCAACCACCGAATCCTCGGCGTCATCACCGTCGACGACGCCCTCGAAGCAGCCATCCCCGAAGACTGGCGACGACGAGCACGCCACCAACACGCAACCAACCAAGAACCCACCAACACCTAAAACGAAGACACCAAGCCCCACACGACAAAAAGCGATCACAAAACGCCGCCACGAAGCGATCAAGTTCACACATTGCCCGTGTCCGAGACCTATGTACTGCCAGGTACCTCAGGGGTACAGTTAGAGAGTAGGTGAGGTCAACACCACCCCCGTTCTTCGCCCACGAATACCGGCCCCTCACCCCAGACGAACTCACCGCCGTCCTAACCAGCCGGCTTCCCGCCAGCGACACGGCAACGGACGGCGGAATCGGTCACGCCACAGCAATCGCTACCATCGTCCGGATCACCGGCGGCAACTTCCGCCTCGTCGACCGGCTGGCCACTCAAATCGAACGAATCCAGGCGCTAAACAACCTCGTCGCACTCACACCCGAGGTCGTAGACGCCGCCCGAGAAGCCCTGCTCATCGGCCACTAAACGATGCGCAAATCACGCCACTTACCGCTGCCACTCACACCCACCAGTTTTTTCGACCGACGAGACGCCTCACAACCGTAGGGATACGAGACAGGCATGATGTTGTGAGTATTAGCGCTTCTGGGGGCCACTGTTATTGACGTTGGGGGCCACTGGTCGATGCGGTCGGTGGCGTGGTTGGGGGTCACCGAATATTGCTGTTGGGGGCCATCTGCTTAGCTCCTTCTGCCGTGTGTAGAGGCACGCGGCAGAAGGAGTAATGAAATGGTACGAAGGATTCAAGCGGGACTGGTGCTTCGACTCCGCGCCGAGGGTATGACGGGGCGCGCGATCGCACTCGCGCAGGGCATGTCGCGCAAGAGCGTGCTGGCCGTATTCGATGCCGCTGACCAGGCTGGGATCGGCGGTACCGATTTGGCAGACCGCAGCGATGCTGAGCTGTATACGTTGTTGTTCCCGGGCCGGGGCGATCACGAGAGCGTGTTCGTGCAGCCCGATTGGGAAGCGGTTCACAACGAGCTCGCCAAGGTCGGGGTGACGTTGAAGCTGCTGCATGGTGAGTACGTCGACGCGTGCGCCATGACGGGGCAGCCGGCGATGGGTTACGACCGATTCTGCAAGACGTATGCCGCGCATACGTTGATCACGGGCGCGGCGTCGCGGGTGGGCCACAAGGCTGGGCGGACGGTCGAGGTCGACTGGTCAGGGCCGACGATGCAGCTCATCGACCCGGTGACCGGTGAGTCGTCGCGGGTGTATTTGTTCGTGGCGTGTCTGCCGTTTTCGCGGTATGCGTTCGTCGAGCCGGCGTTGGATATGCGGCAAGATACGTGGCTGCTCGCGAACGTGGCGATGTTTGAGTGGTTCGGCGGAACGGTTCCCCGAATCGTGCCCGACAACTTGAAGACTGGGGTGATCAAACACCCTCGCGAGGGCGAGATCGTGTTGAACGACGCCTACCGTCAGATGGCTGCGCATTACTCGGCCGCGGTGCTCCCGGGCAGACCTCGGGCACCGAAAGATAAGGCGTCGGTGGAAAATACGGTCTCTCATGTCGCGACCTGGGTCATCGCCGGCTTACGTCTCCAGAGCTTCGGAACGCTGCCTGAGCTGCGGGCCGCGATCCGTGAACGGATGGATGCCTATAACCGGGAACCGTTCCAAAAACGCGCCGGCTCCCGCCTTACCGTGTTCGAGACGGAGGAGAAAGCACTACTGCGGCCGCTGCCGGCGACGCCGTATGAGATCAGCCGGTGGATTATCGGGCGTCGGGTACAAAAGAACGGGCACGTGGTCTGGGGAAAGAACTTCTACTCCGCCCCATACGCCCATGTTGGGCAGAGCGTCGACCTGCGCGTCACCAGCCAGGTGCTGGAGGTCTATCGCAACCATGAAAGGCTCACCAGCCACCTGTTGTTCGGTGAGCATGTCGTGAACGAATACCGCACGAACGATGCCGACCAACCGCAGGGCGAGAAATATCGGGAATGGGACACAGAACGGATTCGGGTATGGGCGGAGCGGGTCGGCCCGAACATGGTGACCGTGGTGAACAGGATCTACGAGGCTGTGGCGGTGGAGGAGCAAGGCTTCGACGCTGCCCTGGCCGCGCTGCGGCTGTCCCGCCGATACTCCGCTGAGAGGTTGGAGAGAGCATGCCAGATCGCGCTCGAGGGTCGAGTCCGCTCGCCCCGGTATGCGCACCTGCAACCGATTCTGGAGACCGGGCAAGACAAGAAGAGCACCCGCAGGATGCCGCGGTTCGAACCCACTGAACCCGAACCCGGCGGCTATATCCGCGGCGCCGACTACTACGCCGGAGGCGGTACCCGGTGAGCCGGATCGATATCGAGACCAAACGCAAACTCCGCGAAATGGGTGTCGCCACCTTGTTGGACGCGTTCGATGCCCAGGACGATGTTCTGACGCTGGGGTTGACGTTCGAGGAAAAGCTCAAAGTCGCCGTCGATGACGCCCACTCCGTCTTCACCCAAACCAAGGTCGAGGGACTGATCCGCCGGGCGAACCTGCGTTACCCGAACGCTGACCTGCGCCGCCTGGACCTCGTCGAGGAACGCGGCCTTGACCGGTCCATAATCGCAGGCCTCGGCACGTGTTCATTCATCGACCGGCAGCAGAATGTCGTCTTCCAAGGCTTCACCGGGTCGGGGAAATCATATCTGGGGTGCGCGTTGGCGAAAGCGGCCTGCTCGCACCGGGTACGAGCGCACTACATCCGAATGCCGGAACTCGAAGAGGCGTGGCAACTGGCCCGCGATAAGCCCTCCGGGACGACCAAATTTCTGAACAAGTACTCGTCGTTCACTCTGTTAGTGATCGATGAATGGCTCCTCGACGAACCCGACGAGTCCACCCGGAGCATGCTGCTAGAGCTCCTCGAACGCCGCTACGACCAAACATCAACAGTGTTCTGCACCCAATACGCCCAACGCGATTGGCACCAACGCCTCGGCTCCGGCGTTCACGCCGACGCGATCATGGACCGCATCGTGCACAACACCATCTGGGTCGAGACCGGCGGCCACAACATGCGAGAACACACCGCCGGACGGGTCACGGCATAACTGCTCGCGCGGTCGGGCGACCGTGGCCCCGACCGCGCGACAGCCCGGCCCCCGAAGGCAATACCCGTGGCCCCCAAAGGCAATATCCACTGGCCCCCACACAAGCAAATACTCAATGTTGCCGTTATCCCTCCGCTTACTGTGCATCGTCACCAGACGAGCCAAACCCGCAGCCTCATGTTGGCAGGCATCGGACCACCCAGACTTCGGAGGTCGTGTGGTGGGCATCGGCCCTTCGCGTCGCTAACTCGAGGGCAGACTGTGCCTTGGTCTACCCACGAGTAATCCGACACCATTGGTTAGCGCCGCGGCAGGCCACCCAGCAGCGATTGGCCGCCACCTCCGGATCGGGCAATCCGACTAGAGAGTGATGATTTCCTTGTCAGAGAACCACTCGTTGTCGATCGCGAATCTGCGCACGGCTTGGGGGTCGCTCGTGTACGCGACAATTGCGAGGGCTTCAGAGGCTCTGCTCGCCGTGACATACATGAGGCGCCTGGTGCGACTCAGGGACGAATCCTTCCCCTTGGCTGCGTTCGAAATATCGGTTGCCGTCAGTCCCTTGGCGCCCAGCAGCTTCTCGTAGCTGAACATGAACCCACCGGCTTCCTCATCACTGATGACGACCATAACGCGAGGGAATTCCAGACCCTTCACGCCCTGATGAGTTGCGAACGGTGTTTCACCGGCAAAGTAGCGCCCGTAGCGCTCAACTTGGCTGAAGGATGAGTTTAGGCACCGTTGCCATGATTCGATGCCAGCAGTTGAGGCTTCGGCCTCACCTTCCACTTGGGCCGCCATCAGTGCCGTTTTGATGGAAGTGGGCAATGGGAATAAGCGAGTTGCTTCTAGAACCCCAGCAACCTGCCCGAGTGTGGGAACCAGGTTTCCACTCCAAAGGTTCGTGAGCTGGTCTACTGCGGCCTGGCACTCCGAAAGGATCGCTCGAAGGATCCCCGCTTCCGAGGAGACTTGATTAAGGCGCTCCCTCGTCATCAGCGGGGAGTTCTCACGCACGATTCGAGCGACGGTAAATTTGTCGCCACGCTGATGGGCTTGAATCAAAGGAACGACCTGATTCAAGAAGACCTGCAGTTCGGGTACTGACCCATCCAGAATGCTTGTGTTGTCTCCTGGTACGGATCTCAGGGCGGCGAATATCTCCGCAAATCCAAATCGTTGGGCGGCCATGCTGTGCTCAAGAATCAGGCGTTTCACTGCCGGATTCTTGCCTGTTCGAACGTCGTCTGTTGCGGAGATGGTCCAGTCGGTGTCGCCGGTGATCTCGGCCATCATTTCGGAGGCGACCGTCTCGACAGTGACGGTGTCCGAGCTAGCCGCCGCGAGGAACAACCTGACGGTCCCAGTTCCTCGATCTTCTCGTGACTGCTGCGCGTGGTCATCTACATCAGCTCGTATGCGATTGCCTAATTCGACGATGCGTTCGGGACTGCGGTGGTTCATGACTTTGGCCGGCGTTGCCCACGACGTCGGGATGGAAGTTTCAATGTCGGTCTTGCCCTCGTTGTAGATGCGCTGCATCGTGTCGCCGAATAGACCCAGCACAAACCGTCCCTCCCATTCCACGGCCACGTGCATGAAGGCCTCCAGAAGGGTCTTGTTCGTGTCCTGACTCTCGTCAATAAAGAGGATCGGATGCCTTGTCACGAGGATGTGAGCAAGTGTGGGTTTGCTTACGAGCAGATGCGCTGTCAGCTTGATCACCTGAGAGTGATTGAGAGCTTCTCTTTCACGATTCTCACCCGCTGGGTTGTATGTAAACCGCCGAATGCGATCGATCGTCGCGGTGCGCTCTAGATCCCGTTCCAGTCGGTCGATTCGGTCCGCCTCTTTCTTTGTGCCGGACTTGCTCGGGGAAGCCTGCAGCGATGCGACTGACGCTTGGAGTTCACGCTTCATCCAGTCGCGGATGTCTTCTTGGAATTCGTTTACGAGGCGCCAGGCGAAAGAGTGAATTGTGGAAACGGTGATCAGAGGATCGAAGTCGAGGCGGCTGGAGATCTCGTCGGCGGCGGCATTGGTGAAAGTGATAACCGCGATCTGTTGCCCCCGAAGGGTCAGGTCGTGTCCTCGCTTTCTTGTTGCATCCTGGAGGGCCAAAACGAGTGATCGCGTTTTGCCCGAGCCGGCACCCGCATAAAGGAAGAACGACCGCGCAGCTTCGGGTGTGAGGTACTCAGCGATCTCAGCATCGACCTTGTCGTCGACCGAGGGGTCACTCGGCATCTGTGTCACCGTTGACGGTCAGTTCCTGCTTCTGCATCCGCTCCTCCAGCCACGTAAGTCCTTCGTCGATGTAACGAGGCGGCGTCATCTTCTCAAAATCGACCGACATCATGATGTCGAGGGCGAATTCCGCCTTACTCCCGGAGGTCAAGGCCGCGTGAAGCTTCGCCGCCGCCGATTTGACATCTGTTTCGGTAGTGAGAATATCTCTGAACTTTCTGGTCAGCCCGGTACCCGCTAGCGTTCGAAAGAAAGAAACGTTTTCGAAGGCAAGGGCATCTTCAAACGTGCTCGGGAGAGCTTCTTCCGTGGTCGTATCAAGCGAGACGGTAACGGCGGTCTGATAAGCGAACCGGACTGCGTACTGGTCGTCGCCCTTTTTGATCTTGGCCTCTGTGTGGGCTTCCAAAAGGGAATCCACGTCGGAATCAAGGTCGGACCAGTTCTTCAGTGTCGGATTGCCGCTAATTTGCTTCACTCCCCGTTGAGTGGGCGCGTTTGGACCACTCTCGAACTTCGGATCGAGATCCGTTACGACCAGAGTGGGGATTTTGAGAGCGTCGATCAAGGGCTGAAGGCGGTGGGCATGGCTGCCACCGATCTCGAGCATCGTTACGTATGCCTGATAAAGGGCCGGGTGACGGTGCTTGATAAAAAGCGGAACAAGCATCTTCTCGGCACTGCCCTCCACCAAGATCAATGCGTCGGCGAAGAATATGTCGGCGTGCTGAACGCGGAGATAACGCTGGACGAAGCGCTGCGTGTCCTGCGTGGTGCCGTAGGCCAGGTCCACGTTGATCACATTGGACGTGGGTACGTTGACCCCATTGGCACCAGCTTCGAGTCTTCGGAAGTAGCGCAGGCTCTCGTACGGTAGTTCGTGAGCGATGTGGCTCGAGTGAGTACTGATGACGAGTTGCGTCGTTAGTTCCGACTTGTCAAGAAGATCAATGTGATTGCGGAGCACGTCGAACGCCTTTTTCGCGAAGACCTGCTGAACCTGGACGTGTAGGTGAGCTTCCGGTTCCTCTACGAGGACGAGATGGATGGGCTGGATCGAAGCATCCGACATGGGTTTGGCGGCCTTGCCCACGTGCAGCCATCGATCTCGGAAACTCATGAGGCGGAAGACCATCGAGATCAAATTCTGATAGCCCAAACCGTTCTGTCCTTCGGGCAGGTACATCTCGCTCGTAGCGAGGCCACCAGTTCCTTTCAGCTCAAAGGAAACTGCGGATTCATGCCTGAGACTTTCTGCGGCACTCAGTTTAGAGGCCACTCGAATCCGGGGGTCGGTTACGCCCGGATAGCTCAGACCCGCCATCTCATCAAAGGCGACCTTGAATGCCTGCTTCAACCTGGCGTCGAAATCCTCTTGGGCCACGGCAATCGTCTGGAGCGCATGGAGGTCTTCCGGCCCAGGATTCTCGGCTGGGTCGAGGTGCTTGGTGTAGTAATCGCTTAACTGCCGAGACAACCTGGCCGTGTCGGAGATCCGACCCGTTGACGCATCCGCCGCGTGCTCTCCAGCGTCGCCGAGTCCTCGCTGAGCGTTGATCTCGTCTATAAGAACGATGTCAGCTAGAGGATTCGACGCCAGCGGTTCCGAATCTCGAGGCAGGTCTTGAACGCATGCGCAGTCTTTCATCGGCGGCTGAAACTTCTCGGGATCCAGTACGTAATGCCGCAGCACTAGGTGAGTCTGAAAGTATTTCGAAAGAAAGTCGATTAGATCATCTGGCCAGAGAGACAAATCGCGCGGTTCTGGCGCACTCAATAGCGGTTGGTCGGTCTGCACAGCGGATACGTGGTCCGCCCCATAGTCCACCGCCTCGTGTCCGACGTTATGGTTGGTCGATGCGCTGGACAATATAACAGGCGCCGTTTCTGCGGGTAAGCGCCAGGCCGCTTTAAGTGCCTGCGTCGCGGTCCAGGCGTCGTGGAAAGTGCGAGCCAGATTCTCTTCATCCTTTGGTTCTAGAGCGAAGCGAACCCCTACTCGGCCGCCGGTCCAGTCAAGGGTAGGGATGAGAGGACTTACGCGATGAACCTCGTCGTCCTCGACATGGAGCCAAACGTCGAGGCTGGGCAAAAGGCCGGCCCAGGTTCCGGGCAATGTGACCGAAGGGTCCACTGCCCAGCCTGCACCAATGTCATTGACTTCTTGCCATCTCGACAGCGTCAAGTCGTTTTTACTAAAGGCCGAGATCCCCTGCTTGAGGAAAGAACGGAGAGCGATCAACGCTGACGTCTTGCCGCTGTTGTTAGCCCCGACGAGGAGCGTCGTTTGTTTGGAAAAATCCAAACGGACGGAAGCCAATTTACGAAAGTTTCGAATCTCTACAGCTTCGATGCGCATGCCCCATGCTGGCATAGCTGATTGGCAAACCTCGTTAAATGCTCGCATCCAGTCGTCGCCGGCTCGACTGATCAATCGACCGCGTCGCTGATCCAGAGCATCGCGTTGTCAGCAACCAGGTGTTTCGTTACCGATGCAACATTCGGCTATTCAGCGCAAAGAATCGTCATTATCGCCGGGTTTTGTTGAGCCGGCGAGACGCCTCATAACCCATGGGCGATCCAAGACGGGTTGGGGCGTTGGGGTCTGACCAGTACAGGAACGATGGTTGGCGGTAAGGGCTGGCTCAGTGGCTCAGGTGGGCAAAATTGAGGACTTAACCGCTAGCTCTGTGTCCAGAACCAATATCAAAACAGCGACAGGCTCGCTAGGGATCCGAGATGGGTTCTGGACACATCACCTAGGGCAGGCGGCTCGTCGCTGCGGTCGTCGCACAATCCAAAGATTTTGAACACGGAACACCAGCCATCGCGCCCCGTTCAAGCCTTACCGCCAATGGCCGTCCCGCTACTGGTCAGACCCCAACCCGGAGACATCAGCGACTGACGCTTTCGGCAAGGTTCACGGCGCTCGACGCATCTACGTCGCCGACGGGTCACTTCACCCCACCAATGGAAGCGTGAATCCCACCTTAACCCTGATGGCGAACGCATTCCGCGTCGCCGAGCACCTGCCCGATCACTCGCCACGGTGAAGCCTTCGAGAGCTGCGGGGTTTCACAACACTGGACCTTCATTCGGCTGAAGCAGGTGGTCCAATAGCGCCAATGATCGACGCGGATCCACTGCCTCAGGATCGACCAGCCACTGCAGCTGCAGGCCATCGGATGCGGCCGTCACCAGCGCGGCGACATCCTCGGAGTCGAGATCGGCTGGCAGGTCGCCCGAAAGCTGGCTCTCGCGAACCTTCTCTGACAATTCTGAACGAACGCGCCGAAACCGATTCAGAATGAATTCGTGGGTCACAGGATGTCGGGCCGCGTGGAGGGCGTCCGTCGTCAGCGTGGCGTAGAGCTCGACGAGTCCTGGAATGCTGGCATTGCGTTCAGCGCTTCTCGTCATTGAGGCCACGGCTGAAGCGTGTCGTGGTGCTGGCTGCTCTCGCCGTTCGTTCTCATGAGAACGGTAGACCTCGACCAACAGTTCGTCTCGCGACGCGAAATAATACCGAAGCGCAGCGTGCGAGACCCCGATGGCACCGCCGATCGCGCGAAGCGACGCATCAGTACCCTGTTCCGCGAAAAGGGTGATCGTGTGTTCGAGAATTTCGGCACGCCGCTCGGCGCTTTTCGTGCGTCGGAGGCCACCTTCCGTCGGAATGTGCTTTGCCATGGTGCCATGGTACGGAGTTCCCACCAGATACCGAATCAAAACTCTTCCAATGTAAGAATTTTGGTAGAATTAGCCATGTAAACCAATGATCATTCGCCGCAACAGGTGCACGTGAAGGAGATCTTCAATGACAAAGCCGTCGGTACAGTCCCTGACAAAGCCATCGGTACAGCTTTACTCGATTCGAGACGCCGTTGACGAGAACATTGATCGGGCAATCGAGCGCCTCGCTGAGATCGGATTCGCCAGCGTTGAGCCGTATGCGTTCCACCTTCGAATCGACGACTACAAGCGAGCCTTTGCCGCTGCGGGCGTGACTGCGCCGTCGGGGCATGCCGCGACGATCGACGCACCCGACGCCAGCGTGATCTTCGATGCGGCCGCTGAGCTTGAAATCAGCCTAGTGATTGATCCGTTCATCCCGACCGAACGCTGGCAGAGCGTCAGCAGCGTTCAGGCACTCGCCGATCGCGTCAATGCTCTGGCAGAGCAGGCGGCGGAGCGGGGGCTGCAATTCGGCTACCACAACCATCAGTGGGAATTCGTGAACCGGATCAACGGGCGCCCGGCATACGAAATATTCCTCGACCTCCTCACACCCAACGTCGCTCTCGAGGTCGATACGTTCTGGGCGACGGTGGGCAGCGCTGATGCTCCAGCGCTCCTGCGTCAGCTCGGTGACCGCGTTCAGGCGCTGCACATCAAAGACGGAAAGATCAGCGAAGACATCGCCACCATCCTGCCGAGCAGCGAAGATGCTCTTGTCGTGCCTGCCGCATTGAAGGCGGCGTTCGAGAACCAGACACCCGCAGGGCAAGGTGATGTCGACGTCATCGGAGTGCTCCGTGCCGCTCCTCACGCGCTGCGAGTGGTCGAGTTCGATGCGTACTCGGGAGATGTCTTCGCCGGAATTGCCGAGTCCTTTGCCTGGCTGAAGCAGAACGACGCCGAGGTGACCGCGTAATGGCCTCGACCTCAGCCGGTGTGGTTGGCGTCGGTATCATCGGTGCTGGCGTCATCTCGACGCAGTATCTCGACAATCTCACCCGCTTCCCCGACGTCGAGGTGCGGTTCATCGCCGACCTCAACCTCGAACGCGCGAGCACCCAGGCGAACACATACGGCATCGCTGCATCAGGAACCGTCGATGAACTCCTGGCTCGTGACGACATCGAACTGGTCGTGAACCTGACCATTCCCGCGGTACACACGGAGGTCGGCCACCGCATCATCAAAGCGGGAAAGCACGTGTGGAGCGAGAAACCGGTGGCTCTCGATCACGAATCTGCCGCCGACCTACTGCGAGCAGCTGAGGAAGCGGGTGTTCGGGTGGGATGCGCCCCCGACACTGTTCTCGGCGCGGGCATCCAAACCGCCCTGCGTTTGATAGCGCGTGGCGATATCGGTGAACCATTGACCGCTACAACGATGTTCCACGTGCCGGGCCCGGAGGCGTGGCACCCCAACCCGGACTTTCTGTTCGCCCACGGTGCAGGGCCGCTCTTCGACATGGGCCCCTACTATGTGACGACGCTGGTGCACGTCTTCGGCGCTGCGAACCGCGTTCAGGCGGTGTCATCGCAGTCGCGCGCAACGCGCACGATTGCGACGGGCACGCGAGCCGGCGAAGAGTTTCCGGTCGAAGTACCCACCCACCATGCTGCACTGATCGAATTCGGCCCGGGGCGATCCGCGCAATCCACGTTCTCGTTCCAGCATGCACTGCCTCGGATGGGTTTCGTCGAAATCAACGGCACCGACGGAACGATCAGCCTTCCCGACCCGAATACCTTCGAAGGAAGCAGCCAACTCTGGCGTTATGGCGACAGCGAACCGACGATCATCGAAGCAGAGGGTGCGACGTATGGTCGTGGCGCGGGAATCGTCGATATGGTGCGTTCTCTTCGGAGAGGTGAGCCGTCGCGTGCTGCAGGCGCACTCGCGTCGCATGTACTCGACGTGCTGTTGGGCATCCGTGACGCGGCCGAGAGTGGCAATGCGGTGAGCATCACGTCGAGCGCGACAGAGATTCCGCCCCTTCCTGTTGGTTGGGACCCAGCCGCTGCCACGTTCTAAGCTGCTGCTGACAGCAGAAATCTGCTGTCGCACGTTTGCGACCGCGGGTTTTCTTTGCCTGGAGGCGCTAGCGACCGGCTAGCGACCCGCCGATACCTCCGACGCTGAAGTACCTGTTCAGCAGTGCGAAAAGGATGACTGGGGGCAACATCATGATGACGGCTACTGCCATGACCAGGCCCCAGTTTGTCTGGTTCTGTTGGAAGAACGACTGCAGACCGATTGGAAGCGTGTAGTTGTCGTTGGAACGAAGGAACACGACGGCGACCAGATAGTCGTTCCATGCGAGCAGGAACGCGAAGATCGCGGTCGAAAGCACGCCCGGAAGGGAGTTCCGCAGCACTATTCGTGTGAAGCCGCCGAAAACCGAGGCTCCGTCCATCCACGCAGCTTCTTCGAGCGTGACCGGGATCGAGTCGAAGTACGCTGCCATCATCCAGATTGCCACCGCCATAGTCGAACCCACATAGATGATCGTGACGCTGGCCAGGGTGTCGACTAGGCCGACTTGGGCGAATAGGAAGAACAGCGGGATGACTGCCGTGACGACGGGGAGCGACTGCACGACGAACAAAATGAGCGAGTAGCCGGAAACGGCCCTACTTCGACCGCGGGAGAGAACATATCCAGCGGGTGCGGCAACGATCACCGCAACTACAACGGTGATGAGGGTGACTATCAGGCTGTTCTTGAGCCAGGTTGCTACGTCTGTCTGGGTGAAGACATTGACGAAGTTCTCGAATGTGAGGCCCGTGGCGGTGCTACCGAGCGCGGGTGACAGGGCGAGAAACACAACGGCCACGATCGGTATCACCACGATGACCGTGATGATCAGGATGGCAAGGAACCGCCACCACTTGCCCTTCTCCTGCATCTGCGTCAGCGTTGGGCGCTTCATCGATCGCGCTTTCGCCTCGGACCGTACACCCGCCTCCGGGCGTACGCCTGCGATGGGTCGACCGGTAATTACGGAACTAGTCTGCGCGGTCATTCGATGTTCACCTTTCGGATCTGGCGGTACAGCAACGTGGAGATGATCACAAGCACGATGGTCATCATGAAGGCGATCGCGACACCCGGGCCCGTCTGGAAGTTCTGGAACACCGTCGTGTACGCCAACACCACGAGTGTCTGGGTGGAGTTGACCGGGCCACCACCGGTGAGCAGGAAGATACTCGGAAAGTCATTTACGCAGAAGATCGTCATCAGGATCCAGCTGATGTACGTTGTGCGCGCAATCATCGGAAGCGTGATTCGAGTAAACGTCTGTACCGCGGTTGCACCATCGACTTTCGAAGCCTCGTAGACGTTCACATCTACTGACGTCAGCGCCGACGCCATCATCATCATCATGAAAGGAAAGCTGATCCACACCTTGAAGACGCAGACCGTGATCTGCGCGAGGAACGGGTTCGCGAGGAACAGAACGTTACCAAACCCAAGTGCCTGGGCGAGCATCGGGAGTGGTGACTGGGGGGTAGCCACGAGCCAGTTCCATGACATTGCCGATACGACAATGGGAACGACCCACGGAAGCAATAGCAGAACCTTGAATACACCGTTAGCCGGGATGCGCGTACGCAACAACAATGCCAGTGATATCCCCACGATCCAGCTGCCGAACACACCGACGATCGTGAAGACGACAGTGAAGATCGCAGCGTGCCAGAACTCCGGGCTCTGCAGAACCGCAATGTAGTTCGCCAGTCCGACGAATTCGCCAGCACTCAGCAGATCTCCGTTGCTCAGCGACTGGATGCCCGCATAGATAACGGGGTACAGGTTGAGCAGGATGACCAGGATCAGTGACGGGAGGAGAAAGAGGAAGAATATGCGTGAGTGAGAAAATCGACGCTTGCTGTTATTCGCCGATCGTCCAGGTCCGGCATTCCCCACGCCGCTCCGCGCCCGCTTGAGGGCTCCGATCGCCGTACCGGTCGTCATCTGTTTCTCCTTTGAAAGATTTTGCTAAGCCTAAAAGGGTGGGCCCGGCTTTCGCCGACCCACCCCGAATTCGTGAGTTATTTCATAAGGCCCGTGATCGAGCTCTGTAGCGTGTTGAGAGCATCCGTTGCCGTCGTGTTCCCCAGGAGGATCGACTGCGCAAAGGTGGTCATCGGTGCGGTTCCATCGACGGTGTTCGCGATGTTGTAGAACAGGCCAGTTCCGCCGGGAGCGGCCCAGGTCTTGAAGATCGGCTGCCATTCCTTGACGATCTTGACGTTGTTCGAGTCTGCCTGGAACTCAGGGGTTGCCGCGATCGACTTCAGCGGTGGCAGGCCGATACCCGTGTTCTTCGTCCACAGCTGCTTCATGTTCTGGTAGTAGTACGTCAGAAACGCCTCAGAATTAGCCTGGTTCGGCGTGTTCTTGTACATCATGATGTTGTTCGGGAGGTACAAGCCCCCGGTCTTGCCGCTATTGCTCTTAAGCGGGTCTCCGACAACCATGTCTTTTACGACGTCGCCTGTCACGCTTGCTGCGAGGCCAGCGCCATCCCATCCGAAACCGAATGTCTTGGCTGCCCACTGCGCCTGCACGTTCGCGCTGGTGTAGGTGGCGGCGGCGGGGTCGCTGAAGCCGCTCTTCACGAGGTCGAGAACGAATTCCATCGCCTCGACATTCTCGGGAGTGTTGCAGGCTGGCTTCTGGTTCTCGTCGAAGAGCCCTCCGCCGTTGTTGATCATGAACGCGGCGAGAATGTGGCTGCCGGTGAAGTTACCGGCACCGGAACCCAGGCCGAAGCCGTACACGCCGTTCTTCTTCAGAGCCGCGCACACGCTGTGGTACGAGTTCCAGTCTGTCGGCGGTTGAACGCCAGCCTCGTCGAGCAGCGCCTTGTTGTACCAAGACACACGCACGTCCAGGTTGTACGGTACTGCTGCGTAGCCGTCAGGCGTCTTCAGCGTGTCGACGAGACCGTCAAAGAAGTCGTCATAGATGCCGTTGCTCTTCCAGCTGGAGAGCAGGTTATCTGCGTACGCAATCTTGCCCTGTTGGGCGAACTGGAACGCCTGCGTTCCACCGCCAGAGCTGACTGCCGGACCAGTGTTGGAAGCTACGGCCGAGGAGAACGTCTGGGTGAAGTTCGCCCACTGAACTTCCTGGTATGTTGCCGCCCCGAGCCCACTGGCGGGAACGTAAGCCTTGGTGATCTGTTCGTCGAGCGGGTTAAACGCGGTGCCACCCCACGGCATATTCCAGAACTTGATAGCCGCTGATGAGCCGCCTGATGATCCCCCTCCGGTGGAACACGCCGCAAGAGCGGCTGTAGCCGCCGCAGCCCCCGCGAGGCCGATAAACCCCCGCCTTGAGAAAGAAGATCCTGTGAATGACGCCATGACATTTTCCTTTCCAGCCGCCGTCGCCTGTGGCGGCGGCCATGATTCTTCTTTGGATGCATGTGTCGCTCTGGGAGTGAAAATGTTTCGTATTGCGACGGCATTATTATTTGACTATTCGCGAGAGTTGTCAACTGATCTCGGCCGGTTGTTAGCGGACTGTATCCCCCGCTCCTACAGAAAGCGACAGCCGAGTCGGCCCCACAGAGCTAGCGAAGCCGCCGAAGGCCGTTACCATGAGCGCATGAGTTCACAAAATGTTTCGTCCGGACGGGCAACTCTCGCGGAAATCGCCCGCGATGCGTCCGTGTCGATGTCGACTGTGTCGAAGGTACTCAATGGTAGAAGCGGCGTCTCAGATGGTGTGCGCGAACGGATCGAAGGGCTGCTTCACACCGCGGGGTACAGCCGGCGCGGCACCGTGGTCGACCAGGAGAGGCTGATCGAGCTGGTGTTCGCCAGCATCGACAGTGAGTGGTCGCTGCAGATCATTCGTGGGGTGGAGAGCGTCGCCCGCGAAAACGGTCTGAATGTCATCTTGACGGAGAGTGGCGGTCGTCCGACCGGAGAACCGGGATGGATCGACGGAATTCTGCGGCGTCAACCTGTTGGCGTGGTTTTGCTCTTCTCGAACCTGCCTCTCGAGTATAAACGCCAGCTGGCTATACGAAATATTCCTTATGTGATACTCGATCCCGCAGGCGAACCTGACGCGGACGTCTCGTCGGTAGGCTCGAGCAACTGGTTAGGCGGCCTCACTGCCACGCGGCATCTGATCGAGCTGGGGCACCGCAGAATCGCCATGGTCACGGGGCCTAGAGAAATGATGTGTTCACGAGCTCGCCTGTCCGGGTATCACTCTGCGCTCGACGAGGCTGGCATCCCGTTCGACCCGACGCTCGTCGATGCCGGACAGTTCGACTACGAAGACGGTGTTGCCGCTGGAACGAACTTCCTGACACTGCCGGAGCGGCCGACGGCCATCTTCGCGGGCAACGACATGCAGGCCTTTGGAATCTACGAAGCGGCGCGCCTACTCAGGCTCGCAGTGCCCGACGATATCTCGGTGGTCGGCTACGACGACGTTCCCAGTTCCGGCTGGATGTCACCCAAGCTGACGACCATTCATCAACCCTTGATCGAGATGGCGGAGGAGGCGACTCGGCTGGTTATGGCATTACGCAATGATCCTGACCGGCGACTCACCCGCATCGAGCTCGCGACCAGTCTCGTGGTTCGGGCGAGCACGGCACCACCACGCCGAGAGAGGTACGAGAATGAACAATACGTTTCTGGAAAGATAGAGAAAACTTGCGCCAACTTTATGGACTGAGTTATGGTACAGACGCGTATGAACGGTCGGAATTCGGCCATGCGGATGAAGGAGTCTGTGCAGATGAGTCAACCCCCGTTGCGTGTGGCGCTCGTCGGCTACGGTTTCATGGGCGCAGCTCATTCGCAGGCATGGCGCGTGGCCCCCCGATTCTTCGATCTGCCTGTCGAGCCGCAGATGGCCGTGATCGTGGGCCGTGATCGCGTCCGTGTCGAAGCCGCTGCCGAGCGATTCGGTTGGGCCGAGAGTGAGACCGATTGGCGGCGGGTCATCGAGCGCGACGACATCGATCTCATCGACATCTGCAGCCCTGGGGTCACGCACGTCGAAATCGCGATTGCGGCGCTCGAAGCCGGCAAGCACGTGCTCTGCGAGAAGCCTCTGGCAAACACTGTCGAGGAAGCCGAACGGATGGCTGACGCGGCGACGCGCGCGGCCACGAGGGGCGTCTACGCCATGGTGGGCTTTAGCTATCGGCGGGTGCCCGCGATCACGTTTGCCCGCGACCTCATCGCTGAAGGCCGAATCGGTGAGCTGCGTCAAGTGCGGGCTCTCTATCTCCAGGACTGGTTGGTTGATGCTGATGGCCCGATGACGTGGCGCCTCGACAAGGATCGCGCAGGCTCGGGATCGCTCGGCGACATCGGGGCGCATGCAATCGATGCAGTCCAGTTCGTGACGGGGCGTCAGGTGCAGAGCGTGAGCGGAATCCTAGAGACCCTTGTCAAGGAGCGACCACTGCTTGGAGAATCGACTGGGCTCAGCGGCACGTCTTCAGAGGAGCGAGGTCAGGTGAGCGTCGATGACGTGGCGTTGTTCACCGGCCGCCTGGACGGCG
The DNA here is from genome assembly GCF_004923255.1 of Subtercola vilae. GTDB lineage: Bacteria > Actinomycetota > Actinomycetes > Actinomycetales > Microbacteriaceae > Subtercola > Subtercola vilae. The sequence goes on along the minus strand of NZ_QYRT01000029.1, from coordinate 3,290 downwards.
GTGTGCTCGGTTCTTTCGAAGCGACCAGATATGCGACTGGACGAAAGAACGCATTTCGGCTCGAGTTCAGTGGTTCGCTTGGCGCCATCGCATTCGATTTCGAACGGATGAACGAACTCGAGTTCTACGACAGCACTGACCCTGTCGGCTTGCGTGGGTTTCGCCGTATTCTCGTGACCGAGCCTGAGCACCCCTACATGTCGGCCTGGTGGCCGACCGGGCATGGCATCGGTTACGAGCATCCGTTCTCGCACCAGGTGCGCGACATGCTTGTCGACATCACTGCGGGCGTGCAGCCGCGACCGTCGTTCGATGACGGGCTTCAGGTGCAACGGGTACTCGGTGCCGTCGAGGCTAGCTCGGCGGCTAACAGCTCGTGGATTTTCGTCAACAACCAGGGTTCAGCCCTGAAGTTCAGAACCAGTGAGCGGAAGTAAGGCTCGGATAAGGAGGAGTCGATGACTTCGGAAAATTCAGGTGAGCGCAAAGTGCTCATCGTGCGCGGCGGCTGGGATGGGCATCAGCCCGTCGAGACCACGGACTCGATGATTCCGTTTCTCGAGAGAAACGGATTTTCGGTGCGTGTCGAGGAGTCGACCGGCATCTACGCAGATACCGACTACCTGACGACCGTCGACCTCATCCTGCAGATCAATACCATGGCCTCGATCACCAAGGCCGAATTCGCCGGTCTTCAGGCTGCGGTTGTGAACGGTACGGGCATGGGCGGTTGGCACGGGGGAATCGCTGATTCGTATCGTGACAACGCCGACTATCTGCACATGGTCGGCGGTCAATTCGCGCATCATGCGGGCAAGGATCCGGCCGAACGCACCGGAGAGCAGTCCGACAACTACATTCCCTACATTGTCAACATCACGGAGCTGGGTCGTTTGCATCCGATCACTCAGGGCATAGACGACTTCGATCTCGTGAGCGAGCAGTACTGGGTGCTGAGCGACGAGTACAACGATGTGCTCGCGACCACCACGCAGTCCGTTCGACCGTGGGATGCATGGAACCGCCCCGTCACAGCGCCGGCCATCTGGACCAGGCAGTGGGGAAAGGGGCGAATATTCGTTTCTGCACCCGGACACCGTCTCGACATTCTTGACAACCCGAACGTTCGCACGATCGTAGAGAGGGGCCTGCTGTGGGCAGCGCGCTGAATATCGGAATCATCGGAGTGGGCACGATCAGCGCCCAGTACTTCGCGGAGTTTCCCAAACTCGAAGGCCTGAACCTGGTCGCCGTCGCCGACGTCAACGAGGCCCGTGCGGCAGAGGTCGCCGCAGAGCAGAACGTCGAAGCGCTCAGCGTGAGCGCACTGCTCGCCAACCCGTGTATCGACGCCGTGCTGAACCTGACGATTCCCTCAGCTCACGTCGATATAGCGACGCGCGCGTTGCAAGCAGGAAAGCACGTCTACGGAGAGAAGCCTCTAGCGCTCGACCCCGAAGAAGCGATGCCGATGCTCGAACTCGCGCACCAGCTTGGCCTCCGTGTGGGTAGTGCTCCGGATACCGTGCTCGGCACGGGTATCCAGACTGCACGTGCACTCCTGGATTCCGGAGCCATCGGTGAGCCGGTTGCTGCTGCGGTCCACTGGAGCTCGGCAGGACACGAGCTCTGGCACCCCGCTCCCCAGTTCTACTATCAGCCGGGTGGCGGGCCGCTGTTCGATATGGCTCCGTACTACCTCACCGCCCTCATCACCCTGTTGGGGCCGGTGGTCAGAGTTTCCGGAGTCTTGTCGCACTCCGATCGCGAACGCACGGTAGCTACGGGAGGGCAGGCCGGAAGCATCATTCCAGTCGACGTTGATACGCATGTCAGCGCGATTCTCGAACACGAAAATGGGGTGACTTCGACCCTGACAGTGAGCTTCGAGTTGTGGATCACACGTGCTCCACTGTTCGAGCTGTTTGGCACGACTGGCACGATAGCGGTGCCAGACCCCAACCGGTTCTCTGACCCGGTCGAGGTCTGGACAGTTGAGAAACCGGAATGGACCAAGGCTCCTGCCACCGCTGGATATGCGGACGCCGGCCGCGGATTCGGGCTGGCGGACATGGCGCGTGCGATCGAGACCGGTCGACCACATCGGGCATCCGGAGACGTCGCATTCCACGTGCTCGAGATCATGGATGCCGTACTTCGTGCAGGGCGTGAGCACCGCGTCGTCGAGATCACCAGCACAGTCCTGAGGCCGGAACCGGTGCCGCTCGGTTCCACCCCGAGCACCTGGTAGTTTTCGGGGTCCGAGGAGAATCGGTACAGGATCTGGCGTTATGGGCGGGTTCGTTTGTGCGGGATTGTGGACTTTGCCGCTCTTTGGCGGCGTTCTGTGACCGCTAAATGGCGTGTCGATACGTACGGTAACCATCCCTCAGCGGGCAGTTTGTGGGCCGGCAGCGAACGTGAGCCATTCCTCATCCAGTTCGTATCCGACTGCTCGATTCGCGGCAATGCTTGCAGGGTTGTCCATCGAACCGCCGGTGCGGAAGATCCTATGACCGGCATCAACGAGCGCGATGACGGAGGCTGCTTTGACTGCCGTCCCAAGCCCACGGCCACGCCACCCTCGATGGACCACGGTGAAATGCGTTTCTGCTCCGTGGCTACCGGACTCTACGAATGTCATAGCCACGAGACGGCGGTCGCGCGCGAAGGCACCCCAGCCACGATGGTCGATGGTCGGTGATGCTTGCGCAGGAGTCAAGGCGGAATGAGACGTGGCGACGTCGCCAGGGTAGTCGTCGGCTGTCTCCCGATCCAAAGCGAGGACCGCTCCGGCGTCTGTGGGCCCAAGTTCGCGGATGGTCGCGATGGCATTCACTCGATCAATCAGTATTGCCAGTCGCTCGATGCTCCTGTTATCGGTCTCGAGTCGTGCACCCCATGAGCGGGCAATGACCACCCAACCCGCCGCTTCAAGCTCAGGTCGATCGGGTGAATCCGTTTTGACCACTCTGCGTTCCTGCACCGGCACATTAGATCACGGCGTCCCACCAGGCACAGCATCGCCGGGCACGGATAAGCGGATGCCCGCTCGTGGATCGGCGTAAGGGCACCTCGCCGGTCGCGACGACACAGGCCGGACATCCCAGCTGACGCAACAATCCACCGTTACACGCTCAATTTGGCCATTTGGACCCGCGCGCGACCCGTCCGACGAGACGCCTCGTAACCCATGGGTTGCGAGCCGCCGCGACACCGCAGCATCGCCCGTTCTCGGACAACAGGTCGGTGAGTTGGGGCAGACTCGCCGTTACCAGCCCCAAAATCGT
>NZ_QYRT01000028.1 GCF_004923255.1 Subtercola vilae | reverse complement strand
GTGGGTGGGTCAGGGGGTGGCGACGAAGCGGGCGCCGAGCCAGGCGAGGAGGTCGGCGACGACCTCGTCGCGGTTGGTCTCCCGCAGAACCTCGTGGCGGGCATCCGGATACGTGATGACCGTCACATCGTGCAGGCCGCTTCTGGCGCGGTAGGCGGCGGCCAGCTTCTGCACGCTCTGCTCGCCGCCCAGAACGTCGTCGGTTCCAGCCAGTATCAGCACGGGAACCTCGGAGTCGAGCCCGCGCGCCGGCCGCCCGAAGAGCCGCAGCCCGTCGGCCACGCCGAAGAGGGCGAGCACCTTCGCATCGAACATGAGGTCGTCGGCCGCGGCGGCGGTCTGCACGGCCACGTCGCGGCTCAGCCACTCGTAGCCGTGGCCCGATCCGTCGGCCGGGCGGTGCCGACGCGAGAGGTCACCGCCATCCATCGAACCCGGCATGCGGTACGCGGTACCCACCAGTACTGCCCCGGCGTAGGGCGCCGATGACAGGTTCAACACCTTCTGCGCCATCAGCGAGCCCCAGCTCTGCCCGAGCAGCACAATGGGAACGCCCGGGTTCTGGCTGTTGATGAGCGCCGTGAACTGCCGGATGCCCGCCACCGTGGCCCTCAGTCCGCCGGGGCCGAGCCGCCCCAGTTTCGCCCGATCGCCGCCGTACTGGGCGAGGCCGGTCTGACCGTGGCCCCGGTGATCGTTCGCGTACACCGAGTAGCCCGCATTGTTCAGCTCGATGGCGAGTTGCTCGTAGCGCAGTGCGTACTCGCCGAGCCCGTGTGCGAGCTGCACGATCGCCCGCGCATCCGGAACCAGCCACTGGTAGTAGCTGATCGGCACGCCCTGTTCATCGTTGAAAGTAGCCACGCTTCATTGTGCCACCGCAGGCTGCACGCCAGCCGTCTGGGCCAGCCGCCTGGCCCAGCCGCCCGCGCCGGCCGCCCCTCACACCTCGCGCGTGATCTCGACCTTCACGAACAAGCGCGATCCGAACGGCCCCGCGTACACCCCGCGCAGCGGCGCGACGTCGTTGTAGTCGCGCCCGCGACCCACTGTGACGTGCCGATCGCCGATGTCGATGGAGTTGGTGGGGTCGAACCCGCGCCAGTCACCGCAGAACCACTCGACCCACGCGTGCGACTCACCGGTGACGGTCTCGCCGACCGCGGCCGACGGTTTCGGGTGCAGGTAGCCCGACACGTAGCGCGCCGGAATTCCGACCGAGCGAAGTGCGCCGAGCGCGATGTGCGTGATGTCCTGGCAGACGCCCTTCTTCTCGACCCACGCCTCCCGGGCGTTGGTGTGCACGCCGGTCACCCCCGTCATGTACTGCACCTGACGGCCGATCTCGCTGCAGATCTCGAGCGCCGCGTCGCACGCGTTGTCGTACCGGGCGGCGATCTCCCGGGCGAGTGCGGCAACCTCGTCTGGTGGCTCGGTGAGCCCGGTCTGCTTGACCTGCTCGATGGTCGACGTCACCTTCGCCGCAGCGTCACGCAGGGCATCCCAGGTCAGCACGTGGGGCGGATGCTCGCGCGGCCGAACCTCGATCAACGAGTTCGCCGTGAGGCTCAGCTCTTTGTGGGGTGTGAGCACCTCGAACGACGACACGCGGGTTCCCCAGTAGTCGAGGTACGTGTGGTTCGACGAGAGCGGGGTGATGTCGAGGTTCGAGTAGAGCACGAACTGGCCCTCGCTCGACACGGGGAGCATGCGGGCCTCGTTGTACGACGCCTGCACCTCGCCCTCGTAGCGATAGCCGGTGACGTGGCGAATACGCAAGCGGTTCATACGTTCTCTCCCACCCAGCTCGGCGCCGCATTGGTTGGAAAGTAGCGCTGGCGAATGGCCTCGGATGCCTCGCTTGTGGCCTCTTGAACCAGGTCCATCTGGTGCGGCAGGTCGTGCAGAATGTCCATGATCGGTCGGTACTCCAGTTGGCTGCGAATCTGTCCGAGCAGGCGTTGGGCCTGGTCGGTGACGGCAAGCCGGGTGTTTCGGGGTTCGATGTCGCGAAGGCTCTGCTCAGCACGGGAGACCGAGAACAGAATCGAGCGGGGAAAGAGCCGGTCGAGCAGCAGAAACTCGGCGGCGTTGCGGGCGGAGGGTACGCCGCGGTAGGTGCGCAGGTACGACTCATAGGCCCCGCACGAGCGGAGGATCGTGGTCCACGACGGGCCGCTGGCCTCGGTGAGCGAGCGGGTCGCGAGCAGACGGGCCGTCATGTCGGCCCGTTCGAGCGAGCGGCCGAGGGTGAAGAAGTGCCACGCCTCGTCGCGCGAGGCCGCCGACTCCTGAATTCCCACGGCCAGCGCCGAGCGCTCGCGCACCCAGGCGAAGAACTCGTGCGTCTTCTCGACGGCGATCTTTCGCGGCATCTTTGCGCGAGTCGTGTTCAGGCACTCCCACAGCTCTGTTGACACGATCTCGCGGGCGCGCCGCGCGTTCTCGCGAGCGGCGCCCAGCGAGTAGGCGATCGACGCGGGCTGCGCGCGGTCGACCGCGAGAATCGCCAGCACGTCGGCGCGGGTCAGTTCATGGTCATCCGGAGGTATCTCGGCGCCCATCACCGCCAGCAGCGAACGGCAGGCGAGGTTCTCCTCGATCCACGGGTCTTCGAGCAGCAGCTGCAGGTGCACGTCGAGAATGCGGGCGGTGCCGTCGCTTCGTTCGATGTAGCGCCCGATCCAGAACAGGCTTTCGGCAATACGGCTCAGCATTACTCGGCTCCCACGGTGGTGTCGACGGCAGTCAGCTTCTCACCCAGCACCAGCGGCGGCAAGGGGGCGTGCTGCTGCTGCTGCTCCTGCTGTTGCTGCTCCTGCTGGTCTTGGTGCGAGCGCGGCTTGTCGTAGGGTGACTGGTCGGGCACGTGCTTCACGATCGGGATGGCCTGCGTGTTCGCAGCCTGGTCGGCCACCAGCCCCTGAATGTTCTGGGCCACCTGCGCCGTGCCGTCGATGGGCGAGAAACCACCCGCGAAGCCCACCACCCAGGTGTCTTTCGAGCCTCCGCCCTGCGAGGAGTTCACCACGAGCTCACCCTCGGGAAGAGCCACGCGCGTGAGGCCGCCGGGCAGCACCCAGATGTCTTTGCCGTCGTTCACCGCGAACGGGCGGAGGTCGGCGTGCCGCGGGCGCATGCCCTCTTCGACCAGGGTCGGAATGGTCGACAACTGCACCACGGGCTGCGCGATCCAGCCGCGGGGGTCTTTGAGCAGGCGTTTGCGAAGAGCGTCGAGTTCTTTCGCCGAGGCTGCCGGGCCCACGACGAGCCCCTTGCCACCCGAGCCGTCGACCGGCTTCACCACGAGCTCGCTCAGCCGGTCGAGCACCTCTTCGAGGGCTCCCGGGTCTTCGAGCCGCCACGTGTCGACGTTGGGCAGAAGCGGTTCTTCGCTGAGGTAGTAGCGAATCAGGTCGGGCAGGTAGGTGTAGACGAGCTTGTCGTCGGCCACGCCGTTGCCCACCGCGTTCGCGATGGTGACGTTGCCCAGGCGCGCCGCGAGCAGAATGCCGGGCGAGCCGAGCATCGAGTCGGCACGAAACTGCAATGGGTCGAGAAACTCGTCGTCGACACGTCGGTAGATGACGTCGACGCGGGTGGGGCCGGCGGTGGTGCGCATCCAGACCCGGCCGCCGGAGCAGAACAGGTCGCGGCCCTCGACGAGCTCGATGCCCATCAGGCGGGCGAGCAGGGTGTGCTCGAAGTAGGCCGAGTTGTAGACGCCGGGCGTGAGCACGACCACGTTGGGGTCTTCGACACCCTCGGGGGCGCTTGCCCGCAGCGCCTGCAGCAGCTTGTTGGGGTAGTCACCCACCGGTCGCACCCGCATCGATACGAAGAGTTCGGGCAGTGTCTGCGCCATCACCCGGCGGTTCGAGATGACGTAGCTCACACCCGAGGGAACCCGCACGTTGTCTTCGAGCACGCGCCAGGCACCCTGCTCGTCGCGAATGAGGTCGATGCCCGAGACCTGGATGCGCACGCCGTTCGCCGAGACGATGCCAGCCGCCTCTCGGTGGAAGTGACTGGATGAACTCACCAGCCCGGCCGGAATCACCCCGTCGCGCACCGCCGACTGCGCCCCGTAGATGTCGGCGAGAAAGGCTTCGAGCGCACGAACGCGCTGCTTGATGCCCGCCTCGACGTTCACCCACTCCTTCTGTTCGATGACCCGGGGAACCGCGTCGAGCGGGAAGGGCCGCTCTTCACCCGCGAAGTCGAACGTCACACCCTGGGCGAGGTACGAACTGGCGAGTGCGTCGGTGCGACCACGCAGTTCTTCCTGCGTCATGCGAGCCAGCGCGTTGTAGATGTCTTTGTACGCAGCGCGGGCTTCGACGGGCGATGACGAGCTCGGCTCAGGGAACATCTCGTCGAAGGCGGGCGCCCCTTTGATGGGCTTACGGGGCAGGAGTGTGGCGCCATAGCCGGCGAACAGGTCAACCATGGTGCGAGCCTAGTGGCCGTGTGTTGCCGGTGTGTTTCTGGGATATTTGCGGCTCACACGCGCTTCAGCCGTGGTCAGAACGGGGTACGCAGGTGTCGGCGTTCTTGCACAGTTAGGGTGACATGCCCCCGTGCTGGTGACAGAACTGATGTGATGACGCCGAACATCGCGATCGCCGTGTTGCCGACCCCTGGGGGAAAAATGTCTAGATTCACAAGCAGCAAGAAGCGCATCGCAGTCATCGTGACAGCAGCCGTTCTCGTTCTCGCCGGAGGCGGCGCAGCCTTCGCCTACTGGACCTCGACGGGCACCGGCGTCGGCAGCGCCACCACGGGCACCGACACCGCCTTCACCATCGCCTCGACAACGGCCGGCTCAGCCCTCACGCCCGGTGGCCCCACCGACACCGTCACTTTCATCGTGACGAACCCCGGTACCGGCAACCAGAACCTCACCGCCATCACCGCGGCCGTCGCCACGTCGACCGGTGCTGCCTGGACCACGGTTCCCGGATGCTCGGCTGCCGACTACACGGTGGGCACCCCCGTCGTGATCTTCGGCACCATTGCCCCCGCTGGTACCCTCACCGGCACCGTGACCATCACCATGAACAACACAGCAGCGAACCAGAACGCCTGCAAGGGTGCCGCTGTTCCGTTGTACTTCGCAGCCAGCTAGCCGCCAGGGGCCTGGCCCCCACCACCCGAGGAGCGCCGGGAACGGACAGCTGAACCATGAACACCGCACCACCCCGACACGGCAGGGAGTCTCACGGAACATCGTGGGGCGCCCTGCCGTTCGTCGTGCGCGCCGCGAGGTGGGGCACGACGAGGTGGGGCACAGTGAAATGGGGCACAGTGAAATGGGGCTCCGCGAGGTGGGGCCTGGCGGTTCTGGCGTTCGTTCTGGTGCTGGCACTGGCGGGCGGGGCCGGCTCCAGCCCCGCTGAAGCGTTCTGGCGCTCGACCGGCAAGGGCGTAGGCACAGCGACAACGGGAACACTGAACCCGGCGACGGCCGTGACGGTTCCGGCGACCAGCACGGGAACACTCACCGTGAGCTTCACCGCGTCGAGCAGCGTTCCGGCGCCCACCGGCTACTACGTCACGCGCACGATCGGCAGCGTGGCCTCTGCTGCGTGCGGCACCTCGGCGAGCGCCCTGATCACTGCGCTCTCCTGCAGCGACACCGTGACGGTGAACGGCAGTTACACGTACACCGTCATCGCCGTACGCGCTACATGGACGGCCTCGAGTACCGCCAGCGCAGCCGTCGTGGTGGGCATCCCGACCAAGCTGGTCTTCACCACGCAGCCCTCGGCCGTGGTGGCCGGGGTCGCCGTCAGCCCGGGCGTTGCCGTCACCGTCGAGACGTCGGCCAGCGTGGCCGTACCGGTGGCCGGAACGAGCATCACACTCGCCATCGCCACGAACCCGGCGGCGGGAACGCTGTCGGGAACCCTCACCGCCACGACGAACGCGAGCGGTGTGGCCACCTTCTCGACCCTCTCGGTGAACAAGGCCGGCGTCGGGTACACGCTGGCGGCATCCAGTACCGGGCTCACGGGCGCCACCAGTTCGGCGTTCACCGTGACCGCGGCCGCGCCCAGCAAAGTGGTCTTCACGTCGGCGGCCCTGACCGCCACCACCTCGGCGAGCGCCAACCTCGGGCCGGTGACCCTGGCGCTGCAGGATGCGTTCGACAACGCTGCGATTGCACCGACCGGCGGGTACACGGTGGTGCTGACCACCACGTCGACGGCCGGCACCACGGGCACCGTCTTCGCCCCGACCACCGTTGCCACGACAACTGCTCTGGTGCGCTTCGCCGCCGGGGTGAGCACGACGACGTTCTTCTACGGCGACAAGCGGGTTGGCACACCCACCCTGACGGCGGCGATCACCGGGCTCACCTCCGCCACACAGACAGCGACGATCACCATCGGCACACCAGTGCTCACGTTCACGGTGAACCCGGCGGCGAGCGTCAAACAGAACACGAACATGACTCCGGCGCTGCAGGTGACGATCGCCGACCAGTTCGGCAACGTGGGATCGGGCGCGGTCACGCTCTCGATCAGCGCGAACTCGAGCCTGCTCGGGCTGCTCGGCACCATCGGCGGCACCACCACGGTGACGGCGGTGAGCGGTACGGCAACCTTCAGTACCATTCAGATCAACGGGCTGCTCGCCGTGGGCAACGGGTACACCCTGCAGGCTGCCTCGACGGGTGCAACCAGCATTCTCAGCACGGCCTTCAACGTGACGCTGTGACGTGCGAACCGCTGGCGAACACCGGCCTGGCACCGCTCTGGCCGCTCGGAGTCGCGCTGGCGCTCGTGTTGGTGGGCGTGCTCGTGCTGCTCGCGCGGAGTCGGCGGCGCGGTCGGAGGAGACTCTCGGCCGCAATGGTGCTGCTTGCGGTCGCGGCGGCAATGCTCGGTACGGCGAGCGGCCCGGCCTCGCCCGCACTGGCGGTGACCGTCGGGCAGTGCACGCCGGGCATCGGCGGCCCGGGCGGCATCGGCTCGGAAGATCAGGGCAATGACGGCGACACCCCCGACAGAACCGTGACGCTCGCCATCGTGCAGACCTCCACGAACGCGGGGCTGGCTCCGGATGCCCCGGCCAGCGCCCTCGCCGGCATCGTCTCCAACGACGGCGCCCACAGCGTCTACGTCACCCGCATCACCGTCAGTATCAGCGCGGTCACCGCCGCAGACGGATCACCCCTCGCCGCGTGCGATGCCAGCGACTACGAACTGGCGAACTCGGAGATGGCGGTGAACCGCACGATCGACCCCGGTGAGGGCGCGGCGTTCGGTGGGGCATCCATCGGCTTCATCAACAAACCGGTGAACCAGGATGCCTGCAAGAACGCGACCGTCTGGTTGCGCTACCTCAGCTCGTGACGACCTTCTCGGTGCGCCACAAGCGCGCTCAGCCCGCGAGCACCGGCTCGGCCACGACGAGAGCGGTCGAGTCGCGCACGACGAGTTCGGGGGCGAACACCACCTGCTGGGGCTCGTAATCTGCCGAGTTCTCTGACTCGGCGAGCAGCAGTTCGACGGCGGTGCGGCCGATGAGCGTGCTCGGCTGGCGAATGGAAGTGAGCGGCACCACGGTGGCCGACGCGAACGCGATGTCGTCGTACCCGATGAGGGCGATGTCGTCGGGTACCCGCAGGTTGCTCACCATGGTGAGTCCCTGCAGCACTCCTACGGCGAGCAGATCGTTGGCGGCGAACACGGCGTCGGGCCTGGCTCCCGGCGCTCTGGCGGTGATGAGTTCGCCGATGCGCCGACCCTCGAGCACAGTGAGGGCCCGTGTGCCCAGCACCTCGAGGGTGGCACCCGGCACCGAGTTGAGGGCTCGACTGGCCCCTTCGAGCCGGTCGGCGACCTGCCTGATCTTGGTGGGCCCGCCGACGAACGCGATCTTGCGCCGGCCGATCGACAGCAGATGTTCCACGGCGAGCGCGCCGCCGGCCACGTCATCGACCGACACCGAGGAGAACGAGGTGTCGGAGATGGCGCGGTCGACCAGAACGGTGGGAATGTCTCGGGTGCGAAGGCGCGTCACCTGGGGCCAGATCTCCGCCACGGGCGAGATGAGCATGCCGCGCACCCGCTGCTCTTCGAACAGCGCCAGGTGCGCCGTCTCGCGGGCGGCGCTGCCGTGGCTGTTGCCGAGCAGCATGGCGAACCCCGCCTCTGACGCCCGGTCTTCGGCGCCCTCGGCGAGGTCGGTGAAGAACGGGTTGCCGATGTCGAGCACCAGCAGCCCGATGCTCCGGCTGCGGCCGGCTCGCAACTGCCGGGCCGCGTCATTGCGCACAAAACCGAGCTTGTCGATGGCATCGTGCACCCGTCGCAGGGTCGACGGCGACACCCGGTCTGGCCGGTTCAGCGCATTCGAGACCGTGCCGAGTGACACCCCGGCCAGGGCAGCGACATCACGAACGTTCACTGCTGCCATGTCGTCACCCTTTCGTCACACACTCTCGAATCATCTGCTCCGCACTCGGCCGAGCCGCGTTCAGGCCCGCTTTCAGGCCCGCTTCACCAACCGCACCGGCCCGAAGAGCCCGTGCACCGTCTGGCCTGCCATGACAGCAGACGTGGGGGAAGCGTACTGCACGTACGGCGCCAAGGTACCGCGCACGGTGACAACGAGCTCGTGTTCGGTACCGGGCTTGACGAAGTCGCTGAGATCGGCAACCCAGGGAGCCGCGAACAGCGTCGTCGCCACAGTGCCGTCGATCGACACGCTCGCGGTGCCGCGCACCGCACCCAGATCGAGCAGTGTCGCCGCCGCGTTGCCCTCTGGCACCCGGATGCTCCGCCGGTAGTGCACCGCACCGCCGAGTGAGCCGAGCCCGAGTTCTGACCACGGCAGAAGCTCTGCAGCCTGCTCGCCGGTCTCGACCGTCAGCGGCCCGTCGAGCAGCGCGCCACCGCGACGGCCGCCCTGCGGCGTGAAGACGAGCGTGATCGTCTCGCCGGCGGCGGCAGGGCGCGCCAGCTGCAATACGGCTCCGCTCTGCGTCACGGTGAGGCCCGCGCTGGCTGAGACGGTGAACGGCTGTGCCGAGGGCACCTCGATGCGGGTGGCGCCGATGGGCACGGCGAAGCGCAGGCGTTCGGTGCGGCCGGGGGCCGGCCGGGCATCCGGAACCAGCGAGACGACGGTGTCGCTCTGCGCCTCGGTTTCGAGCCAGGTGGCCGCCTGCAGCGGGTGCGGGCGTGGCACGATGCAGCCGTAACGGGGGTCCTCCCACTGGGCGAGCCGGTAGGCCAGTGCGATGGGGTCGCCCTCGCGGGTGGCCGCCCACGAGGTGGTGGTCGCAAGACCCAGGCCACCCAACACGCGCGGCACGGAGTCGACCCGCAGCGCGATGGGGCGCCCCACGTCGACACAGTTGACTTCGATGACGTTGCTGCCCTCGTGCAGCAGCGCACCCACGTTGTACGGGTGCACGCGGGTGAAGCGCTTGACGCTGTAGGGGTCGAAGTCGCCCTGCCGGCCCACCTCGGTGCCGTTCACCAGAATGATGGTGGGCGCTTCGCTCGAGACCTGGATGCGCGGGTCGGTCTCGCTGCCGTCGAGCTCGAAGCTCGTGCTGAAGGTGACCCCGGTCGAGCGGGCAGAGCCGTCGGCCGGCACGATCCACTCGGGGCGGGCGAAAGCGGAGACGTCACTCGTGAGGGCGAAGTACGCCCGCAGCGGCTGGGTGGTCACTGCGGTGATCTCGAGTTCGAGGTCGACGGCGGCAGCGGGCGACACCGGCGTGTGGCTGAGGTAGCCGTCACCGGTGGTCGGGGCCAGTGCTCCGTCGAGGCGCACGATGCGGGTGCCGTTGGTGCCGACGACCAATGTGAGGGCGTCGCCTTCTGGCACCTCGATGGTGGCGCGAACCCGGTAGGTCTCGCCGGCCTGGGCGTCGGCCCAGGCGAAGAACTCTTCGGGAACGTAGCCGTTGGGGCCGAGGGTCTCGTCGTGAATGGTGTCGTTCTGAATGCCGCGCGAGAGCGAGAACGTCGACGGCTTCCAGTCGTCGCCCGGGCCCGAGACCAGCGCGAGCGGGCCGAAGGTGGCCGTCACAGTGTCGCCGGTGGCGAAGCCCGCTTCGGGTGCCTCATCGGTTTCGTGCTCGAACTGCCAGACCTGAATGGGAATGATGCCGGTCTCGCTCTTCGCGCCGAGGTCACCCCACTGGTTGTCGAGCGTCGACTCGGCCGTCAGGCCCCAGTCACCGTCGAGCACGAGCGTGGTCTCGAGGTCGCCCTGGCGGTTGCCCGTGGGCTCTGGCAGCGACGGCGCGATGACGAGAAACTCGATCGAGCCGCTCGAGAACTCCGAGTGCACGGTGATGGTTCCGTCAGTGTGGGTGAACGGCACCGCGTACCGCTTGCCGGTGCGCGCATCCCACTGCTGAACCGTGAGCGGGGCGTCGCCGAGCCCCGAGACCGAAACGGTGAACGTCCGGCCGGTGGGCGGCACGAAGGTGTAGCCATCGGTGGCGAGCTGGTGCCAGTAGACCTTCCAGTTGAAGCTGCCACCACCCTCGACCCAGGCCGAGTCTTCGAAGCCGGGCAGCAGGGGCTGCACGGTTCCGGTCTGCTCGTCGTGCGCGATGAGGGCGACCAGGTGCGCGTCGCCCACCTGGCGGAGCATGACGGGGGCGTCGGCCGTGACCTCGACCCGAGGCGAGAGCAGTGCCGCCGCCACCTCGTCGGGGCTTTCGAGAAGGCGAACCCGCCCGGCTTCACAGGCCAGAGCGAAGCCATCACGCAGCTCGGCCGCAACGCTCTCGTCGGCACCCGTGAAGATGCTCGGCAGCACACCCGTTGCCACGATGAGCCCGCCGTTCAGGGCGAACTCGAGCAGCACGCGGGCGGTTTCAGCGCTCACGACCCGCACGTCGGGCAGTACCACGTTCACAAACCGGCCGGTGCCGATGAGGAGCTCGCCGTCGTCGACGACCGCGCGGGCGACCGTGTCGCTGCCGAGAATGTCGTAGTCGACGCCGGCACTCTCGAGCAGGCCGCGGCGTTCGGCGAACCACGAGGTGGCGCCGTTCAGCTCGTGGTAGTGCGCAGTGGAGCGCTGCTCGCCGAGGTCGAAGCCCTCTACCGTCACGTCGAACTGTGCACTCTCGGTGGGGTAGAAGAGAACAGTGGATGCCCGGTGCTCCCCCATCGTCAGCGTCGACGAGATACGGGCGATCGCCAGAGCGAACTCACCGTAGGCGGGCCAGTACGGCTGGCGCCAGCACGTCGACGGCGGCGCCCACTCGAACCACCCCGACCGAGTGGAGTAGTAGACCGCGTGCGGGTCGTACAGGTTCGCGCCGCGACGGAAGTACGGGCTCAGCCAGTCATAGGTCTCTTCGAGGGTTCCGCCCCAGCCCGACGAGTGGAACGACTCGATCCAGACCCGCTCGTGGCCGTTCGCGTGCGCCATCGAGCTGTGGATCTTCGAGTCGCCCCAGTGGTCGCTGCCCGGAATGCCGTACTGCGAGTGAGTGCTGAGGTAATCGCCGTAGAGCCGGGTGGCACCCACCGGGTCGCCCTCACGAGCGGGGGACTGCTGGTCGAAGCCACACTCGAGGCCGGCGCCCGCGAGCCACTGGGCCAGGGGGGTGAAGAACGCCTCCTCGCCGAGCCGGGCGCGGGTGCGGTGGTAGTCGACTCGAACAACGCCGGGGTCGCGGGTGTCGCCCTCGGCGAGCGGGTCGCCCCAGAGCGCCGGCAACAGCGTGAGCAGGTCGTAGCCCGCCGATGCCTCGAACTCGGCCGCGAAGTCTTTCGACCAGCTGGGCATGTCGGGCAGTTCGTCTTGGAAGACGCCGCCGATTGCCGTGCCGAACCACTGGCCCACGTGCCGGGAGTACTCGCCGAAGATGGCGTCGATGAGCTCGGCCGAGGCGTCGCGCGAGAAGTAGTCGAAACCGCGGGTGGCGGCGAAGGCCACCACGAGCGCGCCACCCGCGGCAGAGATGGTGGCGGCGTTGCCGTCGAGCGTGACGGGCAGCGAGGTGGGGGCATCCGGAGCAATGAACCACGCCGCAAGCGCGGTCGACCCCTCGGGGGCCGACACGGTGGTCTCGCCAGAAACGTCGACCCGAACGCTGCCGAGCGACTGCCCGGCCAGCGAGGCGTTCGCCGCGACGAGGTGGCCCTGGATGTTCGCGCCCGAGAAGCCGATCTGGTCGTACAACCAGAGCTGGAAGCCCAGCTCGTCTGCGTCGCGGCAGGCACCTTCGAAGATGACCCACCACTCGTCTGACATGAACGGCGGGTCGTCGGCGAGGGCGCCGTACAGCGGCCCGGTCGGAGCGAGGTTCATCACCACGGCCTGGTGCACGTTCTGCGCGACCAGCTGCTGCATCTGCCAGCGGAGGCGGGCGGGCTCGAGCTTCTCGCCGCTCCACCACCAGAGCGGTACGGGGCCGTAGGTGGGGGCGGGGTCTTCGAAACGACGAACGAGTTCATCAGACATGACGGGAGAGCTGCTTTCGGCTGGATCTGGGCCGGGGCCGCGACTGTGTGCCGCGCCGGAGTTGTTCGGGGTATGACGAGGGCCCGGTTCGAAAGAGCGAACCGGGCCCTCGGGTGGTGGTGCTTAGCCTTCGCCCTCGGCGTAGGCGGCATCCATCTGCTTCAGTGCATCAGTCGAGGAGAGCGAACCGGCGAGCAGCTGCTGCAGAACCTCGAAGTGAACCTGCTGAACCTTGGAGTTCGGCCACAGCTGATCCATGAACGGGTCGGTCTTGCCAGCGGTCTGGTACTTCACGAAGTTCTCGAGAGCAGGGTCGACCTTGAACGTCGAGATCGGGATGGCCGGAATACCGGCAGCGGCGGTGGAGTACACCGCAGTGCCATCCGCCGACGCGAGGTAGTCGACGAACTTGATCGCGGCATCTTTGACCTTCGATGAGGCATTCACGCCGTACGATGCACCGGCGGCGCCTGCCATGCGGGTCGAGGTCGCGTCATCGTTTGCGGGCAGCGGGTCGAACGAGAAAGTCGTTCCGCTCGGGGCAGCCTGCTGCATCGCGGTGATCGAGGAGTTCACCTGAACCGAAGCGAACGCGTCACCGGTCGAGACCAGCTTGAGGGCGTCTTCGTAGGCGGTGCCGAGGTCGCCGTCTTGGAAGCACCCAGAGTCTTGCATCTGCTTGTACTTGTCAAGCGCCGTCTTCCACGCCGACGTGGCGAAGGTGACTTTGCCGGCCGACATGTCGGCCGCGAAGGTGGGCGTGGGCCCGTAGACGAGCGTCGGTGTCAAAGCGTAGGGAATCAGCTGCGTGTTCCACGGGGTACCGCCGGCGAGCGCGAACGCGGCCTTGCCGATGGCCTTGGCGTCGCCGCAGAACTTGAGCAGCTCGGTCCACGTGGTGGGCTCCGTCAGGTTCGCCGCCTTGAGGGCCGTGGTGTTGTAGGTGGCGCCGATACCCGAGAACGTGACGGGGGCGATGTAGGTCTTACCGCCGATCTGGCTGACAGGCTTGATGCCGGCGGGGATGTTCGCAGCGAATGGCTCATTCGAGAGGTCGGCGATGAGGCCGGCCTTCTGAACGACCGTCATGGCCATCGGGTTGCCGTCGCCTGGCCACACGAAGAACACATCGGGGGCAGTGCCGCTCGAGAGCTGCGTGCGGAGGGTGGTCTGGTAGTTGTCGGTGTCCGACGTCGTGGTGGTGATGGTGACGTCGGGGTTCGCCTTCTCGTAGGCCGCGACGATGGCGTCGACGGCCGGCTTCTCACTGGTGGTCGAGGCCCAGGTGAGGGTGGTCTTGCCATTGGCCGACGAGCCGCCGGTGTCGTTGGAACAGGCCGCCAGACCGAGCACGAGCAACGTGCTCGCCGCTAGGGCGCCTACTGCTTTGTAGCGCATGTGATTGTCTCCTTTGTGGTGGGTGCCCCGACAGACGCCGAAGCCTTTCTTGCCGAGCCGGCTGATGTGACTAGCCTTTGAGCCCGCTGGCAAAGCCTTGAATAACCGTCTTCTGCAAGAGGAAGTAGACGAGCAGAATCGGGAAGATGCTGATGATGAGGCCGGCGAAGACGAGGTTCCACTGCGAGACGTACTGACCGACGAAGGCGAACAGCGCCACGGGCACCGTCTGCTGGCCTGAGCCGCTGAGGTAGAGCAGTGGCGTGAGAAAGTCGTTCCAGATCGTGATCACGTTGAGAATGGCCACGGTGCCGGTGATGGGCCGAAGCAGCGGGAAAAGCACCCGCCAGAACGTCGAGAACAGGCCAGAGCCGTCGATGGCAGCGGCTTCTTCGTATTCGATCGGCAGCGCCCGCAGAAACCCGGTGTACAGAAAGATCGAGAACGGCATCTGCAGTCCCACGTAGAAGAGAATGAGCGCCCATACCGTGCCGAGCAGGTGCAGGTCGCGCATGGTCTGGTAGAGCGGGATGAGGGCGAGCTGGAAGGGCAGCAGCAGCCCGATCAGAAACCCGGCGAACGCCAGCTTCGACCAGCGCTTGGTCACCCGGGCCAGCGGGTATGCCGCGAGAGATGACAGCACGATGAGCAGAATCACGCTGACCACGGTGACCGTGGCGCTGTTGGCCAGCGCGTTGCCGAGGTGCCCCTCTGTCCACGCGTTCGAGAAATTGACGAAGGTGAAATTGGCGGGCAGCTGCAGCGAACCAGAAGGGTCGTTGGTGGCCTTGAACGCAGTACTGATGAGCACAAAAAGGGGAATGAAGAAGATCGCGGCCACCACGATCATGACGACTTCGAGGATGCCCGTCTTCCAGGTGTAACGCTCCACGGGTCAGTCTCCCTTGTTCTGGCGGCCGAGCAACGCGAACTGCCCGGCAGAGATGATGGCAACCAGAACGGTCAGCACCACGGCAATGGCGATGCCATACGCGAAGTCACCGAACTGGAAGGCGTTCTTGTAGAGAAAGGTCGACATCGTCTCGGTCGAGCCACCCGGCCCGCCGCCGGTCATGACCCAGACCTGGTCGAAGATCTTCAGGCCGCCAATGATCGAGAGCATCAGGTTGATCGTGATCGACGGCGCGAGTTCGGGGCGGATGATCGACCAGAACCGCCTGATCGGCCCGGCGCCGTCCATTTTCGAGGCTTCGATGACCTCTTGCGAGATGCCCTGCAGGTTGGCGAGAAAGATGACCATCGAGTAGCCGGCGAACTGCCACACGATGACCACGCAGATAGCCCAGATGGCGGTGTTGCTGTCACCCAGCCAGGTGTGCGGCGGCAACCCCAGAAAGCCGAGAAACTCGTTGACCGCACCTTTCTGGCCGAGCAGGTTCTGCCACAGGTACCCCGTGGCCACCGGCGTGATGATCGCGGGAGCGAACAGCACGACCCGCAAGACATTGCGCGACTTGATGCGAGTGTTCACCCCGAGGGCGAGCAGCAGCCCCACGAGGTTCTGCACGACGGTGATGGTGACGGCGATCACGAGCGTGTGCCACACCGAGGTGAGGGCCTTCTGGTCGTTGAACAGCTTCACGAAGTTGTCGAAACCGATGAAGTTCTTGACCGGGTTGAGGCCGTTCCAGTCGGTCAGCGCGAATCCGGCACCCTGGATGCTCGGCCACAGAACAACGAACAGGTAGATCGCCGCGGCAGGCAGCAAAAAGATCCATGCCCCGCGCTTGACCCCGAAGTTTGATTTACCGGGTCGTCGTCGAGCTGTGCGCTCTAACGCCATCACGACCTCCTCGTCGCTTGTGATTCGTTTCAACTGTGAACTCAGCACAACTTACGCATGAACACGTTCATTAGTCAATATGCCAAAAAGTAACAGAAGAATAACGTCTTGGAGCCGCCATCGAATATCGCAACGCGCTTTGTGAAACGTTTCGATTGTGGTAATTATTGTTTCGCAGCGTCAGCGAAGACCTGCCTTGCAGATCAAAGGATTGCACCGCACAATGACCACTCTTCAGGCCTACGCCCTGCGCACCGAATACCGTGAAAACCCTCTCGGCATCGACATCTCAGCCCCTCGGCTCTCGTGGCGACTGAAGAGCACCGTTTCAGGTGCCGCCGCTGCTGCCTACAGGGTCGACGTGTCGTCCGAGGGCAGCGCCGACCAGAGCGCAATCGGCAGCGCGGCCTGGAGCACGGGCTGGGTCGACGCCGGCACCGCCGTGGGGGTCACGTACGACGGGCCACTGAACTCGCGCACCCGTTACACGTGGAGCCTGACGCTCAGAGACACCGACCAGACGGTCATCGAGGCCGGCACGGCCTGGTTCGAGACAGGCCTGCTCGAGCGAGACGACTTCGCGGGCGGCTGGGTCGCTGCCGACACCACGTACGACATTCCCGAGCGCGAGTTCGACCCGCCCGTCGACGACGACATCCCCACCTCGATGCGCCACGTTCCGCCGGCCGCGTACCTGCGCCGCGCCTTCACGGCCCGCGGCCCCATCGCCAGCGCCCGCCTCTACGCGACCGCACACGGCATCTACACCGCGCACCTCAACGGCGACCGTCTCGGCAGCGCCGAACTCGCCCCCGGCTGGACCGACTACACCGAGCGCCTGCAGTACCAGACCTATGACGTCACCGACCAGGTGAAGGAGGGCGAGAACGCCATCGGCATCGTGCTGGCTGACGGCTGGTGGGCCGGCTACGTTGGCTTCGACGCCCGACGCCAGGGCAACCACTACGGCGTCACCTCTGAGGCCTGGGCCCAGCTGGAGATCACCTACGCCGACGGCAGCACCGACCGCATCGTGACCGATGACAGCTGGCAGACCGCGAACGGCCGCATCTTCTACACCGACCTGCTCATGGGCGAGTACGTCGATGCCCGCCGCGACCTCGGCGCCTGGAACACACCCGAGTACGACGCCTCCGGCTGGGCGCCGGTCGCCACTCGCACCGACGACTTCAGCACGTTTCTGGCCCAGGTGGATGCCCCCATCGAGGTCATCGATGAATTACCCGCGATCAGCGTGGTCATCGATGCCCATGGCCGCGCGCTCTACGACTTCGGCCAGAACCTGGTGGGGCGCGTGCGCGTCGACTTCGGGCCTCTCGCGGCTGATCGGTCGATCATCCTGAAGCACGGCGAGGTGCTGGAGAATGACGAGCTGTACACGGCCAACCTTCGCACGGCCCAGCAGCGCGACGTGTACGTGTCGGCCGGCGCCGACAGCAATGTCTTCGAGCCGACCTTCACCCTGCACGGCTTTCGCTACCTCGAGATCGAGGGCCTCGACGAGCCGGTGCCGCTTGAGCGCGTCACGGCCGTTGTACTCTCGAGCGCCACGCCACCCGCCGGCACGATCACCACGTCGAGCGCCGACGTCAATCAGCTGATCAGCAACATCGCCTGGGGCCAACGCGGCAACTTCGTAGGGCTGCCCACCGACTGCCCGCAGCGCGACGAGCGGCTCGGCTGGATGGCCGACGCCCAGGTCTTTCTGCCCACGGCGGCCCTGAACGCCGACGTGGCCTCGTTCTTCACCCGCTGGCTCGCCGACGTACGCGGCGCCCAGACCGCTGAGGGCTCGTTTCCCGACGTGGCACCGGTGGTGTCGCAGTTCTTCGCCGACGGGGCTCCGGCGTGGGCCGACGCCGGCGTGATCATCCCGTGGCACCTCTACCGGGTGTATGGCGATCTGCGTCTGCTCGAGACCTCGTACGAGTCGATGACCCGCTGGGTCGACTTCATCGAGAAGCACAACCCGAACCTCATCTGGACCCGCCGCGTGGGCAACCACTACGGCGACTGGCTGCAGATCGATGCCCTCACCCCGCGCCCGCTCATGGCCACCGCCTACTTCGCGCACTCGGCCGAGCTCGTGGCGAAGTCGGCCGAAGCCCTCGGCAAGACCGCCGACGCCGCGCACTACGGTGAGCTCGCCGCCCGCATCAAGCAGGCCTTCGTCGACACCTTCACGGGTCAGGATGGCCGCCTTGAAGGTGACACCCAGACCGACTACCTGCTCGCACTCGCCTTCGACCTGGTTTCGGGCGAGCACCGTGAAAACGCTGCGAAGCACCTTGCCGAAGCGATCGACGCGCATGACGGGTTGCTGACCACCGGGTTCGTCGGGGTGTCGCTGCTCTGCCCCGTGCTCAGCGAGATCGGCCGCGACGACCTCGCTTTCGCCCTGCTCGAGACCGACCGGTACCCCTCGTGGCTCTACTCGGTTCGCCAGGGCGCCACGACCATCTGGGAGCGGTGGGACGGCTGGACCGAACACGCCGGGTTCCAGGCGGTGGAGATGAACTCGTTCAACCACTACTCGCTGGGCTCTGTTGGCGAATGGCTCTACCGCTACGTGGCCGGCATCGAGCAGGCGGCCACGTCGGTCGCCTACGAGCGCCTGCACATCGCTCCGCGCGTGGGCGGCTCGCTCACCTCTGCCGCGGCCAGTTACGAAAGTGTGCGCGGCCTCATCCGTTCGGCCTGGTCTCTCGAGGGTGACGCCTTCACACTCGACGTCGAGGTGCCCCCCGGCGTCACGGCGACCGTCGTGGTTCCCGGCGGAGACACCGTCGAGGTGGGTTCGGGCCAACACCACTTCACGTCGACGCTGGCGCTCGCCCACGCCTGATTTCGTCTCCCGGCACCCATCCCCTTGCACAGGAACAGCCCATGACCCACACCACCTCGAACGCACTGCATGCGTCGCTCGAGCCGTTCACGCGGCGAAAGACCCGCGTCGGGCTCGTCTCGGGCGGCCTCGGCACCTACTGGCCGCAGTTTCCTGACCTTCTGCCGCAGCTGAAACTCTCGGCCGGGTACATCACCGACCGGTTCAGGCAGCTCGACGCCGACGTGGTCGATGCAGGGTTCGTGTCGGATGCCCCCGAGGCGCTGAAGGCCGGTGAGCAGTTGCGCGTGGCCGACTGCGACCTCATCGTCATCTTTCTCTCGACCTACCTCACGTCGTCGATGGTTCTGCCGATCGCCCAACGAACCAACACTCCCGTACTGCTGATCGATCTGCAGCCCACCGAAGCGATGGACCACGCGAACTTCGACACCGGCAAGTGGCTCGCGTACTGCGGGCAGTGCCCCGTGCCTGAAGTTGCGAACGTGTTCCGTCGGGCGAGCATCCCGTTTCGTTCGGTCTCGGGTCATCTGAAGCAGGAGTCGGCCTGGGTGCGGATCGAGCGCTGGGTGCACGCGGCGGGTGTCAGTGCGCGGCTGAAGAACGCCCGTCACGGGCTGATGGGTCACCTCTACCCGGGCATGCTCGACGTCTCGACCGACCTCACCACCGTGTCGACCACCTTCGGGTCGCACATCGAGATTCTCGAATTCGACGACCTGCGCGTGCGAGTCGATGCCGTCACCGATGCTGAGGTTCGCGAGCGCATGCAACTCGCCCGCGAAGTGTTCACGCTCGACGACTCGGTGAACGACGACGACTTCGCGTGGGGCGCCCGCGTCTCAGTGGGGCTCGACCGGCTGATCGGCGACTTCGACCTCGACTCGCTGGCCTACTACCACCGGGGGCTCGGCGGAGAGCTGCACGAACGTCTCGGTGCGGGCATGATTCTGGGGGCATCCCTGCTCACCGCCCGCGGCATCCCCACGGTCGGCGAGTTCGAGTTGCGCACCAGCATCGCCATGCTTGCGTCGCACGCGCTCGGGGCGGGCGGGTCGTTCACCGAGATACAGGCGCTGAACTTCACCGACAACGTGGTCGAGATGGGCCACGACGGCCCGGCGCACCTCGCCATCAGCGCGGGCGGCCCGCTTCTTCGCGGCCTCGGTGTCTTTCACGGCAAGCGCGGCTACGGCGTGAGCGTCGAGTTCGACGTGAAGCACGGGCCCGTGACGGTGTTCGGCGTGGGGCAGGAGCACGACGGCAGCTACGTCTTCGTGGCCTCCGAAGGAACCGTCGTGCCGGGCCCGCTGCTCGCGATCGGCAACACCACCTCACGCGTCGACTTCGGCTGCGACCCAGGTGAGTGGGTCGACGAGTGGAGCGCCACCGGCACCGACCACCACTGGGCGCTGGCCACCGGCCACCGCGCGGCAGATTTCAAAGCAGCAGCAAGCCTCATGGGCATCGAGTTTCGTCAAGTCTCAGTGAAGTAAGAAAAGGATCATCATCATGGGCACACTCAGCAGTTCACTACTGTCGCAGCTCGAGTCGCAGGTCATCGAGCTGCCGTCATGGGCATTCGGCAATTCGGGCACCCGTTTCAAGGTGTTCTCGACACCAGGCACCCCTCGCACCATCCAGGAGAAGCTGGCCGACGCCGCGCAGGTGAACAAGGTGACGGGGTTGTCACCCAAGGTCGCGCTGCACATTCCGTGGGACAAGGTCGACGACTACGACGCTCTCCGCGACACAGCCGCCGAACTCGGCGTGACGGTGGGCACGGTGAACTCGAACACGTTCCAAGACGACGCGTACAAGTTCGGCAGCCTGACACACATCGACGCAGGTATCCGGCAGAAGGCCATCGACCATCACTTCGAGTGCATCGACGTGATGGATGCGACCGGATCTCAAGACCTCAAGATCTGGCTCGCCGACGGCACCAACTACCCCGGCCAGGGCAACCTGCGCGGCCGCCAGGACCGCCTCGCCGACTCGCTGCAGAAAATCTACGACCGCATCGGTGAATCGCAGCGGATGGTGCTCGAGTACAAATTCTTCGAGCCCGCTTTCTACCACACCGATGTTCCCGACTGGGGAACCTCGTACGCCCAGGTCTCCGCGCTCGGCGACCGCGCCCTGGTCTGCCTCGACACAGGCCACCACGCGCCCGGCACGAACATCGAATTCATCGTCATGCAGTTGCTTCGCCTCGGCAAGCTCGGCTCGTTCGACTTCAATTCGCGCTTCTACGCCGACGACGACCTCATCGTGGGGGCGGCCGACCCGTTCCAGCTGTTCAGAATTCTCTTCGAGGTCGTGCGCGGCGGCGGCTACGGCCCCGGCTCACCGGTTGCCTTCATGCTCGACCAGTGCCACAACGTCGAAGACAAGATTCCCGGCCAGATTCGTTCGGTGCTGAATGTTCAGGAGATGACGGCTCGTGCGTTGCTGGTCGACACCGAAGCGCTCGACGCCGCGCAGAATGCCGAAGACGTGCTCGGCGCCAACAACATTCTGATGGACGCGTTCTACACCGACGTTCGCCCGGCCCTGGCCGAGTGGCGTGAGGGTCGCGGCCTGCCGGCCGACCCGATGAAGGCGTACCTCGCCTCGGGGTACCAGAAGAACATCGCCGAAACCCGTGTCGGCGGCCAACAAGCGAGCTGGGGAGCCTGAACCATGACCAACACCACCGCAGCTGAACTGATTGCTCGTTCGAATCGTCTGGGTTCCGATGCGAGGAACACGAATTATGCCGGGGGTAACACCTCTGCGAAGGGTTTGGAACTCGACCCGGTCACGGGCGAGCCCGTCGAACTGTTGTGGGTGAAGGGCTCGGGCGGCGACCTCGGAACGCTGAAAGAGGCGGGACTCGCCGTGTTGCGGGTCGACCGGCTGCGATCGCTCGTGAGCGTGTATCCCGGTGTTGAGCGCGAAGACGAAATGGTTGCCGCGTTCGACTACACCCTGTTCGGCAAGGGCGGCGCTGCACCCTCGATCGACACGGCCATGCACGGCCTCGTCGACGCAGCCC
Organism: Subtercola vilae; assembly: GCF_004923255.1. Classification (GTDB taxonomy): domain Bacteria; phylum Actinomycetota; class Actinomycetes; order Actinomycetales; family Microbacteriaceae; genus Subtercola; species Subtercola vilae. The sequence continues at coordinate 27,168 of NZ_QYRT01000028.1, read as the reverse complement.
ACGTCGATCACCTGCACCCCGACTCCGGTATCGCTGTCGCGACCGCGGCCGACGGGGAAGCCCTCACGACCACGATCTTCGGTTCGAAGGTGGTCTGGGTGCCGTGGCGGCGCCCCGGTTTTCAGCTCGGCCTCGACATCGCCGCGATCAAAGACGCCAACCCCGCCGCTGTGGGCTGCATTCTCGGCGGGCACGGCATCACCGCGTGGGGCGACACGTCAGACGAGGCCGAAGCGAACTCGCTCTGGATCATCGACACCGCTGAGGCGTACATCGCCGAGCACGGCCGCGCACTGCCGTTCGGGCCCGCACTCGCCGGTTACGAGGCCCTGCCCGAAGAAGAGCGGCGCGCGAAAGCTGCCGCGCTCGGCGCGAGCATCCGCGGCCTCGCGTCGGTCGACCGGCCCATGGTCGGGTCTTTCACCGACACGCCCGTGGTACTCGACTTCCTGGCTTCGGCCGAGCACCCCCGGCTGGGTGCGCTCGGCACGTCATGCCCCGATCACTTCCTCCGCACCAAAGTGAAGCCGCTGATCCTCGACCTGCCCGGCACCGCGACGGTCAAGGAGTCGATCGCCCGCTTGAAGGAGCTGCACGCCGAATACCGTGCCGAGTACGCGGCGTACTACGACCGCAACAAGGTCGAAGGTTCGCCCGCCATGCGAGGCGCTGACCCCGCGATCGTTCTGATTCCCGGGGTGGGCATGTTCTCCTACGGGGCCAACAAGCAGACCTCCCGGGTCGCGGGTGAGTTCTACACGAACGCGATCAACGTGATGCGCGGTGCCGAGGCGCTCTCGACGTACGCGCCGATCGATGAGGCAGAGAAGTTTCGTATCGAGTACTGGGCCCTCGAAGAAGCCAAACTCGCCCGGCTGCCCAAACCCGCGTCGCATGCGACGCGTATCGCGCTCGTCACGGGTGCAGCATCGGGAATCGGCAAGGCCATCGCGACCCGGCTCGCGGCCGACGGCGCGTGCGTTGTGATCGCCGACCTCGACCTGCAGAAGGCTCAGGATGCTGCCGCCGAACTCGGCTCGACCGATGTCGCAATCGGGGTGCGCGCCGATGTGACCTCGGCTTCTGACATCCAGGCCGCGATCGACGCCACCGTGCTCGCGTTCGGCGGCCTCGACCTCGTCGTGAACAACGCGGGTCTGTCGCTGTCGAAACCGTTGCTCGAAACCACCGACGCCGACTGGGACCTGCAACACAACGTCATGGCGAAAGGCTCGTTCATGGTGTCGCGCGCAGCGGCCCGCGTGCTCATCGACCAGCAGATGGGCGGCGACATCATCTACATTTCGTCGAAGAACTCGGTTTTCGCGGGCCCGAACAACATTGCGTACTCTGCGACGAAAGCCGACCAGGCACACCAGGTGCGCCTGCTCGCGGTCGAGCTCGGCGAACACGGGGTGAAAGTGAACGGCATCAACCCCGACGGTGTCGTTCGCGGCTCGGGAATCTTCTCCGGCGGCTGGGGCGCGAAACGCGCTGCGGTGTACGGGGTGCCCGAAGCGGAGCTCGGCGCGTACTACGCCAAGCGCACCATCCTCGGCCGTGAGGTATTGCCCGACCACGTCGCGAACGCGGTCGCCGTGCTCACCGGCCACGACCTCACCCACACCACCGGTCTCCACATCCCCGTCGACGCCGGCGTCGCGGCCGCCTTCCTCCGATGAGCCACCCGCCCGCCGCCCTCGCCGCCCGCTCCTCAACCGCCTCCTTCTCCTCCAACGCGGGCGGATTCACGAGCGGCGGCGGGAGGAGCGGGCGGTGAGCGCGGTTGTCGCGGTCGACCTGGGGGCGACGAGTGGGCGGGTGATCCTCGGGTACGTGGGCGACGGTGAGGTGCGCATGCAGCATGTGGCGCGCTTTCCGAATCAACCTGTGCGGGTGTACGAAGGCCGCGCGGATGCGGATGCGGATGCGGGTGCGGGAGCGGCCGCTGGCCAGGCGAGCGGCGAGGCTGCGTTCGGGCTGCACTGGAACATCCTCGAGTTGTACCGGTCGGTCGGCGCCGGGCTCCGCAGCGCACTTCGCGACGAGCCCGACGTGGTGTCGATCGGCGTCGACTCGTGGGCGGTCGACTACGCGTTGTTGCGGGGCGGCCGGATGCTCGGGGCTCCGTACAACTACCGTGACGAGCGCACGACGGCAGGGGTTGCCGCCGTGCACTCGGTGGTCGGGCCGGCCGAACTGTACCGGTTGAACGGGCTGCAACATCTGCCGTTCAACTCACTGTTCCAGCTTGCTGCCGACCGGGCATCCGGAGACCTCGCCTTGGCCGACACGGTATTGCTGATACCTGACCTGCTCGGGTACTGGCTCACCGGCGTGGGCGTCGCCGAGATCACGAACGCGTCGACCACCGGGCTGCTGAACCCGCACACGCGCGGCTGGGATGCTGAGCTGATGACGCGCCTCGGGCTGCCTGCGGGCCTTCTTCCGCGGCTCGCCGAACCCGGGAGTTCGCTCGGGCGACTGCTGCCCGAGGTGGCCTCCGACCTGGGTGCCGGGCCGGGCGTAGGGGTCACGCTCGTGGGCTCGCACGACACCGCATCGGCCGTGGTCGCGGTGCCCGCGACCGACGACGACTTCGCGTACATCTCGAGCGGTACGTGGTCGCTTGTGGGAGTCGAGCTCGAATCGCCCGTTGTGAGCGAGGAGGGCCGCGCCGCCAACTTCACGAACGAGGGCGGCGTCGACGGGCGGGTGCGGTACCTGAAGAATGTGTCAGGGTTGTGGCTGCTGTCGGAGTCGGTCAGAACGTGGGAACGGGCATCCGGAACCCCCATCGAACTCGCCGAACTGCTCGCCCGAGCATCGGCTGTCACCGCACCCGTGAGCGTCTTCGACGCGGCGGATGACCGGTTCATCACCCCCGGAGACATGCCGTCGCGCATCGCCGACTGGTGCCGAGAACACGGGGTCGCTGTGCCTCAGAACCCCGCCGAGTTCACGCGCTCGATTCTCGAGAGCCTGGCCGTGGCGTATGCCACGACGGTGCAGCAGGCGGCGGAGTTGACGGGCAAGACCGTCTCGGCGATCCACATCGTGGGGGGCGGCTCGCTGAACGAGCTGCTCTGCCAGCTGACCGCCGACCGCACTGGGCTGACCGTGCTGGCGGGGCCGGTGGAGGCGACGGCCATTGGCAACATTCTCGTGCAAGCGCGCGCGGCGGGCATGGTGCCCGTGGGCAGCTCGCTCGAGGCGTTGCGGGCGGTCGTGTCGGCGACGTTCCGGCCGACGCGGTACCGGCCGCGGGGGCGGTAGGGCGGGCTGCGGGCTGCCTCGCGCGACCAGCTCGACGCGAAACACCGCGCACCGCCCGCGCCGCCTTTCCCGGCCCGCACCACCCGCACCACCTGCACGACCCCGCAGCACCCCTTCAGATCAGCGTCGATTCAGAGAGAAAAGCAGCCATGACCGTCAGCATCACCGCACCCACGTTCGAGCACCACCGCGACGCCCTCGGCATCGGCGAGGCCGAGCCGCGGCTGTCGTGGAAGGCCAGCGGCGACGCGGGCGACAACGAGTGGGTGCAGACGGCCTACGAGGTGTCGTTCGAGCGCGGCGGCGAGGTGCACTCGTCGGGCCGCATCGTGTCGGGCGAGCAGGTGCTGGTGGCGTGGCCGGATGCCCCGCTCACGTCGCGCGAACGGGTGGCCGTGCGCGTGCGGGTGTGGGGTGCCGGCGCGGGCGCCGCCGACTCGACCGCCGCAACCACCTCCGACACGGTGTTCGGCGCGGTCTCCGAGTGGTCGGAGCAGGGCGTGGTCGAAGCAGGGTTGCTGCAGCCCGGCGACTGGAGCGCCCTCGCCGCCGGCCCCGCGTGGGCCGAAGACGACGCAGCCGACCGGCGCCCGCCGCTGCTCCGCCGAGAATTCACGCTCGACGCCGGCGTCGCCTCGGCCCGCCTCTACGTCACCGCGCACGGCCTCTACGAGGTCGAGATCAACGGCAAGCGCGTGGGCGACGACGCCCTCAGCCCCGGCTGGACCGTCTACGGCGAGCGCCTGCGGTACTACACGTACGACGTCACCGCACACCTCGCATCCGGAGCCAACGTGATCGGCTCGTGGCTCGCCGACGGCTGGTTTCGCGGGCGGTACGGCTTCAACGGCGGCCACCGCAACCTGTACGGCACCGAGCTGGCGCTCATCGCGCAGCTCGAGGTGACGCTCGACGATGGGCGCACGGTGACAGTCGCGACCGACGCCGACTGGCAGGCCGGGTTCGGCCCGATCGGGTTCACCGAGCTGTACGACGGCGAGACGTTCGACGCGCGGGTGACGGCGGGGTCGGGCGACGTGGTCGAGGCGGGTGCGGCGGGGGCGGGCAATGGCGTCGAGGTAGCGGGCCCCGGATGGTCGTCGCCCGGGTTCGACGCGAGCGGGTTCACCCCCGTGGTGGTCTCGCCGCACGACGCTACGGTGCTCATCGCGCCGCAGGGGCCGCCAGTGCGCTCGACTGAAGAGCTCGAGCCTGTCTCTGTCACCTCGAGCCCGTCGGGCGCCACCCTGCTCGACTTCGGGCAGAACCTGTCGGGTCGGCTGAGCATCCGGGTGCGAGGCGAACGCGGGCAGACCGTGACGCTGAGGCACGCCGAAGTGCTGCACGACGGCGAGCTCTACACGCGGCCGCTGCGGGGGGCCGCGGCGACCGACCGCTACACGCTCGCGGGCGGCGGCGAAGAGGTGTGGGAGCCGCGCTTCACGATCCACGGTTTTCGCTACGCCGAGGTCACCGGATGGCCGGGCGAACTGCGGCCCGGCGACATCGTTGCCCGGGTCTACCACACCGACATGGCGCGCACCGGATGGTTCGAATCGTCAGACCCGCTCGTCAACCGCCTGCACGAGAACGTGCGGTGGAGCATGCGCGGCAACTTCGTCGACATTCCCACCGACTGCCCCCAGCGCGACGAACGGTTGGGCTGGACAGGCGACATTCAAGTGTTCGCTCCGACGGCATCCTTTCTGTACGACTGCTCGGGAATGCTCGGCTCCTGGCTTCGCGATGTGGCGGCCGAGCAGCTGCCTGACGGCACGGTGCCCTGGTACGTTCCGGTGATTCCGGGCGGCGAGATGTGGACGCCGATTCGCCCCGGCGCGGTGTGGGGTGACGTGGCGGTGCTCACCCCGTGGGTGCTCTACGAGCGATTCGGTGACACGGGCATCCTCGCGGCCCAGTATGAGAGCGCGAAGGGCTGGGTCGACCTGATGGAGTCGCTGGCGGGCCCCAGCCGTCTGTGGAACACCGGGTTTCAACTCGGCGACTGGCTCGACCCCGCCGCGCCGCCCGAAGACCCGGCCGACGCGCTCACCGACCGGTACCTCGTGGCGACGGCGTACTTCGCGTGGTCGACGCTGCACCTCGCGCGCTCGGCTGAAGTGCTCGGCCTCACCGCCGATGCGGCGCGGTACTTCGCGCTGGCGGCCGAGGTTCGGGCGGCGTTCGCTGCCGAGTACGTGCTTCCGGATGGCCGGCTCACGAGCGACGCCCAGACCGCCTATGCGCTGGCCATCGAATTCGACCTTCTGCCCACTCCCGCCCAGGTGGCGGGAGCCGGTGCTCGCCTGGCGTCGCTCGTCGAAACAGCGGGCAATCGCATCGCCACCGGATTCGCCGGCACCAACGTCGTCTCCGACGCCCTCACGAGCACCGGCGGGGTGGAACGCGCCTACGCGCTGCTGCTCGAGCAGGAGTGCCCGTCGTGGCTGTACACCGTGGCGAGCGGGGCGACCACGATCTGGGAGCGATGGGACAGCCAGCTGCCCGACGGAACCATCAACCCGGGCGAGATGACCTCGTTCAACCACTACGCGCTCGGCGCCGTGGCCGACTGGCTGCACCGCGTGGTGGCGGGGCTCGCGCCGGCGTCGCCCGGGTATCGCACGGTCGCGTTCGCGCCGCGGCCGGGAGGGGGGCTGACATCGGCGAGTGCGCGGCACGAGTCGCCGTACGGAACGGTCTCGATCGCGTGGCGGGTGGGGGGTGGCAGCCTCACGGTCGATGTGTCGCTGCCGCTCGGCACCACGGGCACCCTCGAGCTGCCCGACGGGCGCCTGCTCGCGGTCGGTCCCGGCGCGCACACCTTCACGTCGGCCGCTGCCTGACGGCCCACGTCAGCGCGCACGCGGGTCGCCAACGGCCCGCTCGGAGAACCAGGGGCGGGGGCTGAGGCGCAGAGCGGGGTCAGGCGGGCTGGGCGCCCAGCCAGGTGACGCTGCGAGCGGCGGCGGCACTGGCAGCAAGCATGGCCGCGTCGGGGGTGGCGCCGGCGGCGAGATGGGCGGCGAGGGTTCCGCAGTAGGTGTCGCCGGCCCCAGTGGTGTCGACGACGGAGTCGACGCGGGTGCCGGGCACGGTTGTGCTGCCCCAGCGGGATCCGTCAGGGCCGAGAGTGATGAGCACCGAGGGGGGCAGGGCTCCGGATGCCCGGAGCTCCTCTGCCTCGTGCTCATTGACGATCACGGGGTCGGCCAGCGCCAGTACCCCGGCCGGCAGCACGGCGAACGGAGCGAGGTTCAGCACCACCCGCGCCCCTGCGGCCGCAGCCAGGCGCACCGCTTCGGACACCACGTCGAAGTCGAGCTCGAGCGACGCGAGCAGCACATCTCCTGCAGTGATGCCGCCCGGCTCGGAGTCGTAGGCCGTGTCGGTGGTGTTGAGGGTGTCGGTGGCGGAGAAGGAGGCGGGGCGGAGGAGGGCGAGGTCGTCGAGGGTGACACGGGCGTTGGCGCCGGGCGAGACGATGATGGTGTTCTCGCCGTCGCCGGAGACGGCGATCATGGCGTGGCCGGTGGTGACACCATGGGTGATGCCGAGGGGCCTGACGTCGATCGAGCGGGAGGCGAGGCGGGTGCGGTAGGCGTGGCCTTCGGGGTCGTCGCCGACACGGCCGATGAAGATGACGTCTGCCCCGGCTTCGGCGGCCGCGACAGCCTGGTTCGCGCCTTTGCCGCCCCAGAAGGTGGCGAGGTCGCCGCCCCGAACGGTTTCACCGGGCGAGGGATGACGCTCGACTCGCACGACCGAGTCGACGTTCAACGAACCCACTACGAACACACGACCCACGAGCCAGAACCTTTCGACGGCGAAGTTTCGACGCTGAACAGCTTAGCCGGGGGCGATCAGAGCCCCCACGAGGCCGCTAGCTGGTCGCCGTGGTTGAGGCGGCGGTCAGGTCGTAGAGGGTGGTTCCGTCGACGGAGGTGGCGGTGAAGTTCGCGGCCACCCAGCTCGCGATCTGGGAGGAGATGGAGCTGCCGCCGTTCGAGGTTCCGATGTTGCCAGAGGAGATGAAGTAGTGGATCTTGCCCGCAGCCACATCGGCCGTGAACCCTGCGAGGGTGGGTGAGGGGTCGCTGCCGTTGAAGCCGCCGATGGGCATGACGGCCGCCTGGGTGGCGAGCTGGTAGCTGGCGGCGTTCTGGGAGCCGATGGCCGCGGCCGCCCAGGTGTAGCTGGAAGCATTGGCCTTCAGCAGTGCGCTGACCTGGGTGCTGACCGTGGCTCCGCCGAGCAGGCCTCCGCCGCCGCCGCCACCGCCGCGGGTGCCGGTGGGGGTGCCGGTGCCGGTACCGCCGGGCGTTCCCGTGCCCGTACCGCCCGTACCCATACCGCCCGTCGTGCCCGTACCCGTACCAGCTCCGGTGCCGGTACCGGTACCGCCGCCGAGCTGGCCGAAGCCGCCCTGCGGAGCGGTACCCGCACCACCGGCACCGCCGGTTCCGGCCGTGCCGCCGCCAGCCGTGCGCCGGCCACCGGCGAAGTTGCCGGCCCCGCCGCGGGCACCGAACGCTCCGCCGCCGAACGAGGTTGACGATGCGACAGTGGGGCCCGCCGTGACGATCGAGCCGGTGTGTCCGACCGAGATGGTTTCGAGGGTGTACGCGGTGGGCGCCAGGAGCACCGCTGTGAGGGTGACGACGATGGTCGTGATTCGTAGAGCGCGAACCGTGAACCGGAAGACCAGCAGAACGGCGGCCACGACACCGAGGATGACGACGGCGAACTTGAGCCAGGGCATCCATTCGGCCGCCCGCGTCAGCAGCGAGTAGGCCCAGAAGACGGTGACGAGTACGAGCGCGGCCGAGACGAGGCGGGCCCAGAGATGGCGGCGGGTGTTGAAGAGGAGAACGGCGCCGGCTCCGACGACGCCCGCGATGGCAGGTGCGAGAGCGACCGTGTAATAGGCGTGGAAGATTCCGGCCATGAAACTGAACAGCAGCCCGGTCACCACCAGCCAGCCACCGAACATGACGAGGGTGGCGCGGCGCGCATCCGTTCGCTTCTGGCGACGCAGGAGCACAAACGAGATGACGAGCAGGGCGAGGGCTGCCGGGATGAGCCAGGCGATCTGGCCGCCGAATTCGCCATCGAACAGGCGGGTGAAGCCGGTGGCCCCCCATTGGCCGCCGGTCGTGGCGCCGCCGCCAGCGCCGCCGGTGACGCTGCCGGTTTCGGCGCCGGTGAGGCGACCAAAGCCGTTGTAGCCGAAGGTCAGTTCGAGGAAGTCGTTGTTCTGCGAACCGCCGACGTAGGGGCGCATCGACGCGGGCACGAGTTCGATGAGCGCAACCCACCAGCCTGCCGACACGATGACGGCGCCGAGCGCGGCGAACAGGTGCCCGATGCGGCGGCGAAACGGGATGGGCGCGGCCCAGGCGTAGGCGACGACGAGCGGCGGCAGGATGACGAAGGCCTGCAGTTGCTTGGTGAGAAAGCCGAAGCCGACCATGGCGCCGGCGAGCAGGAGCCAGCGCATGCGGCCGCTTTCGATGGCGCGCAGAGTGAAGTAGACCGAGGCGGTGAGCAGCAGAACGAGCAGCGCATCGGGATTGTTGAACCGGAACATCAGCGCCGCCACCGGCGTGCTGGCCATGACGGCTCCCGCGATGAGGGCGGCTCCCGGCGAGAAGTGCCGGCGCACGATGACGTAGACGAGGGCCACGGTGAGCACGCCCATCAGGGCCTCGGGCAGCAGAATCGAGAACGAGCTCAGGCCGAAGGCGCGCACCGAGAGCGCCATGATCCAGAGGCTGGCGGGCGGCTTGTCGACCGTGATCGAGTTGCCGGCGTCAGACGAGCCGAAGAGAAACGCCTCCCAGTTCTGCGAGCCGGCCTGCACGGCGGCCGAGTAGAACTCGTTGGCGTAGCCGCTGTTCGAGAGGTTCCAGAGGTAGGCGAGGGTCGTGAGAATGAGCAGGCCGAGCAGAGCCGGGCGCTCCCACACTGCGTTGGTGGCGCGGCCGCGAATGAGCGAACGGCCGAGGTTCCGGATGCGCGCGCTGAGGTCGCTCGAAGACGGGGTGCCTGTGCGGCCGGGGCTGACCGGGCGGGGAAGAGTGCTGCTGGTCATCAGGCGGCGCTCGCTTTCTGAGTGGGATGTTCGGTGGCCGAGGCAGCGGCGGGGGTGCCGTAGGTGCATTCGCGGTCGGTTGTGTGCTCAGCCGCGGGTGCCTTGAACACCCAGCGGCGCAGCAGTACGAACCGCAGGGCGGTGGCGACGAGGTTGGCAACGGTGAGCACGATCAGCTCCACCGCGGTGGGCGCGCTCGGCGCGAACAGGTTCAGGGCGAGCAGCGAGCCCGAGGTGATGACCCAGGCAAGCGCAAAGACGATCAAGCCCTGAAACTGGTGCGTGACAGCTTTTGCCGACCCGCGAATGGCGAACGTGAAACGCCGGTTCGCCCAGGTGTTGGCGATGGTTGTGATGAGCAGCGCGCTGAAGTTGGCGGCCTGAGACCCGATGAGGCCCTGGGAGAGCAGGTAGAGGAGGGCGTAGGCGATGGTGGAGCATCCGCCCACCACAGCGAACCGAACCACCTGACCGAGAAACGACGGCCGGTCGACACGCCCGATGGGCGAACGGCCGAGCTCGGCGTACACCGACTGCACGGGGATGACCCCGCGAGCGAGGTCGCGGCCCACGCGGAAGACGCCGCGCAGGTCTTGCTTCACGGTCGAGGCGATTTCGACGCGGGAGTCGAGGTCGTCGATCCAGTCGACGGGAACCTCGTGGATTCGCAGGCCGCTGCGCTGCGCGATGACGAGCAGCTCGGTGTCGAAGAACCAGGCGTCGTCTTGCACGAGTGGAAGGAGCGCGGCGGCAACATCGGCACGAATGGCTTTGAAACCGCACTGCGCGTCAGAGAAGTTGGCGCCCAGCATGCCGTGCAGCAGCACGTTGTAGCTGCGGGAGATGAACTCGCGCTTACCGCCGCGCACCACGCGCGACGAGCGGGAGAGCCGGGTGCCGATGGCTACGTCGGAGTGCCCCGACAGCAGCGGAGCGACCAGGGGCGGCAGGGCGGCGAGATCAGTTGACAGGTCGACGTCGACATACGCGAGCACGTGTGCGGTCGACGAGCCCCACGCCATCTTGAGTGCATGGCCTCGACCCTTGCGCTTCGTATGGATGACACGCACGGCGGAAATCTCTGCAGCCAGCCGGTCGGCGATCTCGGGGGTCGCATCGACGCTGGCGTTGTCAGCGATGGTGATCTGCCAGGCCACCGACATCGATTCGGTGAGATAGGCAGCCAGGCGTCTGACGCAGGACTCGAGCGCGTTCTGCTCGTTGTACACGGGCACCACGACGTCCAGGGCGAGGGAGGAGTCATGCGAGGTCATGCAGAGATACTCTCCCGCCAGACTCAGCGGGTTCTGGTCTTTGCCTATGACCCAGCTATGACAATTTCAGGTTCCGTTTTTCTCTGGAATCTTGTATTGTGTGGTCAGACCATATGGTCAGACCACAGTTTTTCTTCTTCGACGGCGAAAGGATGCACGGGGTGGGCGATTTCGTGAGGCCGAGCGGTGCGGGGCGGGGTGCCGCGGGGGTCGCATCGTCGACCCGCGCATGGGAAGACGTGCTCGCCCACATCGAGGCGCAACTCATTTCGGGCGCCCTCGTGCCGGGCGATCACCTGCCGCCCGAGCGAACGCTGTCGGCCGAGCTGGGGGTGGGCCGGTCATCGGTTCGCGAAGCCCTTCGCGTGCTCGAGGTGCTTGGCCTGTTGCGCACGCAGACCGGGTCGGGGCCCGGCTCGGGCGCCATCATCATCGCCAGGCCGTCGGGTGGAATGTCGTCGTTGATCAGGCTTCAGGTTGCGGCGCAGGGGTTTCGTGTCGACGACGTGGTGAGCACCCGGCTGATTCTCGAGACGGCCGTCGCGGGGCAACTCGCTGCGCTCGCCCAGCCCGATCTGTCGGCGGCCCGTGAACTGCTCGACGCTATGGAGGTATCGGGAAACGCCGAGCCCACCACGGCCGAGTTTCTCGCGCTCGACGCTCAATTTCACTATTCGCTCGCCGAGGCTGCGGGAAACGAGGTCATCGCGGCCATGATGACGGGGCTGCGCGACTCGATCGAAAGCTATGCGCTGGCGGGGGCATCCCATCTCGCATCGTGGCAGGCCACCTCGAGCCGATTGAAACGCGAGCACCGCGCCATCGTCGCCGCCATCGAGGCGGGCGACCCTGCCGTCGCCCGGGCCACCGTCGACGACCACATTTCGCAGTACTACGCCGAGGCCGGTTTCGGCACGGCACCCCTCACCCCACGTCTCACCCCGCCTCTCACCCCGAAAGGACTCACTCATGGTTGACCGTCGAATTCCGAAGGTGCGCGACCTCGCACCCCTGATGCACTTCAAGGCCCCCGACCTGAACGCGAAGCGGCGTCGCCTCGAATCGGCACTGACCATTGCCGACCTGCGCGACATCGCGAAACGCCGAACCCCGAAAGCTGCCTTCGACTACACCGAGGGCGCGGCCGAGGGCGAGATCAGCCTCGCGCGGGCCCGCCAGGCGTTCGAAGACATTCAGTTCAACCCGTCGATTCTGCGTGACGTGTCGAAGGTCACCACGGGCTGGGATGTTCTGGGTGCTCCGGTCTCGATGCCGTTCGGTATCGCGCCCACCGGGTTCACGCGCATGATGCAGACCGAGGGTGAGATAGCGGGGGCTGGCGCGGCCGCTGCGGCGGGCATCCCGTTCTCGCTGTCGACAATGGGTACCTCGGCGATCGAAGACGTCAAGGCTGCGAACCCGAATGGTCGCAACTGGTTTCAGCTGTACATGTGGAAAGACCGCGACCGCTCGATGGCTCTGGTTGAGAGGGCAGCCGCGGCTGGATTCGACACCCTGCTCGTGACGGTCGATGTTCCTGTGGCGGGGGCGCGGTTGCGCGACAAGCGCAACGGATTCTCGATTCCGCCGCAGCTCACGGCCGGCACCATCATCAACGCGCTGCCGCGGCCCGAATGGTGGGTCAACTTTCTCACCACCGAGCCACTGGCCTTCGCGTCGCTCGACCGCTGGTCGGGAACCGTCGGCGAGCTGCTCGACTCGATGTTCGACCCCACCGTGACGTTCGATGACCTGGCCTGGATCAAGGCGCAGTGGCCCGGCAAGATCGTGGTGAAGGGTGTGCAGAACATCGCAGACGCTCGCCGCCTCGCCGACCTGGGCGTCGACGGAATCGTGCTCTCGAACCACGGCGGCCGCCAGCTCGACCGAGCACCGATTCCCTTTCACCTGCTGCCCGAAGTTGTTCGCGAGGTGGGCACGGAGTACGAGGTTCACCTCGACACGGGCATCATGTCGGGTGCCGACATCGTGGCGGCTGTGGCGCTCGGGGCGCGGTTCACACTCGTGGGGCGTGCGTACCTCTACGGGCTCATGGCGGGTGGACGTGAGGGTGTCGACCGCATGATTCAGATTCTCGGCGACCAGATCGTGCGCACCATGCGGCTGCTCGGCGTCAACTCGCTCGAAGAGCTCACGCCCGAGCACGTGACGCAGCTCGAGCGACTCATCCCGCGGGCGCGGGCGACCTCGGCGCCGGTGCACATCGGGTAGCACTTTCTTTTCTCCTTTATTCGATTTTCTCTCACTACTGTAATGTGAGCGTTAGTCATTTAGAGTGAAGGTGCCACGGTGCCTCGCCAGAACATTTGGGAGTCGCAGTGGATTGTCTTGCCAGTACCGGGTTGCCGGTCGTTTCGTGGATCGTCGTCGGAGTGGTGCTCGTCGCCGCCGGGGTCGGGGTGTGGTTTGCGCTCCGCAAACACAAGCGCGGCGCTTCGGCGCTGGGGCTCGTGCTGCTGCTCGCGGGCGGCGGGGCGCTGATCAGCACGGCGGGGGCTCCCCCGGCGCAGGCGGCGGCGCACTCGGCTTCGTGCGCTGAGCGGCCTGTCGCCGGGGCGGTATCGACGTCGACGCCCGGGTCGGGTGGAGGCGCGGGCGCGGGCGCCGCTACACCGACGCCATCGGGGAGCCCTACCGTCTCGCCGATTCCCACGCCCACCCCGACGTTGACACCCCCACCTACGACCACGGCACCGCCCGCACCGTTGATCGACCTCACTCCGACCGCCGAGGTCGAACCGAGCATCCTGCCGAACGACACCCCCACAGCGGTGAACTACATCGTCACCGTGAAGAACGTGCTGAGCGACCCGAGCACCGGCCCGGTTGAGATCACCGTTGTCATTCCCGTCGAGAGCAGCGGGCCTGTCTCCTTCGGCGGTGGCGGATGGGCCCTCGACTCGACGAGGTCAGCCCCCGATAAGGTTTTCTTCACCTATTCCAGTCAAATTGCGGGCGGCGCCTCCTCGCAACCCCTCACTGTGCAGTTTCCGGACATCACTCTTGCGGGAGCTCCTGTTGCGATCACGACCACCATCGACGCGGGCTCCGGCGGTGACACCAACCCCGCCAACAACTCGGCGAGCGCCATCATCCGCCTCTTTGTGTAATTCACGACGGTGAGTTGAGCGTTCGGCACCGGATGCCCGAGCACGCGTTCTTCGGTGGCCACCGCCGCAGCGGAATGGGGGATACCACCTCCGGCTGATGCTCACGATAACGAGGCTAATATTCGATTTTCTCTCACTACTGTAATGTGAGTGTTAGTCATTTAGGGTGAAGGTGCCACGGTGCCTCGCCAGAACATTTGGGAGTCGCAGTGGATTGTCTTGCCAGTACCGGTTTGCCGGTCGTTTCGTGGATCGTCGTCGGGGTGGTACTCGTCGCCGCCGGGGTCGGGGTGTGGTTTGCGCTCCGCAAACACAAGCGCGGCGCTTCGGCGCTCGGGCTCGTGCTGCTACTCGCGGGCGGCGGGGCGCTGATCAGCACGGCGGGGGCTCCCCCCGCGCAGGCGGCGGCGCACTCGGCTTCGTGCGCTGAGCGGCCGGTCACCGGGGCAGTATCGACGTCGACAACCGGTTCGGGTGGGGGCACGGGGTCTGGGGCGGGCACAAACACGGGAACTCCAACGCCGTCCGGCGGTGCGACGGCCACGCCGACTCCCACACCCACAGTGACATCCACCCCGACCGAGCCACCCCTTCCGCTGATCGACCTCACTCCGACCGCCGAGGTCGAACCGAGCATCCTGCCGAACGACACCCCCACAGCGGTGAACTACATCGTCACCGTGAAGAACGTGCTGAGCGACCCGAGCACCGGTACCACTGCGGTCTTCGTTGACAGGCCCAGCGAGAGCCTGAAGGGAGCAGTCACCTATGCCGGCGCTGGTTGGACACTCGACACCACCTCACCCACTTTCCTCTACTTCATCTATGCCACCCCCATCGCTGGAGGCGCTTCTTCTCAGCCGCTAACGGTTCAGTTTCAGCAGATCACCCTCGCAGGCGCCCCTGTGACCATCGGAACCACAATTCCGACGGGCTCCGGCGGCGACACCAACCCCACCAACAACTCGGCGAGCGCCGTCATCCGCCTCTTCGTGTAGTTCACGACGGTGGGAGGGTGAAGCGCGAACCGTGCACAACCACTCCCGGAGGAACTCCGCAGCGGCGCGGTCAGTGTCGTGCAGGCGCGAGCGGCGGGCGTCAGTGCGCAGCGGCTTCGGCGCGCCGATATCGTGACTCCGCTTCGCGGGGTTCGGGCCAGGGAGAGGCCAGCGGGCATCCGGAGTCGCTGCGAGGCCCTTCGGCAGCGGATGCCCGAGCACCCGTTCTGCTGTGGGCCCCGCCGCAGCGGTGTGGGGTGTACCGCTTCTGGCTGATGCTCACGAGAACGAAGCCCTGTTCGTGGGCTCGCGTCACCCGTACCGCGCCCTGACCGCGCGGGGAGTACGAGGGCGACGGGCATCGCACATCGGCCACGCAGTGGCGCCACGCAGCGCACGAGACCACCACGAAGCGCACGTCGAACTCGGATGGCCGAGCAGCTCACGCCCGATCGACCGGGCGGAGGCGATCGACTTGCCCCAGACCGTCGCCACGCAAGGCGCACAACGACAGACTCGGGAAAGTCGACGAGCCCATCGGGTCAGGCGACGGGCGCGAGCGGGTCAGGCGACGGGCGCGAGCGGCGCAGCCGCCGCGAGCTCCGCGAGCACCGCCGCGAGCTGGTCGACCGCGAAGTCGAGGTCGGCCGGCGTGACCGTGAGCGGCGGCGCCAGCCGGATGGTCGACCCGTGCGTGTCTTTCGCCAGAACCCCGCGCACCATGAGCCGCTCGCAGACCTCGCGCCCCGAAGCGAGCGCGGGATCGATGTCGATGCCGGCCCAGAGCCCCGCGGTGCGCACGGCGACGACCCCGTGGCCGAGAAGCGCCGTGAGGCGCGCTGCCAGGTGCGCGCCCAGGGCATCCGCTCGCTCCTGGTACTCGCCGGTGGCGAGCAGCTTCACGACAGCGAGGCCCACCGCAGCGGCGAGCGGGTTGCCGCCAAAGGTGGAGCCGTGCTCGCCCGGGCGCAGAACACCCAGAACATCGGCGTTGCCGACGACGGCGGAGACAGGAACGATACCCCCGCCGAGCGCCTTGCCGAGCAGGTACAGGTCGGGCACGACACCCACCCGGTCGCACGCGAAGGTGCTGCCGGTGCGGCCGAGCCCCGACTGGATCTCGTCGGCGATCATCAGCACGTTCGCCGCCGTGCAGATCTCCCGCACGGCTGGCAGGTACGACGCGGGCGGCACGATGATGCCCGCCTCGCCTTGGATGGGCTCAAGCAGCACGGCGACGGTGTTCTCGTCAATCGCAGAAGCAAGAGCAGCCGCGTCACCGTACGGCACCGAACGGAACCCGGGCGTGAACGGCCCGAACCCGTCGCGCGCCGAAGCGTCGTCGGAGAAACTCACGATGGAGATCGTGCGGCCGTGAAAGTTTCCGTCGGCCACGATGATGTTGGCGAGGCCATCGGGCACGCCCTTCACGCGGTACCCCCACGCGCGTGCGACCTTGAGCCCCGACTCGACGGCCTCGGCCCCCGTGTTCATCGGTAGCACCATGTCTTTGCCGGCGAGGGCGGCGAGCGCCTCGACGAACGGGCCGAGCTGGTCGTTGTGAAAGGCCCGCGACGTGAGCGTGATGCGCCCCAGCTGGGCACGCGCGGCGCCCAGCAGCACGGGGTTCGAGTGCCCGAAGTTCACGGCCGAGTACGCGGCGAGGCAGTCGAGGTAGCGCTGCCCGTCGACGCCCGTGACCCACGCGCCCTCGCCCGACTCGACCACGATGGGCAGCGGGTGGTAGTTATGGGCGGCGTGCGCCTCTTCGCGCGCGATGGCCTGCTCGGTGAGCGAGCCGGCACCGGATGCCGCACCCTCGCCACTCGCGCTCCGACCCGCACCATCGAGCGTCGCAGCGGCGTTCCCCTGCACCCCGCCCGCCCCGCTCATCGGCGCAGCTCCAGCGTGCAGCACTTCACTCCGCCGCCGCCGAGCAGTAGCTCAGACAGGTCGACGCCGATGGGGTTGTACCCGCGCTCCCGGAGCTGCGCCTCGAAGCCGGTGGCGCGGGAGGCGATGACCACGTTGTATCCGTCGCTGATCGAGTTGAGGCCCAGTACGGCAGCATCGGCCTCGCTGACCAGAATGGCTTCGGGGTAGCGCCGCTCGAGTTCGGCGCGACTGGGGGCGTCGAAAGCGCTCGGGAGGTAGGCGATGGTCGCAGCATCCGGAGCCTCGTCGGCCGACTGGTTCAACACCGCAATGGCCGTGTCGAGGTGGTAGAAGTTCGGGTTGACCAGGTTCAGCGTGACGACCTCGCGGTCGTAGAGCCGCGCAACCTCTTCGTGGGAGTTGGATGCGCTGCGAAAGCCTGTGCCCGCCAGAATGGTGTCGCCGACGAGCATGAAGTCGCCTTCGCCCTCGTTGATGTTCTGGGGCTCGGCCACCGTGAAACCGGCGTCGGCGAACCAGCGCATGTACGCGGGGCCCTCGGGCTGGCGCTCGGGATGGGTGAAGCTGGCGCCGTAGGCGAGGTTGTCGATGACGAAACCGCCGTTGGCCGAGTACACCATGTCGGGCAGTCCGTCGATCTGATCGATGAGTTCGACGGTGTGGCCGAGGGCGATGTAGGTGTCGTAGAGCGTCTGCCACTGACGGAGGGCGAGGGAAGTGTCGGTGGGGATGGCCGGATCCATCCACGGGTTGATCTTGTACGTGACGGTGAAGAAGTCGGGGCGGCACATGAGGTAGGTGTGCGGGGCCGCGCGGCGCAGGGGCGGAGTCACGGGTGTGGCCAGGGTGACGGGGTCGTGCTGGGCAGCGGGGGTGACGGGCGCGGGGGTGACGGGCGCGGTGGTTAGTGGGGTAGACACGGGCATCCTCCGAGAAGAGTGGATGGCGGACGTTGTCCGAGAGGCTCCGAGGAGCACGCCAGGCCTCCAGTGTGGCACGCACTTAATGTCAACAGGTGGGCGTCGTGCGCTCGAAAGCGGCGCAAATCTACACCCCGTGCAATAAAAGTGCGTAAGCTCGTTCGAATGGATAACCTCGACTTTCGAATCATCGACCTCCTGAAGCTCAACGCGCGCACCGGTTACGGCGACATCGGCCAGGTCATCGGGCTCTCGGCATCGGCGGTCAAGCGCCGCATCGACCGGCTGATCGCCGACGGAATCATTCGCGGGTTCACCGTTCTGCTCGACACCTCGCTCGACGGAAAAGTGACCGAAGCCTACGTCGAACTGTTCTGCCGCGGCACCGTCGCCCCTGCCGAACTGAAGCGCATCCTCTCGGGCGTTCCAGAGGTCGTCGACGCCGGAACCGTGACCGGCAGCGCAGATGCCATTGTGCACATGCGTTCGAGAGACATTCCGAGCCTCGAGCTGGCACTTGAGCGAGTGCGCATCGCTCCGAACGTCGACCACACCCGCAGCGCCATCGTGCTGTCGAACCTCATCAAAAGGTAGCTGGTGGCTGGCGAGAGTGGGGCTGGCGGGGGTGCCGGCGGAGGCGCGGAGGCCATCAGCGCGAGCACCACGGGGGTTTCGAGTTGGGCGATGGATGCACGGTCAGCGGCGACCGCATCCGATCAGTTGCGCGTGCTGGTGCTCACCGACGTTCGAAGTGGCACTCTCGCACCGGGTGCTGCCCTGCCGCCCGTTCGGCGGCTCGCCGAACAACTTGGCCTCGCGCCGAACACCGTGGCGAAGGTCTACCGCGAGCTGGAACGCGACGGCGTGCTCGTCACGCGCGGGCGCGGGGGCACATCCGTTGCGCCCACCGGCGACGGGCCTCAGCGCCAGGCGCAGGTGGCGGCGCTCGAGTACGCGCGGCGCGTGCGCGAGCTGGGGCTCGGCGACGACGCGGCGCTGGCGACGATCGCCGAGGCGCTGCGCGCGGTCTGACGCGCTGCACCCCACGTGTGCTGCCTCCCCACAGCGAGCCGCCGTACCCGGCCCGCGGGCGCGCGGCTAGAGCAGGCCGTCGGCGAGACGCGCCAACGTGGCAGCGCGGTGCGCAGCGACGGTCACCGTCTGCTGCCGCAGGAACGGCAGCAGCTCGACGCGACCCGCGAGCGTGGCGGGCCCCGAGTAGACGGCCACGTCGGGGCTACCGCCGAGCGCGTCGGCCAGGGCGCGAGGGTCGCCCCCGAGCATCCGGATTCTCGGCGCACCGTCACCAACGACCGCCGCCCGTTGCAGCCACGTGGAGTCGTCTTCAACGAAGACCCGCACGTGCCGCTCCTTCAGCAGCGCGCGGAGCGGCCGGGGCAGCTTGAACGCAGTGCTCAGCGCGAGCGGCGATCCGGCGCGGGTCGCGGCGGCGAGCAAGCGCACCAGGTCGCGCAACTGCTCACCCTCAGAAACCCTGATCACCACGGCGACGGGGCGGTACCGCAGCACGCTCATCTCGAGCACGGTGAGCGATCGGTCACGCGGAGCGAATCGCTGCTGCCAGGCCTGTTCGTCGCTCACGGCGGCGCGGCGCACAGCGTCGAACTCGCGCCAGTCGAGCCCTGCCGTGGCCGCGGTGAGCAGCTCAGCGACGCTGGTCTCGAGGCCGGCAAGGCTGAGTTCCGAGCTGGCGACACCCTCCTCGGGCTGCCACGCTACGAGGCTCGCAACGAAGTCGGGGCCGCCAGCAGGGGCAGCTGGGCCGATGGATGCCCGGTTCCAACCCCCGACCGGCTGCCGATGCAGCACGGCTCCGGCCATTCCCCGGTTCACGTTCAGAGTGCCGGCCGACACCTGCGCCACCCACTGCCGCACCTCGAGCGCATCGAGCGAGTGCAGCCTGCCCGTGAGCCCGCCCGCGCTGGAGTTCTGCAACTCGATCGCTTCGGTGAGAGTGGCAACGTGCACGAGGCCCAGCACGGGAACCGGATGCTCGGCGCGCTGAAACTCGGAGCCCGCAGCCACTCCTGTGCGCACGCCCGGCGACCACAGTGCGCCGTCGGTGTCGAGCTGGCGCGGCTCGACGAGCCAGTGCTCGCCGGGGCCAAGGGTGGTGAGCGCCTGCAGCACCGCACCCGTCGCCGCAGCGACGAGTGGCCCGACCTGCGTTGCGGGGTCATCAGCGGTACCCACCCGCAGCGAGGTGACGGCGTCGACGAGTTGGCGGCGAAAACGGGCCGACTTCGCAACCGACCCCACCAGGATCACCGTGTGCACGGCCGAGCGTGCCTGGCCGGCGTGGTCGAACGCGCTCGCCACGATGTCGGCCACCGCATGGTCGAGGTCGGCGCTGGGCGTGACGACGATGATGTTCGCGGAGCCCGTTGCCGCGCCCGTTGTGACGCCCGCTGTAGCACCCGTTGCGTCGCCGGTCGCAGGGCCCATTCCGGCGCCCGTACCGGATGCTGCAGCATCACCCCTTGCGACGGCGCCATCGATCTCACCTCCGAACCGAAGATCGTGGCGCCCCGAGCGCAGCAGCACGGCCAGTTCGTGCGAGCCCGAGAACAGCACGCGATCGACCGCCGGATGCGTGGCGAGCGCACGCTCGAGCACGTATTCGTCGCGACCGAAGTCGAAGTCGAAGTCGAAGAGCGTGACGAGTTCGCGCCGGATGCCCGCCTCCCAGAGCGCCTCGACGAGCACAGTTGCCGAACGAAGGGCTTCGGGTGCCGGGCTCACGATGACTGCCGCACCTGCAGCGAGGGCGCCCAGAACATTTGCGGCCAGGAGCGATACGGCGGGCTGCGCCGAGGCGAGCACGACGAGAAGGCGCGGCGAGACGAACCGCGCACCGTCGACACGCCCGACCTCGTCAGCCTGCGCGGAAGAGAGGCGGGCAGCGTCTACGGCCTCGCTGACCTCGAGGTCGGCCTCGCCGATCGTGGCGCCAACCTCGGACGCGAGCACTTCGACGAGCCGGTCGCGGTTCGCCTCGAGCGCGAGCGCGCCGCGGCGCACGGCGGCTGCACGAACGGCGGGCGGTTCGGCGCCCCACGACGCGCCCGCCTCGGCCGCGTTGTCGAGCAGCTCGTCGAGTGCCCCGGTGGTGATCGAGATGGTGTCGACGGCTGTGATGGATGCCCCGCCGGAGCCCAGCGTCGAGTCGGGAACCCGGCTCAGCAGGTGCGCCGCCCACTCCCGGTTCGCGGCCAGCGCCGGGTCGGTGTTCGGCGTGGTATTGAGTGCGCCAACAGAGGTACGCGGCAACGAACCAGCCGCACGCGCAGCAAGATCGTCGGGCCGCAGGCGATTCTGCGTTCGGTTCGGTCGGGCCTCGCTCAGCGTCGAAGACAGCGCCCCCGAAGCCGACTCCACCGCCGACTCCCCCGGGCCCGCCTCACTCAGCTCCTCCGCCGACGCGAGTTCCCGCACCGAGGCAAGAAACCGCTTCTGCTCCCGATCGAACAGCGCGTCGCCCGCCCCGAGCTCGAGCGCTGCCGGGAGAAACCCTTCGCCCGCCAGCATCCCGCCGAGCTGCCCCACCACGTGAGCGACCGCCGCGTCGAACTCCCGCGGATGCACCACCGGCACGTAGAGCGTCAGACCGCCGACGTGCCGCGCCACCACCTGCGCGTGCGCCGCCGCCAGCGAGGCCACAGCTGAGAGCATCTCGACGTGCACCCACTCAGTGACCCCCCGCCGCTCGGCGAGCAACCAGGCGAAAGCGATGTCGAACAGGTTGTGGGTTGCGATGCCGATGCGGAGGGCATCCAGCCTCGCAGGCGTCAACGCCCAGTCGAGCAGCCGCTTGAAGTTCGTGTCAGTCTGAAGCGCACTGTCGAAGGTCGCCAGCGGCCAGTTCTGGATGCCCGCCTCGGCGACCTCGCCCGCCAGGTTCGCCCCTTTCACCAACCGCACGGTGATCGGCGCCCCGCCTCGCTCGACGCGCGCGGCGCTGAAGCGCTGCAGGCCCTGCAGCACCCCGAGCGCCTCGGGAAGGTATGCCTGCAGCACGATTGCGGCCTCGAGCCTCAGAAACTCGGGCCGGCCGAGCACCCGTTCGAACACGGCAATGGTGAGATCGAGATCGCAGTACTGCTCGATGTCGAGGGTGATCAGCGTGGCGCGCCGGTCGGAGCCTGCAGCGGGCAACGCCGCCCGGTACAGCGGAACCAGCGCGTGTGCGACGCGTTCGACCGTCTCATCGAAGGCCCACAGCGAGACGTTCGCGGCGACCGACCGCACTGACAGCGAGACGGCATCGACGTCGTCGCGCTGCACGAGCGCGAGGATGCCCTCGAGCCGGGCCGCGGCCGCGGCATCGCCCAGAACGGGGTCGCCGAGAAGGGTGAGCGTGAGGCGGGATCCGTCGGCGGTGAGCTCTGCGATGGAGTCGGCGAGCTTCGACGGGGTGGCATCGATGACGAGGTGTCCGAGGGCCTGGCGTAGCGCCCGCTTCGCCAGCGGAACGACGGCCCAGGGCAGGGCTTGCCCCACGGTTCCGCCGGCGCGGAGGGCCGAACGCAGCGGCGCCGGCAGCGCATCGGGCGCCAGTTCGGCGAGCTTCTCGAGGTTCGCGGCCGCCACGGCCAGGTCGTCGGGACGCATGACGCCGTCGACGAAGTCGAGCGCGAACGCGAGGGTCTCGGGTGCGGCCAGGGCGGCGGCCAGACGGGCTTCGGAAGGGTCGGGCGGCAGCTGAGCGCTTTCGCGCAGCCACTCGCGCACCAGCAGGGCCGCTTCGTCGGCGAGCCCCGGGAGGCCGGCCGGCGCGCCGGGCACTTCGGCGCTGCCGGGCTCGACCTGCTCGACCCCAGCCTCAGCCTGCGCCTCGTCGAGCTCCGCTGCCCCGGGGTTCTCCGCGTGTTCGATCATGCTCTGACACTAACCCGCAGACCGGCCGCCACGGCCTAGTGCCAGCGGTGATCCTGAATGGTGGCGCGCGGCGCGAACCGCGGCTTCGGAACACCGCTTGCCAGAATGAGCCGCACCACCCGCTGCCGGTGCCCCCGCCACGGCTCGAGCAGCTCGAGCATGCCCGCGTCATCGACCGGTTCGCCGATGAGCACCCACCCCACATGGGCTGCAAGATGGTAGTCGCCGACACTGACGGCATCAGGATGCCCGTGCGAGCGCTGGCTCGTCTCCGCCGCCGTCCACGGGCCGATGCCGCTCACGGTCTGCAGCTTCTCGAGCACGCCCGCCACCGAACGGCCGGCGGCCGCGAGACGGTCGAGCCCGGAGGCGACCGCTGCCGCCGCCATGATGGCCCGCGAACGTTCGGGGCCGACCCCCGCCCGGTGCCACTCCCACGACGGGATCAGCTGCCAGCCGCGCACGCTCGGCTGTACGCGCATGCCCTCGGGCGCGGGCCCCGGAGGCACCTCGCCGTACTTCGCCACGAGGTACCGCCACGCCCTGCGCGCCTCGACTGTGGTGATCTTCTGCTCGAGGATGGTGGGCACCAGGGTCTCGAAGACGAGCGAGGTGCAGGTGAGCCACAGGGCCGGGTGGCGCCGCCGCACCTCGGCGAGGGGTGGCACGGCGCTGAGGTCGAGCCCCGACCAGTCGTCTGATTTGCCGAGCAGCTCGGGCAGGGCATCCAGAGCCCATTCGGCGCCCGGGCCCCACGCGGTGGCCAGAACGTCAGCCCCGCGACTCTCGACGTGCAGCGTGACCGGGCCGAGAGGGGTGCGGGAGACCCGCCAGAACCCGTTCGGGGTGAAGCGCATGGTGGGTTCGGTGACCCCACGCAGCAGCGGGCCGACGGTCTGGCGGAGGTTCACCGGGTGCGCGGGCGTGTACACCGTGCTGAGCGGTGCACGCGCGGGCGCGGCGACGGAGCGGCCTGTGGCAAGCCGTACGCCCGTCTGCCGTGTGGCGTTGAGCTGTGCATCCATCGTGCTCAGAAGACTAAGTCGTTCGTCTGACACTCGCGAACCGACAGGCCTATGCTCGGGGCATGAACAGCGAACCCGCCACCCTCACGGCCGACGTCGTCATCGTCGGCGGCGGCCACAACGGCCTCGTCGCGGCGGCCTACCTCGCCCGCGCCGGGCTCGCCGTGACGGTGCTCGAACGCCTGCCAGAGCTCGGCGGGGCGGCCGTCTCGGCGAGCCCGTTCGAGGGGGTGGATGCCCGGCTCTCGCGCTACTCCTACCTTGTGAGCCTTCTTCCGCAGCAGATCATCACCGAACTCGGGCTCGACCTCACCCTGGTGCGGCGCCGCTACTCGTCGTACACGCCGGTGCCGCGCGGAACCGCCGGTCTCCCCGGCGACGGCGACCTGCGCGCCACCGCCGGCCTCCTCATCGACACGGCCGACCCCGATGCCACCCGCGCCTCGTTCGCCGCCATCGGGGGCGCCGCCGACGCCGACCCCTTCACCGACTTCTACGAGCACACTCGCCGCCTCGCCGAGGTGGTCTGGCCCACCCTCACCGGCCCCCTGCCCCGCCGCAGCGACCTTCGCGAACGCCTCGCCGCCGACCATCTCTGGCACTCCATGATCGAGCGACCCATCGGCGAGGTCATCGAGCGCCACCTCGCGAACGACGTCGTGCGCGGGGTCGTACTGACCGACGCCCTCATTGGAACCTTCGCCCGCGCCCACGACGCCGACCTCGCCCAGAACATCTGCTTTCTCTACCATCTCATCGGCGGCGGCACCGGCGACTGGGATGTACCCGTGGGCGGCATGGGAGCCGTCACCACCGCACTCGCCACCGCCGCCCGCTCGGCCGGCGCCACCCTCGTGACCGGTGCCGACGTGACGGCCGTGTCGCCCACCGGTGAGGTCACCTACGCTCTGGATGCCCGCCCGCACACCCTCCGCGCCGACACCGTGCTGGCGAACGTCTCGCCCACCGAGCTGGCGCGGCTGCTCTCCGCCGCGAGTGGTTCACCCGGCACGCCCGCGGGTGCGGCCGCCCCCGAAGGCGCCCAGGCCAAGGTCAACCTCATGCTCACCCGCCTGCCCGCCCTGCGCGACCCCTCCCTCTCACCCGAGGCCGCGTTCGGCGGTACCTTCCACATCAACGAGACCTACAGCCAACTCGATGCGGCCTACCTCTCTGCCGCCAGTGGCGCCCTCCCCCGGCCGCTGCCGGCTGAGATCTACTGCCACTCACTGGCCGACCCGAGCATCCTCTCGCCCGAACTGCGCGCTGCCGGCGCCCACACCCTCACTGTCTTCGCCCTTCACGTGCCGCACCGCCTCGTCACCGAGGAGACCAACGACGCGTTTCGCGACGAAGTTCAGGCGGCCGTGCTCGCCTCGCTGAACAGCGTTCTGGCTGAACCCATCGAAGACTGCCTGATGCTGGATGCCCGGGGGCGACCCTGCATCGAAACCAAGACCACCCTCGACCTCGAGCACGCGCTGCGCCTGCCCGGCGGAAACATCTTCCACGGCACCCTCAGCTGGCCCTTCGCCGACGACGACGAGCCGCTCGACACCCCCGCCCAGCGGTGGGGTGTGGCGACGGAGCACGAGCGGATCCTGCTGTGCGGTTCAGGCTCACGCCGAGGAGGAGCAGTGAGTGGCCTCGGCGGCCACAGCGCGGCGATGGCCGTGATCGAACGAGTGACGGCCGCCGCGCAAGCCCAGGGCAGCGGGCAAGGAGAGCCGGGCATCCACCATTAGTCTGACTGCGTGACCATCACCGACAACGCTGTTTACGTCGACGGCAGACGCACTGCCGAACCAAAGAACCTCGACGAGACCTTCGAGGTCATGCGCGCCAACCAGGGCGTGGCCTGGATCGATATGAACCGGCCCGACAAAGCCGAACTACAGGCCGTCGCCGACGAGCTGAGCCTGCACCACCTCGCCGTGACCGATGCCCTCACCGGCCACCAGCGCGCCAAACTCGAGCGCTACGGTGAGACGCTGTTCATCGTTCTGCGCCCCGCGAAGTACCTCGACGACGTCGAAAAAGTGCAGTTCGGTGAAGTGCACCTCTTTCTCGGACCCGACTTCGTGGTCTCGGTGAACCACTTCGACTTCCCCGACATCGACGCAGTTCGGCGCCGGCTCGAGGCGCACCCCGACCTGCTCGCCGAGGGCACCCACACGATTCTCTACGGCATCCTCGATCTCATCGTCGACGACTATGCCCCCGTACTCTCGGGCCTCGAAAACGACATCGACGAGATCGAAGACCAGATCTTCAGCGGCGACCGCGACGTCTCCCGCCGCATCTACGACCTGCTGCGCGAAGTCATCTCGTTTCAGCGCGCCACCACCCCCCTCGAAGACATGATCAGCCGCCTCGTCGAAGGCCTCAGCGCCGACGGCGACCTCGAAATCAAACGCCACTTTCGTGACGTGCTCGACCATGTCATCCGGCTCACAGAGCGGGCTGATTCGTATCGTTCGCTTCTCGAAAACGGCCTCACGGTTCACTCGACGCTCATCGCGCAGAAACAGAACGACGAGATGACGCGAATGACCGAGACGAGCCTCGCCCAGGGCGAGCAGGTGAAGAAGATCTCGTCGTGGGCTGCGGTGCTGTTTGCTCCCACACTGGTGGCAGCGATCTACGGGATGAACTTCACAAACATGCCCGAACTGAAGTGGTTTCTCGGGTACCCGTTTGCGTTGGCGTTGATGCTCGGATCGGGCGTGGCGCTGTACTTCGCGTTCAAGAAGCGCGGTTGGCTCTAGGGGCGAAAAAGTTTTTTGAGATTCTTTTCTGGTGGGGGTCGTTATGGGCCTGATTTGTTGAGTGAATGTCAGTGGTTGGTGGTTGACTTGGGTCATGAATGAATCGCCCACCACTTCGCCTGCTGCTGACGGGGCTGCCTTTGATGAGGTGGTTGGTGTTGTGGCGGGGTGGTGTGGGGCTGCCGCGCCCTTCGGGCTTGCCGATGAAGCATTGTTGTCGCGGATCGCAGATGCGGAGAAGCTGGGCCGGTTAGTGGACGGGTTGCGTGTGCGGTTGGCGGGGGAGGTGGCTGAGAGGTCCCGGGCGGAGTTGGGGGATGGGTCGCTGTCTCGGGCACAGAATTTCACGACGGTACCGAAGCTGGTGGCGGCGGTGACGGGTGGGGCAGGGCATACCGCGAGCAGCTGGCTGAAGCTCGGTAAGAGTGTCAGGTCGGGGGTGTCGATCAATGGGGTGGTGATCCCGTCGAACTTCCCGCACGTCGAGCAGGGCCTGACGGATGGCAGTTTGGGTGTGGATGCGGCGGCGCAGATCGTTCGTAACCTGACCGACGTCGCAGCCCAGTTGGGGTTCACCCAGGAGATCCGTGACGCCGAAAAAGCGTTGGTCGACGCTGCACGGAACATCTCGGGTGGGTTCCGGTACTCCGCGGACGATATCGGTTTGCTGGCGTCGCGGGTGCGGGCGCATCTTGACCCTGACGGTGTGGAACCCACTGACCGGGTGTTGCAGTCGAAACGGTATGTGAGGTTCACGGCTCAGGGTGATGGGATGACCAAAATGATCGCCCTCCTCCCACCCCTGCAAGCAGGCAGTTTGCGGGCGTTGTTGGAAGCGTTGCAGTCCCCGAGGGTGCGCCCCCAGTTCGAAACCGACACTCCTGCTG